>NZ_AP022609.1:3768560-4396654 GCF_010729485.1 Mycolicibacter hiberniae
GCCATCTCGTTGACGCAGTGATTGGTTCCGGCCATCACGATGGTGTGGCCTTCGCCTTCCACGGTGAGCAAGGCACTGCCGAGCGCCGTTGCCAGCTCAATGCCGCCGGCGTGCGGAGTGCTGGGGTCGCCGGTGATCGACACAACCAGCGTGGGCGATAACCCGACGATGTCGGTCGCGTACGGAATCCCCAGCGTGGGCTCGGCCGGCCAGTGTTCGCAGCCGTCACGCGCGCCGCTGAGCGCGACTCCAGGATCCATGAACGGAGCGGCCTCAAAGATCCGCTCACGCAGGCGGTTACCCTGCTCCTCGGTGAGCCTTTCCTCGTCCATACAGTTGATCGCGTACAGCGCCTCGGCAAAGTTGGGCCAGCGCCCTTCGGCGTCGCGGAGCGAGAAATCGTAGCCGAGCTGCAGCAGTTCGTCGCCTCTCCCCCGTTGTAATTGCGCTATCCCCGTGATGATTCGGGGCCAAGCGGCTGCGCTGTAGAGACCGGAGATCACCCCGCCGATCGCTTCGTCGAATCCCAGATCGGAACGCAACGCCGGCACGGGCTGTCGGTAGAGCGGACGCACGATCTGCTGGAACTGTTGGGTAGCCCCGGCCGGGTCGTCGCCTAATGGGCAGGCGGTCTGGGCGGCGCAGAACGCGGCCATCTGTTCGAAGGAGCGCTGGAACCCCGCGTACGCGTCCACCCGTCGGGCCACAGTTCCCTTTTTCGGGTCGAGGGCGCCATCGAGCAGCATCGCGCGCACGTTCTGCGGGAACTGCTCGGCGTAGACCGCACCCAGCCTCGTCCCGTAACTCTGCCCCAAGAAGGTCAGCTTCTCATCACCGAGCACGGCCCGCAGGACGTCCATATCGCGCGCCGCATCGCGGGTGCCGACACTGGCCAGCACGTCGACGCCGCCCGAGCGTTGGGCGCACCGATCCACGATGTCCTGCGTTTCCTGTTCGGTCCATTGCACAGTGGTGCCCTGGGTGCTCAACACGAACTCGCCCCGATCCGCCTCGGCATCGGTGAAGCACTCGATGGCCGGTTTCGAGCTGCCGACCCCGCGCGGGTCGAAACCCACAAGGTCGAAGCGTTCGGGCAGCCGCGTGGCCGCGGCACTGGCCGTTGCCGCGGTGGCGAACAGTCCAGAACCGCCGGGCCCTCCGGGGTTGATGACCAACGAACCGATGGACTCGCCGCGCGCCGGAACTCGTGCGATCGCGATGAGCGCGGTCTTGCCCAGCGGCTCTTGGTAATTCAGCGGAACTTTCAGTCGTCCACACTCGATGGTCGGCGCCAGGGCAAAGACAGCGCGCTCGATGGAGGTATTGGTGTAGGTTTCGCAGGACTCCCAGGTGATCCGTTGCGAGTAGAACCGGTCCAGGCGCGATGACGACTGAACGGTCGGTGCGTCTGGCGTGCAGGCCGCCACGGCGATCGCCGCTGTGAGAATCAGAAGCTCCCAGGTCTTTGATCCCCCGCGCTCCTTCGGACGCAGGGACCCTCTCGCAGAAGTCAGAATTGGCTGCTCCCGCCGTCGACGTAGATCTCTGATCCGGTCATGTAGGTGCTGCCGTCGGAAGCCAAGAACGCGATCACACTGCCGATCTCGTCTGGGCGTGCCCGGCGCCTCATCGGCACCGTGGCAGTCAAGTCCTCCAGCGCACCACCGGCTCCCTCGAAAAGGTCGGCCAACCCCGGAGTCTCGGTAAGTCCTGGGGCGACAACATTGACGCGGATCCTGCGCTCGAGAAGTTCGGCGGCCCAGCTTCGGGCGAGTGATCGGACCGCGGTCTTGGACGCGGCGTAGACACTGGTGCCCGGCGAGGCCTTCGCGTCACCGGCGGAACCACACAGGATGACCGATGCGCCGTCGTTGAGCAACGGAAGGACGGCCTGGATGGTGAAGATGATCCCGCCGACGTTGGTGTTGAATGTCCGCGCGTAATGCTGCCAGGTGATATCCCCCAACGGCGCAACCTCGGCAATACCTGCGTTGGCGAAGACGATGTCGAGCCCGCTCCCCCTGGCCTCGATGGTGGTCGCGACCCGGGCGAGGTCGGCCTGCTCGGTCACGTCGGCGCGAATGGCACCGACGTGAACGGCGCCGATGCCGGCGACGGCTTGTTCGAGTGCGTCTTGGCGGCGCCCGACGAGGAACACGTGAGCGCCCTCCGCGGCGAGCGCCCGCGCCCCGGCGAGACCGATGCCCGATGCCGCCCCGGTGACGAGGGCTGTCCTACCTGCCAGTGATGACATGTGCATCTCCCATTCTTGTGCCGCGCGGCTTCGCCGAGCATCGCCGTAGGGACTAGACCAGCTGCCTGGAGGCGAGGCTTAGCGGCGAGAGGAGCCGCCACCCCGGACGATTCACCCAACGGTACGGTGCGTCTCGTCTCGTGTCAAGACGGTACGTCTCGTGTTGTCTTGGCGTGGGCGGATCGCTAGTGTTCTGGCATGCCGCCTGACCCCAGCCGACGCAACGAGCATTCACGGCGGGCGATTCTTGAGGCTTGCCTGGCCCTGATCGGTGAACTCGGCTACGACAACGTCTCTATCGAGGCAATCGCCAAACGCGCGGGCTGCGGCAAACAGACCATCTATCGCTGGTGGCCGTCGAAGGGGGCGGTGGTGCTCGACGCCGCTACCGAAAGCCTCAACCCCGTCGTCGTATTCCCCGACACCGGTGACATCGTCACCGACCTACGGGCGCAGTTGATGGGAATCCTGGACCTGATCGCGTCCACCAGTTTCGGTGCGGCCTACCGGGGTGTGATCGCCGCAGGCCAGTCCGACCCCAGCCTGTTACGTGCCGTCTTCGACCGGATCATCGAACCCAACATCACCGGGTTCAGCGAGCGAGCAGCCCTGGCCCAACAGCGCGGCGAGATGCGCCCCGACGCCGACGTGGCAACGCTGCGCGATGTGCTCTACGGAGTCATCGAATACCGGCTGTTCCACGCGATGGCGATCGAACCCCAGCACATCGACGCACTGCTGAAGCTCACATTCGACGGAGTGCGCTGATGGCCTCCGGCGCTGACGCCGGCAACATCGGTGGGTCAGGTGCCTGGACATCCTCGGTGTTGAACCCTGTTCGCGCGGTGAAGCACTCCGCCGGCAGCCGTAGCCAGCCGCCGGGAGGTTCTTGACGCAGATGGCATCTGTCGACCGGCCGTCCGGGAACGTCGCGACCCATAACCACGATGAGGTACACCGAGATGACTGAGTCGATGACGGCCATGGTGCTCGCCCGTTTCGGCGGGGCCGAGGCTTTCGAGCTGCACGAGGTCCCGGTGCCGCGCGTCGAGCCCCGCCAGGTACGCGTGCGCGTCCACGCCACCTCCGTCAACCCGCTCGACTATCAGATCCGTCGCGGTGACTACGCGGATCAGGTGCCGCTGCCGGCGATCATCGGGCATGACATCTCCGGCGTGGTCGAGGAAGTCGGATCCCACGTGACCGAGTTCCGCGTCGGCGATGCGGTGTACTACACGCCGCGAATCTTCGGCGGCCCCGGCTCCTACGCCGAACAGCACGTCGCCGACGTGGACCTGGTGGGCCGGAAACCGGAGAACCTCAGTCACCTGGAGGCGGCGAGCCTGACTCTCGTCGGCGGAACGGTCTGGGAGTCCCTGGTGACGCGGGCTCAACTCACCGTGGGTGAGACCGTCCTCATCCACGGCGGCGCGGGCGGTGTCGGCACCATCGCGATCCAGGTCGCGACGGCGATCGGCGCACGGGTGGTCACCACCGCGAAAGCCGGCGACCACGAGTTCGTCCGCTCTCTTGGGGCCGACGCGGCGATCGACTTCACGGCGACGGACTACGTCGATGCCGTCTACGAGATGACGCGAGGTAGGGGTGTGGATGTCGTCTTCGACACGATCGGTGGTGACGCGCTCACACGAAGCCCGTTGGTGCTCACCGACTCCGGCCGCGTCGTCAGCATCGTCGACATCGCGCAGCCGCAGAACCTCATCGAGGCGTGGGGTAAGAACGCCTCCTACCACTTCGTCTTCACGCGCCAGAACCGGGGAAAGCTGGACGCGCTCACCACGTTGGTTGAGCGCGGTCTCGTGAAGCCGGTGATCGGCGCGACTCTTCCGTTGGCTCGAATGGGCGAGGCTCATGAGCTCTTGGAGAACAGGCGCTCCTATGCACTGCACGGCAAGGTGGCTATCGACGTGGCGGGCGACACCGTTGCGCTGCCCCGACGCACGTCGTAACGGGACCGCGCACTCGGGCGGTTCCAACCCTGTTGACCGGCCGACGTCTAGTTGTGTACGCAACTATAATGGGAGCCGTTCACGCGCGCAGTTTTCCCAAACAGGCAGTCGCTGCACATTATGACTGCTAGCCTGGCGGCGATGACCCGTATCGCATTAGTTGCGCCAACAATCGCTTTGCCGGGCGACGGCCACCTGCTGGGCTGCCCCGACTGACCGCTAGGAGTGGCCATGACGACGACATCGAAACCGACTGCCGGCATAAGGCTGGCTTCCCTGGTCGAACTGCCCGACAACGCTCCCTTCCCGGTCACAACAGCAGGTGTGGACCTGGTACTCATCCGCCGTGGCGACGACGTCTCCGCGCTGTACGGGCGTTGCGCGCATCGTGGCGCCCTGCTGGCTGACGGGCATGTCGAAGACGGTGCTGTTGTGTGCGATGTACACGGCTGGCGCTACAACGTCGAGACCGGCATCTCGCCGATCAACCCGTCGGTGGCTTTGGCAACGTTTCCGGCTTGGGTCTCCAACGGGGCCGTGTACATCGATCAGACCGCAGTTGCCGAGTTCGCCCTGAACAATCCGCAGTCCTACGGCGACGACGGCTATCAGGGCAGGTGGGCCCAACCCGCCGACACGAAAGAAGAGCCCTTCAACACCGGAATCCATGAACTGGCCAGACACGGGCTGAGCAAGGTCGGAGAACACGGAACCACAGCTGCAATGGGTGTTCCGCGCACCGAATTGCCGTCCTGGGATTCGATTCAGCTGCTCACCGCGCAGTTGGCACGACTGCCGCTGCTCGACGATGAGCCGGTCAGTACCGAAACCGTCATCGGACCGGACGCCAACCGCCCGCTGGTCCTCGACATCCCGCTGTTCATCAGCGACATGAGCTTCGGCGCGTTGTCCCAGGAGGCTAAGACGGCCCTTGCGGCCGGCGCAGAACGTGCCGGGACCGGGATCTGCTCGGGCGAAGGAGGCATGCTCCCCGAAGAGCAACAGGAGAATTCGAAGTACCTCTACGAGCTGGCCTCGGCCCGCTTCGGATGGAGCTTCGAGCATCTGCAGAAGGTTCAGGCGTTTCATTTCAAGGGCGGGCAGGGCGCCAAAACCGGAACGGGAGGGCACCTTCCCGGGACCAAGGTGGTGGGAAAGATCGCCGAGGTACGTGGCCTACCTGCGGGCACAGCCGCGATCTCTCCGGCACGGTTTCCGGACTGGAACTCGCTGGAGGACTTCAAAGACTTCGCCGCACAAGTCCGCGAGGTCTCCGGCGGAATCCCGGTCGGCTACAAACTCAGCGCCCAACACATCGAACGCGACCTCGACGCCGCACTCGAGATCGGCGTCGACTACATCATTCTCGACGGCCGGGGCGGCGGAACCGGCGCCGCACCAACAATTTTCCGCGACAACATCTCGGTACCCACCATTCCTGCGCTGGCCCGGGCCCGCCGGCACCTGGACCGCAGCCAAAGCCGGGTGACGTTGGCCATCACCGGCGGCATCCGCACCCCCGCCGACATGGTCAAAGCGCTGGCCTTGGGGGCCGACGCGATCGGACTGGCCAACAGCGCGCTTCAGGCCATCGGCTGCGTCGGTATGCGCGCCTGCCACACCAACACATGCCCGGTCGGCATCGCCACCCAGGACCCTCGCCTGCGCGCCCGGCTGCCGGTGCGGCAGGCCGCCGAACGCCTGGACCGCTACCTGCGTGCTTCGGTGGACCTGATGGTGGTGCTCGCCCGGGCCTGCGGGCACCGACGTCTCGCTGATTTCACCCTCGACGACCTGACGACGTTCGACCGTGACTTCGCTTACCTCAGCGGAGTTCCCTACGCAGGAGTGACGGCACTATGACCGTGCAGGACGGCACCGGAGAAATCGGCCAAGAACTGGAATGGCACAAGGCTGCCGAGCCCGGCGAACTCAGCGAGGGCCAGGTATCGGCCTGCCCGGCCGGACTCAAGACCGTCGCGTTGACCAAGCTGAACGGACGCTACGGCGCCATCGACAATCGCTGCCCGCATCAAGGCGGGCCGCTCGGCCAGGGAACCCTGGAGAACGACAAGATCCGTTGTCCCTGGCACGGCTTCGACTTCGACCCGTTCACCGGCCAGGCTGCCGGCGGTCCGGATTTCGATGTCCCTATCTACCCGGTGCAAGTCCGCGACGACGGCATCTACGTCGGCACCCCACCGCCGGCTGCTGCCCGACGAACCGTCAGCGATGTCCTGGTCGAGACGATGACCAACTGGGGTGTCGACACCATCTTCGGGATGGTCGGCCATTCCAATCTCGGTATCGCCGAGGCCCTGCATCGGGCCGAAACCGAAGGGAAGATGCGGTATTTCGGTATCCGTCACGAGGGGGCCGCGGCCTTTGCGGCGTCGGCCTACGGAAAGCTCACCGGCCGGCCGGCAGCCTGTTTCGGTATCGCCGGACCGGGTTCGACCAATCTGCTGACCGGGCTCTACGACGCCAAGGCAGACCGGGCGCCGGTACTGGCCCTGTCCGGCAATGTCGATTCCGCGGTGGCCGGCAAAGGGGCGTTTCAAGATATCGATCTACTGGCGGCGTTCGCCGATGTCGCCGTGTACTCCGAGATGGTGCGTGCCGGCTCCGAGCATGCCGAGTTGATGACCCTGGCGCTCAAACACGCCATCCTCGATCGCGGCGTCGCCCACCTGGTGGTACCGGATGAAGTGCAGATCATCGAAGCCCCGGATCAACGCGCTTCCGGGCCCGAAGGCCGGATGCCTGATCTGCGGGTAGCGCCGCCCTCGGCTCCGCTGGAGCAGGCGATCGACCGCATCGCCGCCGCAACCCGGCCGGTGATCGTCGTCGGCGCCGGCGCGAAATTCGACATGCCGGCTGTTGTCGCGCTCGCCGAGCGCCTGCAGGCCCCGGTACTGACCACCTTCAAAGCCAAAGGTCAGATCCCCGACGAGCACCCGCTCGCCTGTGGCACCTTGGGCCGCTCGGGCACGCCGGTCGCGTCCTGGATGATGAACAAGGCCGACCTGCTGGTGGTGTTCGGCGCGTCGTTTTCCAATCACACCGGCATTTCGCCGTACAAGCCGATCATCCAGGTCGACACCGACCCACTGGCCCTGGGCCGATTCGCCCCGGTGGCCGTCCCGCTGCTCGGCGATGTCGGGGTGACGGCGGCAGCTCTGCTGCAAGGTCTGCGCACCCACCCGGGCCTGGTCGACCAGCGCCCGGAAATCGCCGACCGCTGGTCGGTGTGGCGGACGGAGAAGGCCCGCCGTACCACGGCATGCCCCAGCGGGCGGGTCGCTGCCGCCGCGGTCTTTGCCGAACTCAGCCATCTCACTCCGGCGAACGCCGTCCTCACTGTCGACGTGGGCAACCATGCCTACTCGTTCGGGCGATACTTCGAGACCAAAGGCCAACAGGCGGTGTTGATGTCGGGCTACCTGGGCTCCATCGGCTTCGGATTCCCCGCCGCAATGGGGGCATGGGCCGCCGCGCCGGACCGTCCCATCATCGCCGTCACCGGCGACGGCGGATTCGGCCAGTACCTTGCCGATTTCACCACGGCGGTCAAGTACGGCATGGACATCACCCACATCCTGCTCAACAACGGCGAACTGGGCAAGATCAGCCAGGAGCAACGCAGTTCGGAGTATGAGGTGTGGCAGACGTCGCTGCACAACCCGGATTTCGCCTCGTTTGCGCAGAACTGCGGGGCATACGGCAGACAAGTCAGCAACCCGGCAGACCTGAGATCTGCTATCGCAGAAGCGCTTTCCCACCCCGGTCCGGCGCTGGTGGAGATCGTGACCGATGCGCGGTCGAATTGAGGCCGACCGGATCCCGCCGCGGCGGGAGGCCGGCCTGATCCAGCGTCCGAATGCGGCAGGTCAGGACGAGCCGTCACCTGGTCTTGGCGCCACTCGGGCCACAGGCTGACCCGTCACCGGGTTGACAACCGCGCCGGTGACCCCGGGAAATCCGCTATTCCGCCGGGCGGAAGAACGGTTCGACCGTGCCGCTGAGCTTGACGATCATCGGGTTTCCGCGGCGATCCTTCGCGGTGGGGATTTCGACACGGACCCAGCCCTCGGCCACGTTGTATTCGTAAACATTGGTTCTCTCGACGCCGTTGAAGCGAATACCTACGTCGCGGCGAAGCACCTCTTCGTCATAGAAGGCGCTGCTCGGATCGACGGAGAGGTGATTCGGTGGAACGTCTGCGCTGTGGTCTTCGGGCATGCCGGCTCTCGTTGAATGCTGCGTCAGGTGCTTGGGTTTGATTGCAGAAGAATCTACGTGACTCAGCAGTGGGGAGTGCGCGTAGGTCCGGGTGGCCAGACCAGCGGCCCTACTCCGCCATAGCCCCCCTGTAGCCGGCCAGCTTCGAGTGCGCTTACGCACACCCCGCTCCGTATGACACGAGTCGAGACACATGGCAGCGAGATGACGTCGCTCGACCTGTGGCTATGAGGGTCTTCGGCACGGGTCCGTTCCGCAGGAAACGAGCCCGCCGACCAGATCAGCCCGCAGTCATCACTGTGCGGACACCGTGGCCGGGTATTCGATCCGTCCGTCGCCGAATTTGGCGAAGCGGGGGGGCGTGAGCTCGTAGACAGGAGCGCTGTCCGGCCACGGCCACCCGCCGAACTGATCGCTAATTCATGCGTATTTACGCATATAACCGTAGCCCTCCGCAGCGCATTCCTCGTCGAGCCGCCTAACGCACGAGGAGCACCTGCTCTCGGTGAATCTGGGGAGGCTCTGTTTTCAGCGCACTGATTCAGCGGCCGGGCGACCGCGGCACCGGCGTGGGATGGCCCGGCTTTCAGGTGCAGCAGTTCGGGTCCAATGCGGTGCACAGTGCCTGCAGGGCCTCCGGGCGGACCCGGTGGAACACATTCATCCCGCGTCGCTCCGACACCACCAGGCCCGCCTTGCGCAGCTGGGTCAGGTGGTGACTGACCGTGGACTCGCTCAGACCCAGCACCGCGGCCAGCTCACCGGAAATCTCCTCACCGGCGGTCGAGCTGAACAGATGCGACACGATCTTGACCCGCACCGGATCGGCTAACGCCTTGAGCCGCAGCGCGATCTGGAGCGCATCGGCATCGCTCATCGGCCCCGAGGCCACCGGGGCGCAACACACCGGCGCGGACATGTCGATCACCGGCAACGCTTTGGGCATGCTGCCATTCTGCCAGAATGCATTGACATATGTCGAAAAGGTGGCATGCTGGGCGGCATCCACTAGTTCGACATATGTCTCACAAGCCGGAGGTGTACCCCATGTCCCGGATTCAGCTCGCCCTCAACGTCGATGACCTCGATGCCGCGATTGCGTTCTACTCCACGCTGTTCGGTGCCGAGCCGGCCAAGGTCAAGCCCGGCTACGCCAACTTCGCGATCGCCGACCCGCCGCTCAAGCTGGTGCTGCTGGAAAACCCCGGCCAGGGCGGCACCCTCAACCACCTGGGTGTGGAGGTGGCCTCCAGCGAGATTGTGCACGCCGAAATTGCCCGGTTGAGTGCAGCGGGCCTGTTCACCGCGGAGGAGATCGGCACCACCTGTTGCTTCGCCACCCAGGACAAGGTCTGGGTGACCGGCCCCGGTAACGAGCGCTGGGAGGTCTACACCAAACTCGCCGACACCGAGACCTTCGGCACCAGCCCGCAACACCCCGACAGTGACGGCGATGGTCCGCAGGTGTGCTGCAGCAGCACCGCCACCGCGCCCGACGAATCCGCGGCCGCCCCGGCCACGTGCTGCTGACCGGCGAACAGACCCCGCAGGCGGTGATGGATGACTGACAGCGCAACCGCGATCCACCCGGCGGCGGCACGGCTGTCCACCCTGGACAGGCTGCTGCCGCTCTGGATCGGGCTGGCCATGGCCGCGGGCCTGACATTGGGCCGCATCATCCCCGGCCTGGGCAATGCGCTCAGCGCCGTCCAGCTCGACGGGATCTCCCTGCCGATCGCGGCCGGACTGCTGATCATGATGTATCCGGTGCTGGCCAAGGTCCGCTACGACCGCCTCGACACCGTCACCTCCGATCGACGACTATTGGTCAGTTCCCTGGTGCTCAACTGGGTGCTGGGCCCGGCGGTGATGTTCGCGCTGGCCTGGCTGCTGCTGGCCGATCTGCCCGAATACCGCACCGGCCTGATCGTGGTCGGGTTGGCTCGCTGTATCGCCATGGTCATCATCTGGAACGACCTGGCCTGCGGGGACCGCGAAGCCGCCGCCGTGCTGGTCGCACTGAACTCGATCTTTCAAGTCGTGATGTTCGCCGCGCTCGGCTGGTTCTACCTGGCGGTATTGCCCGGTTGGCTCGGGTTGCCGCAAGCCAGCATCGAGGTGTCCCCGGGGCAGATCGCGAGGTCAGTGGTGATTTTCCTGGGCATCCCACTGGCGGCCGGATACCTGTCTCGGCGGATCGGCGAACGCACGAAAGGCCGTGACTGGTATGAGACCCGATTCCTGCCGCGCATCGGGCCGTGGGCGCTCTATGGGCTGCTGTTCACCATCGTGATCCTCTTTGCGCTGCAAGGTGATCAGATCACCCACCAGCCCCTGGACGTGGTCCGTATCGCCGTCCCCCTGTTGGCCTACTTCGCGATCATGTGGGGCGGCGGCTACCTCCTGGGCGCGGCACTGGGCTTGGGCTACGCCCGCACCACCACCCTGGCGTTCACCGCGGCCGGAAACAACTTCGAACTGGCCATCGCCGTGGCGATCGCCACCTGGGGTGCCACCAGCGGCCAAGCCCTCGCCGGAGTGGTCGGCCCCCTGATCGAAGTGCCCGTCCTGGTCGGCCTGGTCTACGCCTCCTTGGCCCTGCGGTCCAGCTTCACCCGGCCCAGCACCGCGGCCACGTGATGCCCTCGATACCCAGCGTGCTGTTCGTCTGCGTGCACAACGCCGGCCGCTCCCAAATGGCCGCCGCCCTCTTGACCCACCTGGCCGGTGACCGCGTTGAAGTCCGTTCGGCCGGGACCGAACCCGCCGACCAGATCAACCCCACCGCCATCACCGCCATGGCCGAAGTCGGCATCGACATCACCACCAACACGCCCAAAATCCTTACCGCCGACACCGTCCAAACCAGCGATGTCGTGATCACCATGGGCTGCGGCGACACCTGCCCCTACTACCCGGGCGTGAGCTACCGCGACTGGCAACTGCCCGATCCTGCCGGCCAACCGCTGGCCACCGTGCGCACCATCCGCGACGACATCACCCAACGCGTCAAAGACCTCCTCGCCGAACTCCTGCCAGCCTTATAGCACCCCACACACCCAGCCCGCATGCAGAAGCCACCAGAGACCACCCTGCAGGTAAGAGTCCTGACTTACGCCAAGCTCAAAACCGCCGTCGGAAATAATCAGCTTGATGTGGCACGCACGAAGGCATGACGGGTGCGGGTAGTGCGACGAGTGCTGGGCTCACCGCTGGCGCCCGGTCTGGTGTTGCTGTTGGCGACGGCGGCCGCGATGGTCTGGGCCAACTTCACCGCAGACACTTACAGCAGCTTTTGGGGCATGCAGTTCGGGTGGCCACGCGTGGGGCTGCACATGGATGGGCGGCATTGGGTCAATGACGCGCTGATGACGGTGTTCTTTTTCGTCATCGGCCTAGAACTCAAGCAGGAACTGACGCAGGGGTCGCTCTCTCATCCGCGCCGCGCACTGGTCCCGGTCATCGCGGCGGTCGGCGGGGCGGTGGTACCGGCAGGCATGTTCTTGGCGATGACCTGGGGAGCGGCTTCCGCGTCAGGCTGGGGTGTGCCGATGGCCACCGATCCTGCGTTCGCGGTCGGAGTGTTGGCGTTGGTCGCCCCCCACGCACCAGCCGGGTTGCGGGCCATGCTGCTGGCGATCGCCACGGTCGACGACGTGGTGGCCGTGTTGGTGATCGCCTTCGGCTACGCGCAGGGCCTCGCCTGGGGCTGGCTGGCAGCGGCGGTGGCCGGATGCGTGCTCGTGGTGATCATGCGCCGTACCGGCGTGACCGCCATCTGGCCGTATCTGCTCGTCGGAGTGCTGGTGTGGTTCGCCACCTTGCACAGCGGCATCCACGCCACCATCGCCGGCGTGGCGCTCGCCCTGCTGACCCCGGCCGGTCAGGTAGCAGGCCGACCGATCCTCACCGACCTGCTGCGGGTGGCAGGACCGGTGAGCGCGTTCGTGGCGGTGCCCATCTTTGCCCTCGCCAACACGGTCTACCACTTGGTATCTCGGCGCTACGCCACGGCGCCCACGCACCGGTGTTCTGGGCAGTCCTGGTGGCGCTGCTGGCCGGAAAACTTCTCGGCGTAGCCGGTGCCATCGCGGTCACCGTCGGCTGCAAGCTCGGCCACCTGCCCGCCGAGGTCCGCCCGGCACACGTGCTCGGACTAGGATGCATCGCAGGACTCGGATTCACCGTGGCGTTGCTTGTCACCGACCTCGCCTTCACCGACACCGACATGATCCAGCACACCAAGATAGGCATATTCGCAGCATCGCTGCTGGCAGCGCTCGCCGCCGCAACCACCCTCGCCACCATCGACCGGCAGAATCGCTCCACCACATCAACAAGCGTTCAGCGCTAACAAGCCGCGGCCCCCTGCCGCCGAACGGGTCTACCTTTCGGGTCGACGATCAGCGCTGGAGCGCAGCAAGGGGAGCCGGACACCCCTAGGCAGCAGCACACCATGCGGCGCCCGCATGCTTGACACGTTCGTGGGACACATGACAAGGACATGACACCGCCGCTGAGAATATGACACGCGGGCTGAGACCCTACAACACGGAGACCGTCAGTGCGCCATGTTCGTAAACCGCGACAAATGCAGTTGGTGCGCAACGGTAATCGTCTTCGTCGGTCCGTTACGGTGCTTAGCCAGGATCAGGTCCGCCTCACCGCCGCGCGGGTCGTCACGCTCGAACGCATCCGGTCGGTGCAGCAGGATCACCATGTCGGCGTCCTGCTCGATGGCACCGGATTCACGCAGGTCGGCCAGCATCGGCTTCTTGTCGGTGCGCTGCTCCGGGCCACGGTTGAGCTGACTCATCGCGATCACCGGAACCTCGAGCTCTTTAGCCAAAAGCTTGAGGTTACGCGAGAATTCGGAGACTTCCTGCTGACGTGACTCGACCCGCTTACCCGACGTCATCAGCTGTAGGTAGTCGATGACCACCAACCGCAGGTCGGCCTTTTGTTTGAGCCGGCGTGCTTTGGCGCGGATCTCCATCATGGTCAGGTTCGGTGAGTCGTCGATATACAGTGGCGCCTCGCTGATTTCGCTCATCCGGCGCGCCAACCGCGTCCAGTCGTCATCGCTCATCCGACCCGAGCGCATGTCGGCGAGTTTGATCTTGGCCTCCGCCGACAGCAACCGCATCACGATCTCGGTCTTGCTCATTTCCAGCGAGAAGATGACGCTGGCCATCCGATTCTTGATCGAGCAAGACCGCATAAAATCTAGTCCCAGAGTCGATTTCCCCATACCCGGCCTCGCCGCCACCACGATCATCTGGCCCGGGTGCAGCCCGTTCGTCACCTCGTCGAGGTCGGTGAAGCCGGTCGGCACACCCCGGGCGACCCCGCCGTGCGAGGCGATCGCGTCGATCTCGTCCATGGTGGGTTGCAGCAGGTCTTCCAGAGGCACGAAGTCCTCGGAGAGGCGGCGGTCAGCCACCTCATAGATCTCGGCCTGGGCGCGGTCGACGATCTCGGCCACATCGGCGCCCTCGGCGCCCGCGTAGCCGTACTGCACCACCCGGGTCCCGGCCTCAACGAGCCGGCGCAGCAGCGCCTTCTCCGAGACGATCGTGGCGTAGTAGCCGGCGTTGGCCGCCGTGGGCACCGTGGAGATCAGGGTGTGCAGATACGGGGCGCCGCCCACCCGGCGCAGCAGGCCGCGGCGGTCGAGCTCGGCGGCCACGGTCACCGCGTCGGCCGGCTCACCGCGCCCGTAGAGGTCCAGAATGGCGTCGTAGATGTTCTGGTGCACCGGGCGGTAGAAGTCGCTGGGCCGCAGCCGCTCCAGCACGTCGGCGATGGCGTCCTTGCTCAGCAGCATGCCGCCGAGCACCGACTGCTCTGCGGCAAGATCCTGGGGCGGCTGACGGCCGACGTCCTCGCGTGGTGGCTCCTCAAGCTCAGAATGACCACGGTCGTCGACTACCGCCATGCGCCGCACCTCCTCCACTGGCACGATCGAACGCCGATTCGACGTTGACGCCCCGAAAGTATCCGTGGGCACCGACACCCCCGATGTCCCCTGCCGCGTTGACGGTAGGCGTTGCTGGCGGCCCTACCAAACGAGGTTGTTCACAAAGGTGTGGATCAAGTGTGCACACCCGTGCGCCATTTGTTTGGGATGGTGGGGAAGACTTGTGGATGGCGGTTGTAATGTCGGTTATCTCCGCAGGTGGAAACGGTAAGGGCGGGCGTGTTGCTTGTGGAAGACAATCTCTCCGGCGTGTCGCCGTAGGTTGCCGCCTTGGGCGTGTTGCATTGCCGGCAGGTAGACGCGATTCCACAACAATGTAAGCGGCCCTGCTGGGCTGGCGCGGCGAAAAGTTAGCCAGAACTAACGGCGTGGACCGGTTTTGGACACAGCGAAGCCCCGGCTGCGCCGCTGGGTGGCGCTGCCGGGGCTGCTGCGTTGATGCCTCTTAGTCCGCCGCGGAGACGTCCAGGGTGAGGTCGACATCGACCTCGGAGTGCAGGTGCACCGACACCGCGTGGCTGCCGACCGCCTTGATGTGCGCCTTGGGCAACCGGACGATGCGCCGGTCGAGGTTCGGCCCACCGGCCTTCTTGATCGCGGCCACCACGTCGCCGGAGGTCACCGAGCCGAACAGCTTGCCCGAGTCGCCGGCGGTCTTGGCGGGCAGGTTGATCGTGCCCAGCGCCTGCAGCTCTTCCTTGAGCTCCTTGGCGTGGTCCAGGTCGCGCACCTGCTTGGTCTCGCGGGCCCGCCGGATGTCGTCGGCCTGCTTCTGCGCGCCACGCGTGGCGACAATGGCCAGCCCGCGCGGGAGCAGGTAGTTGCGGCCATATCCGTCCTTGACTTCGACGGTGTCTCCGGCCGCCCCGAGGTGATCCACCTCAGCGGTCAAAATCAGCTTCATCGTTTCGTACTTCCTCGGATTTGGCCGGCTACCGCGCCGACGACGTGAAGGGCAGCAACGCGACCTCGCGGGCGTTCTTGACCGCCAGCGCGACGTCGCGCTGGTGCTGAACGCAGTTGCCGGTCACCCGGCGGGCGCGGATCTTGCCCCGCTCACTGATGTAGGTGCGCAGCAGCGAGGTGTCCTTGTAGTCGATCACCTGCTTCTTGTTCGAGCAGAATGCGCACTTGCGGGTCTTGATCGGCTTCTCGGGCGCCGGACGCCGCTTGTTGGTTTTGGCCATCTACCTATCTCTTTCGTGCTGTGGTTCGTTTGTCTAGAAGGGCGGCTCGTCGTCGGCGCCACCGAAGGAGCCGGACGCCGGAGCACTGCCCCACGGGTCTTCCGCGGGCGGGCCGGACGGACCGGCCGCGGCAGCCATGCCGCCGCCCGCGCCGAAGCCGCCCCCGCCGCCGCCGCGGCTGACCTTGTTGATCTTGGCGGTGGCGTACCGCAACGAGGGGCCGACTTCATCGACCTCGACCTCGTAGACGGTGCGCTTCTCGCCCTCGCGGGTCTCGAAGGACCGCTGCCGCAACCGCCCGGTGACGATCACCCGCGAACCGCGGGTGAGGCTCTCAGCCACGTTCTCAGCAGCCTCGCGCCAGATGTTGCACCGCAGGAACAGCGCGTCGCCGTCCTTCCACTCACCGCTCTGCCGGTCAAAGACCCGCGGTGTGGACGCCACCGTGAAGTTGGCGACGGCCGCCCCCGAAGGGGTGAACCGCAGATCCGGGTCCGCGGTCAGGTTTCCGACGACGGTGATCGTGGTGTCACCTACAGCCACGGGGCCCTCCTAGGATCGGTGTCAGCGCTGGATGATGCTGTATTCGCAGCATGAGCCTACGCAACGGCTGCGACAGTCGCCTACGACTTGTCGGTGCGCATCACCTTGGTGCGAAGCACCGACTCGTTCAGGCTGAGCTGACGGTCGAGCTCGGACACCGTGGCCGGCGCGGCCTTGACGTCGATGACCGCGTAGATGCCCTCGGCATGCTTGGCGATTTCGTAGGCCAGGCGGCGCTTGCCCCAGATGTCGACCTTGTCGACCGTTCCGCCGTCCTTGCGGATCACGTTCAAGAACGTTTCCAGGGACGGGGCAACGGTGCGCTCGTCGAGAGTGGGGTCAAGGATGACCATGATTTCGTATGGACGCATGGGAACCTCATCACCTCCTATGGTCGTAGTGCGGCCGTGGATGTGACCACGGCAGGAGGGTCGCCTGCGTCGGCAACCCGGCTAGGTTACCGGACTACCCGCGCTGCGGCGAAATTCCGGTTCCGGGACCGCCCGGCCACCGATACCCGGCACATGTCGCACTGTGACGGTAGCCTCACCGCCATGTCTGATGTGTCGCTATTAACTTTGTTGCGCGAGCGCGCATTCCTCTCCCCCGATGACCCCGCTTACACCTACACCGATTACGAGCAGGACTGGGAAGGGATCGCGGAGACGCTGTCCTGGTCACAGATCTATCGGCGTGCCCTCAATGTGGCCCGCGAACTCAAGCAGCACGGCTCTGCCGGGGACCGGGCCGTCATCCTCGCCCCCCAGGGCCTGGGCTACGTCGCGGCCTTCCTCGGCGCCATCCAGGCGGGATTCATCGCGGTGCCCCTGCCGGTGCCGCATCCCGGCGCACATGATGAGCGGGTCAGCGCCGTGCTCACCGACACCGCGCCGGCCGTCGTCCTGACCACGTCCGGGGCCGAAGATCTGGTCGCCGAGTATGTGCGCGAATCCGGGGCTGAAGCCACGGCAACCGTCGTCGCTGTCGACGCGTTGGACCTGGACGCCGGCGTGGCCATGGGTGATCCACCTGTGGACTCCGGCGGTGTGGCGTATCTGCAGTACACCTCGGGCTCGACGCGGCTTCCTGCCGGCGTGATGGTTACGCACCGCAACCTTCAGGTGAACTTCCGGCAGTTCATGGCGGGCTACTTCCCGGAGTTCAACGGGGTGGCGCCGCCCGACACCACGATCGTGTCGTGGCTGCCCTTCTACCACGATCTGGGCTTGATCCTGGGCATCATCGCACCGGTCCTCGGTGGCTACCGTTGCGAGCTGACCAGCCCCGTGGCATTCCTGCAGCGTCCAGCGCGCTGGATCCAAGCAATGGCCAGTCACCCCCGGGCATTTTCGGCGGCGCCGAACTTCGCCTTCGAACTGGCGGTGCGAAAGACCACTGAAGAGGACCTGGCCGGCCGCGACCTGGGTGACGTGCTGGGCATCGTCAGCGGCAGCGAACGCGTCCACCCCGCGACTTTGGAGCGCTTCCTCAACCGATTCGCCCCCTATAACTTCCGTGCCCGGGCTCTGCACCCCGCGTACGGGCTGGCCGAGGCCACGTTGTACGTCGCCACCCTCGACGTGGAGAGCCCGCCGCAGACGGTCTACTTCGAGTCGGAGAAGTTGACGCGCGGCAGTGCGCAGCGGTCGGACACAGAAGAGGGCACGCCGCTGCTCACCTACGGTGTCCCGAAGTCGCCGGCGGTGCGCATCGTGAACCCCGACACGTGCACCGAATGCGCGGTGGGAACTGTCGGTGAGATCTGGACCGCCGGTGCCAATGTCGCTGCCGGCTACTGGAACAAACCGGAACAGACCCAGGAGGTGTTCGCGGCGACACTGATCCGGGCGTCCGAAGGCACCCCGAACGGCCCGTGGCTCAGAACCGGCGACCTCGGATTCATCTCCGAGGGTGAGCTGTTCATCGTCGGCCGCATGAAAGATCTGCTGATCATCCGCGGGCGCAACCACTACCCCGAGGACATCGAAGCCACCCTTCAAGAGATCAGCGGGGGTCGCGTCGCGGCCATCGCGGTTCCGGTCAACGAGGACGAGGCCCTGGTCACCATCATCGAAGTGCGGGATCGAGGCGAATCCCCCGAGGACACCGCGAAGCGGCTCGCAGTCCTGAAAGACGATGTGCAGGCGGCGATCTCCCAGGCCCACGGGGTGGCCGTCGCTGACGTTGTGCTGGTGGGGCCGGGATCGATTCCCATCACCACCAGCGGCAAAGTTCGCCGGGCGGCCTGCGTCGAGCAGTACCAGAGCCAGGAGTTCACCCGGATTGACCGCTGAGCAGGCCGCGGCCCCGCGCGACGACGTCGCCGCATGTGGATAGCCCTGCTGGTGATGGCGGCTGCCACCAGCGTTGAGCCGGTTCGCATCGGTTTGACGCTGCTGATGCTGAACCGGCCCAGGCCGGTACTGCAGCTGATGGCGTTCCTGTGCGGCGGCTTCGTCATGGGGACAACCGGCGGTCTGGTGGTGTTGTTCGTCCTGTCGCCCTCGGTGACGGAGTCGTCTGGGCTGACCTTGCCGCGGGTTCAGATCGTCATCGGCGCGCTGGCGCTGCTGACAGCCGCGGTTCTGCTCGCCAGAGTGTTGGCCGGCCGACCGCGCGAGATGCGGCCGGTTCGTTCCGATGCTGCCCCGGTCGGATTCTCCGCTCGGGCACAGCGATTGCTCAAAGGTCGGTCGCTGTGGGTGGCGGGAGCAGCCGGTTTGGGTATCGCGCTGCCGTCGGTGGACTATCTGGCCGCGTTGGCGATCATCGTCGCCTCGGGTGCCGCCACCGGCACGAAGATCGCCGCGCTGCTGACGTTCAATGTGTTGGCGTTTGCGCTCGTGGAGATTCCGCTGCTGGCCTACCTGGTGGCTCCGGACGCCACCCGCGGGTTCATGGCGGCGCTGCACAGGTGGGGTCGGCAACGTCGGCCAGGTCAGGTGGCCGCGCTGCTGGCCGCCGTGGGTGGTGTCTTATGCACTGCCGGTGTTCTAGGTCTGTGAGAAGGTGGACGTCGGGTCTGTCAGAGGGCCTGCACGGCTGAAGGGGTTAGCGATGAAACGACTGGTCGCCGGAGCGCTCGCCGTGTGGCTTGCCGGTTCGGCTGGTGGGTTGGGCTGCGGTGTCGCGACCGCGGCACCGGACCTGCCCACCGACACCCCGTGGACAGCGCCGACTCCGACGCCGCCACCGGTGGGCGATGCGTCGAATGTCGACGTCGTCTACGCCGTCGGCGGTGCCCGGCCGCCCGGCATACCGTGGGCGGACTACACCCGGCGCGCCGGTTCCGGCTATTTCCCGAACAAGAAGCGGGAAATCATCGACTACCCCGCGGGTGCCATGTTCCGGTGGGTGCCCACCATGTTCGCTCCCGACGCCAAGCGCGACAACATGACCGTAGCCGCCGCGGTCGACGCCGCCACCGACAGCCTTCACGCCGTGATTCGCCGTGGGTCCGAGCCGGCCAGTGTCATCGGTTTGTCGCAGGGCACCATGGCGCTGGATAAGGAACAGGTCCGACTGGCCAATGACCCCGCAGCGCCGCCGCCCCACATGTTGCAGTTCACGACAATCGGCTCACCCATGGGAAAGCACGCCTTCGGGGCGAGCTTTCTTTCCGGTCTCTTCCCGCCGGGTAGCCGCCTGCCCCTTGACGACTACGTCATGCCCCCCGAGGTCGACAGCCAATACGACACCAATCGCATAGTCGCCGCTTACGACGGCATGGCCGACTTCCCCGACCGGCCGGACAATCTATGGTCGGTCACCAACGCCCTTCTCGGAGCGGCGATCGTGCACACACCGTCCGCATTCACCACTCCCGCGGATGTGCCGCCCCAGAACATCCGGTCCACCATCAATTCCCGCGGCGCCACAACAACGACGTACCTGATCCCCATCAATCACCTGCCGTTGACGCTGCCGCTGCGCTTCCTGGGTATGCCCGACGACGTGGTGGATCAGCTCGACGCCTTCCTGCAGCCACAGATCGACGCGGGGTATTCCCGCAACGACAACCCTGCCACCAGGCCGATTTCCGTCTCCCCGGCCGGCATGGATGTGGTGGAGGTGCTGGGACCGGAGACCAGCAGCGCCATCGATGACACCGTCGGCAAACTTCGCAACTTCTTCGGGTTCGCCGGCTGACCCATCGGGTCAGTCGTCGGTGACCGTCTCGATCGCCCGGCCGCCGGCGGCTGCGCGTTTCGGAGCGTCGGGCCGGGGCTGCAGCCACGGACGCGCGGGCCACCAATTGGCCCGGCCCAGCAGCGCGGCCGCGGCGGGCACGGTGATACTGCGCACCACAAAGGTGTCGACCAGGATGCCGGCGCCGATCACGAAGCCGCCCTGCACCACAGCCCCCACACTGGCGAACAGCAGTCCGAACATGGCGGAGGCGAAGATGAGGCCCGCTGCGGTGATCACCGCACCGGTGGACCCGACCGTGCGGATAACGCTGGTTCGCACGCCCAGCGGCGATTCTTCGCGCAATCGAGATGCCAGCAACATGTTGTAGTCGGCGCCTACCGCCACCAGCACCACAAATGCCAAACCCGGCACGCTCCAATGCAACTGCTGACCCAGCATGACCTGGAAGACCAGGACGCCGAGCCCGATCGCCGACAGGTACGAGATGATCACCGAACCCACCAGGTAGATCGGGGCGACAACCGCTCGCAGCAGGGCGGTCAGGATCAGCAGCACCACCAGGGTCGTCAGGACGACGATGAGCCGAATGTCCCGCTCGTAGTAGTCGCGGATGTCCCGCAGCGTGACCGGGTATCCGGAGATCGATATCGAGGCGTCGGCGAGGATGGTGTTGGGCTGCGCCGCTTGGGCGGTGGCAAGGATGGCGTTGACCTGGTCCATGGCTTTGGTGCTGAATGGATCTTCATCGGTTTGGATGAAGTACCGCACCGAATGGCCGTCGGCCGAGACGAAGGTGTGCGCCAGCTTCTTGAAATCCTCGGTGGCCAGAACCTGTTGTGGCACATTGAACCCCGCCATCGACGGCTGGGACGCGTCGTGGCCCATCGTCATGAGAAACGCCGACGCGGTGTCTAGTCCCAGGCCCAATTCCTTGGTCTGGTCGACGAGGAGTTGCACCCCGTCGGCCACCTGGCGCCCAGCGACAGCGAGGTCGTTGGTGCCGTTCTGCATCTCAATGATCTTCCGTTGCACCCTGCGCGGATTGTCGAATCCCAGCGCATGCAGGGACTGCGCGGCCGACTGCAGGGAGCGGCTCAGCCCGTTGACCGCCGACGACACCGTCTGCGAGGGCTGCGCCGATTGCAACTGCCGAAACAGCGACGAGATTTCATCAAGGGTGCCTGCGGCACGGGCGTTTTGCAACTTGTGGAACTCGGCCCGCGCAGTCCCGCAGATCGGGTTGGCATCGCACGTCGGGCTGGCGTCGAGGGACTCGGTGACGGGATCGACCCAGTCGAAGCTGGACGCGAGTCCGCCGAAGCTCATCTGCAGAGCATCGCCGAGCGCGCGGATGCTGTTGACCAGCCTTGCGGCCTGGTCGATTTCACCGAAGGTCTTGTTTCCACCGAACTGATTCTGCAGGTACGCCAATGCGTCGACCAGACTGCGCACGCTGGCTATGGACTGGCTGACTTGAGCGTGTAGATCTCCGAGGCCGTTTGCCAGCTTCCGGGCACCGGTGGACAGCCGGTTGAGGTCAGCATCGCGGCCGGCGATCAGGCCGGCTGCGTCGCCCAACTGATCGCCGACTTCGCCGGCTTGGTAGGTCGCTCGGGCCTCCTCGAGTGACTCACCTCGGGGCCGGGTGACACCGCGGACCGCGGCGATACCGGGGATCTGGCTGATCCGATATGCCATCTGCTCCATGTCGGCAAGCGCCCACGGAGTGCGTAAGTCGTGGGGAGACTGCACCAGCAGGTATTCGGGGATCGTTTGGTTGACCGGGAAGTGCCGGTCCAAAGCGGCGTACCCCACCGAGCTGTCGACGGAATCCGGCAGTTGTTTGCGGTCGTCGTAGTTGAACCGAATCAGCCCTGCGCCGCCGGCCAGAGCCAGCAACAGGGCCAGACTCCCGGTCAGATACGCCTTGGGCCGCCGAACGATTCGCACCCCGGTCCGGCGCCAGAGTCGCGCGGCGCGTTCGGGGCGCGGCGCCACCCATCCGCGCGGCCCAGCCACCACCAGGATGGCAGGCAGCAGGGTGATGGCCGCAAGGAAAGCCACCGCGATCCCGATCGCCAGGACCGGGCCGGTGGTGGCGAACACCCCCAGTTTGGCGAAGCCCATTCCCAGTAGGGTGACGGCCACAGTCGCTGCGGACGCGGCGATCACCTTGCCGATCGACGTCAGGGCCCGCCGCACCGCCTGCTGATTGTCTTCGGCCGTGCCCACCCCCATCCGGACGTAGTCGTGATAGCGGCTGACCAGGAAGACGACGTAATCGGTTCCCACGCCGGCGATCAACGCACTGAGTAGCACGATGGCCTGGTTTGAGACGGCCATTCCGGTACCCAGTGAGACCGCGGCGACCACCGCCTGCGCGGTCACCAACGACGCACCGATGGTGATCAGCGGCAGCACCATGGTGACCGGATTGCGGTAGATGACCGCCAGAATGATCAGCAGCAAGACCGCGATCGCGGACTCGATCGCCAGGCGATCCCGCGCCCCGGCATCGGTCAGGTCGGCGACGGTGGCCGCCGGGCCGGTGACGTCAGCGGTCAGGGTCGATCCGGCAACGGTCTGCTTGACGATGTCGGCGACTCGTAGGTATGCCGCGTAGGACTCGGGCGTGCCCAAGTCGCCGGCCAGCCCGACCGGCAGGATCCATGCTTGGCCGTCGCTGCTGGCGAGCACCTCCCGCAGCGCCGGAGTGGTGTGCAGGTCCTGCAGCATCACCACGTGTTCGGTGTCCAGACGCAGCCGGTCCACCAGCGTGCGGTAGACCTCTTCATCGGCGGGACTCAGGCCCTGCTCGTCGCTGAGCAGCACCGTCAGCACATTTTCCGAGCCGTCCTCATCGAAGGCGGCGGAGATCTCCGCCGAGGCCGAGACGGACGGGGCGTCGGCGGGCAGCACCGCGACAGGATGACGCTGCGCCATATCGGTCAGCGACGGCGCGAACAGCGGCAGCAGCACGACCAACAGCGCCCAGAAGCCGATCACCGGCCACGGACGCCGCACCACGAAGTCGCCTAGCCGGCTGAAGATGTGTTCACCTCCGGCTGCTGGGCGTGCATGTCACAGCGGATGGGGCTGGGCTCATGCGACCTGTTCCCCGTGGCCCTGATCGGCAACCCGCTCGAACACCGACGTCAACAACGCCAGGTAGCGCGCCACCGATTCGTGGGCCTCCGGGTTGTCGGGGAAAACCGCGGTGACCGCAGTCTCCTCCCCCACCCGGATCACGTAGAGCGACATCTGATATGAGTACCGGCCGTCGCTGTAGACCCCGATGTTCAGGTCGTCCAGTCCCGCGGCGATCAGCGCCGACAACGGGGCGGCCCCGGCGTCGAGGAAATTGATGACGGGAAAATTCGGTGGTGGTTTGCCCAAGCTGGGTACCAACTCGCGCACCCGCTGGTAGGGCACGTCTGCCAGGGTTCTGCCCGAATCGAAGGAGATCTGCGCGGCATTGGCGGCGTCGGCGAATGAGGACTCGCCGATGGGAACCGTGATCGGGATCAGGCCGGTGAACCAGCCCAGCGTGAGGTCATCCTCCGGGGACCTGCGGGTGTCGCGCGGGGTGAGTCCGTAGAAGGTGGCCTCCCCGGTCAATTCGCGATGAGCCAGGGCGCAGCACGCCAGGACCCCACCGATGAAGCGGGTGTTCGCGTCGGTGCAGGCGGACTCGAAATCGATGGTCTGCTGTTCATCGAGCATGGTGACGGTGACCATGGCCGCGTCGCACGGCTGTGCGGGGTCGCCGAGCGGCAACGGGAAACCCGGCAGGCTGTGGTCGTTGTGCTCGGCGAAGGTGCGCCAGGCCCGGATCTCGGGCGACTCCTGGGTGAGCGCAGAGGTGAACTGGTGCTGACGGATGCAGAACTCGCTGTAATTTCCCGCAGGGGGCAGCTCGAGCGGCGCTCCGCCGACCACCAGCGCGTTGTACATGAAGTAGAGCTCCATCAACGTCACCCCGGCGACCGCGGCGTCCACATGCACGTGATCGATGCTGGCGAAGAACGTGAAGTGGCTCTTGCCCTGAATGATCCCGAACCGGAAGCAGTCCCACTGTAAGGGATCCGGCGTCTCCGTCAACAGCGCGCGTACCTGCGGCAACGCCAGTTCGCCGTGATCGACCGGGACGAACTCGATATCGGACGGGTCGTCCATGACGTGACGAATGAGGCGTCCGTCCTCGGCATGCTCGAACCAGCTGCGGTAGGTCTCGTGCCGCCGTACATGTGCATTGATGATGTAGCCGATGGCCCGTCGATCGCAGCGGCCCGCCATGTCACAGCTGAGCACCATCAGGCGCGAGTAGTCGAGTCCGACGGCAGTCTGGTCGATGTAGCCGCGAATGTGTTGTTCCTGCATGTAACTGGCCGGCACGGCGTTCACCGGCGCCCGTCGCGCTGCGGCCAGCGCAGCAGCCGACGGCTGCCACACCACGGTGGGACCGGCCTCGGGTTCCCAGTCCGCCAACGTCCCCAACGCCAATGGCCCTACCCGCAACGTCTGCTCCTCTTCTCGGGCGAACAACACTCCGGCCGGCAGCTCGAGACAGCTGCCGGCCGACTCAAACTACCCACCACCGGGCGAGTCCGCAGGTTCTACCCGAGCGGCCAGTTGGTCGCACACATGCTGGGACACGCCGCGCACCGTGGTGAGCTGGGCAGGACCGACCCGGACCCCGGTCTCCGTTTCGATCCGGGTACGAAACTCCAAGCTGGCCAACGAATCCAGGCCATATTCGGGCAGCGGCCGGTCCGGGTCAACGGTACGGCGCAGCAGCAGACTGATCTGGTCGGAGATCAGGCGCAGGATGGTGCCCAACCACTCCTCGCGCGGGATCTCCTTCAGTTCGGCGAGGAACCTCTGCGCGTCGGGACTGCTTCGGCGCACCGGCCGGAACGCTTCGGCAAACGGGCTGCGGTGCGCCAGCGCCGCCAACCACGGGGCACGGGTGATCGGGGCGTAGCCGGCATAGGCGCGGCCATAGCTCAGTACCGCGTCGAAGGCGCGGGCGGCTTCGGGGCAAGTGATCGCAGCGTGCACGCCGTCGTCGGAGTCGGCGCAGCTGCCGGTGTCGGTGTCGGCCCACGGCCCCCAGCCGATCACGGTGGCCGGCAAGCCCTGGGCCTGGCGCCAGCGTCCGAACGCGTCCAACCAACTGTCGGCTGCCGCGGCGGCGCCCTGGCCCGGCGACCCGATCAGCGCCGAAGTCGAGGAGAACGCGCAGAACCAGTCCAACGGTTGCGCGGCTTCCTGCAACGACTGGTGCAGGTTCCACGCGCCGTGGACCTTCGGCGACCAGCTGTGGTCAACGAGGTGATCGGTGATCTCGGTCAACGGCGCTTCGCCCACTGCGGCGACTGCATGCAGTACGCCGCGCACCGGTAGACCGGACGCCGTCGCCGCCGCCACCAGCCGGTCCGCCGTCTGCGGCTCCGCGATGTCACCGCATTCCACCTGAATATCGGCGCCCAGTGCGCGCAACCGATCGATAGCCTGTTGCGCTTGGCTGTCCGGTGCAGACTCGCCGTTGAGCACGATGCGGCCACAACCCGCTGCGGCCATCTCAGCAGCCAAGTACAACCCGGGTCCGCCGGTGCCACCGGTGACGATGTAGGAGCCATCGGCCCGGTAAAGCCGGGCCTGCGCCGGTGGTATCACCGCCACGGTGCTGCCGGCCGGCGGCGCGTCCAGCAAAACTGTTGCCGCGCAGTCGTCCCCGTCAGCCAGGCGCAGGACTTCGGCCGCATCCAGCAAGGGGTGGTGCGTGGTCTGCGGCTGCGGCAGTCTGCCGTCGGCCGCATTCCGGTAGACGGTGCACAGCAATCGCTGGACCGTTTCGGGATGGCTGTGCGCCAGCAGCGCCATGTCGACCACGTGCAACGACAGGTTGCGGCGGAAGGGGAACAGGCCAAGCCGGGTGTCGCCGTAGACGTCGCGCCTGCCCAGCTCGATGAACCGGCCGCCGAAGCTCAGCAGTTCGATTCCGGCGCGTTGCGCCACGCCGGACAGGGAGTTGAGCACCACGTCGACACCGTAGCCATCCGTGTCGTGGCGTATCCGATCGGCGAACTCCAGATTGCTGGAGTCATATACGTGTTCGATACCCATGTCGCGCAACAGTTCTCGTCGCTGCGGGCTGTCTGCGGTGGCGAAGACCTGGCACCCTGCCGCTCGTGCGATTGCGATTGCGGCCCGACCGACGCCGCTGGTTGCGCGATGGATCAGCACCTTGTCGTCTGATGTGACGCGCGCCAGGTGGTGCAGCCCGTACCAGGCGGTGGCGTATGCGGTCGGCCAGGCGGCGGCTTCAGTCAGCGGCAGTTCCGCCGGCAGGGTGGCCACCAGCCGGGCATCGCAGGTGATGAACGTTGCCCAGCAGCCGTCGGGAGAAATCCCGGCGACATGGTCGCCCACGCGGTGGCCGGTGACATCAGGGCCGACTGCCGTCACCACGCCCGCGAAGTCCGGGCCCAGTTGCTGCAGGCCCGGCTCGACGGGAGACGCCTGCGCCCAATCGACTCCGGCGACCCTCACCGCGACCTCGATCTGACCGCTGCCCGGCGCAATCCGCGGATGGGCCACCGGTTCCCACGTTTCGGGCTCGGTCGAGTCGCTGCGCTGCAGGCGCAGGCAGTCGTGGCCGTGTTCGACCACGGTCGTCCGCCGATCGGCTGGGCCAAGCGGGCCGGGACGCAGCCGCGCGGTGTACCAGTCGCCGTCGCGCCAAGCGGTCTCGTCCTCCTCTGACCCGCTGCGAAGTTGCGCCGCGAGGTGGGCGGCCAATGCCCCGTCCTGCTCGGCGGCGCTGCCGTCTACGTCGATCTGGGTGACCTTCAGGTGCGGATACTCCGAGTCGACAACCCGGATCAGTCCACGCAGGCCGGCCTGTTCCAGGTTGGGCCGATCCCCCGGTCGCACCGCGGCGGCGTCTCTGGTGACCACATACAGCCGCGGTGACTCGCCGGGCAGCGCCACCATCTGCCTCACGACGTCCAGCAGGTAAGCCACGAGGTCCCGGCCGCGCTGCGGGGGGTGGGAACCGTTGAGCGCCGGCGGGGTGACCACAACGACTCCGGTTCGGCCATTGAGCACCTCGTCGATGCCGTCTGCCCCATGCCCGCGACCCATCGGCGTCGACACGGTGACGGATTGCGTCCCTTCGCCGTTGAGCACCCTGCCGAGGCGACCGGTCAGGGCATCTGGGGCATCGGCCGTGCTCAACAACAGCCAGCTTCCCGCGTCGGTCGACGCTGCAACCGGTTGATCGCGGCGCTCCCACTCGATGGTCAGCAGGCGCTCGTCAAGGGTGCGCTGCGCGGACTCGCTCTGCGAGCGGCCGGCCGCGAATTGCAGACCTTCGACGGTGAGCAACACATTGCCCGAACCGTCCATCAATTCCAGATCGGCCTCGCAGGCATCGGCTCGCACAGCCGTCACTGTGCTCAGGCAGTACCGCACCTCGCGGATCAGATGATGGCGACGGAGCCGGTGCACGCCAACCGGCCGCAGCAGTCCCCCATCGCCGGCGCGCGGGATATCGGGCCGCATGGCAGCAGCCATGATGCACGCTTCGAGGAGGGCCGGATGAATTTCATAGAGCCCCTGCTGAGAGCGGGTCGGCCCCGGCAGCGCGACCTCGGCCAACGCCGTGGCACCGATGGTGTGCCGGCTGTCGCCGACATGAACCACGGCCAGACCTGCGAATGCCGGGCCGTATTGAATTCCGTCGCGGTCGGCGGCTTTTCGCAGATCATCGCCGTCGAGGCGGGTCTGGTGTGCGGCCAGCAACGCGGCGATGTCGCGGACCGACGGTTGCGGGACATCCGGTGGAGCCGCCAACACCGCCGTCGCACAGTCAACGCGGTCGCGCCCCTGATGGGTGTGCACCCCGAAGTCGAGGACCCCGGGCGCCACCACCGCGGCCCCCGAGGACACCGATGTCCAGTCGTCGAGGGACAGCATCTGCTCGAATCGCAGGTCACGAACCTCGGCTGATTCGCCCAGGCTGGTTCGGGCGGCGGCCAAAGCCATCTCGCAGTAGGCGGCCCCGGGCAGGACGGCCATGTTGTGAACCCGGTGATCGTCGAGCCACGGGTGCCCCACAAGCCCGACGTCGCCCTGCCAGACGTGGCGTTCGGGTTCCTCCAATAGGTGTACGTGCGCTCCCAACAACGGGTGTACAGCCCTGATCGCGGCACCGCGCGGAGCGGTGTCGGCGTCCTCCCGGCTGAATATCAGCTCGCGGTGGTTCCAGCTCGGCAGCGGCGCTTCCACCAGCTTCCCCGACGGGTAATGCGCAGCGAAGTCCACTGCGGCTCCGGCGCTGTGCAGGTCGGCGACGAACCCACGCAATCCGTTGCAGGACTGGCGCTCTGGTGGGATGGCAACCAGCGCGGCGATCGCGACGTCGAGGCTGCCGGCATTCTGCTCGAGAACCGCGGCCAGCCTCGGGTGCGACGCCAGCTCTCCGAACACCCGGTAGCCGTCCTTGATCGCCGCCTGCGCGGCTGCTGCGAATCGCGCCATGTAACGCAGGTTGTCCGCCCAGTACTGGCCGTCGAATGCCGGCCGGTCCCGTGGCGACCACAGTGTTGCGGAGTAGTAAGGGATCTCGGGCTCTGTCGGCTTCACGTCGGCGAGGGCTTGAGCCAGCTCATCGAGGACCGGTTCGACCTGTGACGTGTGCGCGGCGACCGCGACGGCCACCTCGCGCGCCGGAACTCCCTGTTGCTGCCAGGCGGCCACCAGCTCGCGAACGGTCTGCCCGTCCCCGCCGATGGTTGTCGACACCGGCGACTCCACCACGGCGAGCACCGCGTCGGAGATGTCACGAATGGAGAGCTCCGACAGTACTTGCTGCGCAGGCAGTTCCACGTTGGCCATGGCGCCGCTGCCCACGATCCGCGCCAGCAACCGGGACCGGCGACAGGCGACGCGGAGCCCGTCCTCCAGGGTCAGCCCGCCGGCTACGACGGCCGCCGCCGTCTCCCCGAGCGAATGCCCGATGACGGCGCCCGGCCGAACCCCATGGGCCTTCATGGCTTCGGCCAGGGCGACCTGGATGGCGAAGTTCGTCGGCTGCACTCGTTCGACTTCGGTCGGCGGCACCGCGGCAGCGATGGTCTCGGCCAGTGAGAAGCCGGACTCTTCGGCGACGACCGGCTCCATCTTCGCGATCGCGGCGGCGAACGCCGGTTCTTCGGCGAGCAACGCCGCCATTGGCGTCCACGGGGGAGCTTGTTCGGAAAACACCCATACCGGCCCGCGGCCATCCGGTCCGATGGCAGGCGGGTAGGCCAGGTCATTGTCGGCGATCTCGCGCAGCGCCTCGCCGAGTTCGACGAAGTTGCTCGCCGCCACTGCCGTTCGGACCGGCCGGTGTGACCGCCGCCGCGCCAGTGTGTAGCCGAGATCGGCGGGACTCATCGCGGTGCCGTGTTCGTCTACCCAGTCCGCCAGCCGGGCAGATGTCGCACGCAGCTGGTCTGCGGAGGTCGCCGATATCGGGAAAAGCAGCGGCGCTTGCCCGCCGACTTCTGTCGCCGATTCCGTTGCCGCATCCGGTAACGCCGGCACCGGCGGTTGCTCGACGATGACGTGCACGTTGGTGCCCGACAGGCCATGCGCAGAAACCGCGGCCCGACGCGGATGGCCCGCCTTGGTCGGCCACGTCATATTCTCCCGCGGCACAACCAGATTGGTCGCCATCCCGGCAAGCTGGTCCGGCAACCGGGTGAAATGCAGATGCTGCGGGACCGTGCCGTTCTGCAGTGCCAGTATTGCCTTCATCAGGCCCAGCGGTCCGGATGCCGACTGGCAGTGCCCGAAGTTGGTCTTGACCGACCCCAAGAAACAGCGGTCGTCGGTGCCGTAGACCGCGGCCAGTCCGGCGTATTCGGTCAGATCCGCGGACGGGTTTCCCAGCCCATGCGCTTCAACCAGCTCCACCGTGGCGGCTTCGACGCCGGCAGCGGCCAACGCGGCCTGATAGACCTCGACCAGCGCCGGCTTCGACGGCGCCGCGGCCGTTCCCGCGCTGCCGTCCTGATTGGCGGCACTGCCGCGCAGCACCGCCAGGATGCGGTTGTGATCGCGTATGGCCTCGGGCAATCGTTTGAGCAGCAAGACCACGCAGCCTTCACCGGCGACGAATCCGTCGGCGGCGGCATCGAAGGCCCGGCATCGGCCGGTCGGGGACAACATGCCCTGCTGCGAGCCGGCAACCGATCGGCGGGGTTCGAGCATCACCGACACACCGCCTGCCAGGGCGAGCTCGCTTTCGCCGACCTGCAAACTGCGGCACGCCTGGTGGACCGCCATCAGGCCCGAGGAACACGCCGTGTCCACCGTGACTGCCGGCCCGTGCAGTCCCAGGGCCCGCGACACCCGGGCGGAGGCGAAGCTGCTGCTGGTCGCGGTGAATCCGTAGGGCCCCTCAGCGGCGCCGCACTCGGCGGACAGCAGTTCGTAGTCGCTGTGCGTCAGCCCCACGAACACGCCGGTCTGCGATCGAGCCAAGGCCGCCGGGTCCACTCCGGCGTGCTCGACGGCCTCCCACGAGGTCTCCAGTAACAGGCGGTGTTGCGGGTCGACCGCGATGGCCTCCGGCTCGGTCATGCCGAAGAAGTCGGCGTCAAACGCGCCGATGGTGTCCAGGAAGCCGCCCCAGCGGGATACCGACCGGCCCGGCGCCCCCGGCTCGGAGCCGTAGTAGGCCTCGACGTCCCACCGGTCGCCGGGTACTTCGTCGATGAAGTCGGCGCCACGCAGTAATGCTTCCCAGAACCGTTGCGGTGAATCGATGCCGCCGGGAAGCCGGCAGGCCAGCCCGATGACGGCGATCGGCGAGGCGGATGGACTGTTGGGGGATGTGGGAGGGGTAGTCATCGCCTTCGCGAGGTTACAGCAAGGTCACGACAAATTGGCGCCTATGTAAACCGCGGTACGGTCAGCGACTCCCGCAGCCACTACTCGAGCCCTCACCGACGTTCCAGTAGTTCACTTTGCGGTGCGGAATCCCGGATGGGCAGCATCGCGATCAACCCGGCGGCCAGCACAACCAGCAGTCCCCCGAGCCCGGCCCGGTCGGCGCCGAACAGGTCGACGAAGGTGAAGAACAGCGTCGGCGCCAGGAAGGTTGCCGCCCGCCCGGTGGTGGTGTAGAGCCCGAACGACAGTCCCTCCTTACCCGCGGGGCTCATCCGCAGCAGAAGCGTGCGCGCCGACGACTGGGTCGGGCCGACGAACAGGCTCAGCAAAAGGCCGCACACCCAGAACGTCAGCGGTCCCGACAGCGCCAGCAACACCAGCCCGACCACGATCATCGACGCCAGCGAGCCGAGGATCACCGCCTTGGCACCGATGCGTTCGTCGAGCAGGCCGCCGAGCGCCGCCCCGACGGCGGCCAACGTGCTGGCCGTCACTCCGAACAACAGCACGTTCGCCGCCGAGATGCCGTACACGTTGACGCCCAACACCGCCCCGAAAGCCACCACCCCGGTAAGCCCGTCCCGGAACACCGCACTGGCCAACAGGTAGTAGACGATGTTGCGGTCACGGCGCCATTCGCCGACCAGGTCGGCACGAAGCTGGCGGAATCCTCCCGGCGCGACCTGCGGAACATCGACCGCGGGGCCATCGGTCGATTGCGGCTTCGCCCTCAGCAACGGCAGCGCAAATACCAAGAACCACGCCGCGGTCAGCAGCATCGCCGCCCGCACGTTCACCCCATCTGCAGTCGGCAGACCCAACACACCGACGGTCGGCCCCTGCCCGGCGACGAAACCCACGTAGACCATGAGCAGCAGTGCCACACTGCCGAGATAGCCGGCGGCCAAACCGAAGCCCGAGACTCTGCCCGCGTTCTGCGGGGTGGTGACCAACCGCAATGTCGCGTTGTAGGGGACGGTGGCCAAGTCACTGGAGGCCGCCGTCACGGCCAACAGCACCAGGCCCGGCCAGAGGTAACTGGGGTCGTTGCGGATCAGACTCATCGACGCGGTCAGTCCTGCAACCGTCAGGCTCAGCACGATCAGTGCCCGCCGCCGCCGGCTGGGCTCGGTGATTGCGCTGCCGGTCAGTGGGGCGAGCAGCGCGACCGCGATCCCGGCAACGGCCATCGCGCGCCCCAGCCAACTGGCCGCCGACGTACCGGCGCTCGCCCCGACCGACGCGGTCAGATAGACCGAGAAAACGAACGTGATGGTGATTGCGTTCAGGCCGGTGGCTCCGCAGTCCCAGAGCGCCCACGCCAACCAAGGGGGTTTCCGCACGGGCACAAACCCTATAGCTGACGCGCCGCCGCTACCGCCCCGGTTCCCGGTGGACTGGTTCCGCAGACTTGGGCCGTAACCAGGCCGGAAGCCAGTCTGGGGGCGCATCGGGCGCGCGGTCGAAAAAGCCGCCTGCCGGGTCGTCGGCCCACCCGTGTGCCCGCACCAGATCCTGTTGCGGCCGGTAGATCTGTCGAAACACCAACGCGCACAACACCAGCACCGCCAGGTCGCGCACCAGCACCGTGCTGGTGAACCACTGTTCGGGCAGGCTGCGGTCGGAAGCGCTGTAGAGGTAGTACATCCGCGGCACCCAGACCAGCGCATCGACGGTCATCCAGGCCAGCAGGAGCCGGCGGTGTGGCAGCGCCAACACCGCCAGCGGCACCAGCCATAACGAGAACTGCGGGCTCCACACCTTATTGGTCAGCAGGAACGCCGCAACCACCAGGAACGCCAGCTGCGCTACCCGCGGCCGCCGGGGTGCGGTCAGCGCGACATAGCCGATCCCCAGGCAGCACAGCGCGAACAGTGCGGCCACCACGCCGTTGAGCACTACCGGCGGCTGCCACATGCCCAGGTCGCCGTCGAACCCCTGCCAGCCGGTCAACGACCGCACCACGTTGTACAGCGAATCCATGTCGTCGCCGCGACGCGAATTGAGCCGGAAGAATTCACTCCAGCCGCGCGGCGCGAACACCAGGATCGGCAGGTTGACCGCCAGCCAGCTCAGCGCCGCGGCCGCTGTGGTGCGGCCGGCCTCCCGCAGCCGGCCGGTGCGCACCCCCAGCACCAACAGCGGGAACAACAGCAGCACCGGGTATAGCTTGGCGGCCGCCCCCAGGCCGAGCAGCACCCCGGCGGCCGTGGGCCGCCGCCGCGCCCACGCCAACAGGCCCGCCCCGGCGAACGCGACGGCCAGTGCGTCGAAGTTGGTGAAGATCTGGAAGATCACCAGCGGCGACGCCGCCACCAGCGCGGCGTCCCAGATGCGCCGGCCGGCCAGCCCGGCGGTGGACCACACCGTCGCCAGCCAGGCCAGGGCCAGACCCAGCGCGACGATGTCGAAGAACACCACCACCTCGGCGACCCCGCTGAGCGCCGGGATCTTCACCACTTTGGTGATGGCCGTGTACGTCTTCGCCAGGGCCATTGCCCCGTACTGGTACAGGCCGGTCAGCACCGGATATTCCATGTAGCGCACGGCGGGCAGCCCGTCGTAGCGGGTCTGCTCGTTGCCGGAGGAGTCCTTCTCCACCCAGCTGGACTTGTAGGGAAACTTGCCCTCGTCCAGCAGCTCCGCGGTGTAGAGCGGCACCACATCGGAGTAGCAGAGCTGGAAGTAGGCGCGCTCGTGGTCCCAGTTGGCCACCCGCTGATCCGGGCTACCGCTGCCGGTGCTCTGCAGGCACGGTGACTTGGTGGTCCAGCCCAGGGCCAAGAACAGCACCGCGATCAAAAACATCACCCGAAGCGGCGTCATGAACCTGGTGCGCCCGATCAGCGCATGACGCCCCACCGGTCCCCCGATGGTGTTGGACAGCGCGTGCCCGATGACATCGGTGCGGCTGGGGCAGTCCCGGTCGTCAGCACTGCGCAGGTCGGCCGCCAACGGACGAGGCGAGCAGACCGCGCGTTCGCCGGTTTCTGTCACGGCTGCACCCCCGGTGCCGGTGGGGGCAGCGGCGGCGGAAGCGGCGGCGGCGGCGGAAACAGTTCCGGCATCGGGAATCCCGGCGGCCCCGGCGGCGGCTCGGCGCCGTCCGGCGGGGGCGCCGGCGGCGGCGCTTGCCACACCGGTGCGCGCAGCGGCGCCGACCTCGGCGCACCGGCGAAGCCACCGATCTCGGGGGGCTTGGGGAACGCGACGATCGGATCGCCCGCCAGGGCGCCGTCCATGCTGGCCTTCCAGATGTCCCCCGGCAGGCCCGCGCCGTAGATGGGGCCGCCCCACTTGTTGGTCAGCGGTTCGGTGCCGCTGGCGGTGCCCACCCAGACCGCCGTCGACAACGTGGGCGTGTAGCCCACCATCCAGGCGTCACGGTTGGCGCCGGTGTCACCGAGCTGGGTGGTCCCGGTCTTGGCGGCGGCCGGTCGCCCCCCGGCCAGGCTGTGGCCGCCAGACCAGCTGGGGATCGCCTTCATGGCGTCGGTCACGTTGTCGGCGACGGCTGCGGGAATCCGATGCTCACCGGCGGGGGCGCTGTCGAAGAGCACCCGGTTGTCCGGCCCGACGACCTTCTGGATGAAATGCGGGCGGTGGTACACCCCCGAGGCGGCCAGGGTGGCGTACGCCGAGGCCATGTCGATCACGCGGGTCTGGTACTGGCCGAGCACGATGCCGTTGTTGGGCGGGCCGCCGCGGCCGTCCTCGGACAGGGTGAACGCGACGCCGGGAAAGCTCGTGGCGATCCCGGCCTGGTGCGCGGCTTCGGCGACGTCTTCGGGGCCGTTCCGGAGTTTGAGCATCAGTCGGTAATAGGACGTGTTGAGGGACCGTTTGAGTGCCTCGGCGAGGTTGCACACCCCGCAGCCCGCGCCCCCCACGTTACTGATCTTGATCCCCCCGACCTTCAACGGCGAGCTGTCCACCTGATAGCCCAGCCCGATCCCCTGCTTCAACGCAGCCACCAACGCGAACACCTTGAACGACGAGCCGGTCTGCAAACCCGCCTGGGCGAAGTCGAAGCCGCCCGCCTCCGCACCACCGTAGTAGGCCAGCACCGCACCGTCGCGGGGGTCGATGGAGACCACCGCGGTCCGCAGCGACGGCTTCTGCCCCGCCATGGCCGCCGTCACCGCCTTCTCCACGGCCCGCTGCGCCTTCATGTCGATCGTGGTGGTGATGCGCAGTCCCTCCATGTTCAGGGCCTGCTCGTCGATGTGGAACAGGTCGAGCAGTTCTTCGGTGACCCGGCGCGCAATCAGTCCCTTGGGCCCCCATGCCTGGTCGGCGTTGCGGGCCTGGTCCGGCGGGATGGTGGCCGGGAAGCTCTGCCGGGCCCGCTCGCTGAGTGTCAGGGCGCCGGTCTGGACCATGCCGTCGAGCACCCAGTTCCAGCGCTCGAGGGCCAGGCCGGGGTTGATCGCCGGATCCAGCGTGGACGGCCGCTGGATCACCGCCGCCAGCAGCGCCCCTTCGGAGACGGTGAGGTCCTCGACGCGCTTGTCGAAGTACGCCCGCGCCGCCGCGGAGATCCCGTAGGTGGTGCGTCCGAAGTAGATGATGTTGAGGTAGGCCTCCAGCACCTCGTCTTTGGGCCACTCCTGGCTCATCTTGGCCGCGATGACGAGTTCTTTGCCCTTGCGGACCAATCCCCCGACGCCCACTCGTTCCGAGCCGACCAGTGCGTTCTTGACGTACTGCTGGGTGATGGTCGATCCGCCCTGGGTGTCCCCTCCGAGCAGATTGTTCCTGACTGCCCGCACCAGCCCCGTGATAGAGAACCCGGCGTTGGTGTAGAAGTCGCGGTCCTCGGCGGCCAGCACCGCGTCACGCACGTGGACCGGTACTCGGTCCAGGCTGATGTCGATCCGGTTGCCGTCCGGCGGAACGATTTTCGCCAGCTCGGTGCCGTCAGCGGCGAGGATGGTCGACACCTGACTGGTGGGGATGTCGCCCGGCTCGGGGATGTCCACCGCCCGGTAGGCCATTGCGAAGGTGACCAGGGGCGCCGCCACCAGCATCGCGGCGGTCACGTAGAGGCCCCACCGGATCCACTGCCAGCTGCGGCGCCGCCGGTCCTCGGGTTCGGCCGCGCTGTCGGCGGCCGGGTGAGCCGGCCGGCAGGTGTTTTCGTCGTCGGGGCGCGGCCGCTCCATGGCGGCCTTGACCACTTCGAGGCGCTGCTGCAGATCCGCGTCGTCATCTGTGTCCTGCGCGCAGGGCTCGGGCTGCACGCGCTGCGATGGGGCATCCCGTGCGGCATCAGTGGTCGTCAGAAAATCCTCTTCGTCAGCACTGTGGGTTCCCGGCGCCGGCGGGCGGTGCGTGGTCACCGCCGGCCGCGTTGTCTCCGCGGGTCAGAGTCGGGCGGGCAGGCCTCCACCATTCCTGGCCGGGTGTCACCGGGCGCGCCGAACGACGAAGTGCTCAGCAGCCCGTTTCGCACCCCGCGTCGCTGCAGTCGCATGGCGACCAGCCTACGTGCGTGCAGGCAACGTCGAGTTGAATCCAGATCACGAACGCACTACGGCGCGTGCGGTGGGGGCTCGGCCGGCGGGGGGACCCCCGGCTCGGAAGCCGCCGGCGCAGGCGCGGGCGGGGCGACCTGGATCGTGGTGGGCGGTCCGATCGGGATGGTGATTCCCGGGGCGATCTCGATCGTCGGCTGAATGACGGTTTCGGTCGGCGGCGGCGGACCGTCCTCCACCGGCGGCGGGGGCGGCGGCGCGGCCGGGACGCCCGCGTAACCGCCGATCTCAGTGGGCGTGGGGAATGACTCGTTGGGGGTGCCCTGCAGGGCACCGTCCATGGTGGCCTTCCAGATGTCGGCCGGAATGCTCGCGCCGTAGACCGGGCCGCCCCACTGGTTCACCAGGGGTTCGTCTCCCCCGGTGGTGCCCACCCAGACCGCGGTCGACAGCGACGGCGTGTAGCCGACCATCCAGCCGTCCCGGTTGGCCCCGGTGTCGCCCAGCTGCGTGGTTCCGGTCTTGGCCGCCGACGGCCGTCCGCCGGCCAGGTTGTGCCCACGCGACCAGGCGGCGATGGGCTGCATGGCCGCGGTGACGTTGTCGGCCACCGCCTTGGGGATGCGCTGCTCGCCGGTGTCTTCGGCGTTCTTCGCGTCGAAGAGCACCCGGCCGTCCGCGCTGACCACCTTCTCCACGAAGTGCGGCGGGTGATAGACGCCCGAGGCCGCCAGGGTCGCGTAAGCGGAGGCCATGTCGATCACCCGGGTTTGGTACTGGCCCAGCACCACACCGCCTTCCGGCGGTCCCCCGTCCTGGGACAGGGTGTGCGGCACGCCCGGGAAGCTCTTGGCCACGCCGGCCTGATGCGCCGCGTCGGCGACGTCCTGCGCCCCGTTCTTGAGCTTGAGCATCAGCCGGTAGTAGGCGGTGTTCAGCGAGCGCTTGAGCGCCTCGGCGATGTTGCAGACACCGCAGCTCTCACCCTCGGAGTTGGTGATCTTGGTGCGCCCGTTGTCCAGCGTCAGCGGGGAGCTGTCGATCTGATAGCCCAGCCCGATGCCCTGCTCGAGCGCGGCCACCAGCGCGAACACCTTGAACGACGACCCGGTCTGCAGCCCGGCCTGGGCGAAGTCGAACCCGGTGGCATCCGAGCCCCCGTAGTAGGCGCGCACCCCGCCGTCACGCGGGTCGATGGACACGACCGCGGAGCGCATGTTGGGGATCTGGTCTTTGAGGTAGGTGGCCACCGCGTCCTCGGCGGCTTTTTGCGCCTCGGGATCGATGGTGCTGGTGATCTGCAGGCCCTGGGTGTTGAGGGTCTGTTCGTCGATGTTGAACAGCTCGAGCAACTCCCGGGTGACCTGCCGCTGGATCAGCCCGTTGGGCCCGGTGGTGATGTTCTGCGCGCGGGCCAACTCGGGGGACACCGTGACCGGGAACTCCTGTGCCGCACGTTCGGCGGCCGAGAGGGCGCCGGTCTCCACCATCCCGTCGAGCACCCAGTTCCACCGGTCCAGGGCGCCTTCGGGATCCACCGCGGGATCCAGGGTCGAGGGACGCTGGATCAGAGCGGCCAGCAGCGCGCCCTCTGCGATGTCGAGTTGCTCGACGGGCTTGTCGAAGTAGGCCCGCGTCGCCGCGGCGATCCCGTAGGCGCCGCGCCCGAAGTAGATGATGTTCAGATAGGCCTGCAGCACATCGTCTTTGCGCCACGCGCTGGACATCTTGGTGGCGATCACCAGTTCTTTGGCCTTGCGAACCAATCCGCCCATACCGGCGCGCTCGGATCCGACCAGCGCGTTTTTGACGTACTGCTGGGTGATCGTCGATCCACCCTGGGTGTCGCCGCCGAAGATGTTGTTCTTGATCGCGCGCAGGAATCCCGACACCGAGAACCCGGGGTTGGAGTAGAAGTCGCGATCCTCGGCGGCCAGCACCGCGTTACGCACGTACACCGGCACCTGGGAGATATCGATATCGACGCGATTGCCTTCCGGCGGCACGATCTTGGCGAGCTCGGATCCGTCACTGGCCAGGATCGTCGAGACCTGGTTGGTCCGGATGTCGCCCGGCGAGGGCACATCGGTGATCGAGTAGGCCATCCCGAAGGTGACCATGGGTAGCAGCAGCATCACCGCTACGGCGACATAGCAGCCGCGGCGGATCCACCTCCAGTTCGGCGGGTGCCGCCGCAGCCACTCCAGGGGAGTGGGTCCAGCGGGCCGGGCGGCATGACCGGACGGCTCGGGACGCCGCGGGGGCGGCGCGGCCGGCGTGGCCGGCGGCGGCTCGCGCCGCGGGATCCGTGCGCTCAGCGCAGGCTCGCGTTGCGGCGCCGCTCCGTCCAGGGCCGCCTTGACGGCGTCGATCGGATCCCGCAGGTCGGCAGTCACCGCGTCGTCGACGGCGGGGATGATCGTGGTCTGCCGATCATCGGGCTCCGCCGCTGGGCGTCGGTCGCCAGCGTTCCAGGACTGGGCCGAGCCAGGGTCGGACCCGTCGTCGTAATGCCTACTCACTGGCGGTACGGGCTCCGCCGCGTGCCGTGCGCCGACCGCGCGATCCCTTGGGCGGGCGGGCGATGCCCAGCACGTAGGACTTCACCAGATGATTCCAGCTGCAGGTGCGGCAGACCTCGACCACGTGCACCGAGAACTCCGGGTAACGGGTGGCCAACAACACCAATTCCTCGGCCGAGCGCGCCGAACCGGAGACCGGGCCGAGATGATCGCCGTAGACCCACGACACCAGCGTGAGCTGCTCTTTGCGGCAGATGGGACAGACCACCGCGCTCTGCTTGCCGTGGTACTTCGCGGCCCGCAGCAGATACGGGTTGGCGTCACAGACTTCGGAGACCCCGGTGCGCCCGGAATAGACCTCGGCCAGCAGGGAACGGCGCCGGAGCGCGTAGTCCACTATCTGTCGCTGCAATCGCACGCTGACCAGAGTACGTCGGGTGCTCACGGGCCGTGGCGATCAACGCCCCTAACCGGTCACAACCGGCGGATTCGCGATCACCGCGGGGCACGATTCTTTTACTATCGTCGCCGTGGCAACGCGACAGACCGCAGGCACCCGAGCCAAAGACAGTGACCGCGAAGACGTCTGTCGAATCCTGGACAGCGCCCTCGCCGATGGACAGCTTTCCAGCGCCGAGCATCAGGAACGGATCCGCACGGCAACGCGGGCCGTGACCCTGGGCGACCTTTACGCCCTGGTCAGCGACCTGCAGGCCCAAGCCGCGCCGGTCAAGTTGCCCACCCTGCACGCCCCGTCGAAGTTCGCCGAGCACGGTGCCGCGGTCAAGGCGCTGGGCGCACTGGCCGGCGCGCTGCTGGTCGGGATGGTCCTGGGCTGGGCGCTGTACGGGAATACCAGCTCGCCGCTGAACTTCACCTCCGACCCGGGCGCCAAGCCGGACGGCGTCGCGCCGGTGGTGCTGACTCCACCACGGCAGCTGCAGTCGCTCGGGGGGCTCACCGGCCTGCTGGAGCAGGCCCGCCAGAAGTTCGGCGACACCATGGGCTACCGGCTGGTGATCTATCCGGACTACGCATCTTTCGAGCGGCCCGATCCGACCGAAGAGCGCCGCAAACTGGACTACCTCTACCGGGGCGGCTGGGACGACCCGTCCACCACGTCCAAGGGCACCGACGACGTTCTGGTCGATGTGAGCGCCTTCGACGCCAAGGCCGCGGTCGGGATTCTGCGCGGGGGCGCTGAAACCCTCGGCATCAAGCCGGCCGATGTGAAAAGCACCTATCTGATCGTCGATCCGGCCCGGGACCCGACGACGCCGGGGGCGCTGGCCCTGTCGGTCTACATCTCCAGCGACTACGGCAGCGGCTACATCGCCTTCGCCGGCGACGGCACCATCAAGCGCATCAATTACCCGTCCTGATCTGCCCGTTTCCCAGGGCTGACGAGCAGGCTGCCGGTAGCCACTTGGGTTTGGTTATATCGACGCGATACTATTGCGCGAACCGTCGAACGGTCGTAGCTACGCCATCTCAGGAGGTGATCGGAGTGCTGGAGCTTGCCATCTTGGGCTTGCTGCTCGAGTCTCCGATGCACGGCTACGAACTGCGGAAACGGTTGACCGGTCTGCTGGGTGCGTTCCGGGCGTTCTCCTACGGCTCGCTGTATCCCGCGCTGCGGCGGATGCAGGCCGCCGGGGTGATCGCCGAAGACGCCGCGCCGACGGGAACCCCGGTGCGCCGGGCCCGCCGGGTGTACCGGCTGACCGACGCCGGCCGTCAGCGGTTCAACGAGTTGGTGTCCGACACCGGCCCGCAGAACTACACCGACGACGGCTTCGGAGTCCACCTGGCGTTCTTCAACCGCACCCCCGCCGAGGCTCGGATGCGGATTCTCGAAGGCCGCCGCCGGCAGGTGGAAGAACGCCGGGAAGGCCTGCGCAACGCGGTAGCACGGGCCAGCAACTCGTTGGATCGCTACACCCGTCAGCTGCACCAGCTCGGACTGGAGTCCAGCGAGCGGGAGGTCAAGTGGCTCAACGAGCTGATCGCGGCCGAACGCGTGTCGCAGGGCCGGGCCGAACAACCCTGATCCGCCGGACGCGGACCTCGGGGAACCACAACACAGCACGTCAGCAGATAAAGGAGAGCGTCGAAATGACTGAGCAAACGACGGATGTGCGGGTCGCCATTGTCGGCGTTGGTAACTGCGCGTCCTCGCTGGTCCAGGGCGTCCAGTACTACCAGAACGCCGATGACACCTCCACGGTCCCCGGCCTGATGCACGTGCGCTTCGGCCCGTACCACGTCCGCGATGTGAAGTTCGTCGCCGCGTTCGACGTGGACGCCAAGAAGGTCGGCTTCGACCTGTCCGAGGCCATCTTCGCCTCGGAGAACAACACCATCAAGATCGCCGACGTACCGCCGACCAACGTCATCGTGCAGCGCGGCCCGACCCTCGACGGCATCGGCAAGTACTACGCCGAGACCATTGAGGTCTCCGACGCCGAGGCCGTGGACGTGGTGGCGGCGCTGCGCGAGGCCAAGGTCGACGTGCTGGTCTCCTACCTGCCGGTCGGCTCGGACGAGGCCGACAAGTTCTACGCTCAGTGCGCCATCGACGCCGGCGTGGCGTTCGTCAACGCGCTGCCGGTCTTCATCGCCTCCGACCCGGTCTGGGCCAAGAAGTTCGCCGACGCGGGCGTGCCGATCGTGGGCGACGACATCAAGAGCCAGGTGGGCGCGACCATCACCCACCGCGTGATGGCCAAGCTGTTCGAAGACCGCGGGGTCACCCTGGACCGCACCTACCAGCTCAACGTGGGCGGCAACATGGACTTCAAGAACATGCTCGAGCGCGAGCGTCTGGAATCCAAGAAGGTGTCCAAGACCCAGGCTGTGACGTCGAACCTGACCGGCTCGCTGGCCGGCAAGATCGACGACAAGAACGTCCACATCGGGCCGTCCGACCACGTGGCCTGGCTCGACGACCGCAAGTGGGCCTACGTCCGGCTGGAGGGCCGCGCTTTCGGTGACGCACCGCTGAACCTGGAGTACAAGCTCGAGGTGTGGGACTCGCCGAACTCGGCCGGCATCATCATCGACGCGGTGCGCGCCGCCAAGATCGCCAAGGACCGCGGCATCGGCGGCCCGATCATCCCCGCCTCGGCCTACCTGATGAAGAGCCCGCCCAAGCAGCTGCCCGACGACGTCGCGCGCGCCGAACTGGAAGAATTCATCGTCGGCTAGATCACGCACTCGCCGCGGGGGGGAAATGACTGACGACGAGCTGGCCGGCCTCTCGGAGTTCGCGCTGTTGCGCGGCAATGCCGAGCAGGCCGGTCTCACCGGGCCCTTACCGGTGGTAGAACGCATCGACACCGGGGAGATCAGCGCACTGCGGTGGGGGGCGGCCCGGCCGCGGGTGGTGTTCCTGCATGGCGGCGCGCAGAACGCGCACACCTGGGACACCGTCATCCTGGGCCTCGGGGAGCCCGCGCTGGCGGTGGATCTGCCGGGACACGGCCGCTCAGCGTGGCGCGACGACGGCGACTATTCGCCGCAGCGCAACGCCGCCACGCTGGCCCCGGTACTGCACGAGCTGGCACCGGATGCCGAGCTGGTGGTCGGTATGTCACTGGGCGGGTTGACCGCTATTCGGTTGGCGGCCACCGCGCCGGAGCTGGTGCGGCGGTTGGCGATCGTGGATGTCACGCCCTCGGCGTTGCAACGCCATGCCGACATGAGTGCCGCACAGCGCGGGACGGTCGCATTGGCCCAAGGGGAACGGAGCTTCCCGGATTTCGCCTCGCTGCTGGCCGTCACCAAAGCCGCGGCGCCGCACCGGGATGCCGAGTCGTTGCGGCGCGGGCTGCTGCACAACACCCGCCGGCTGCCGGACGGCAGCTGGACGTGGCGCTACGACACGATGCGCTCCGTCGGCGACTTCACCGAGCTGTGGACCGATGTCTCGGCGATCACCGCCCCCACCACGTTGATCCGCGGCGGGGACTCGGCGTTCGTCACCGCCGCGGACGTCGCCGAGTACGCCCAGCGTTCGCCGGGCCTGACCGCCCACGTGGTCTCCGGCGCCGGGCACTCGGTGCAGAGCGATCGGCCGCGGGTCCTGGTCGAGCTGCTGCGCACCACCCTTGCCTGACACCGGCGGGGGCGGAGCCGGCCGCAACCGCCGAACGACCCATCGATTCCGGGGATAAGGTGACCAGATGGCCCGACCCATCCGCATCGGGGTGCAAATACAGCCGCAACACGCGCCGCATTACGGCGCGATCCGTGACGCTGTCCGGCGATGCGAAGACATCGGCGTCGACATCGCCTTCAACTGGGACCACTTCTTCCCGCTGTACGGCGACCGCGACGGTCCGCACTTCGAGTGCTGGACGATGCTGGCCGCCTGGGCCGAACAGACCTCCCGCATCGAGATCGGTGCCCTGGTGTCCTGCAACTCCTACCGCAACCCGCAACTGCTGGCCGACATGGCCCGCACCGTCGACCACATCGGCGGGGGCCGGCTCATCCTGGGTATCGGCGCGGGGTGGAAGCTTCGGGACTACCGCGAGTACGGCTACGAGTTCGGTACCGCGGGCAGCCGGCTCGATGACCTCGCGGACGCACTGCCGCTCATCAAAACCCGCCTGGCTCAGCTCAATCCGCCACCCACCCGCGCGATCCCGACACTGATCGGGGGCGGCGGCGAACGCAAGACGCTGCGCCTGGTCGCCGAGTACGCCGACATGTGGCACAGCTTCGCCGACGCCGACAGCTATCCGCACAAGGCGCAGGTTCTGGCCCAGCACTGCGCCGCCGTCGGGCGTGACCCCGGCGAGATCGAACACTCCGCGGCGGTCGGCGGCGAGACCGGGCGCTCCCCCATCAGCGACGTGCTCGCCGAGGCCGACGCGTTGACGGCACTGGGAGTGAGCCTGTTGACCATCGGCAGCAGCGGCCCCGACTACGACCTGGGCGCCGCCGAGGCGCTGTGTCGATGGCGCGACCAGCGCTGAGGCTGGCGGCGCTCTTCGCCACCTGGGCGATCGTGGCCGGTATGGCCGCGGCGCCACCGGCCGGTGCCAGGCCGGATCTGTGCACCCCGCCCGGGCAAGAGGCCGCCGTCGCCTTGCCGGGCAACCTCGCCAACGCCAAGCGGCCGCGCGAGGACAAATACACCACCGCCGGCGTCGAGCCGCTGAGCTCGATCGACGTGAGCAAGCTGGGGCTGGGCACCCCCGGTGTGCTGACGGTCGGCACCCTGACCGAAAGCCCGCCGACCAACTGCATCACCGCCACCGGCCGCTACAGCGGGTTCGACAACGAGCTGTTGCGGGCCATCGCCAAAAAGCTGGGCCTGCGAATCCAATTCGTCGGCACCGACTTCTTCGGTCTGCTCGCCCAGGTGGAGTCCGGCCGGTTCGACGTCGGTTCGGCCTCGATCAACGCCACCGAGGAACGCCGCCGCATGGTGGGCTTCACCAACGGCTACGACTTCGGCTACATGGCGCTGGTGGTCCCGGCCGGCTCCGGCATCACCGGCTTTGACGCCGTGGCCCGCGGTCAGCGGATCGCCGTGGTTCAGGGCACCGTGGAAGACGCCTACGTGGTCGACACCCTCGAATTCCAACCGGTGCGCTTCCCTGACTCGATCACGCTGTACGCCAGCCTGAAAAGCCGCCAGGTCGACGCGTGGGTGGCGCCGTCGCTGACCGCGCTGAACCTGCTCAAGCCCGGCGACCCGGCACAGATCATCGGCTACACCTTCACTCCGGCCGGCTTCGAGGCCTACGCGGTGGCCAAGCGAAACCAGGCACTGATCTCGGCCCTGAATGCCGGTCTGGACGCAGTGATCGACGACGGCACCTGGCCGCAGCTCTTCACCGACTGGGTGCCGCGACCCCTGCCGCCGGACTGGCAACCGGGGTCGAAATCGGCCGCAACGCCGCATCTGCCGGACTTCGCCGCGATCGCGGCCCGGCATCACCGGCCCGAGGCCGACCAGAGCTATGCACCCAAATCGACACTGGCGCAGCTTCGTGACTCCTTCTTCGACTGGCACCTGTACCGGCGCGCCCTGCCGGAGCTGATCAAGACGGGTCTGCCCAACACCTTGCTGCTGACCGTGAGCGGCGGCGCCATCGGCTTGGTGGCCGGACTGGGCCTGGCGGTCGCAGGCATCTCGCGCAGCCGGTGGCTGCGCTGGCCGGCCCGGGTGTACACCGACATCTTCCGGGGCCTGCCCGAAGTCTTGATCATCCTGCTGATCGGCTTGGCGGTCGGGCCGCTGGTGAGCGGACTGACGCACAACAATCCCTACCCGCTGGGCATTGCGGCACTGGGGCTGACGGCCGCGGCCTACATCGGGGAGATCCTGCGCTCGGGCATTCAGAGCGTGGAGTCCGGCCAGCTGGAGGCCTCGCGGGCGCTGGGCTTCGGTTACCCGGCCGCGATGCGGCTGGTGGTGATCCCGCAAGGGATCCGGCGGGTGCTCCCAGCGCTGGTCAACCAGTTCATCGCGCTGCTGAAAGCCTCGGCGCTGCTGTACTTCCTGGGCCTGGTCGCCGGTCAGCGGGAACTGTTCCAGGTGGCCCGCGACTACAACGCCCAGACCGGCAGCCTGTCTCCGCTGGTGGCGGCGGGCCTGCTGTACCTGGCCCTGACCATCCCGCTGACGCATCTGGTGAACGTCGTCGATCAGCGGTTGCGGCGCGGACGTCCCGCCGACGTCGACGACTCCGTGGAGCTGCGCCCGGCGATCTCGAGTCAGGAGATGACGTGACGGCTACCCCTCGAGACCCGGTGTCGCTGGCTGCCAAAGGGATTCAGCTGTCCTTCGGCAAGAATCAGGTGTTGCGCGGGGTGGACCTCGATGTACCGGCGGGCACCACCGCGGCGGTGATCGGACCGTCCGGTTCCGGCAAATCGACGATGCTGCGCACCTTGAACCGGCTGCATGAACCCCACGCCGGCGATATCCTGCTGGGCGGCCGTTCGGTGCTCAACGACGACCCCGACCAACTGCGCCAGCGGATCGGGATGGTGTTCCAGCACTTCAACCTGTTCCCGCACCGCAGCGTGCTGGACAACATCACCCTTGCGCCGCGCAAGCTGCGCAGCATGCCCGACGACGCCGCACGCGAGCTCGCGTTGGGACTGCTGGATCGCGTCGGGTTGCGAAACAAGGCCCGCGCCCGGCCGGCGGCGCTCTCCGGCGGCCAGCAGCAGCGGGTGGCGATCGCCCGTGCGCTGGCGATGGAGCCGCAGGTGATGTTGTTCGACGAGGCCACCTCGGCGCTGGACCCGGAATTGGTCAAGGGGATTCTGGCGCTGATCGCCGAACTGGGCGCCGACGGCATGACGATGGTGGTGGTCACCCACGAGATGGGCTTCGCACGCTCGGCCTCGGACACGGTGGTCTTCATGGACCGGGGCACGGTGGTCGAGTCCGGCCCGCCCGATCAGATGTTTGACCAGCCGGCCACCGAGCGGCTGCAGAAATTTTTGTCTCAGGTGTTGTGACAGCAAACTTCGGCGACTGTCTCCCCCAATAGAAGCGGCCCGTTAGACTGGCGAACTATGACGGAGAGCACGGCCGATACGCCGCAGGTGACGGCGGTCGCGGAGAGCTTGCACCGTTCGCTGTCCCGATTGTTCGCGATACTGCGGCGCGGGGACATCAGCGGAGGCACGCCGACCGGCGAGCTGACGCTGGCTCAGCTGTCGATCCTGGTCACGCTGCTCGACCGGGGACCCATCCGGATGACCGAGCTGGCCGCCCACGAACGCGTCCGTACCCCCACCACGACGGTGGCGATCCGCCGGCTGGAGAAGATCGGGCTGGTCAAGCGCAGCCGGGATCCCTCCGACCTTCGTGCGGTCCTTGTCGACATCACCCCGGAGGGGCTGGCGAGTCACCGCGATTCGCTGGCAAACCGGCACGCCGCCCTGGCGGCAATGCTGAACAAGCTCAGCCAAGAGGAGCTGGACACGCTGACCCGGGCGCTGGAGCCGTTGGAGCGGCTGGCCACCTGCGACCTCGCCGACGCGGCCCCCGCCGATGACGCGGACTGCCCGGTGGACTGCGGTTGATGCCGACGGCCCTGATCACCGGCGCCGGCGGTGGTATCGGTTCGGCGATCGCGGCCGCACTGGCGCCCACCCACACCCTGCTGCTGGCCGGCCGGCCGTCTGAGCGGCTGGACGCAGTAGCCCAGCGCCTGGGCGCCACGACCTGGCCCCTGGACCTCGCCGACACCGAGGAGATCGAGGCGGCCACCGAGATCGTCGACGAGCTCGATGTGCTGGTGCACAACGCCGGGGTGATGCTGCCCGGGGCGGCCGGGGAGTCCTGCATCGAGGAGTGGCGGGCCACCTTCGAGGTGAACGTGTTCGGCGCCGTGGCGCTGACCCTGGCCCTGCTCCCCGCCCTGCGCCAGGCCCGCGGACAGGTGGTCTTCATCAACTCTGGCGCCGGACAACGGGTTTCCGCGGGGATGGCGTCGTATTCGGCGAGCAAGTTCGCGCTGCGGGCGTTCGCGGATTCGCTGCGCAATGACGAGCCTGCCCTGCGGGTCACCACCGTCTACCCCGGTCGGGTAGACACCGAGATGCAGCAGGACCTGGTGGCCTATGAGGGCGGCGAGTACGACGCGGGCCGCTTCCTGCGGCCCGAAACCGTCGCCGAAGTGGTGGCCGCCGCGCTGCGCACCCCGGCCGAGGCCCAGCTACAGGAAGTGGTGGTCCGGCCGCGCTGAGGCAGGGCCGCTCACACCACCAGGTTGACCAATCGGCCCGGTACCACGATCAGCTTCTTCACCTCAGCGCCGGACAGGAAGGCCTGCACCTTCTCGTCGGCCAGGGCAGCGGCCTTGATCGTCTCGGCGTCCGCGTCGGCCGCGACCGTGACCAGTCCTCGCTTCTTGCCGTTGACCTGTACCGGGTAGTCCACGGTGTCGGTCACCAGATAGGCCGGGTCGGCCGCCGGGAACGGTCCGTGCGCCAGGGAGGAATCGTGGCCCAGCCGCTGCCACAGCTCCTCGGCCAGGTGCGGCGCCAGCGGCGCGAGCATCAGCACCAGCGGTTCGACGGCTGCCGGCGGAACGGAGTCGCGGTGCTGTTTGGTCAAGTGGTTGGTGTACTCGATCAGCTTGGCTGCCGCAGTGTTGTTGCGCAGTGCCGCATAGTCTTCCGACACCCCGAGGATGGTGCGGTGCAACAGTCGCAGCGTCTCGAGGTCCGGTTCGCCGTCGAGCACCCGGGTGTCACCGGTCTCCTCGTCGACCACCAACCGCCACACCCGCTGCAGGAAGCGGTGCGCGCCGACCACGTCCTTGGTGGCCCACGGACGCGACATCTCCAGCGGCCCCATCGACATCTCGTAGACGCGCAGGGTGTCCGCGCCGTAGCTGTCGCAGATCTCGTCGGGCGACACCGAGTTCTTCAGGCTCTTGCCCATCTTGCCGAACTCGGCGAACACCTCGGTGTCGCCGTCGGCGCCCGGCAGGTAGAACTTGCCGTCGCGCTCCACCACGTCGGCGGCCGCCACATAGGTGCCGCGGGCGTCGGTGTAGGCGGCGGCCTGGATGTAGCCCTGGTTGACCAACCGACGGTAGGGCTCGCGCGAGCTGACGTATCCGAGGTCGTAGAGCACCTTGTGCCAGAACCGGGAATACAGCAGATGCAGCACCGCGTGCTCGACGCCACCGACGTAGAGGTCCACCCCACCCGGGTCGTCGGGGCCGTGCTCGGCCGGCCGCGGCCCCATCCAGTAGACCTCGTTCTCGGGCGCACAGAATCGTTCGGCGTTGTGCGGGTCGGTGTAGCGCAGCTCGTACCAGGAACTCCCGGCCCACTGCGGCATCACATTGGTGTCGCGGGTGTAAGGCCGCAGACCGTCGCCGAGGTCCAGATCGACATGCACCCAGTCGGTTGCCTTGGCCAGCGGCGGCGACGGCTCGCTGTCGGCGTCGTCGGGGTCGAACAGCACCGGCGAGTAGTCCCCCACATCGGGTAGCTCAACCGGCAGCGCCGCCGAGTCCAAGGCGTGCGGACGGCCGTCGTCGTCGTAGACGATGGGGAACGGCTCTCCCCAGTACCGCTGCCGAGCGAAAAGCCAGTCACGCAGCTTGTATTCGATGCGCGCCCACCCGCGGCCGTCGGATTCCAGCCGCTGCGTCATGGCCTTCTTGGCCTCGTCGACGGTCATCCCGTCCAGCGGGCCGGAGTTGACCAGGGTGCCGTCGCCGGCGTAAGCCGACTCCGAAACATCGCCGCCGGCAATGACTTCCAGTATGGGCAGGCCGAACTCGGTGGCGAACTCCCAGTCCCGCTGGTCGTGTCCGGGGACCGCCATGATGGCGCCGGTGCCGTAGCCGGCCAGCACATAGTCGGCGATGAAGATCGGGACCTGTTGGCCGTTGGCCGGGTTGATGGCGTAACTGCCCAGGAACACACCGGTTTTGGTCTTGTTCTCCTGGCGTTCCAGGTCGGACTTCGCCGCGATCGCCTTCCGGTAGTCGGCGACGGCCGCGGCGGGGTCGGCCGCACCGAAGGTCCAGCGCTGGTCCACCCCATCGGGCCACTCGGCGACGGTCAGCCGGTCGACCAGCTCGTGCTCGGGTGCCAGCACCAGATAGGTGGCGCCGAACAGAGTGTCGGGGCGGGTGGTGAAGACCTCGATGTCCACCGCCTGGCCGTCGGTGGCGGTGGCGCCGAACAGTGCCGCCGCGCCGGTGGAGCGTCCGATCCAGTTGCGCTGCATGGTCTTGACCTTCTCCGGCCAGTCCAGCACGTCCAGGTCGTCGAGCAGTCGGTCGGAGTAGGCGGTGATGCGCATCATCCACTGCCGCAAGCGCTTCCGGAAGACCGGGAAGTTGCCGCGATCGCTGCGCCCGTCGGCGGTGACTTCTTCGTTGGCCAGCACGGTGCCCAGCCCGGGACACCAGTTGACCATCGAGTCCGAGCGGTAGACGAGCCGGTGACCGTCGATGACGTCTGCGCGCTCACCGGCCGACAGGCTTGCCCAGTCCCGGCCGTCGGCCAGGGTGCGTGCTCCGGAGTCGAATTCGGCGATCAGCTCACTGATCGGGCGGGCCTTGTTCGTGCTGGTGTCGAACCAGGCGTTGTAGATCTGCAGGAAGATCCACTGCGTCCACTTGTAGAAGTCGACGTCGGTGGTGGAGAAACTGCGCCGGCTGTCGTGGCCGAGTCCCAGGCGCCGCAGTTGCCGGCGGAAGTTCTCAATGTTGGCCTCGGTGCGGATCCGCGGGTGCGTGCCGGTCTGCACGGCGTACTGCTCGGCGGGCAGGCCGAACGCGTCGAAGCCCAGGGCGTGCAGCACGTTGTGCCCGGTCATCCGGAAGTACCGGGCGTAGACGTCGGTGGCGATGTAGCCGAGCGGGTGCCCGACGTGCAAGCCGTCGCCGGACGGGTAGGGAAACATGTCCTGGACGAACATCTTGTCGGCGGGCACCGCCGAGCCGTCCGCGGGTGCCAGTGAGCCGACCGGGTTGGCGACGTTGAAGGTCCCCTCCCGTTCCCACCGCTGCTGCCAGGTGTCTTCGACCCGGCCGGCCAGCGCCGCGGTGTAGCGGTGCGGGGGTGTCTGGTCGCTGGGTTCGCCGGGTCCCTGGGCGGTCGGGGCTTCGTTCACCTCAACAGGGTAAAGGGCACGGTTTCCGGGGTCGTTCGGCACAGCTTGGTATCAGTTGGATTGCGACCCGGTGAGAGCTTCGTTCCAGGTCGGTTGCGGCTCTGGTAGCACCGTTGCCGTCTGGCTACCGTCGTCTCACGGCTTGGAGGCACCGTTGCCCGGCCCGCCCCGGAAGGACCCTGGAGATGACGAACACCGTGCACCGCTGGCGACTTCTTTTCGGCTGCACCGCCGTCATGGCGGCGGGCTTTGCCGGCCTTCCCACCGTCGCGGCCGATCCGTTGGTCCCGACCCCGTCGACCCCCTACGGGCCGCCCGCCCACGCGGCGTCGGCTCCGGTGACCGTGCCGCTGCCGGCGTCGCCGCGGCCGGTGGCCCCCGCACCGTCGGGCATGCCCACCACCGCGGGTGCCGTCGCGGCGCCGGCCCCGCAGAGCGCCCTGCTGCCGGCCCCGCAGAGCGCCCTGCTGCCGGCCACGTCCGGCACGTTGCGGGACTACTTCGCGGCGAGGAAGGTGCAGCTGGAACCGCAACAGGCCGCCGGTTTCAGCGCGCTGAACATCACCCTGCCGATGCCCGCGGGCTGGACCCACGTTCCCGACCCCAATGTGCCCGACGCGTTCGCGGTGATCGCCGACCGGCGCGGCGGATCGCTCTACACCCCCAATGCGCAGGTCGTGGTGTACCGGCTGGACGGCCAGTTCGATCCCAAAGAAGCCATCACCCACGGCTTCGTCGACAGCCAGTCGCTGATGGCCTGGCAGACCACCAACGCCTCCCTGGAGGACTTCAACGGCTTCCCCGCCTCGATCATCGAGGGGACCTACCGCGACGGTGACTTGACGCTGAACACCTCACGACGCCATGTGATCGTGCCCAGCGGCGATGCCGCGTATCTGGTGTCGCTGACCGTGACGACCGGCGCGGGACGCGCCATCGGCATCGCCCCCGCCACCGACGGGATCGTCAACGGCTTCCGCGTCGAGCTGCCCGGCGACACCCCGCCGCCCGTGGCACCCGCGGCGCCTGCCCCGCCGGTGCAGTCAGGCACGGTGCGTCACCAGCTGGGCACCATCCCGCCGCCCGCCGCGCCGCCCGCCCCGGCGCAGTCCGGCACGATCCGCCACCAGGTGGGCACCGCCGGCTGACCAGCGGATCGTATTGTGGACCCATGCTGATCATGGGTGTGTTGTGCCTGGTTGCGGCGGTTGTCTCGCTGGTGTTCGGGGCGCGGACCTTAGCGCGGCCGCTCACCGGTGATCCCGAACAGCTGGTTTTGCGGGCCGTTGCGCCCGCCCAGATCGCCGTCGGGGTGATTCTGGGCGCCGGGGGTCTGCTGGTCCTGGCCGGCCCGGCCTCGATGGCCCTGCTGGCACTGATCATCTCCATCACCGGCGCGCTGGCGACCCTGGCCGCCGGCGCCTGGCAGGGCGCCCGCTACGCGGCGCGGCTCTCGGCGGACGCCGGCGGTTGCTGCGACTCGGGCTGCGGCTGCGCAGACAGCGCACCGGTCGTGGAGACCGGCTGCGGCGCGGGCTGCGGGTGCTCGGCCGGTGCGCCGCCGGAGCCGGCCTCCGGGTGCGGCGGCGGTTGCGGCTGCTGCTGAGCCGGCCGGGAGGTGGGTGTCAGTTGCGGCTGATGTCGATCGGGTGGGTCGCCAATAACGCGGTGGGCCACGGTTGCCGTCGCAGCGCCCGCCCCCACAGGTCCACCCGCGGTGGTACCAACACGTCGGAGGGCAGTGCCGACAGCACAATCCAGTCGTCGCGCTCGATCTCTCCCTCGAGCTGGCCGATGGTCCAGCCGGCGTAGCCGGCGTAGATCCGTACGCCCTCCACGTAGGGCGCGATGGTCTCGGGATCCGCGTCGAGGTCGACCATCACCAGCCGGCCGTCGACATGGCGCAGGCCCGGCGCGTCATGGGGTTCGGCGCCGACCCGCAGCAAGCCCAGGCACAACGCGGCGTCACGTTTGACCGGGCCGCCGATGAACATGGTCTTGGGTTTGGCCGCCAGCTCCGACCACTGCGGCAGCACGTTGTAGACGGCGGTCTCGCTGGGGCGGTTGAGCACCACACCCAACGTGCCGCCGTCGTTGTGCTCCACCACGTAGATCACGGTGCGGCGGAAGGTGGGTTCGAGAAGGTCCGTATTGGCCAACAGCAGCGTGCCTGCCCGCACCCGATGCGCAGCGGGCGCGACGAACTGTTCGGCGTCCTCGGGTTCTTCGGATTGGGCCATTTTCCCATCATGGCACCCGGGGCCGTCCTTCGTGCTGTGCTGTGCCGAACATCGACCCGACCGCAATATTTGTAGTCTGGTTGGGGCCGCTGCCGCGCCGCCGCCCGTGTCTGGAAGAGGTTCTGTGGTAGATACCCGCGTTCCCGCCACACTGTGGCGGTCGACGCGCGGCCTGCCGGAGTTTCGCCGGTTGCTGGCGCTGCGCGCGGCCAGCCAATTCGGCGACGGCCTGTTCCAGGCGGCGCTGGCCGGTGCGCTGCTGTTCAACCCCGACCGGGCGGCCTCGCCGTGGGCGATCGCGGGCGCTTTCGCCGTGCTGTTCCTGCCGTATTCGGTTCTGGGGCCCTTCGCCGGCGCGCTGCTGGACCGCTGGGACCGGCGGCTGGTGCTGGTGGTGGCCAACGTCGCCCGGCTGGTGCTGGTGCTCGGGATCGCGGCCCTGCTGGCCGTCGGGGCCGGTGACCTTCCGGTGTTGTGCGCGGCGCTGATCGCCAACGGTTTCACCCGCTTCATCGCCTCCGGGTTGTCGGCGGCGCTGCCGCACGTGGTGCCGCGCGAACAGGTCGTGACGATGAACGCCCTGGCGATCGCGACCGGTGCGGTAGCGGCCTTCCTGGGCGCCAACTTTATGCTGCTGCCGCGCTGGCTGGTGGGCGCCGACGATCGCGGGGCGGCGTCGATCATCGCGGCGGTGGCCGTCCCGGTGGCGATCGCACTGGTGCTCACGCTGCGGTTCGGTCCGCGCGTGCTCGGCCCCGAGCACACCAAACGCGCCGTCCACGGGTCGGCGCTGTACGCGGTGACGACGGGCTGGATGCACGGCATCCGCACGGTGACGGCCCGCCCGACCGTGGCCGCCACCTTGTCCGGGCTGGCCGCGCACCGGATGGCCTTCGGCATCAACACCCTGCTGGTACTGGTGTTGGTGCGGCACGTCGGCGAGCACACGGTGTCCGGCCTGGGCACCACGGCGCTGTTCGTTGCCGCGGCCGGCGCCGGTTCGTTTCTGGCCACCGTGCTGACCCCACCCGCGGTGCACCGCTGGGGCCGCTACGCCACCGCCAACGGCGCCCTGGCGGCCGCCGCGGTGATCCAGTTCGCCGCCATCGGCCTGTACCTGCCGGTGCTGGTGGCCTGCGGATTCCTGCTCAGCATGGCCGGCCAGGTGGTCAAGCTGTGCGCCGACACCGCCATGCAGATCGACGTCGACGACGCCCTGCGCGGCCATGTCTTCGCCGTCCAGGACTCGCTGTTCTGGGTGTCGTTCATCATCGCCGTGGCGGGCGCCGCGGCGGTGATGCCCCCCGACGGGCAGGCGCCGTCGCTGATCGTGGCCGGCACCCTGCTCTACCTGGCGGGCCTGGCCGGGCATGCGTTCATCGGGCGCCGCCGCCAGCCGGTGGGCCTAAGGTACGAACATGGCCGAAACTGAACCGATCGTCGCCGATCTGCGTGCCGAAAGCGATGAGCTCGACACGCTGGTGGCCCCCCTCACCGACAGCCAGTGGGCTACGCCCACTCCGGCGCCCGGCTGGACGATCGCCCATCAGATCGGTCACCTGCTCTGGACCGACCAGCATTCGCTGGCCGCGATTGTCGACGAGGCCCGCTTCGCCGACGCGCTGACCGAAGGCCTGCGCAACCCGACCGGTTTCGTCGACGACGGTGCCGCCGCGCTGGCGCAGCTCCCGCCGGCCGAGCTGCTGGCGCAGTGGCGCTCGACGCGTGCGCAGCTGCACGAAGCGCTGCTGGGGGTGGCCGACGGCCGCAAGTTGCCGTGGTTCGGCCCACCGATGAGCGCCGCGTCGATGGCCACCGCCCGGTTGATGGAGACCTGGGCGCACGGCCTGGACGTGGCCGATGCGCTGGGGGTGCGGCGGCGCCCGACGGCGCGACTGCGCTCGATTGCGCACCTGGGGGTGCGCACCCGTGACTTCGCCTTCACCGTGCACGGCCTGACTCCGCCGGCGGCACCGTTTCACGTGGAACTACACGCCCCCGAGGGCGGGGTGTGGGCCTGGGGGCCGGTCAACGCCGAGCAGCGGGTCACCGGCCGCGCCGAGGACTTCTGCCTGCTGGTCACCCAGCGGCGCGCGCTGGCCGACCTGGATGTCGCGGCGCACGGCGAGGACGCGCAGCGCTGGCTGGAGATCGCCCAAGCCTTCGCCGGGCCTCCCGGCGCCGGGCGCTGAGCGCGCAGCGCGAAGCGAGCCGGGGCCCATCGGCGCAGCGCCGGGCGCTGAGCGCGCGGCGCCGCCTCACCATTGAGTGAAGTCCACCGCCATGCGGAACGAGTTCCATAGCGCCTCAAGGCCGTTGATGGCCGCGCTGTCCATCATGTGGTAGGTGGTCGAGCCCACGGTGTTAGCGACCGTTGACGATCCCAATCGGCGCTGCGGGATCGGCACGGAAGCCGGCCGCCTCGAGATACTTGCCGGCCAGATCGGCGTAGCGCTGGTTGTCCACCGGAATGATGACCCTGGAGCGATCGGTCCACAGGAAGTCGCGCTGCGGTGTGGCCGGCGCCGCGGCCGCGGGGCTGATGGCCGTCTCCGTTGGCGCGAGCACCAGTACTGCCCGCACCCGCAGGGCGCGTCGGCATTGTCGTCACTGCTGCCTCCCCCGTCGGTCTGCACCGGAGGCTGCCTGTCGCCCTACTCACGTATCCCTGGCTTCGCCGCACGCCTGGTACCCCTAAGGCCTTGCCGAATGGGCCGAATGGTTCGTGCGCGGGGGTCGCTTACAGCACCACGGCGCCGTCGGCGGCACCGTCGCCGTCGGTATCGGTCAGTTTGATGTCCCACCGTCCGTCGCCGTCGGTGTCGACATAGGCGGCGCCGTAGCCGCCCGCGCCGTCGCCGATCAGCACCCGGTCAGCCCGGCCGTCGCCGTCGAAGTCGAGCAAGCGGTCGTTGAGGCGGCCGTCGCCGTCGAAATCCACCAGCGGACCGCCGGTGTGCTCGCCGTCGTCGAGGCCCACCCAGCGCAGCCCACCGGAGCGATCCGCCGAGCTCGCCGTAAGGCCGTGCCCCCAGGTGCCCGACCCGTCGTCGCCGAAAGAGGCCTCGGGGATGCCGTCATCGTCCAGATCCAGCAGCAGGTGATCGGCTACTCCGTCGCCGTCGAGATCGACCAGCGCGTCGTCACGCAGACCGTCCCCGTCGAAGTCGAGGCTGATGGCGTCGGCCAGACCGTCGCCGTCCAGATCGAGGTCCGGCGGACCGGTCCACATGGTGGCCGAACCCATCCCGTCGCCCAGGCAGTAGTCCATACCTGCTCAGACGGGGCGGGGGTGCTAGCGGTTCCCCTGCGTCTGCCACCAGGCCAGCAGTTCGGCCGTGGCCTCCTCGCGGGTCAGCGGTCCGCGCTCGAGGCGCAGCTCCTTGAGATAGCTCCACGCCCGGCCGACCTGCGGCCCGGCGGGGATGTCGAGCAGGGCCATGATCTCGTTGCCGTCCAGATCCGGTCGGACCCGCTGCAGGTCCTCCTGCTCGGCCAGGACGGCGATCCGTTCCTCGAGCTGGTCGTAACTGGCCTGCAGGCGCGCCGCGCGCCGCTTGTTGCGGGTGGTGCAGTCTGCCCGGACCAGCTTGTGCAGGCGGCCCAGCAGCGGTCCCGCGTCGGTGACGTAGCGCCGCACCGCCGAGTCGGTCCACTTGCCGTCGCCGTAGCCGTGGAACCGCAGGTGCAGGTAGACCAGCTGGGAGACGTCGTCGACCATCTGTTTGGAGTAGCGCAGGGCGCGCATCCGCTTGCGCACCATTTTGGCGCCCACCACCTCGTGGTGATGGAAACTGACCCCGCCGTCGGCTTCGTGGCGACGGGTGGCCGGTTTGCCGATGTCGTGCAGCAGCGCAGCCCAGCGCAGCACCAGGTCCGGGCCGTCGTCTTCGAGGTCGATCGCCTGGCGCAGCACGGTCAGCGAATGCTGGTAGACGTCTTTGTGCTGGTGGTGCTCGTCGATTGCCATCCGCATGGCGCCGACTTCGGGCAGTACCACGTCGCCCATCCCGCTGGCCACCATCAGGTCCACACCGGCGGCCGGGTCGGCGCCCACCAGCAGCTTGTCCAGTTCCGCGGCGACCCGTTCCGGGGTGATCCGGCCGAGCTCGGGCGCCATGTCCTCGATCGCCGCGCGTACCCGCGGTGCCACCGTGAAACCGAGCTGGGAGACGAACCGGGCCGCCCGCAGCATGCGTAGCGGGTCGTCGCCGAAGGAGTCCTCTGGGGCGGTCGGAGTGTCGAGCACACCGTCGCGCAGCGCCGCCAGCCCGCCCAGCGGGTCGACGAAGTCCCCCGGTCCGGCCGGGGTGATGTGGACCGCCATCGCATTGACGGTGAAGTCGCGGCGCACCAGGTCGGCGTCGAGCGAGTCGCCGAAGCGCACTTCGGGATTGCGGGACACCCGGTCGTACTGGTCGGCCCGGAACGTGGTGATCTCCACGCGCTGCCCCCGCAGGGCTGCGCCCACGGTGCCGAACTCGATGCCGGTGTCCCACATCGCGTCGGACGGGCCGCGCAGGATGCCCTGGACCTGTTCGGGCCGCGCGTCGGTGGTGAAATCCAGGTCCGGGCTCGGCCGGCCCAGCAGTGCGTCGCGGACCGATCCCCCCACCAGGTAGAGCTGGTGACCGGCTGCAGAGAACATCTCGCCGAGGCTGCGCAGCAATTCGGCGTGCCGGTTCAGCGCGACGGCCGCCTTGGTCAGCAGGTCGGCGTCTTGATGGGCGTCAGGCACGTTCGGTGAGCTTAGCGGGGATCGCGAGCGCGGCGAAGCCGGGCGAAGCGGGTCCCCGCCCGACGCACCCCGCGGGGATCGCGAGCGCGGCGAAGCCGGGCGAAGCGGCGAGGGAGGCAGGTCGGCCTGCGCGTGCCAGCTACTATCACATGGGTGTCGGCCGACGGCGGAGAAGCCAATTCGGGACGGCGCCGTCGGCGGCGCCGTGGTCGGCGCACGTCCGGCCCGAAGCTCAACCACGCCGAATCCCCCGCCACCGACGCCGCGCACAGCACCAGCGTGCCGACCGGGCGGGCCGCGCCGGGTCGGCCCCGCACCGCGCGCCACGGACCGGAGCGCCTGCGCACCGTGCATGAGACGTCGGCCGGCGGCCTCGTCGTGGACGGTATCGACGGTCCCCGCGAGGAACAGGTGGCCGCGCTGATCGGGCGGGTGGACCGGCGGGGCAGGATCTTGTGGTCCTTACCCAAGGGCCATATCGAGGTCGGTGAGACCGCCGAGCAGACCGCGATCCGCGAGGTCGCCGAGGAAACCGGTGTTCAGGGCAGCGTGCTGGCCTCCCTGGGCAGCATCGACTACTGGTTCGTCACCGACGGGCGCCGGGTGCACAAGACGGTGCACCACTATCTGATGCGGTTCGCCAGCGGCGAGCTGTGCGACGACGATGTGGAGGTCGCCGAAGTGGCGTGGGTGCCGATCCGGGAGCTGCCGTCCCGCTTGGCGTACGCCGACGAGCGCCGGCTGGCGCTGGTCGCCGACGAATTGATCGACCGCCTGCAGGCCGACGGCCCGGCCGCCCTGCCCCCGCTGCCGGCTTCGGCTCCCCGGCGCCGTCCGCAGACGCATTCCCGCGCCCGCCCTACTCGTGCAGGCGAGCTCTCGCCGGACCCGAAGAACGGTCGCAGGCTGGACCCGTGACCCACACGCGACCAAGCGGTGGGGGTCCCGTGCCGAGGCGGTTGGCAGCCCTCCCGGCGATGATCGCCGCGCTCCTGATGACTCTCGGCACGGCACTGTGCACCGCCGGACCGCATTCGGCGACCGGCGAACCCGACGTGGCGCCGTTCGTCCAGATCCGCGTCGACCGCGTCACCCCGGACGTCGTCACCACCTCCAGCGCCCCGCTGGTCACGGTCGCGGGCACGGTGACCAATGTCGGCGACCGGCCGGTCCGCGACGTCATGGTGCGCCTGGAGCAGGCCGGCGCCGTCGCTTCGTCGGCCGGGCTGCGCACCGCCCTCACCGGTGCCCATGACCAATACCGTCCGGTCGGACCGTTCAGCACCGTGGCCGCAGAACTGCAGCGCGGGCAGGAAGCCCGCTTCACGCTGTCCGCCCCACTGCGTTCGGCCAGCCAGCCAGCCCTCGACGTCGACCTTCCGGGCATTTATCCGGTGCTGGTGAACGTCAACGGCACGCCCGACTACGGCGCGCCGACCCGGCTCGACGACGCCCGGTTCCTGCTGCCGGTGACCGGTCTGCCCAAAACCGACCCGGACTCCGATGGCGTCGCCGGGACCGTCCCCCCCGACATCTCCCACCCGGTGCGGCTCACCATGTTCTGGCCGCTGGCCGATCGGCCGCGGCTGACCCCGGGGGCACCCGGGGGCACCCGGCCGGTGCGGCTCACCGACGACGATCTGGCGGCGTCGCTGGCCCCGGGTGGTCGCCTGGAGGCGCTGCTGTCCGCGGCCGAGTTCGCCACCAGCCCGGCGGTCGATGCCAACGGGGTGGTCAACCGGGCGTTGTGCCTGGCCGTCGACCCGGACCTGCTGGTGACGGTCAACGCGATGACGGACGGCTACGTGGTGGCCGACTCCCCCGAGAGCACGGTCTCGCATCCGGGCACCGGCCGCGACGCCGCCCGGTCCTGGCTGGACAGGTTGCGCCGGCTGGCGCAGCACACCTGTGTCGCGGCCACCCCCTACGCGCAGGCCGACCTGGACGCCTTGGCTCGAGTGGGCGACGCCCGGCTGGCGGCGATAGCGGTGGCCAAGCCGGCCGACATCGTCGACCGCATCCTGCAGGTGAGCTCGACCCGCGGTGCGGTCCTGCTCGGCGACGGCCGGCTGACGGCGGCTTCGGCGGACCTGATCGGCACGCAGGGCACCGCGGTGGTGATCGCTGCCGGTGACTGCTCGGCCCGCGAGCCGGGCGTCACCGCCGACGTCACCCCGCGGCGGTTGTCTCCGCAGCTGGTCTTGTCGCCGTATGACCCCGCCGTCGGCGCGGCGTTGGCCGCCGTGGGCACCGAACCGGCCACGCCCAGCTATCTCGACGGTTCCCTGACGGTGCGGCTGCACCACGACTCGGCGCTGGCCCGTCGCCAGGACGCCCTCGGCTCGATGCTGTGGCGCGCGCTGGAAACCCCCGAGGACCCCCGTGCTCCGCGCAACGAGATCCTGATGCCGCCGGCCTACTGGAAGCCCCGCGCCGACGACGCGCGGGCGGTGCTGAGCACGTTTGCGACCGCCTTGCGTTCCGGGCTGGCGGTGGCCCGGCCCCTGACCGCCCTGATCGCCGAGTCGCGCGACGTCACCGACCCGCCCGCGGTCCCGCTACCGGCCCAGCAGCCGGCCGGCGGCTTCGGGCCGGAGGTCGTCGGCGCGGTGGCCGGCAACATCGCCCGGCTGTGGGGCTTGACCTCGGCGTTGACCACCGACGCCCGCACCGGGCTGACCGGTGAGGCCTACACCGCCCCGCTCGCCGAGGGCATGCTGCGGGCCCTGACCCAGACCGAACCGGTCAATGCCCGCAACGGTCTGGCCGCGCAGCGGCTGGCGATCATCGGCGCCACCGTCGCCGATCTGATCGGCGGGGTCACCATCGTCCATCCCGCCGACTCCTACACGCTGGCCACCGAGCACAGCCCGCTGCCGCTGGCGCTGCGCAACGACCTGGCCGTCCCGATCCGGGTGCGCCTGCACGTCGACGCCCCGCCCGGGATGACGGTCACCGATGTCGGGGAGTTGGAGCTGCCGCCGGGGTATCTGCCGCTGCGGGTTCCGGTCGAGGTACGGGTCAACCAGCACTTCGTGGTCGATGCCGCGCTACAGACCCCCGACGGGCTGCCCCTGGGCGAGTCGGTGCGGCTGTCGGTGCACTCCAACGCCTACGGCATGGTGCTGTTCCTGTTCACCATGACCGCCGCGGCGGCGCTCACGGTGCTGACCGGGCGGCGGCTGTGGCACCGTTTCCGCGGCCAGCCCGACCGCGCCGACTTGGACCGGCCCGATCCGATCCGGGACCAGCCGCCTGCCGCCGCGCCGGCGCGGGTGCCCGCAGATGACAGCGGAGACCGGTGAGCACGCCCGCATCGCAACCGGCCCGCCCCGAGCTCAGCGACGCCGCGGTGGTGTCGCGTTCCTGGGGGATGGCACTGGCCACGCTGGTCAGCCGGATCACCGGATTCGTTCGGGTGGTGCTGCTGGCGGCAATCCTGGGTGCGGCGCTGTCGAGCGCCTTCTCGGTGGCCAACCAGCTGCCGAATCAGATCGCCGCGCTGGTGCTGGAGGCGACCTTCACCGCGATCTTCGTACCGGTGCTGGCCCGCGCCGAACGCGACGACGCCGACGGCGGCGCGGCGTTCGTCCGCCGGCTGGTCACGCTGGCCACCGCGCTGCTGCTGGCCACCACCGTGATCTCGGTGGCGGCCGCCCCGCTGCTGGTCCGGCTGATGCTCGGTGGTGACCCGCAGGTCAACGAGGCGCTGACCATCGCATTCGCGTATCTGCTGCTGCCGCAGGTGATCTGCTACGGGTTGTCTTCGGTGTTCATGGCGATCCTGAACACCCGCAACATTTTTGGGCCGCCGGCCTGGGCACCGGTGGTCAACAACGTGGTCGCGATCGCCACGTTGGTGCTCTACCTGCTGGTGCCGGGCGAACTGTCGGTGGACCCGGTGCGGATGGGCAACGCCAAGCTGCTGGTGCTCGGGGTCGGCACGACGGCCGGCGTCGTCGCCCAAACCGTCGTTCTGCTGGTGGCGATCCGGCGCGAGCACATCAGCCTGCGCCCGCTGTGGGGAATCGACGACCGCCTCAAGCGCTTCGGCACGATGGCCTCGGCCATGGTGCTCTATGTCCTGATCAGCCAGATCGGACTGGTGGTCACCAACCAGATCGCCAGTACGGCGGCTGCCTCCGGGCCGGCGATCTACTACTACGCCTGGCTGCTGCTGCAGTTGCCGTTCGGCATGATCGGCGTGACGGTGCTGACCGTGGTGATGCCCCGGTTGAGCCGCAACGCCGCCGCCGGCGACGACCCCGCGGTGCTGGCCGATCTGTCGCTGGCCACGCGGCTGATGATGATCACCCTGATTCCGATCGTGGCCGTGATGACCGTCGCCGGCCCGGCGATCGGCAGCGCCCTGTTCGCCTACGGCAACTTCGGCGACGTCGACGCGGGATACCTGGGCGCCGCGGTCGCCATGTCGGCGTTCACGCTGATCCCCTACGCCATGGTGCTGCTGCAGCTGCGGGTCTTCTACGCGCGCGAACAACCGTGGACACCGATCGCCATCATCGTGGTGATCACCGCGGTGAAGATCGGTGCCTCCGTCCTGGCCCCGCACCTGACCGGCGATCCGGATCTGGTCGCCGCCTACCTGGGGCTGGCCAACGGGCTGGGCTTTACCGCCGGGGCTGTCGTCGGACATCTGCTGCTGCGCCGCTCCCTGCGGCCGCCCGCCCGCCCGGGCATGCCCGCCGGGCACTGGCGGCTGCTGGGGCCGGACGTGATCCGCACCGTCCTGGTGACGTTGACCGCCTCCTTGGCTGCCGGCCTGGTGGCCGAGTTGACCGATCGAGTGCTGGGCCTGCCGGCGCTGACTGGCCACGGTGCCGCGGGCTCGATGCTGCGCCTGCTGGTGCTGACGCTGGTGATGTTGCCGATCATCGGGGCGGTGATGGTGCGCGCCGGGGTGCCCGAAGCCGTGGCCGCACTGGCCGCGGTCCGCCGGCGGATCGGTTCACGGGCGCCGCAGGCCGGCGCGCCCAACCCGCCTGCTCGCGATCTCGACGTCCCGTACGCTGAGCACAACTGTTTGCCCACAGTCGGCGGGGATGTGACGAACAATCCCGCCGCGCACATGCCGCCGGAGCACATCGCCGGAGGCAGGACACCGAAAGGTGCGGAGGTGACCAACATTCCTTCGGAGGGGGCGGGGTCTCGGGCCGCGTCGAGGACCGTTGCTCCGCAGTCGGCCCAGCGAGCCGCCGAGGCCCCAGCGCCGGTCAGCAACGACAGCTTGCTGACCCCGGGGCTGAGCGTCGCCGGCGGTCGCTACCGGCTGCTGGTACGTCACGGCGGCACGCCGGTGCTGCAGTTCTGGCAGGCGCTGGACACCGCGCTGGACCGGCAGGTGGCGCTGACGTTCGTCGACCCGAACCAGACCATGCCCGACGACCAGCTCACCGGTGTGCTCACGCGAACCCAGCGGCTCAGTCAGATCGACGCACCCGGAATCGCCCGGGTGCTCGACGTGGTGCGCGTCGGTGCGGGCGGACTGGTGGTCTCCGAATGGGTGCGGGGCGCCTCGCTGCAGGAGGTCGCGGGTACGGCGCCGTCACCGGTCGGCGCGGGCCGCGCGATCCGATCGCTGGCCAGCGCCGCCGAAGCCGCCCACCACAACGGCGTGGCCCTGTCCATCGACAACCCGGCGCGGGTGCGGGTCAGCGTCGACGGCGACGTCACCCTGGCCTTCCCTGCCACCCTGCCCGACACCAAACCCGAGGACGACATTCGCGGAATCGGGGCCACCCTGTACGCGCTGCTGGTCAACCGGTGGCCGTTGGCCGACGCCGGGAAGGGTTCCGAAGGCGGCCTGCAACCGGCCGACCGTGACGAGAACGGCAACCCGATCCCGCCGGACGCGATCAAGCCGGACATCCCCTTCCAGATCGCCGCGGCCGCCAGTCATGCCATCGCGCCCGACGGCGGGATCCGTGGCGCTTCGACGCTGTCCAACCTGCTGCAGCAGGCCACGGCCCTGCACGAGCAGACCGAGCTACTGGGACCGGTCGCCGACGAGCCGCCCCGGCCGGCGCCCACGCCCCCGGACGACGAGACCCGCGCCGACCGGCGCCGGCGGGTGCTGATCGGACTGGGCATCGGTGGCGCCGTCATCCTGGTAGCGCTGCTGGTGCTGGCCTCGGTGCTCAACCGCATCTTCGGTGACGTCAACGGGTTGGACAAGACCGAACTGGGCCTGAGCAGTCCGTCGGCGTCGGTCCTGCCCGACGCGGCCGGGCCGAGTGGCGTGGTGAAGCCGATACAGGCGACGGTGTTCTCGCCCGGCGGCGAGGCCGACCGGCCCCAGGACGCCGGTCTGGCGATCGACGGGGACCCGGCCACCGCCTGGTCCACCGACACCTACTCCGATCCCGTGCCCTTCCCGAACTTCAAGAACGGCGTGGGCCTGATCCTGCAGCTGCCCAGCCCCACGGTGATCGGCAGCGTCTCGCTGAACGTGTCCAGCACCGGCACCCGGGTCGAGCTGCGCTCCGCATCGACACCCAAGCCGTCGCGGCTGGAGGACACCACCCTGCTGGCGCCGGCGAAGACGCTGCATCCCGGTTCCAACAAGATCACCGCCGACTCGGCCGCCCCGACGTCGAACCTGCTGGTCTGGATCACCACGATGGGCAACACCGGTGGGGAGAACCGCACGCAGATCTCCGAGATCACCGTGCAGGCGGCGTCCTAGCAGCTCGCCGTCCGCGCCCCCGCCCGGTGCCTGTGGACAAGGCGATCGGGTGAAGTGCCGACCGGGTCGCCGCTGATTACTGTCCGGCCCATGGGCCACCCGGAGCGCAGTGACGCCGAACTGCTGGCCGCGCATGTCGCCGGCGACCCGTACGCCTTCGGCGAGCTCTACGGGCGCCACCATGGGCGGCTGCGCCGCCTGGCCCGGCTCACCACCGGCTGCCCCGAGGAGGCCGAGGACGCCCTGCAGGAGGCGATGCTCTCCGCGCACCGGGCGGCCGGGTCGTTTCGCCACCACGCCGCCGTGGGCAGCTGGCTGCACCGCATCGTGGTCAACGCCTGCCTGGACCGGCTGCGCCGGAACCCCGTGACCCACATCGAACTCCTCGCCGGCCACGCCACCGTCGGCGATGGCACCGCGCAGGTCGATACCGCGCTGCTGGTGCGTGCCGCGTTGCGCCGGCTGCCGGCCGCCCAGCGGGCCGCGGTGATCGCGGTGGACATGCACGGCTATTCGGTGGCCGACGCCGCGCAGGCGTTCGGGGTGGCTCCGGGAACGGTCAAGAGTCGCTGCGCCCGCGGACGGGCCCGGCTGGCCGCGCTGCTGGAACGGTCCGCCCCGCTGGGCCCGGCGCTGCGGTGCGCAGGCCCGACGGGCGGATAACCTTGGCGCCCGAGGGGGTCAGCAGGTCGGAGCGACGACGGTGCGCGACGACACGACAACGAGCGGAAGCCGCGGTATGCCAGTCGATGCGGGCGAGGAACAGCCCCGGGGCCACAGTGGACCGCCGGCGCACTCGAGCCGGCCCCTGCCCCAGTTCAGCCGGATCGCCGCCTGGGCCGGCGGCACCGCTGCGGTGCTTGCCGTCGGGCTCGGCACGGCCGCCTTGGTGCGGTTCCCCGGTGACACCTCCAGCGGGCGCCGTTCGTTCGACGCCATCACGGTGGAGTCCGCACCCACCGCGGTCCTGCCGCTGTCGGAACCGGAGATCCTCGAACTGCTGGACCGCCGCCCCGAGTACGGCCCGCTTGCCGATCCGGCGCGCCGGGCGGGCTGCCTGACCGGTTTGGGCTATCCGGCTTCCACCCCGGTGCTGGGCGCCCGCGAGATCACCATCAACGGTCGCCCCGGGGTGGTGCTGCTGCTTGCGGGTACAGCACCCGGCACGATCAACGCGCTGGCGGTGGCGCCGCACTGCAGTTCGGTCGACACCGGACTGCTGGCCGACACCACCGTGCGGCGCCCCTAGGCCCGGCCCCAGCGGTTCGGGAACAATCGCCGCCTACGCTGACGTTGCAAGCCCGTGAAACCCGATCCCAGCGGAAAGGTCATCGATGTCTGAGACACCCTCCACCCACCAGGTGATCATCATCGGCTCGGGTCCGGCCGGGTACACCGCCGCGATCTACGCCGCCCGCGCGCAGCTGGCCCCGGTGGTGTTTGAGGGCACCGCGTTCGGCGGCGCCTTGATGACCACCACCGAAGTGGAGAACTTCCCCGGCTTCCGCAACGGAATCATGGGCCCGGAGTTGATGGACGAGATGCGTGAGCAGGCCCTGCGCTTCGGCGCCGACCTGCGGATGGAGGACATCGAGTCGGTCGATCTGGAGGGGCCGGTCAAGACCGTCGTCACCGCCGACGGCGAGACCCTGCACGCCCGGGCCGTCATCTTGGCCATGGGCGCCGCCGCCCGCTATCTCAACATCCCCGGCGAGCAGGAGCTACTGGGCCGCGGGGTGAGCTCGTGTGCCACCTGCGACGGCTTCTTCTTCCGTGACCAGGACATCGCCGTGATCGGCGGCGGTGACTCGGCGATGGAGGAGGCCACCTTCTTGACCCGCTTCGCCCGCAGTGTGACCCTGGTGCACCGCCGCGACGAGTTCCGCGCCTCGAAGATCATGCTCGCCCGGGCCCGCGAGAACGACAAGATCCGGTTCCTGACCAACAGCGTTCCCGTCGCGGTGGAAGGCGAGCAGACCGTGACCGGCCTGCGGGTGCGCGACACCCTCAGCGGTGAGGAGACCACCCTGCCGGTGACCGGTGTGTTCGTCGCGATCGGCCACGACCCCCGCTCGGCGCTGGTGCGTGACACCGTTGAACTGGACGCGGACGGCTACGTGCTGGTCCAGCAGCCCGGCACGCGCACCTCGGTGGAGGGCGTGTTTGCGGCCGGCGATCTGGTGGACCGCACCTACCGGCAGGCGATCACCGCCGCCGGAACGGGCTGCGCGGCCGCCATCGACGCCGAACGTTGGCTGGCAGAATCGCATGACGACACGGACGCAGCAGATGCCCACGACACCAGTATTGAGACCCTGACGGGAGCACCACGATGACCGACCACAGCACGGTAACCGTCTCCGACGCCACCTTCGCCGCCGATGTGCTGGCCAGCACCAAACCGGTGCTGGTGGACTTCTGGGCCACCTGGTGCGGTCCCTGCAAGATGGTGGCCCCGGTGCTGGAGGAGATCGCCGCCGAGCAGGCCGGCCAGCTCACCGTCGCCAAACTCGACGTGGACGCCAACCCCAACACCGCGCGGGACTTCAACGTGGTGTCGATCCCCACCCTGATCCTGTTCAAGGACGGCCAGCCGGTGAAGCGGATCGTCGGCGCCAAGGGCAAGGCCGCCCTGCTGCGGGAGCTCGCCGACGCCACCTAGCGACGTCGGGCACTGTCCGGCCGGCTTGTGAGGCTGCGCTCTGTAGGCTCGTTTGTAGCCGCTCCGTTTTCGAAAATTGCCCTGGGATCTGAGACAATTCTGGCTAACCTGCTGGCAATATCAGCGGCGGCTCCAGTGCCAACAGCGACAACCGGAGGGTCTCAGTAATGTCGGGTCGGCATCGCGGCGCCCACGAGGGCCTGCGTCGTGGTGACCGTAGCGGCGCGGTGGTGGAGATCCGGGCAGCCTTTGCCGCCCTGGGCCTGGTGGACAGCCCCGATGCGGACCTGAGCACCGGCAAGCATGTGGCGCTCGACGTCTTCGACGCCGAACTCGACCAGGCGGTGCGGGCCTTCCAGCAACAGCGCGGTCTGCTTGTGGACGGGGTGATCGGCGAGGCCACCTACCGGGCACTCAAGGAGGCGTCCTACCGCCTGGGTGCACGCATCCTCAATCACCAGTTCGGGGCTCCGATGTACGGCGACGATGTCGCCACGTTGCAAGCCCGGCTGCAGGATCTGGGTTTCTACACCGGTCTGGTGGACGGCTACTTCGGCATCCAGACGCACAACGCCCTGATGTCCTACCAGCGTGAGTACGGCCTGTACGCCGACGGCATCTGCGGGCCGGAAACGTTGCGCTCCTTGAACTTCCTGGCTTCCCGGGTGAGTGGCGGTTCGCCGCATGCGATCCGTGAAGAGGAACTGGTGCGACGCTCGGGCCCCCGGCTTTCCGGGAAGCGGATCGTGATCGACCCGGGCCGCGGCGGCCGGGATCACGGGCTGATCACCCAGACGCCATCGGGTCCGATCAGTGAAGCAGATATCTTGTGGGACTTGGCAAGTCGTTTGGAAGGCCGGATGACGGCCATCGGGATGGACACTTTCCTATCCCGCCCCAGTGGCCGTAATCCTTCCGACGCCGAGCGCGCGGCCACCGCAAACGCCGTGGGCGCCGACCTCATGATCAGCCTGCGCTGTGGCACCCACGTCAGTCCGGCGGCCAACGGGGTGGCGTCTTTCCACTTCGGCAACTCGCATGGTTCGGTGTCCACCATCGGCCGTAATCTGGCTGACTTCATTCAGCGAGAGATCGTGGCCCGCACCGGGTTGCAAGACTGCCGCGCGCACGGCCGGACATGGGACCTGCTGCGGCTGACCCGGATGCCCACCGTCGAGGTGGACGTCGGCTACATCACCAGTCCGGGTGATCGCGCGATGCTGGCCTCCCCCGCCACCCGCGACGCCATCGCCGAAGGCATCCTGGCCGCGGTCAAGCGACTGTATCTGCTCGGCAAGAACGACCGGCCCACCGGAACCTTCACCTTCGCCGAGTTGCTGGCCCACGAGCTGTCGGTGGAGCGGACCGGCCAACTCGGCGGTTCCTGACCTAAACCGCACTCCCCGACGCCGGCGCGCACGCACCGATCGGTGCCTCGAGCCGCGCGCTTTCCAGCAACCGCTCGAGCGCGGCCTCGACTTCCGCCTTCCAACCCAGGCCCTTGTCGAGTTCCAAGCGCAGCCGGGGAAAGTACCGGTGCGGCGCCACCACGGTGAAGCCGACATCGGTCAGGAAATCCGCGGCGATGATGCAGTGTTCGACTGAGCAGTCACCGACCGCTTCCAACACCGGCGCCACGTCGGGCGGTGCGCTCGCGGTGTCCAGCAGCTCCGAGACCTCCGGCGTCCGGCCGAAGGCTTCCAGTGCGCGGACCCCTCGCCGCATCAGCTCCTCGACCACCCGGGCGATCAGTTCCCGGGCCAGCCCGTCGGCCAGCGGAGCCGGATCGACCCCGATCGATGTCAGGAGCACCGCGTCGGCGGAAACCGGCCCGGTGGGAAACCGGTGCGCACGCGGGACGGCGCGCGGGGGGGCATAGAGCGCGTAGCCCAGACATGGCGGGTCGGCGATGCCGCGTGCGGATGCCGAGGGGGTGGCCACCTGCCCGCAGGTCCCCCACTCCAGCATCACCATCGACAGCCAGGCTTCCTTCTCGAACTCCGGGTCCGACAGGTGCTCGTCGCCGCCGAGGGTCGCCGAATCCACCTCCCAGAAGACACAACGCCGTGCGTGCTTGGGAAGCTGCTCGAAACCCTCCAGCTTCAGGGGTGCGATTCGGACAGACACTGGACTCCCGGTCTCAACCCTTGCTGTCGCCCACGACAGCCCTTTAAGGATAGGAGGGACGAGCCGCCGGATGCCACCCTCGGTGCCATTTGGCCGGCCGACCCCTGGAAAAATCGAAAGCTGCTGTCCTTCAACATCATTGGAAGCCCCCTCGGTTCCGGGATCGTCGTACCGTCACAGTGACGTAACGGCCCGGTAGCCCTGGACGTTGGCGGATCACGGCCTTAAGAGGTTTTCCGGTCCATCATCTCGACGATGCGCTGCAAGTCATCGACCGATCCGAACTCGACCACAATCTTGCCCTTGCGCTTGCCCAAACTGACCATCACCCGGGTGTCGAAGGTCGTCGACAGCCGTTCGGCGATGTCCTGCAGGCCGGGCATCTGGATCGGCTTGCGCCGCGGCGCGACCGGGTTCGCGGGCCCCGCACGGTTGGCCAGGGTGACGGCCTCCTCGGTGGCGCGCACCGACAGCCCCTCGGCCACGATCCTCGCCGCGAGTTCCTCCTGGGCCTCGGCTCCCCCCTCCAGGGAGAGCAACGCCCGTGCATGCCCGGCTGACAGCACCCCGGCGGCGACTCTGCGCTGCACCGCGATGGGCAGCCGCAGCAGCCGGATCATGTTCGTCACCAAGGGACGAGAGCGTCCGATGCGTGTCGCCAACTCGTCGTGGGTGACCCCGAACTCGTCCAGCAATTGCTGATAGGCCGCCGCCTCTTCCAAGGGGTTGAGCTGAACGCGGTGGATGTTCTCCAGCAGCGCGTCGCGTAGGAGATTGTCGTCCTCGGTCTCCCGCACGATCGCCGGGATGGTCTCCAGGCCGGCCTGTTGCGACGCTCGCCAGCGCCGCTCCCCCATCACCAGCTGGTAGCGCGACGAGCCCGGTATCTCCCGCACCACGATCGGCTGCATCAAGCCGAATTCGCGGATGGAATGCACCAGTTCCGCGAGCGCCTCGTCGTCGAACACCTGCCGGGGCTGGCGCGGGTTGGGCTCGATGTCGGCCGGCCTGATCTCCCGGTAGACCGCTCCCACATCGGGAGCTGCCGGCGGCGCGGTGCCCAGGCCGCCGAGGACGACGTCCGCGGCCGCATCGCCCATACGCGGGCCCAGGCCCGCTGCCCGGTCGCCCGGTGCGTTGCCGCCCTCGCCCGGTCCCGTCGGGATCAGCGAGGCCAGGCCGCGGCCCAGGCCGCCCTTCTTACGCGACGGTCCGGTCATCGGTGGCGCTCCTCCCTATCCCTGTGCCCACGGTGGCTGACTCCTCGGCGGCTCGGTCCAGCAGGCGGGTCACTGCCGGCCCCCGTCGTGCCCGTCCGCCAGATCCCGCTCGACCAATTCCCGGCTGGCGTCCAGGTAGCTCATGGCTCCCCTTGAGCCGGGGTCGTACTCGATGATCGTCATGCTGTATCCCGGTGCCTCCGAGACCTTGACGCTGCGCGGGATCACCGTGCGCAGCACCCGGTCTCCGAAGTACCGGCGGACCTCGTCGGCAACTTGATCCGCCAGTTTGGTTCGCCCGTCGTACATGGTCAGTAGCACAGTGGTCACCGCCAGTCGCGGGTTGAGGTGTGCCTTGACCATCTCGATGTTGCGCATCAACTGCGAGACCCCCTCCAGCGCGTAGTACTCGCACTGGATGGGGATCAGCACCTCCGGCGCCGCGACCAACGCGTTGACGGTCAGCAGGCCCAGGGAAGGCGGGCAGTCGATGAAGACGTAGTCGAAGTCGAAGCGGTCGAGGTCGGCCAGGGCGTTGCGGAGTCGGTTCTCCCGCGCCACCATGCTCACCAGTTCGATCTCCGCGCCGGCCAGATCGATGGTGGCGGGGATGCAGTACAGCAGTTCGCTGTGCGGACTCCGCTGCAGTGCGGTGGCTGCCGGGATGGCGCCGATCAACACTTCGTAGGAGGACGGCGTGCCGGACTTGCGGTCCGCGATGCCCAGGGCGGTGCTGGCGTTCCCCTGCGGGTCGAGATCGATCACCAGGGTTTTGATTCCCTGTACCGCCAGGGCGGAGGCGAGGTTGACGGCCGTGGTGGTCTTGCCGACGCCGCCCTTCTGATTTGCGACGGTGAACACCCGCCGGCGCCGGGGCCGGGGCAACCGGTTGTTGGTGTGCAGCACCTGCATGGCGCGCTCGGCCGCGGCCCCGATCGGGGTGTCGACGAAGTCCGACGATGTTTCACGTGAAACCGCGGCGCCCGATGTTTCACGTGAAACCGCGGTGGGCGCGGGCCGGGTGGACTTGGCGGGCGGACGCGGCGTGACATCCGGCGGGACTGGTCTGCTCATATCTGCCTCCTGGTTCCCCGTCGCGTCGCGCCCCTCCGAGCCCGGGTGGGCTCGCCCCGCAACGCCACCACTACGGTCGCGGGCGGGATTAAATAGTTCACGCCACATCTCACCACCCTTACGTCCCTCGCGCCTAGTCCCGCCATGGTGGCACGGTGCTCGTCCACCTCGGCTTGGGCTCGCTCCCCCTTCATCGCGAGCATTCGCCCGCCGCCGCGTAACAGCGGAAAGGTCCATCGGCTGATCTTGTCGAGACTCGCCACCGCCCGCGACAAGACGGCGTCACGATCACCGGCCGTGTCCCGAACGGATCGGTCCTCGGCCCGGCCGCGCACGATGTCGACGTTGGCCAACTCGAGCTCAGCGACGGCCTCCCGGAGAAACTCACTACGCCGCGCCAGTGGCTCCACCAACGTCATCGCAATATCGGGGCGCACGATCGCCACCGGGATTCCCGGCAACCCGGCGCCGCTCCCGATGTCCGCCACGCGCTCGCCCGCCTCGAGGAGCTCGCCGACCGCCGAGCAGTTCAGCAGATGCCGGTCCCACAACCGCTCCACTTCGCGGGGACCGATCAGCCCGCGTTCGACACCGGCGCCGGCCAGCAGACCCGCGTAACGGCGGGCGAGGGGTAGGCGGTCACCGAAGACTTCGGCCGCCTCCGGGGGTGGTTCCGGTGCCGGTGCTCCCTCGACATGTTTCACGTGAAACATTCCTCCGGCTTCCCGGGAATGAACCGCGGGCAGGGAATCACACGGATGTGATTCCCTGCCCTGAAGTCTTGTCAGTCGCGCCGAACCACGACACGGCGCGACGGCTCGACACCCTGACTCTCGCTGTGCACGCCGGCAACGGCGGCCACCGCATCGTGGACGATCTTACGTTCGAACGGGCTCATCGGGGCCAGTTCCTCATCGGCTCCGGTCTCCAAGACCCGCCGCGCCACCTCGTCGCCGAGCGCGGTCAAGTCGTCCCGGCGCCGGCGCCGCCAACCGGCGATGTCAAGCATCAGCCGGCTGCGCTCGCCGGTCTTCTGGTGCACCGCCAAGCGGGTCAGCTCCTGCAGCGCGTCGAGCACCTCGCCCTTTCGCCCCACCAGCTTGGTCAGGTCCGAGCCGCCGTCGATGCTGACCACCGCACGGCGGCCTTCCACATCGAGGTCGATGTCGCCGTCGAAGTCCAGGAGGTCGAGCAGCTCCTCCAAGTAGTCACCGGCGATCTCCCCTTCGGCCACCAGGCGGTCCTCCAGGTTCACCGCGGTGGCGGCGTTACCCTCCTGGGCCTCGGTCTCCGGCGTCGCCTCGCGCTCCGTGGTGTCCGAATCCGTCGTATCAGTCATCTCATCTCCCTCCGTGTCCGGCAGCTCATCTGTACCGGTTGGCTTGTTGCGGCGGTTTACCGCTTGCGTTTCTTCGGCTTGGCACCTGCGCCCGGGCGTCCGCCCCGAGCAGCGGGGCGGCCCGGGTTGCGTTTCACCGCATCCGCGCTACCACCGGCTTTCGGCTCGGGCACATCGGACTCGGGCGCTTCGGCTTCAAGGGCATCGGCTGTTGCCGCCCGGGCCGCCCGCTTGGGCTTGGCTCCGGGAGCCGGGGCGTTGGCTGCACGGCGGCGCAACGCCTCTTCCTTCTTCTCCTCGTCCTCCTTGGCGATCAACCCGAAGACGTAGTGCTGCTGCGCGAAGGTCCAGATGTTGTTGGAGAACCAGTACAAGATGATCGCCAGGGGCAGGAACGGGCCACCGACCACCACGCCGAGCGGGAACACGTACAGCGCCAGCTTGTTCATCATCGCGGTCTGCGGGTTCGCCGCGGCTTCCGGACTCTGCCGTGCCACCGAGGCCCGGCTGTTGAAGTAGGTGGCGATGCCGGCCGCGAGCATGATCGGCACCCCGACGGCGATCACCGACACCCGGTTGAATTCGGCGAAGGCGTCCAAGCCGGTCCGCTGAATCATCGTCGCGCCCAGCGGTGCCCCGAAGAGGTTCGCGTCCAGGAAGTTGCCCACGTCCTCGGCGCTGAAGAAGTAGTTGCCCAGCTGGCGGTTCAGATCCGGCGACAGGCCGAGCTGGCCGATCCCGCTGCTGGTGCGGTTGAACGACCGCAGCACATGGAACAGACCCAGGAACACCGGCACCTGAGCCAGCATCGGCAGGCAACCCAGGATGGGGTTGAAGCCGTGCTCACGCTGCAGCTTCTGCATCTCCAGCGCCATCTTCTGGCGGTCCTTGCCGTATTTCTTCTGCAAGGCCTTGATCTGGGGTTGCAGCTCCTGCATCTGCCGGGTGGTCCGGATCTGTTTCACGAAGGGCTTGTACAGCAGGGCCCGCAGCGTGAACACCAGGAACACCACCGACAAGGCCCAGGTGAAGAAGTTCGCCGGCCCCAGCAGAAGGCTAAAAGCCTTGTACCACAACCACATAATGCCCGACACCGGGTAGTAAACGTAGTCCAGGCTGCCCGGATCAAAGGACACCGTATTCACCCTCCGCTCGTTCTTGAGAGGCGTTCTCGCCAGGGCAGCAGCCCTCGCCAGCGCCCTGGGAGCGCTCGGGAATAGGGTCCCAACCGCCTTGATGCCACGGCCCGCACTTGGCCAGCCGTACCACTGCCAACCAGCTTCCCCGAATCAACCCGTATTCGCTCAGGGCGTCCACCGCATACTGGCTGCAGGTCGGCATGAATCGGCAGCTCGGCAGACGCAGTGGGGAGACCATATTGCGGTACAGCTGGATGAGGAAGATCAGTCCGCGTACCGGCGCAACCGCGATCCCTTGCATCAGCGCACCGCACCGGCGGTCCGGCGGATCGAGTGCAGGCCGGCGCGCAGCTGGGCACCCAGCGTCGCCGAAGTCGCAGCCCTGCTGCCGGGCAGTGCCCGGATCACCAGCCGCTCGTCGGGTTCCAGCTCCGCCAACAGCGTGCGGGCCACATGGCGCAGACGCCGAGCCACCTGGTGCCGCTCGACGGCGGACCCGACCGTCTTGGCGATGATCAAGCCCACCTGGGGCGGAGTTGCGGTGGCGGCATCCGGCGTCGACGCCTCGGTGGTTTCGGTCCGCCGGTCATAAATCACCAGGTCGGGCTGTGCTGCCCGCCGGCCATATTTGACCGTCGCGCCGAAGTCGGCCGATCGTCTCATCCGGTGCTGAGCCGGGAGCACCGCCGAACTGCCTGTGCTCAGGCAGTCAGCGAGCTACGGCCCTTGCGACGCCGGGCGGTGACGATGGCCCGGCCGGCACGAGTCCGCATCCGCAGACGGAACCCGTGGACACGGGACCGACGACGGTTGTTGGGCTGGAAGGTCCGCTTGCCCTTGGCCACGGCACACTCTCCTTGTTGCGTCTTGCGTCGCGCCTGTCCGACACACCGGAATCCCGATGTGCCTGCCGCACGCGACGCACTCGGTAAGCTCGGTGAACTTCTGCGTCTTGCTCGTAACCGGCGCGGTCTCCGGCCAGGGGCCGATCGCTGCCGTATCGCCGACGTTCGGGCGACTGTTCGAGGGTACTGATGCTCGTTCGCGGGGTCAAACCCTGCCCTCTGGCATCCCCGGCCGCCAGCTCCGCCCGGCATTTCAGCGGCCCAATATTCACAGTGGTCACACGCGTATCGACTCGCCTCGCGCTGGCCATTTTCCTTATGAGTCATCTGACTGAAAGGAGTAGTCCTACACCCGGAAACCTGTTAACTTGCTTGCCAGCGCCGTTTCGCTACCGAAACGGTTTTCGACCACGAACCGAAGATCAAGAAGCGGATCACGCTTCAGATATCGCGTCTGTTGTCTGGAGTATCCGTTGCTGAGCAACCGGCCTAGGGGGCCTCACCGCGGAATGCGCACCTCATCCACATCTGTGGATAACTGTGTGGATAGCATGTCCCGGTACGGCACCCACGCACCACGGTGCCAACCGGACGGCGTCGAATCAGGGGGATGGGGCTTTGAGTGAGGACCCCGGATCTGCCTTCCTCGGTCTCTGGGACGAGGTAGTAGCCGAACTCAACGGCGACGCGCCCGCATCCAACGGTTCCGCACCGGCACTGACTCCCCAGCAGAAGGCCTGGCTCAAACTGGTCCACCCGCTGGCCATCGTCGAGGGCTTCGCGCTGTTGGCCGTCCCCAACAGCTTCGTGCAAAACGAGATCGAACGGCATCTGCGCACGCAGATCACCGACGCGCTCTGCCGGCGCCTGGGCCACGAGGTCGAGCTCGGTGTTCGGATCTCGCCGCAGCCGGTCGAGGATGCGCCCGCTGCCGCATCCGACACCGGCACAGAAACCCGCGCCGAGGACGAAGACGACGACACCACCGACGTCGAGTACGACTGGCCCAAGTACTTCACCGAACGACCCAGCGACGACTCCCCGACCGCTGACGGAGCCAGCCTCAACCGGCGTTACACCTTCGACACGTTCGTCATCGGTACCTCCAACCGCTTTGCGCACGCCGCCGCCCTGGCCATTGCCGAAGCCCCGGCCCGCGCCTACAACCCCCTGTTCATCTGGGGCGAGTCCGGGCTGGGCAAGACCCACCTGCTGCACGCGGCCGGCAACTACACCCAGCGGCTCTTCCCCGGAATGCGCGTCAAGTACGTCTCCACCGAAGAGTTCACCAACGACTTCATCAACTCGCTTCGCGACGATCGCAAGGTTGCGTTCAAGCGCAGCTACCGCGATATCGATGTGCTGCTCGTCGACGACATCCAGTTCATCGAGGGTAAGGAAGGTATCCAGGAGGAGTTCTTCCATACCTTCAACACCCTGCACAACGCCAACAAGCAGATTGTGATCACGTCCGACCGCGCGCCCAAACAGCTCGCCACCCTCGAGGATCGGCTGCGAACCCGATTCGAATGGGGCTTGATCACCGACGTACAGCCACCGGACCTCGAGACCCGGATCGCCATTTTGCGCAAGAAGGCCCAGATGGACCGCCTCGACGTGCCCGGCGACGTGCTCGAACTCATCGCCACCAGCATCGAACGCAATATTCGCGAACTCGAAGGTGCGCTGATCCGCGTCACGGCGTTCGCCTCCCTGAACAAGACCCCGATCGACCGGGCCCTCGCCGAGATCGTGCTGCGCGACCTGATCGCCGATGCCAGCACCATGCAGATCAGCGCCGCGATCATCATGGCCGTCATCGCCGAGTACTTCGACACCTCCGTGGAGGAACTGCGCGGCCCGGGCAAGACCCGTCCCCTGGCCCAGTCTCGCCAGATCGCCATGTATCTGTGCCGCGAACTGACCGACTTGTCGCTACCGAAGATCGGCCAGGCTTTCGGCCGCGACCACACCACGGTGATGTACGCCGAGCGCAAGATCCGCGGTGAGATGGCCGAGCGTCGTGAGGTCTTCGATCAAGTCAAAGAGCTCACCACCCGGATCCGGCAACGCGCCAAGCGCTGATTTGCCCGTTCTCGTCGCCTCCGCTTACAAAAAACTTTGGACCCTTCAGTACCAGCTGTCACGGTCCGAGCCTGTGGATACGCCTGCGGACAACATGTCCACCGTCGGCCCACTGATCCCCGGTAACTGCACAACGTCGCCGTTATCCACAGTCGCGCCGCCGGCGCCGGGCGTGTCATTCACCGCTCCTCCCCAGCCCGCCGCCCCCGCCCAGCAGCACCGATGCCAGGCTGTGCCCACTATCCACAGGACTTACTACTAATACTGGGAGTTATCCCTTGTTTCTCTTTCAAAACAGGTCGTTGGGGATTCGGCGTCAGCGGGCCTGTTCACAGCGGGTGTGACCTCGGCGCGAGCATGTCCCTGCCGGGTGCACCAACTGTCGATGTTTAACTTTCAAGAAGGCCCGCCAGGCTCTACGGTTGTGGCCTACCGCTCTATCGCTTCGGCATGGGGCGTCACACGGCCGCGGGTGGGAGTGTTCACCAGCCAGGCGCAGGGTAGAGCTCGATATCGGGATGACGAGAGGACGCTATGGACGCGGCGACCACGAACGCGGGTCTGACCGACTTGAAGTTCCGCCTGAACCGGGATGACTTCGCTGACGCGGTGGCCTGGGTAGCGAAATCCCTGCCGGCCCGGCCTACCGTGCCGCTGCTGGCCGGGGTGCTGCTGACCGGCACCGACAATGGGCTCACCGTGTCCGGATTCGACTACGAAGTGTCCGCGGAAGTTCAGTTGGCCGCTGAAATCGCTTCTCCGGGAGCTGTTTTGGTCTCCGGTCGGCTGTTGTCCGATATCACCCGGGCGCTGCCCGCCAAGCCGGTCGAAGTCAGTGTCGAGTCCACCCGGGTGGCGTTGACCTGTGGAAATTCGCGATTCTCGCTGCCCACGATGACGGTCGAGGACTACCCGACGCTGCCGACCTTGCCCGAGGAGACCGGGGTGTTGTCGGCCGACGTTTTCGCCGAGGCCATCAGCCAGGTGGCCGTTGCCGCCGGCCGCGACGACACCTTGCCGATGCTGACCGGTATCCGCGTCGAAATTTCCGGTAACACAGTTGTTTTAGCTGCTACCGACCGGTTCCGGTTGGCGGTGCGCGAGCTGAACTGGTCGGCCGCGCCGGGTACCGAAGCGGCGGTCCTGGTTCCGGCGAAGACCCTGGCCGAAGCGGCCAAGGCCAGCACCAACGGCAACGAGGTGCACCTGGCACTGGGGGCCGGCTCGGCCGTGGGCAACGAAGGTCTGCTGGGCATCACCAGTGGCGGAAAGCGCAGCACAACGCGGCTGCTCGATGCCGAGTTCCCGAAATTCCGCCAGCTGTTGCCCGCCGAACATCTGGCTGTCGCCACGATCGGTGTGGCAGAGCTCACCGAGGCCATCAAGCGTGTGGCCCTGGTCGCCGACCGCGGTGCCCAGGTGCGCATGGAACTCTCCCAGGGCACGCTGCGTCTGTCGGCCGGTGCCGAGGACGTGGGCCGCGCCGAGGAAGACCTGCCGATCGACTTCGTGGGCGAACCGTTGACGATCGCGTTCAACCCCACCTACCTCACGGACGGCTTGAGCTCGCTGCACAGCGAGAAGGTGTCGATGGGTTTCACCGATCCGAAGAAGCCGGCAGTGCTGCGCCCGGCCAGCGCCGACGACCCGGCGCTGATCGGCTCCGGCCCGTTCCCGGCGGTGCCCTCGGATTACGTATACCTGTTGATGCCGGTTCGCCTGCCCGGCTGATTCGGCGACGGGAGGGGTTGGTTTCTCGGTGTATGTCCGCCAGCTGGGCCTGCGGGATTTCCGGTCCTGGGCGCACGTCGATCTGGAATTGGAACCGGGTGCGACGGTGCTGGTCGGACCCAACGGCTTCGGGAAGACTAATCTCGTTGAAGCGCTGTGGTATTCGTCCACATTGGGTTCGCATCGGGTGGCAACCGACGCACCCCTGATCCGCTCGGGCGCCACGCGCGCCGTGGTCTCGACCATCGTGGTCAACGAGGGCCGCGAATTGGCTGTCGATCTGGAGATCGCCGCCGGCCGAGCCAACAAGGTGCGCCTGAACCGGGCACCGGTGCGTCACGCCCGCGAGGTGGTGGGCGTCTTGCGTGCCGTGTTGTTCGCCCCCGAAGATCTGGCCCTGGTGCGCGGAGACCCCGGCGAGCGTCGTCGCTACCTCGACGAACTCGCCAGTGTGCGTCGCCCGCGGATTGCCGGGGTGCGCGCGGACTACGACAAAGTGCTGCGCCAGCGCACCGCACTGCTCAAGAGCGCGCCGGCCGCCCTGCACCGCGGCGACCGGGCGGTGCTCGACACCCTCGATGTGTGGGATTCCCAGCTGGCGCTGCACGGCGCCGAACTCATGGCCGCGCGTATCGAGCTGGTCAATCAGTTGGCGCCCGAAGTCGAAAAGGCCTACCAACTGCTGGCACCCGGAACCCGCAGCGCTGCGGTGGCCTACCGGCCGAAACTCGAGGTGAACCTCGGCGAACAGCTTCTGACTCCGGCTGACCTGCAAGATGCATTGCTGGCCGAGCTGGCCCGCCGGCGCAGCTCCGAGCTGGACCGCGGCGTGTGCCTGGTCGGGCCGCACCGCGACGAGTTGGAGTTGCGCCTGGGTGAAAGCCCGGTGAAAGGCTTTGCCAGCCATGGGGAGTCCTGGTCGATGGCGTTGGCTCTGCGCTTGGCCTCTTATGAGCTGCTGCGCGGCGAAGGCGCGGAACCCGTCCTGTTACTCGACGATGTCTTCGCCGAGTTGGACACCGCACGGCGCCGCGCGCTGGCCGGTGTCGCCGCCGGCGCCGAACAGGTCTTGATCACCGCGGCCGTTGCCGATGACATCCCGGCCGACTGGCAGGCGCGTCAGATCCGCATCGAGGTCACCGAAGGCGATGAGGGCCGGGTGTCCGGGTTGATCGGACAAGGCCAATGACCGCCGACGAGGAGAAGCCCGAGGACGCGGAGGTGCTGCCACCGGCGCACCTGGCCGGGCTCAAGGGAATGGATCTGGTGCGCCGGACCCTGGCCGAAGCCCGGGAAGCGGCCCGCAGCCAGGGCAAAGATGTGGGTCAGGGCCGCCGCGCGCCGCTGCGCCGCAGCTCGTCGGGCGCCGGCGGAGGCCGGCGCAGCTGGTCCGGGCCCGGGCCCGATGTTCGCGATCCGCAGGTGCTGGGTGCGGCCACCCGTGACCTGGCGCAGTCTCGAGGATGGTCGGCCCAGGTTGCCGAGGGCACCGTGCTCGGCCAGTGGCGCTCGGTGGTCGGCGACGACATCGCCTCGCACGCGATACCGACGCGGCTGGCCGACGGCGTGCTCAGCGTCTCCGCCGAATCCACCGCCTGGGCGACCCAGTTACGCCTGGTCCAGGCCCAAGTGCTGGCCAAGATCGCCGCCGCGGTGGGCGACGGCGTGGTCAAGACCCTGAAGATAACTGGGCCGACCGCGCCCTCGTGGCGCAAGGGCCCGTTACACGTATCGGGCCGCGGACCCCGTGACACCTACGGCTGAGACCAGGTCCGAATCCGCGGCCTGAGCGCCGCTACAAGCAAAAAATTCGCTCCGGCCAGCGGCCGGACACGCCGCAAACCGCGTTCTGGACGCCACGGCGCAATCAGGTGGCCAGAAACACCCCGAGAAAATACTCGCCGTCGCTGGTCCACGGTAGACTGGCTCGGTATCGGCGCGCATGCGCCTGCGATGCGCCGTGATTTTGCGAACCTGAGGAGAACTCCCCGACCGTGGCTGCCCAAAACAAATATGGTGCCGATTCCATCAAGGTTCTCGAAGGCCTCGAAGCCGTCCGCAAAAGACCCGGTATGTATATCGGCTCCACGGGTGAACGCGGCCTGCACCACCTGATCTGGGAGGTGGTCGACAACGCCGTCGACGAGGCGATGGCCGGCTACGCCTCCACGGTGTCTGTTCGCATCCTCGAAGACGGCGGCGTGGAGGTCACCGACGACGGCCGCGGAATTCCGGTGGCGATGCACGCGACCGGTGTTCCGACCGTGGACGTGGTCATGACCGTGCTGCACGCCGGTGGAAAGTTCGAGGAGGGCGCCTACAGCGTCTCCGGCGGCCTGCACGGTGTGGGCGTCTCGGTGGTCAACGCGCTCTCGACGCGCCTGGAGGCCGACATCTTCCGGGACGGCTACGAGTGGTTCCAGACCTACGACAAGTCGGTGCCGGGAACGCTGCGCAAGGGCGAGAAGAGCAAGAAGACCGGAACCACCATTCGATTCTGGGCGGACCCGGACATCTTCGAGACCACCACCTATGACTTCGAGACCGTCGCGCGGCGCCTACAGGAGATGGCGTTCCTCAACAAGGGGCTGACCATCGAGCTCACCGACGAGCGGGTGCGGGTCGAAGAGGTTGTCGACGAGGTGGTCAGCGACACCGCCGAGGCGCCGAAGACCGCCGATGAGCAGGCCGCCGAGGCGGTGGCCCCGCACAAGGTCAAGCACCGCGTCTTCTGCTACCCCGGCGGTCTGCGCGACTTCGTCTCACACATCAACCGCACCAAGACCGCGATCCACCCGACGATCGTCGACTTCGACGGCAAGGGAACCGGGCACGAAGTCGAGATCGCCATGCAGTGGAACGGCGGCTACTCGGAGTCGGTGCACACCTTCGCCAACACCATCAACACCGTCGAGGGCGGCACCCACGAAGAGGGCTTCCGGTCCGCGCTGACCAGCGTGGTGAACAAATACGCCAAAGACAAGAAGCTGCTCAAGGACAAGGACCCCAACCTCACCGGCGACGACATCCGCGAGGGCCTCGCGGCCGTCATCTCGGTGAAGGTCTCCCAGCCGCAGTTCGAGGGCCAGACCAAGACCAAGCTGGGCAACACCGAAGTCAAGTCGTTTGTGCAGAAGGTCTGCAACGAGCAGCTCGGCCACTGGTTCGAGGCCAACCCCGCCGAGGCCAAGACCATCATCAACAAGGCGGTCTCCTCCGCGCAGGCGCGGATGGCGGCGCGTAAGGCCCGGGAGCTGGTGCGGCGCAAGAGCGCCACCGACCTGGGCGGCCTGCCCGGAAAGCTGGCCGACTGCCGTTCCAACGACCCCAGTAAGTCTGAACTCTATGTGGTGGAGGGTGATTCGGCCGGCGGCTCGGCCAAGAGCGGCCGCGACTCGATGTTCCAGGCGATCCTGCCGTTGCGCGGCAAGATCATCAACGTCGAGAAGGCGCGTATCGACCGCGTCCTGAAGAACAACGAGGTCCAGGCGATCATCACCGCGCTGGGCACCGGTATCCACGACGAGTTCGACATCTCCAAGCTGCGCTACCACAAGATCGTGCTGATGGCCGACGCCGACGTCGACGGCCAGCACATCTCCACCCTGCTGCTGACGCTGCTGTTCCGTTTCATGCGGCCGCTGGTGGAGCACGGACACGTGTTCTTGGCGCAGCCGCCGCTGTACAAGCTGAAGTGGCAGCGCGGCACCGAAGCCGAATTCGCCTACTCCGACCGTGAACGCGACGGTCTGCTCGAAGCCGGCAAGGCCGCCGGCAAGAAGATCAACATGGACGACGGCATCCAGCGCTACAAGGGTCTGGGTGAGATGGACGCCAAGGAGCTGTGGGAGACCACCATGGACCCCAGCGTCCGGGTGCTGCGGCAGATCACCCTCGACGACGCCGCCGCCGCCGACGAACTGTTCTCGATTCTGATGGGCGAGGACGTCGAGGCCCGGCGCAGCTTCATCACCCGGAACGCGAAAGACGTGCGCTTCCTGGATGTTTAGGAGTCGCCCCGGACGCCGGCGAACTACCGCGACATCTGACCGCCTGACTTCTGACAGAACGAGGACCTGATGACAGACACGACGCTGCCACCCGGAGACGATTCGGTGGACCGGATCGAGCCGGTCGACATCCAGCAGGAGATGCAGCGCAGCTACATCGACTACGCCATGAGCGTGATCGTGGGCCGCGCCCTGCCCGAGGTGCGCGACGGCCTCAAGCCGGTGCACCGACGGGTGCTCTACGCGATGTACGACTCGGGATTCCGGCCGGACCGCAGCCACGCGAAGTCGGCGCGCTCGGTCGCCGAGACCATGGGTAACTACCACCCGCACGGCGACGCCTCGATTTACGACACCCTGGTCCGGATGGCCCAGCCGTGGTCATTGCGCTACCCGCTGGTGGACGGCCAAGGCAACTTCGGTTCGCCGGGTAACGATCCTGCGGCCGCCATGCGTTACACCGAGGCCCGGCTGACACCGCTGGCCATGGAGATGCTGCGCGAAATCGACGAGGAAACCGTCAATTTCGTTCCCAACTATGACGGCCGTGTGCAAGAGCCGACGGTGCTTCCCAGCCGCTTCCCGAACCTGCTGGCCAACGGTTCCGGCGGTATCGCCGTAGGTATGGCGACCAACATCCCGCCGCACAACCTGCGCGAACTCGCCGAAGCGGTGTTCTGGTGCCTGGACAACCACGAGGCGGACGAAGAGACCACCCTGGAAGCGATGATGGAACGGGTCAAGGGCCCGGACTTCCCCACCTCCGGACTGATCGTCGGTTCCCAGGGCATCAACGACGCCTACCGCACCGGGCGGGGCTCGATCCGGATGCGCGGTGTGGTCGAGATCGAGGAGGACTCGCGCGGGCGGTCGCTGCTGGTCATCACCGAGCTGCCCTACCAGGTCAACCACGACAACTTCATCACGTCGATCGCCGAGCAGGTGCGCGACGGAAAGTTGGTGGGAATCGCCAACATTGAAGATCAGAGCAGCGACCGGGTAGGCCTGCGCATCGTCGTGGAGGTCAAGCGCGACGCGGTGGCCAAGGTGGTGCTGAACAACCTCTACAAGCACACCCAGCTGCAGACCAGCTTCGGCGCCAACATGCTCTCGATCGTCGACGGGGTGCCGCGCACGCTGCGCCTGGACCAGATGATCCGCTACTACGTGGCGCACCAACTCGACGTGATCGTGCGGCGCACCACCTACCGGCTGCGCAAGGCCAACGAACGGGCCCACATCCTGCGCGGTCTGGTCAAGGCGCTCGACGCCCTCGACGAGGTGATCGCGTTGATCCGGCGGTCGGAGACCGTCGACGTGGCCCGCCAAGGCCTGATCGAACTGCTCGACATCGATGAGATTCAGGCGCAGGCGATTCTGGACATGCAGCTGCGCCGGCTGGCCGCGCTGGAACGCCAGAAGATCGTCGACGACCTGGCCAAGATCGAAGCCGAGATCGCCGATCTGGAAGACATTCTGGCCAAGCCGGAACGTCAGCGCGCGATCGTGCACGACGAGCTCGCCGAGATCGTGGAGAAGTACGGCGACGACCGCCGGACCCGGATCATCCCCGCCGACGGCGACGTCGCCGACGAGGACCTGATCGCCCGCGAGGATGTGGTGGTAACCATCACCGAGACCGGGTACGCCAAGCGGACCAAGACCGACCTGTACCGCAGCCAGAAGCGCGGCGGTAAGGGTGTGCAGGGCGCCGGCCTCAAGCAGGACGACATCGTGGCGCACTTCTTCGTGTGCTCGACCCACGATTGGATCCTGTTCTTCACCACTCAGGGCCGGGTGTACCGCGCCAAGGCCTACGACCTGCCGGAGGCGTTGCGCACCGCGCGCGGACAGCACGTCGCGAACCTGCTGGCCTTCCAGCCCGAGGAACGCATCGCTCAGGTCATCCAGATCAAGAGCTACGAAGACGCGCCGTACCTGGTGTTGGCCACCCGCAAGGGTCTGGTCAAGAAGTCCAAACTCACCGACTTCGACTCCAACCGTTCGGGCGGAATCGTCGCGATCAACCTGCGCGATGGTGACGAACTGGTGGGTGCGGTGCTGTGCTCGGCCGAAGACGACCTGCTGCTGGTCTCGGCTAACGGCCAGTCCATCCGTTTCTCGGCGACCGACGAGGCGCTGCGGCCGATGGGCCGGGCCACCTCGGGCGTGCAGGGTATGCGGTTCAACGCCGATGACCAGCTGCTGTCGCTCAATGTGGTCCGCGACAACACCTATCTGCTGGTGGCGACCGCAGGTGGTTACGCCAAACGGACCGCGATCGAGGAGTACACCGCGCAAGGGCGTGGCGGCAAGGGAATCCTCACCATTCAGTACGACCCGAGGCGGGGCAGGCTGGTGGGGGCCCTGATCGTCGACGACGGCAGCGAGCTCTACGCGATCACCTCTGGGGGCGGAGTGATCCGTACCGCCGCGCGCCAGGTCCGGAAAGCCGGACGGCAGACGAAGGGCGTTCGGTTGATGAACCTGGGCGATGGCGACACACTGATAGCGATTGCACGCAACGCTGACGAAGACGCCGCTGACGAGGACTCGGGCAGCTGACCCGATTTCACACCCGGCCGCTGCGCGGTGGGGATACGCAGGTAAGGAGCCGTGGGTGAGCGCACCGAACGAGCCCGGCCACCCGGGCAACGGGGGCAAGACGGAGTCGGCCGGAAACGGTCCGGCCGACTCCGGGCAGCGCCCACCGGGCCGAACCGCCCGGATCACCGAGACCGGGGAGACCCCGCCCTGGCAGCGCGCCGGGCAGGCTCGCCCGCCCGCCCCTGCCCGACCGGCAGACGGCGGCGCGCTGGGGCACTCCCCCGGTGTCGACGAGCGGATCCGCCGGTTCGTCTCCGGGACGGCCGCCCCGACGGCACCGCCGGCGCCCGGGGCGCCCCAGCAGCCGCCGAAGGCTCCGCCGCCGCCCGCCAAGCAGCCGGCGCCGCCGGCCCAGCCACCCGTCCAGCCGACGGCACAAGCGCCCAAGCCGCCGGCCCAGCCGGCCAAGCCCCCGGTCCAGCAGACCGCTCAGGCGAAGCCGGCAGCGCCCAAGACCGCCTCGCCGGCCAAGCACGGCGACGACGCCTACGGCAGCGAGCTGCCGGATCTGTCTGAACCGGGCCGGCGCTCCCCCGGCCGCCGCCCAGCGGTGACGGCGGGGCCCCGCGGCCCGCTGCGGGCGAGCATGCAGATCCGGCGGATCGATCCCTGGAGTGCGCTCAAGGTGTCGTTGTTGCTGTCCACGGCGCTGTTCTTCGTCTGGATGATCGCCGTGGCGGTGCTCTACGTCGCCCTGGGCGCGATGGGGGTGTGGAGCAAGCTCAACAGCAACGTCGGTGATCTGCTCACCAACAACAGTGCTGCCGAATTGGTCTCTGCCGGTTCGATTTTCGGCGGGGCAACCTTGATCGGATTGGTCAACATCGTGGTTCTGACCGCGATGGCGACCCTCGGTGTGGTGGTCTACAACCTGAGCACCGACGTGGTCGGCGGCGTGGAGGTGACCCTGGCCGACCGGGACTGACCGCGCCGTCTGCCCTGGCTTTTTAGGTGCATTTTGGCCGGGAGGCGTTTGGTGCGGTAATCTCGCTCGGTCGTCAGACGACTACGGGCCTATAGCTCAGGTGGTTAGAGCGCTTCGCTGATAACGAAGAGGTCGGAGGTTCGAGTCCTCCTAGGCCCACGAGTCCCACCAGGGGCCTTAGCTCAGTTGGTAGAGCGCTGCCTTTGCAAGGCAGATGTCAGGAGTTCGAATCTCCTAGGCTCCACAATGCGACGGCGAAAGCGTCGCCTTGTGTGTCCCCACGCTCGTCAGTGCCTTCGGTCAGAGGGTGGGTTGCGCATCCACGCTGGGCGGGCGCGGCGAGGGCTCCTGCGGCCGGTTGGAGCGGCGAATCAGCACCGCCACCACACCACCGGCCACCAAGGCCGCGCCGGCAGCCCCCAGAACCAGCCAGGACCGCCGAATCCGGCGGCGCGGCGGGGCGCCCTCGAGCAGCTGCGGAAGACCCGCGACCACCTCCTGAGCGGCGGCCAATTCGCGGGCTGCGGCGTCCGCGACGTCGGCGACCCGGTCCGACAGCTGGCTCTCCCGGTAGCGCCTGCGCAATTCGACGGCTCCCCGGTGCACCGCGGCGCCACCGAGGCCCACGGCGCCGCGGGCCACGTCTACCGGCCCACCAGCGGTATGGGCCAGCCCACGGGTCAGGCGCTCTCGATTGGTCAGCGGGGTCTCGGTGGCCAGGCGCATGGCTCAACGCTACCCGTGGCGCAGCCCACCACGCCGCGAATGGCAGACTGTGCTCCCATGACCTCCAGCTCCATTGCCACCGCAACTGCCACGCTGCACACCAACCGCGGCGACATCAAGATCGCGCTGTTCGGCAACCACGCGCCCAAGACCGTCGCCAACTTCGTCGGCTTGGCCCAGGGCACCAAGGAGTACTCGACCACCAACGCTTCCGGCGGATCGTCGGGCCCGTTCTACGACGGCGCGGTGTTCCACCGGGTGATCTCCGGTTTCATGATCCAGGGCGGCGACCCGACCGGCACCGGCCGCGGCGGCCCGGGTTACAAGTTCGAGGACGAATTCCACCCCGAGCTGGTTTTCGACAAGCCCTACCTGCTGGCGATGGCCAACGCCGGTCCCGGCACCAACGGTTCGCAGTTCTTCATCACGGTGGGCCAGACCCCGCACCTGAACCGCAAGCACACCATCTTCGGTGAGGTGGTGGACCCCGACTCGCAGGCTGTCGTGGACGCCATCGCCAACACCTCGACCGATCGCGCCGACCGGCCCACCGAGCCCGTCATGATCGAGTCGATCACGATCGCCTAGCCGGGCACCTCTTCATCACGGCCGGTGTAGCCGGCCGCATTGAGCACCGCGAGCACGTCGCGGGGATCGGTTCCCAAGTCCCATCGGGACAGGACCAGCATCTGATCGTCGCGCGTCTCGATCTCGAGCAGCCGATGGGTGCGCCCGATCCGCTGATGCTGCGTCACCCGAAGCCGTGTGATGCGCTCGGGGCGCAGCACCGTGGTACGCCACCAGCCGCGCACCGCCAGTCCCTCGAAGGTCAGCGCGAGCTTGGGCCGCGACAGCCAGGACATGCCGGCAAATATCAGCAGCCCCACTCCGGCAACGCCGGCCAACATGCGTCCCGGCGTGTCGGTCGCGACCGTGACGGCGCAGATCGCCAACACCGCTCCGACGACGGCGCAGCCGGCGATGCCGCCGGCGGGCGGAGACCACTGCGTTTCTGCGGGCGCGTTAGGCGTCATGTCGACCTGCGGTTTCGAAAGTTATCAACAGGAGTTGTCCACAGTGGGGATAAATCACATCGATGTGATTGAGCACCTCAGGGGGTTTTGGACTCCGAAACGCCCGTGTTGGTCTCCCCGGTGCGGCCTTTAGTGCCAGCGCATGGTGAGCAACAGCCCAGCGATCATGAAGGCAAACGCGATCGCGTAGTTCCACGGGCCCAGTTCGGCCATCCAGTTCAGCGCCGCGGGAGCGTCGAGCCCGGTGGCACCCAGCTGGTACACCATCAGCCACACCAAGCCCAGCAACAGCAGCCCGAGGAACAGCGCCACGAACCAGCCGCTGGACGGGCCGCCCTTGACCTTGACGGGGGTACGGCTCACCGCCGAGGGGGTGAAGCTGGTGGTCTTCTTGCGAACCTTAGACTTGGGCATCGGTACCTCGGGATGGTGCGGCGTGAAGCTGCGAGTATGGGTCGGTACGAGATTAGCCCAGTAGGCTAACCCGGCCGAGAACGGGAGAGCCCATGAAGCAGAACGGGCCACCGTCCGGCGACCGCCGCTCACCGTGGCGGCTCGGAGTTCCGCTGGTGTGTCTTGCGGCCGGATTGTTGTTGGCGGCCACCCATGGCGTCTCCGGCGGAAAGGAGATCCGCCGCGGCGACGCGCCCCGGCTGGTTGATCTGGTTCGCTCGGCCCAGGCCACGGTGGAAGAGCTGACCCAGCAGCGCGACACCCTGGCCCACGAGGTCGGCTCGATGCACGGCCGCCGCTCCGGTGTCGCGCTCTCGGCCATGCGTCACCGCACCGACCAATTGGTGCAGGCCGCCGGCTTGGAGGCCATGCACGGTCCCGGCCTGGTGGTGACGCTCGCCGACGCGCAGCGCGACGCCAACGGCCGGTTCCCCCGCGACGCCTCTCCGGACGATCTGGTGGTGCACCAACAGGACATCTCCGCGGTGCTCAACGCCTTGTGGACCGCGGGCGCCGAAGCGGTGCAGATGCAGGACCAGCGCATCACCGCCTCCTCGGCCCCGCGCTGCGTGGGCAACACCCTGCTGCTGGAGGGCCGAACCTACAGCCCCCCCTATGTGGTGACCGCGATCGGGGATCCGGCCGCCATGCAGGAGGCGCTGGCCGCCGATCCGCTGATCGGCCTGTACAAGCAGTACGTGATCCGGTTCGGCCTGGGCTACAGCGAGCAGGTGTCCGCGGACTTGGTAGTGGCCGAGACGCCGCCAGTCGCCCGGATGCGCTATGCCGTGCCGGCCGGGCCGGTCGACTACTGACAGCGCCCGCACCGGGCGGCGGTAGCCTGTTGGACGTGCGGATTCTCGTCGTCGACAACTACGACAGCTTTGTGTTCAACCTGGTCCAGTACCTGGGTCAGTTGGGTGTGCAGGCTGACGTCTGGCGCAACGACGATCCCCGGCTGGCCGACCCGGCTGCTGCGATAGCCGACTTCGACGGGGTGCTGCTCAGCCCGGGACCGGGCACGCCGGAGCGCGCCGGCGCCTCGATCGCCCTGGTGGGTGCGTGTGCGGCGGCGCGGGTTCCGGTGCTCGGGGTGTGCCTGGGCCACCAGGCGATCGGCGTGGCCTTCGGCGGCACGGTGGGCCGGGCCCCCGAGCTGCTGCACGGCAAGACCAGCACCGTGTTTCACACCGACGCCGGGGTGCTGCAGGGTTTGCCGGATCCGTTCACCGCCACCCGGTATCACTCGCTGACCATCCTGCCCGAGACGGTGCCCGACGTCCTGGAGGTCACCGCGCGTACCAGCGGCGGGGTGATCATGGCGGTGCGCCACACCGAGCTGCCCATCCACGGCGTGCAGTTCCACCCGGAGTCCATCCTCACCGAGGGCGGTCACCGGATGCTGGCCAACTGGCTGGGCTACTGCGGCTACCCCTGCGACGACGCCCTGGTGCGCCGGCTCGAGGAGGAGATCGCCGCGACGGTTCAGACCGCCCGGGCCGGCCGGAGCACGGCGATCGCCAGCGCGCCCTAGGTGTGACGACGGGCCGCTACCGGCCCGGATGTGCCCCTACTGGCCGAAGCGCAGAGTGATGTTGCCGTCGGTGTTCACACCCTGACCCGCCGCCGGGCTTTGGTAGAGCACCCGATTGTGGCCGGCACTGCCGGCGTCGACGTCGGCACCCTTGACCAGAATCCCGGTCCAGCCCAGCGCCCGCAGCTGTGGCTCGGCGTCGGTCCAGAACAACCCGGTGACATCTGGCATCACAAATTGGTTGCCGCGCGACACCCGCAGCTCGATGACCGCGTCCAGCGGCACGGCCTCCCCGCTGGGCGGGCTGGTGGCGATCACCTCGCCGGCCGGACGCGGGCTGTCCACCGTCACCTCGGTGATCTTGGTGAATCCGTACACAGTCAGGTTCTTCTGGGCCAGTTCGACGGTCTGACCGATGACGTCGGGCAGCGGCTTGGTGGCCGGGCCGCTGCCGATCACGATGATGATCTCGTTGGTGACCGCGGTGGTCTGGTTCGCCGGCGGGTTGGTGCCGACGACCTTGTCCTTGAGCTCGGGCGTCGACGGGGAGTTGACCTGCTTGAACTTGCCGAACCCGGCGGCGGTCAACTTCTTGACCGCGTCGGCGTAGCTCAACGTCGCCACATCGGGGAGCTGGCGCTGCTCGGGTCCGTAGGACACGTCGACAGTGATCTTGTCGCCCTTGTTCGCCGGGGCGCCGGCGGGCGGGTCGGTCCCGATCACGTGATCCGGCGGCACGGTGGAATCGGCGCGCTGCTCGGTGCGGGTCTTGAAACCCTTGTTCTGCAGTTCGGCGATCGCGTCGACCGATGCTCGGCCGCTCACATCGGGCACCTGAATCTGATGGGTGCTGCCGCCGAAGGTGTTGATCGACACCGTGGCGATGACCGTCAGCACCGCGAGCACGATCGCGGCGATCAGCCACCGGCCCACCGAACCCTGCCGGTCGTTGGTGAAGTTGAGTTCCTGGCGGGGCAACGGGTCGGTCTGCGCTCCGGAAGAGTCGCCGGCACGCGGGGTCATGATCGAGGCACGGTCGGCCGCGGTGAGCACCCGCGGAGCCTCGGGAGTTTCGCCGCTGTGCACCCGGACCAGATCGGCACGCATCTCCGCGGCGGTCTGGTAGCGATTGTCGGGGTTTTTCGCCAGTGCTTTGAGCACCACCGCGTCGAGGTCCGCCGGCAGACCGGGCAGCCGCTGCGACGGCGGGACCGGGTCTTCGCGGACATGCTGGTATGCCACCGCCACCGGTGAGTCACCGACGAAAGGTGGGTCGCCGGTGAGGATTTCGTAGAGCACGCAGCCCAGCGAGTACACGTCCGAGCGGGCGTCCACGGTCTCCCCGCGGGCCTGTTCGGGCGACAGATACTGGGCGGTGCCGATCACCGCGGCGGTCTGGGTGACGCTGTTGCCGGCATCGGCGACCGCACGGGCGATGCCGAAGTCCATGACCTTCACCGCGTTGTGCTCGTCGATCATGATGTTGGCCGGCTTGACGTCACGGTGGATGATGCCGTGCTGGTGGCTGAAGTTCAGCGCCTGGCAGGCGTCGGCGATCACCTCGATGGCCCGCTGCGGCGGCATCGGGCCGTCGTTGTGCACGATGTCGCGAAGCGTGACCCCTTCGACGAGCTCCATCACGATGTAGGGCAGCGGCCCGGCCGGGGTGTCGGCCTCGCCGGTGTCATAGACGGCCACGATCGCCGGGTGATTCAAGGCGGCGGCATTTTGGGCCTCGCGCCGGAAGCGCAGGTAGAAGCTGGGGTCGCGGGCCAAGTCGGCCCGCAGCACCTTCACCGCCACCTCGCGGTGCAGGCGGGTGTCGACGGCGCGATGCACCTCCGACATCCCGCCGAAGCCGAGGATCTCACCGAGTTCGTAGCGGTCGGAGAGCCGCTGGGGTGTGGTCATGGTGTGGTCCTGTGCCAGATCCAGCCGGACGACTGCGCGGGCGGTGCCGACGAGGATCCTTCCGGACTCGATGAACTACTCAACGGCGCCCCGGTGTCGGTGACGGTGGCCGGGGCCAGCGAGCCGCCCGGGCTCTTGGCGTTGACCACTATCAGCACCGCGATGATGATCGCCAGCGTGCCCAGCACCCCGGCGGCCCACAGCAGGGCGCGCTGACCGGCGGTGAAGGTGCGCCGCGGCGGGGGTGTGCGATGGCTGCCGGCATTGGGCCGGGCACGGCGTGCCGCGGTGGCCCGGGCCGACACCGGCGCGACAGCGCGGGTGGCCGCACCCGACGGGATCGCCGAGGGTGCGGCGCGTCCGGCGGGCAGCGACTGGCTGGGCCGGGTGGGGCGCCGGCCGGAGCGCACCGCGGCCACCGCGTCGGCGAACGGGCCGCCGCTGCGGTAGCGCATGCCCGGATTCTTGGCCAGGGTGATCTCGATCAGTTCGCGCACATTGGGCGGCAGGTCGGCCGGTAGCGGCGGCGGCGGCTCCTTGATGTGCTTCATCGCCACGGTCAGCGCACCGTCGCCGGTGAACGGCCGACGGCCCGAGAGCACCTCGTAACCCACCACGCCCAGCGAGTACACGTCGCTGGCGGCGGTGGCGTCTTGCCCCAGCGCCTGCTCGGGCGCGATGTACTGCGCGGTGCCCATCACCATGCCGGTCTGGGTGACCGGTGCGGCGTCCACGGCCTTGGCGATGCCGAAGTCGGTGATCTTCACCTGGCCGGTGGGCGTGATCATGATGTTGCCGGGCTTGACGTCACGGTGCACCAGCCCCGTGCTGTGCGCCACCTGCAATGCCCGCCCGGTCTGCTCGAGCATGTCCAGGGCGTGCCGCAACGACAGGCGCCCGGTGCGCTTGAGCACCGAGTTCAGCGGCTCGCCGTTGACCAGTTCCATGACCAGGAACGCCGTGCGGCCCTCGCCGTCGAGCTCGGTCTCGCCGTAGTCGTGCACGCTGGCGATGCCCGGATGGTTGAGCATGGCGGTGTTGCGGGCTTCGGCGCGGAACCGCTCGATGAACTCCGGGTCGGAGGAGAACTCCGGCTTGAGCACCTTGACCGCGACGCGCCGGCCCAGCCGGTTGTCGACGGCCTCCCACACCTGGCCCATGCCGCCGGTGGCGATGAGCCGCTGCAACCGATAGCGCCCGGCCAGTGCGGCGCCCACCTGCGGACTCATGATCGCCCCTGGAGGGCAGCTTGGATGACGGCCCGTCCGATGGGTGCGGCCACCGAGCCGCCGGTGGCGGACAGCCGGTCGCCACCGTCTTCCACCACGACGGCGACGGCCACCTTCGGGGCGCTGGCCGGGGCGAAGGCGATGTACCACGCGTGCGGCGGAGTGTTCCGCGGATCGGGACCGTGTTCGGCGGTGCCGGTCTTCGACGCAATCTGTACGCCCGGGATGGCCCCCTCCTGCTGGGTCACACTTTCGGCGTCGATCATGAGTTCAGTTAGCTTAGCCGCGACCTGCGAGGACACTGCACGGCGCTGCTCGTGCGGCAAGGTGCTGGCGATGCCCGCCAAGTCCGGACCCTCCAGCCCGTCGACCAGATACGGCTGCATGGTCAGACCACCGTTGGCGATGGACGCCGCGACCATCGCATTCGTCAGCGGAGTGACGGCGACGTCCTTCTGGCCGATGCTGGTCATGCCCAGCGCGGCGGCGTCGCCGATCCGGCCGACGGTGGACTCGGCGACCTGCAGCGGTATGGGTTCGGACGCGACGTCGAATCCGAAACCCTCGGCGGCGTTGCGCAAGGCGTCCACGCCGGTACGAATACCCAGCTGAACGAAGGCTGTATTGCACGACCGGGCAAAAGCCGTCCGCAGCGGCACGGTGGCCTCGGAGCCGTCGCAGGTGTTGCCGCCGAAGTTCTCCAGGGCCGCGGTGCTGTTGGGCAGGGCAATGCGCGCCGCGTTGGTCAGCTGCTCGTTGTCGCTGACACCGGCCTGCAGCGCGGCCGCCGTGGTGATGACCTTGAACGTCGAGCCGGGCGGGTAGGTCTCGCTGATGGCGCGGTTGGTCAGCGGGGACTCGGGGTCGTCGCGAAGCTCCTGCCACGCCTGACCTTGCTGCGCCGCATCGTGCGACGACAGCAGATTGGGGTCATACGACGGCGCCGAGACCATGGCCAGCACCTTGCCGGTGGCCGGTTCCAGGGCGACCACCGCACCGCGACATCCACCGGCGCAGCCCCGTCGCATCGCGTCCCAGCCGGCTTGCTGCACCCGGGGGCGGATGGTGGTCTGCACGGTGCCGCCGCGCGGGCTGCGACCGGTGAAGAAATCGGCCAACCTCAGCCCGAACAGCCGCGGATCGGATCCGTTGAGCACGGTGTCCTCGGCGCGCTCGAGGCCGCTGCTGGAGTAGCGCAGCGAATAGAACCCGGTGACCGGGGCATACACCTCAGGCTCGGGGTAGACGCGCTGGTATTTCATCCGGTCGTCGGTGGCCACCGAGTAGGCCAGCAGCTGGCCGGCCGCGGTGATCTGCCCCCGCTGCCGGGAGTACTCGTCGAGCAGCACCCGCTGATTGCGGGGGTCGGCGCGCAACCCGTCGGCGGCGAACACCTGGGTCAAGGTGGCGTTGGCCAGCAGCAGCACGATCAGCGCCATCAGGGTCATCGTGACGCGGCGCAGTGAGGTATTCATACGCGCTCGATCACCGCCGTACCGGTATCGCCGATCGGGGCCGGGCGTTGGGGCGGGGGATGCGGACTCAGCGGCCGGCGGGCGGCGTGCGAGACGCGCAGCAGGATCGCCAGCAGCACATAGTTGGCCAGCAGCGACGAACCGCCATAGGACAGCCACGGGGTGGTCAGCCCGGTCAGCGGGATCAGCTTCGTCACTCCCCCGACCACGATGAACAGCTGAATGCCCAAGGTGGCGGCCAGGCCGGCGGCCAGCAGTTTGCCGAAGCTGTCCCGGACGGCGATCGCTGTCCGCATGCCGCGCACGATCACGATGGTGTAGAGAATCAGCACCCCGGCCAGCCCGACCAGACCCAGCTCCTCGCCGAACGCGGCGATGATGAAGTCGGTGGAGGCCGCGGGCACATAACCGGGCTGCCCGTTGCCCAGCCCGGTGCCGAAAATCCCGCCGGTGGCGAAGCTGAACAGCGACTGCACCATCTGGTAGCCGGTGCCTTCGGGGTCGGCGAACGGGTCCAGCCAGGTCTGCACCCGCACCCGGACATGGCTGAACAGGAAGTAGGCGGCGACGCTGCCCGCGGCGAACAGCAGCATCCCGATCACCATCCAGCTGAACCTGCGGGTGGCCAGGTACACCACCACCAGGAACGACGCATACAGCAGCAGGGAGGTGCCCAGGTCCTTCTCGAAGGCCATGACGCCCACGGAGATCACCCAGGCGGCCAGCAGCGGTGCCAGGTCGCGCGGCCGGGGCAGGTTCATGCCCAGCACGTGCTTGCCGGCACTGGTGAACAGCCGCCGCTTGGACACCAGGACCGCGGCAAAAAAGATCAGCAACAAGATCTTGGAGAACTCGGCGGGCTGAATGGAGAAGCCGGGCAACCGAATCCAGATCTTGGCGCCCTGGCGCTCGGACAGCGAAGCCGGCAGCAGCGCCGGGATCACCAGCAGCACCAGGCCCGTCAGGCCGCAGATGTAGCCGCTGCCCGCGAGCTGACGGTGGTCCTTGAGGGCCACCAACACCACGGCGAAGACGGCGACGCCCACCAAGGTCCACAGCATCTGAGCGCTGGCACCGGGCCGGGCCTCGGCGCCGTCGACCCCGACCCCGAGATCGATGCGGTGGATCATCACCAGGCCCAGGCCGTTGAGCAGGGCGACCACCGGAAGCAGCAACGGGTCGGCGTAACGCGCCGAACGCCGGATCACCAAGTGCGCGAAGACGAACAGCACCAGAAACGCCAGCCCGTAGCCGACCAGGTCCCAGCGCAGGCCCTGCTCGTGGCCGGCCTCGACGATCAGCATCGCCACCGCCACGATGGTGGCCGCGAAGAACAGCAGCAGCAGCTCGGCGTTGCGTCGATCCGGCAGCGCCGGGGTCAGCGTCACCGGCGGCTGCGGTTCAGTGCTCACGGCGCGCTGCTTCTCCACATCGCCGCGCGCTGCGTCGTCGCCGGCGCGGCTCATGACGCCGCCCGGCAGTCGGTCCCCGGTTCTGGAGGTGCCGGAGGCAGGCTGGTCAGGGTAGGCAGGCGCGGCTTCCCGGTGGTCTTGGTGGGCGGGGGCGGCCCAGGCCGCGGACCGGTGGGCACGAGCCCCGGGGACGGGGCGCGCGAGGACGTGGTGGGAGCGGGGTTGTCCGTGGTTCCGTGCGGGCACGGGGGCAGCAGCGAATCGCGGGCCAGGTTGCGCAACTGGGTGATGGCGTCATCCAGGGTGCCGGCGGGCAGTCCGTTGCTGACCTGCTGGCGGGCCGGGGGCCGAAGGTCCTGCAGGGTCATCAGCCGGCAACCCAGCTTGTCCCCGGACTGGCTGAAGCTGATCTGCACCAGCGCTCCCCGACTGTCCAGGCAGCCCAACAGGTAGGGCTCCTGCAGCGGAACACCCAGGAAGGAGCCCTGCACCCCGCGCATGATGGCCACGGTGCCGCCGTAGGCGGTCACGTAGTAGTTGGTGCGCACCACCGCGCGCCCCACCAGCAGGGCAGCCACCAGCAAGGCGAGCAGCAATGCCGCGACGACGACCATGCGCCGGCGAGACCGCGGGGGCGAGTCCGGCGTGTCGATGCGCGGCAGGACCCGCTTGGCGACGGTCTTGCGCGGCGAGATCGCCGAAGCCCGCCCGGCGGCGGTGTCGAGTGAGATCAGGTGGTCGTCGTCGCTGTCGGAGACCGCCCCGGCCAGGATCGGCTGGGTCTGGCCGTAGTCCACGTCGACGACGTCGGCCACCACCACCGTCACGTTGTCGGGGCCGCCGCCGCGCAGCGCCAGCTCGATGAGCCGCAACGCGCAGTCGTTGACGTCGGGGATCTGCAGCGCCTCACGGATGGTCTCGGTGCTCACCGGGTCCGACAGACCGTCCGAGCACAGCAGGTAGCGATCCCCCGCCTGGGCTTCCCGCATGATCAGCGTGGGCTCGACCTCGTGGCCGGTCAGCGCACGCATGATCAGGGAGCGCTGCGGATGGCTGTGCGCCTCCTCCAGGGTGATACGGCCTTCGTCGACCAGGGTCTGGACGAAGGTGTCGTCCTTGGTGATCTGGGTGAGCTCGCCGTCGCGCAGCAGGTAGCCGCGCGAGTCGCCGATGTGGGCCAGGCCCAGGCGGGGCCCGGCGAACAGGATGGTGGTCAGCGTGGTGCCCATGCCTTCGAGCTCGGGATGCTCTTCGACGTAGGCCGCGATGGCGGCGTTGCCCTCCTGCACCGCGCTTTCCAGCTTCGCCAGCAGGTCGCCGCCGGGCTCGTCGTCATCGAGGTGCGCCAGCGCGGCAATCACCAGCTGCGAGGCGACTTCGCCGGCCGCGTGCCCGCCCATGCCGTCGGCCAGTGCCAGCAAGCGTGCACCGGCATAGACGGAATCTTCGTTGTTGGAGCGCACCAGACCGCGGTCGCTGCGGGCGGCGTACCGCAGAACCAGGCTCACCGGCGGAGCTCGATCGCGGTCTTGCCGATACGTATCGGCGTGCCTACCGGAACCCGTACCGCAGTGGTCACCTTCACCCTGTCAAGGTATGTGCCGTTGGTTGATCCCAAGTCTTCGACATACCATTCCGCGCCCCGCTGAGAGAGCCGGGCGTGCCGTGTGGAGGCGTAGTCGTCGGTGAGCACCAGCGTCGAATCGTCTGCGCGGCCGATCAGAACCGGCTGATCGCTCAGTGTGATGCGCGCCCCGGTCAACGGTCCCTCCGTCACCACCAGATGTCGCGCGGTGGTGCGTTGCTGGCGCGGGGGCAGCAGCACCCCTCGGATCGAGAGCCCCCGGCGCACCATCACCGCGCCGGTCGGAGCGTAGATGTCAGTCCGCAACACCCGCAGCACGGACCAGATGAACAGCCACAACAAGGTCAAAAAACCGGCTCGCGTCAGCTGCAGCACCAGTCCCTGCATCCGGCGTCCTCTCCGTTGTCTCGCCGCCCATGTTGTGCTTGCCATGGCAGAGCACATCGGCAAGGTCACGATACTTGGGCGCGGGGGGCCGTAGGGCAAAGCGGAGGCGCTTTGCTGTTCACATTGTCAATAGGGGTGCGGGCAGCCGCCGTCCTCAGTGGACCCGGACGATGATCTCGGAGTGACCCAGCCGGATCACGTCGCCGTCGGCCAGCTGCCACTCCTGGACCGGGGCGTTGTTGACGGTGGTCCCGTTCGTGGAGTTCAGATCCGACAGCAGCGCCACCCGGCCGTCCCAGCGGATTTCCAGGTGCCGGCGCGACACCCCGGTGTCGGGCAACCGGAACTGGGCGTCTTGGCCGCGGCCCACCACGTTGGTGCCTTCGTGCAGCTGGTAGGTGCGGCCGCTGCCGTCATCGAGTTGCAGGGTGACCGACGCCGGGGCGCTGTAGGCGCGCTGGCCGTAGTCGCCGCCCGGGGCCTGCTGCCCGTAGTCGTAGCCGGCCTGGGTACCTTGCGCCTCGCCGTACCCACCGGCGGGGGGCTGGCCGTAGTCATAACCGGCCGGGGCCGGCGGCGCCTCGCCGTAGCCATAGCCGGGCTGGCCGTAGTCCTGCCGGCCGTAGGACGGGGCGCCCTGGTCATAGCCGCCCTGGTCATAGCCGCCGCCCTGGTCCGGGTAGCCGGGGCGCTGCTCGTACTGCGCCTCGGGGTAGCCGTACTCCTCGTGGCGGGCCGGCGGACGGTCGTATTCGCCGTAGCCGGGCTGGCCGCCGCCGGGGTAAGCCGGCTGCTGGTGCTGCGGGTAGCCCTGCTCGTAGCCGGCGGGGGCGCCGTAACCGCTGGGCGGACGCTGCTCGTAGGACTGGGCCGGCGGGGCGTAGCCGCCGCCGTGGCCGGGGTAGCCGCCCTGCTCGGGGTAACCCCCCTGCTCGGGATACCCGCCCTGCTCGGGGTAACCGCCCTGTTCGGGATACCCGCCCTGTTCGGGCCGGCGCGGCGGCGCGTACGCCGACTGGCCGCCCTGCTCGGGGTAGCCGCCGCGCTGCTCCTGGTAGTGGCCGCCTTCGGGGGTGTGGTGGCCACGCGGGTCCTGACCGCCGCGAGCTTCGTCGGCCGGCCGGCCGTAGCGGGGGTCGTAGTAGTCCTCGCCGGGACGATCCTGCCCGTGGGCGCCGCGGTACGGGTTATCGGTCATCAGTGGCACTCCTGATTCTGCGGTAAACGCATGAACTGATTCTGGCGGGCGGGATTCGTTGAGCGTCTCGTGGGGGCGGGCGTCAGGGTTGACCCCGCCCCGGGCGCGGACTTGGCCGGTACGCAGGCTCGGCGACTGCTGGAACCGGACAACCACATCACCATACGTTTGCCACCCCTGTTCGCCGATGTACGCGGCCAAGTGCCGGGCGAAGGCTCGCGACGTCAGATCCTGGTCGGCGCCCACCTTGTAGTAGTCGTCCACACCGAGCGTAATGACGTATTCGTTGGGCGCCAAAAGTTGATTTCCGGTGAGCGACCGCACGCCGGCGGCGGCTTCGCGGCGCAGCGCAGCCTCGACCTCTTCGGGGAGCACTTCCCCTCCGAAGACCCGGGCCATCGCATCTTCCACAGCGGATTCGAGTTTGCGCTCGATGCGATGAACCAGCCCGCGCTGGCTGTCCAAGCTGCTACCCGCCTTACTCTCCGCCGTCCTTGGTGGTATCGGGGGCACAGCCGCGGCGTGTCGCTCAGCTGCATCCGACCTGGACATGGTATCGACCAGAGTGGCCACCGCGGCACCCTTCTGCGGCGGAGAATCGGATAAGACCAGGTCACGAAGGGGTCACGGCGCGCTGTCCGGCGGGTAGACGGCCGGTATACGCTCCGCGGCGGACGCCCTGGGCCGACTTTTCGGTGGGCGGGGGACCCGTGATACGCTCCCCCGGTTGCTCGGGCGAGTGGCGGAATGGCAGACGCGCTGGCTTCAGGTGCCAGTGTCCTTCGGGACGTGGGGGTTCAAGTCCCCCTTCGCCCACAGTGTGATGAGTCGGGTCATGGGTTACACATGAGTCGAGTCATCGGTTACAGATTGCCCCGGCTTTTGCCGGGGTTTTTCTGTTTGTTGGGCCAGTAGTTGTGGCGGGTGTCGATGTCGTGGGTGGCGATGGTGTGGTGGCCGGTTTTGCTGACGACGGTGACGGTGCTGGCAGTGATCAGGATGAGGACGGGTGTGCCGGCGTGGGCGCGGCCGATGCCGAGGTGATGTAGGCGGCTGCCGTGGCGCAGGGTGAGTTTGCCGAATTGGTCGACGATGTCGGTGCGGACTCGGATAGCGGCGGTGGGTTGGTTGCCGGGGGTGGCTTCGGGGCGGGCGAGGTAGGCCGGTTCGGGCGTGAGGTGGTGTGGGTGGGCGCGGTGGCTGCGCTCGGTGTTGTAGATGACGCGGAAGGCGTCGAGGAGTTCTTGGAGTTCGGCCAGGGTGGCTGGGTGGGGTCGTGCGGCCAGCCAGCGTTTGAGGGTTTGGTGGAAGCGCTCGATCTTTCCTTGGGTCTGGGGGTGGCCGGGGTGCCCGTTTTTCTGGGTGATGCCCAGGGCGGCCAGGAGTCGTTCGAAGTCGTTGTGGCCGCCGGTGAATCGGGAGGTGTAGACCGAACCGTTGTCGGTCAGTGTGGCTGCGGGCAGCCCGGATTCGAGGCTGGTGGCGGTGAAGGAATCGACGACGTCGGGTCCGCTGACGCGCCGGTGGGCGGTGCAGGATGCGCCGGATAGTGGAGGTCGACGGCACTGGCAGGCCTTGGCGGGCAAGTGGTGTTGGATCGTGATGGGTCCGGCGTCGAGGCCTTGTGCGGTGAGTTTTTCGCGAAGTAGAACGACGGCGGCGATGACGTCATCACCGGTGGTGCGGGGGTGCGGGGGTTGCTGGCGGGACGCCGGGAGCGGGGTTCGAGCGCATCGAGGCCACCGGTTCGGTAGCGGGCCAGCAGGCGGTAGAGGTGTTGGCGGGAGAGCCCGTAGGTGCGGGCTGCAGCGGTCACCGACAGGTTCCCGCTGAGGACTTCCAGGACGGCCACTCGCGCTTTGGACATGAACCAGCACTGTCACCTATGGCGCGACTCATCGACCATCCCCGCAGGTGTCACCTTTGTCCCGACTCATCTGTCACCTATGTCGTGAACTCACACACCCCTTCGCCCACAGTGAGCGGTTCTAGCGAACTGCAGACATAAAGGTCACGAACCAGAAATGGTTCGTGGCTTTTGTGTTTGTGGAGGTTGTCGGCGCCTTCATAGTTGTGACGGGGGATCTCGGGACGTCCTCTGCTTAACGCGTGGCTGGAGGCGCCGGCTTCCAGGGGAGCTGCCGCGCGCACGTCAGCGTGACGAGGCGTGCGCGATGACCGCTCAGTGCAGGGGTAGTGCGATCGGCCTAACCGAGCAGAGATTGCTCCTCGACATCGCGGGTCGAAACGGTAAGGAAGGCATCGGTCCAGTCCGGGTCCTTCGTCAAGACGTCGACGACCATTCCGATCGTCTGGTCGGCGGTGGTCGGCAGCACCCCGCGACCGTGTGTAAACAGCCCGCGGCCTGCATGCCGCACCCCAAAAACCAGCTTCTTGTCGCGTGGGAAGTAACAGGCGAACTCGCCGCCGTCAGGAAAGTGCTCGGTTGCCTGCCTACGGACATCTTCGAGTAGATCGGATTCGACGCAAACGTAGACGTTCCGGAGGCCCGGCAAGCGACGACGAAAAGCCGGATCACGCTGAAGCCGCGCGAAGGCAAACGTGGCCACCGTATGGGGGTCGGTCTCAACCATCGATCCACCTCCTGACACGGTCGGGCCAATCGTGAGCTAGCAGAGTCAGCTGCACGTCATATTCCCTGTCCACTGTAAGGGCGTCACCTGCAGAAATCGACCGCAAAACTGTTCTGCGGCCCTGATCATCGGCGGGATCATCACTTTGCCGGAACTCGTGCACATGGATTTCTGAGTGACAAATATCTATGCGTTGGACCCGTCGGCGGGCGGCAGCGCCGTTCTCATCAACCCGATAGACATCGATCATGATTGCCCAGTCGACGCAGAGACTTGCGGGCATCAAGATGGAGTATCTGTAGATCAATTCGGGAGTCCAGCCATCGAGGGGGGCTCCAAGCTGTGCGACGGTCTTGTCGCTATGCAGTTGGTCTGGCCGAAATTGACTGGGGTCGTATCCTCCGGCGCGCGTGTGGCGGGCCACCTCCTCACTCCGCTTGCCACGATTTCGGCGTCCCTTGCCCCCCATGGCGCGAGTCTGACAGGTCGCGCCGACACTGACCTGGAACAGGCCAGACGCCTGGTCACGATCCCAACCCCGCAGCGACGGCCGCGTCGTCGGGTTCCGCGCCCTGACCTCAGCGTCGGTGGAGCGCACCGCCGCGCCCGGTCGGGTGCGGCCACATGCCGGATTCGGTGCGGGCGATTCTGGTGTCGCGGCTCGCGACCGACCTCAATAAACAGGGCAAAAGGATGGCAGCCCAGCTACTGCGGGGACGCGACCATTCGCTCGGTGGCTGCCGTCGAGATATCAGCGGAGTGCGGGCACTGCTGGCGCACCGACCCGCTGCACCCGCTGCTGTCGATCAAAGACGCTCGCGCCCTGCTCCAACCGCAGAGGTGATCGACCCAGGAAAGCCCGAGGGCATCCGCTAGCCCCCCGCTCACAAGACTCTCCCCTAGTACGCCGACACCGCGTTCTCCCGAGCCCAACGTTTCTCGGCCTCTGAGCCCCCCGGCGGGGGCACCAGCCCGTTGATCATCCACATCTCCTCGCTGGTCTCGTCGACGTGGAACTCCCAGTGCAGATCGGGGATTTGCAGGCTCGGAATAAGGATCTGGTTGATCCATTCGGTGATCCGCCGGCGGTGCTGCGGGTCGGCGGCGCGCCGGGCGATGTGATCAATCACGATGCGGATCCCGGCCGCAGTCGGCTCGCCGCCCACGTAGAAGTCCTCGGGCGCGGTCTCGTGGAACAGCGTGACCACATAGAAGCGCGGCAACCCGGCACGCACGTACTGGTCGGTGATTCGGGCGGCCAGCGTCTGCTTGTCTTCGGCGCTGAACAGTCCCGGGGTGTGGTGAATGGTCCACAGCGGCACGGCGGTCCCCCACCCCTCAGTGCGACAGCGCCGAAGACAGCTTTTCCACCGGACCCGACAGTGCGGCTTTGACCTCCACGGAGAGTTCGTCGGCCAACACCTCCACGGCACCGGCTTCCAGGCCGTCGACGATCCGGCGCGCCACATCGGCCGGTGTCACCTTGGCCGCCGGGATGTCGGACACCATGTCGGTGTCGATCAGTCCGGCGTGCACGCCCACCACCTGCGTGTGTTGGGCGGCGAGCTCTTCGCGCAGCGAGTTGGTCACCGACCAGGCGGCGGCTTTGGAGGCGCCGTAGGCGCCGGAGCCCGAGAGCCAGGACAGCACCGAGTGCATGTTGACCAGGGCCCCTCCCCCGTTGTTGGCCAGGATCGGCGCGAACGCCCGGGCCACGCGCAGCGGGCCGAAGACGTTGACGTCGAAGGTGTCGGTGATGCGCTCGAAGGAGCCGGTCAGCAACGGGTCCGGCAACAGCACGCCGGCGTTGTTGAACACGATCTCGGCGTCGGGGGCCAGCTCCGCCAGCTCGGCCACCGATTCGGCGGAGCGCACCTCCAGCGGGTGGGTCACTACGTTCGGGCGTTCGTCGGTGTAGGCGCTGCGGGCGGTCGCGTACACCTTGCGTGCGCCGCGGGCCAGTACCTCGTCGACCAGCGCGGCGCCCAGCCCGCGTCGTCCCCCGGTGACCACCACGACCTTGTTCTCTACGGCAACCATGTCCCGACCCCTTCCCCACTGACTAACGATGACGTTAGGAAGAGCCAAGCACGGATAGCTGGATAATGCAAGCGTTAGTCAACTAGGATGTCGGTATGGAGTTCGAGCCCCGCCTGCGTGACCGATCCCGGTGGTCGATCGGTAGCGCCTGCTCGGTGGCCCGGTTACTGGATGTGCTCAGCACCAAGACGGCGTTCCTGGTGGTGCGCGAATGCCTGTTCGGCACCACCCGCTTCGAGGACTTCACCACCCGGATCGGGGCGTCGGCGCCGGCGGTCTCGCGGGCGCTCAAGCAGCTCGAGGCCGCCGAGATCATCTACCGGGTGCCCTACCGGGAGTCCGGACAGCGGGCCCGCGACGAGTACCGGCTGACCCCGGCCGGCGAAGATCTGCTGCCGGTGTATCTGGCGCTGATGCAGTGGGGCGACAAGTACCTGCAAGACGGAACGCCGCCGCTGCACTTTGTCGACGCATCCACCGGCCGCCGGCTGGGGGTGCGGGTCACCGACGAGCTCGACGGGCCGGGCACTGATCCCGACGACATCGAGATCTGCTGGAACGCGCCGGAACCCGCGCACTGACGCGCCCGTCGCCGGCTCAGCCGTCGGAGTCGACCGCACCGATCACGGTCTCGGCGAACTCGGCGATGGACTCCGGTGGCGCGAAATCGGCGAACCAGACGTAGAACCGTTGGGCGCCCTGGTTTTTGAGTGTGCAGAAGTGCTCGGTCAGTGCCGCCGCGTCACCGCACACCAGGCCCGAGCCCAGCCGGCCGAAGCGCCGCTGTGCCGTCGCCGAGACCGCCGCCGGGTCCTGATCGCGCCGGGCGAAACCGACCATCTGCTGTACCGAAGCGCGCGCCGACCCGATCAGGGGCAGCAACTCGGGCAACTGATGGACGTGGGTGGCCGGCAGGTTCCACCAGTCGGCGTGGCGGCGAACCAGGCCGAGCATCCGGGGACCGACTCCGCCGAGCACGACCGGTATCGGCGCGCTGGGCGCCGGTGCCTGGGCGAGGGGCCCGTCGCTGCTCCAGTACTGACCCAGCAGCTCCAGCGTCTGCCCCAGCGCCTCCACGCGTTGGCGCGGCCCGGCGGAGGTGATGCCGTACTTGAGCAGTTCGTCGGGCATCGAGCCGGACCCCAGGCCCAGCTCGAAGCGGCCGCCGGTGGCTTCGGCCAAGGTGGTGGCCTGTTTGGCCAGCAGGGCCGGGTGCCGGAACGCGTCGCACAGCACCACGTGGCCGATCGTGAGGCGTTCGGTGCGGGCGCCGACCCAGGTGGCCACGGTCATCGCCTCCCAGAGCGGATCTGACGGGGCCATCGGGATGTCGAGATGGTCGAGGAAGGCCACGCCGTCAAAGCCCGCCGCCTCCGCCGCCTGCGCCCGCACCACCAGCTCGGCCATGCCGACCCTGGTCTGCGGGAGGTAGAGAAACCACTGCGTCAACGCGTCTCCTCCGGTGTCGCGGGCGTCGGTGCCTGGCGCAGCGCAGGCAACACATACCGGCGAACGTGGCGTCGCACGGCAGCCGGGTCATCGGCGTTGAAGTGATGTCCCGGCACGCTGCCGAAGCTGATCATCACACGCGCGATCCACTCACTGGCCTCGGCCAGCTCGGTGTCGGGGTGGATGTCGCCGTCGTCGGCGGCGGCCGCCACGAACGGATACCAGAACGCCGCCAGGTCGGGCACCAGGCCGCGCACCCCGGCTCCGGCGCAGGCGGTGAACTCCTCGGGTTCGGCGGTGCGCAGCCGCATCAGCAGCGTGCCGGGATCGTCGTAGGTGCGCCGGCCGATCTGTACGCCGGCCACCAGCCGGTCCTCGAAGCCGGCCAGGGTCGACAGCTCGGCGCGGGCCTGGGCCCAGCTGGTCTCGATGAGCCGCATCAAAACGGCGCCCACCAGCGTCGGCTTGTCCGGAAAGATCCGATACAGCCAGGCCCGCGACACTCCCGCCGCCTGGGCGACGTCGATCATCGTGGTAGCCCGAATCCCCTTGTCGGCCAGGAATTTCTCGGTGACATCGAGCAGCCGGTCGGTTGTCGAAGGCGCCGATGCGGACGTCGCGTGCACGGCTCACCTCCTGCCCGGAAAGCGTCGACAACGTGTAGACACATTATCCGATCTGTGTACTATTGCCACGCGTCGTGAAGACCCACGGGGTAGGAGGTCGCGGTGGCCGAGACGCTGCAGCAACTGCTCGCCGAACGCGCCGGCCACACCGGTCTGGCGGTGCTGCACACCGACGTCGACGGCACCCAGATCCGTTGGAGCTGGGCGCACTACCTGCACCGCGCGGCCGGCCACGGCGCGGCGGTGCTCGCCCGCGCCGACACGGCCCGGCCCCTGCACGTCGGCGCGCTGCTGGGCAACACCCCCGCGATGCTCACCGCGCTGGCCGCGGCCGGGCTGGGCGGTTATGTCCTGTGCGGGGTCAACGACACCCGTCGCGGCGCCGCCCTGGCCGCCGACCTGCGCACCGCCGACGTGCAGATCCTGCTGGTGGACACCGCGCACCGTGCGCTGCTGGCCGGGCTGGAGTTGCCCGGCATCACGATCATCGACGTCGACGACCCGGCCTGGGACGCCGAGTGCGCGGAGGCCGGCCCGCTGCGGCCGCACCGGCAGGTCGCGCCGCTGGACCCGTTCATGCTGATCTTCACCTCCGGCACCAGCGGCGACCCGAAAGCCGTTCTGGTCAGCCACTTCATGGTCTTGGTGGCGGGCCAAAGCCTCACCGAGCGATTCGGGCTGGGCAGCGACGACGTGCTCTACCTGTCCATGCCGCTGTTTCACTCCAATGCGATCGCCGCCGGCTTCGGGCCCGCCGTGGCCGCCGGTGCGGCGATGGCGCCGGCGAAGTTCTCCGCGTCGCGGTTCCTGGTCGATATCCGCGGCTACGGCGTCACCTACATGAACTATGTCGGCAAGCCGTTCGCCTACCTGCTGGCGCACCCCGAGCAGCCCGACGACGCCGACAACCCGCTGCGCGTCGCCTTCGGCAACGAGGCTTCCGAACGCGACATCGGCGAGTTCGCCCGCCGGTTCGGCGTGCACGTGGTGGACGCCTTCGGCTCCACCGAGAACGCGGTCACCATCACCCGCGACGAGGGCACCCCGCCCGGTTCGGTGGGCCGCGGCTTCCCCGGGGTCGCCATCTACAACAGCGACACCGGAAAACCCTGTGCGCCTGCGGTCTTCGATGAGCACGGCGCGCTGACCAACGCCGACGAGGCGATCGGCGAGCTGGTCAACACCGCCGGGGCGGGATTCTTCTCCGGCTACTACAACAACGAGCAGGCCACCGCCGAGCGGATGCGCGACGGCATGTACTGGTCGGGTGATCTGGCCTACGCCGACGCCGACGGCTGGATCTACCTGGCCGGGCGCACCGCCGACTGGATGCGGGTGGACGGCGAGAACCTGGCGGCGGCACCGGTGGAACGCATCCTGATGCGCCACCCCGCGATCAACCAGGCGGCCGTCTACGCGGTGCCGGACCCCCAGGTGGGCGATCAGGTGATGGTGGCACTGGTGCTGCGCGGTGAGGCGCAGCTGACCGCGGACGGGTTCGCCGACTTCCTGGCCGCCCAAGACGACCTCTCCCCCAAGGCCTGGCCGCGGTATGTCCGGGTGAGTACGCAGCTGCCCGCCACGGCCACCAACAAGATCCTCAAGCGACTGCTGGTGGCCGAGGGCACCGACGTCGGCGCCGACACCTTGTGGGTGCGTCCGGAACGCGAGCGCACCTATCGCACCGCAACGACGACGGGAGTGTGACCATGGCCGACCAGACACCGGTGGCCCTGATAGTCGGCGGCGCGTCCGGGATCGGTCTGGCCACCGCCCGCGCCCTGGTGGAGCGCGGCGATCATGTGGTGATCGCCGACATCGACGAAGCGGCCGCCCGGGCCCGTGCGGCGGAGCTGGGCGAAAAAGCCAGCGCTGTTGCCGCCGACGTCACCGACGAGGCCAGTGTCGCAGCGGCATTCGCGGCCGCCGGGCAAGTGGGCCCGCTCCGATCCGTGGTCAGTTGCGCCGGTCTGTCGGTGATCGGTCCGATCGCCGATATCGACCTGGCCGGCTGGCAGACCACCATCGACGTCTGCCTCACCGGCACCATGCTGGTGATCAAGCATGCCGCGCGCGCCCTGCAAGACGGCGGCGCCGTGGTGGCCATCTCCTCGCTCAATGGGCGCCAGCCGGGCACGTCGATGGCGGCGTACTGCAGCGCCAAAGCCGGGGTGCTGATGCTGGTGCAGGTGGCCGCCCTGGAGCTGGGCCCCCGCGGCATCCGGGTCAACGCCATCTCCCCCGGCCTGGTGGACACTCCCCTGGTGGCCGGCCTGGCGATGGTGCCCGGACTGACCGCGGAATACATCGAGAACACCCCGCTGGGGCGGTCGGGCCTGCCCGAGGACATCGCGCACACCGTGGAGTTCTTGACCTCGCCCCGCGCCGCCTGGATCACCGGGTCGGCATTCGACGTCAACGGCGGCGCGCACCTCAAGCGCTACCCCGACGTGCTCGGCAAAGTACAGGCACTAGCTGAAGGATGAGGGCATGCGCAGTGTCGTAATCGATGCGCCCGGTTCGGTGCGGGTGGACACCCGCCCGGATCCCGGACTGCCCGGGGCCGACGGCGCCGTGGTGCAGGTGACGGCCACCGCCATCTGCGGCTCCGATCTGCACTTCTATGAAGGGGACTACCCGATCGCCGAGCCGGTGGCGCTGGGTCACGAAGCGATCGGCATCGTGGTCGAAGCCGGCCCGCAGGTGACTTCGGTGCGGCCCGGCGACCGGGTCATGGTGTCCTCGGTCGCCGGCTGCGGGCACTGCGCCGGGTGCGGGACCCGCGACCCCATCCGGTGTCATTCGGGACCGCAGATCTTCGGATCCGGGCTGCTGGGCGGCGCCCAGTCGGAACTGCTCGCGGTACCGGGCGCAGATTTTCAGCTCGCCGCCATTCCCGACGGCATCTGCGACGCCGAAGCCCTGCTGCTCACCGACAACCTGGCCACCGGTTGGGCGGCGGCGCTGCGCGCCGACATCCCGGTGGGCGGCACCGTAGCGGTGATCGGGCTGGGCGCGGTGGGGCTGTGCGCCGCCCGCAGCGCGCTATTCCTGGGTGCGGCAACGGTTCTGGGTATCGACCCGGTGCGCCGGCGCCGCGAGCGGGCGGCGCTGATGGGCGCGACCCCGGCCGAGCCGCCGACCACCGCCGCCGCTATGGAGCTCAGCGACGGACGCGGCGTCGACGCCGTGATCGACGCCGTCGGATCCGACACCACCATGGCCGATGCGCTCAACGCGGTGCGGCCCGGCGGGACGGTGTCGGTGGTCGGAGTCCATGACCTGCAACCCTTTCCGTTCCCGGCACTGCCGGCGCTGTTGCGCAGCATCACCCTGCGGATGACCACCGCGCCCGTGCAGCAGACCTGGCCGCAGTTGGTGCCGCTGCTGCAATCGGGCCGGTTGTCGGTGGACGGGATCTTCACCACCGAGATGGCCCTGGACGACGCCGCCGATGCCTACCGCGCGGTCGCGGCACGGTCCGGCGACGTGGTGAAGGTGCTGCTCACGCCCTGAGCCGGCGAGCCAAGCCCGGCAGCGGGCCGCGCGCTACCCGGCGCTGGGCGGTCGCCGGGGGCGAAGCCGCAGCGGGGGCAGGGTCGGGGCGGGTAGCCGCTGCAGCCGACCCCGGTAGCCGCTGACCTGCCCGAACTGTTCATCGCCGGCTTCCCAGCGGCGCCGAAACTCGACGATCTCCTCATGGCTGCGGCCGATGAAGTTCCACCACAGCACCAGCTCTTCGCCGAACGGCACCCCGCCCAGCAGCAGAACCCGGGCGGGGGAGTCGCCGGGGTTGCGCAGCGTCAGCACCGGGGCGCCGGGTCCTTGATAGCCCAGGTCGCCGACTGCCAGCGGCGTGTCGCCCAGGACGAGCGGACCCTGGTCACACAGCACGCCGTGCTCGAATGCCGGATCGACCTGCAGCGCCAGGTCGGTATGCGGGTCCAGATCCAGCTGGGCCCCCAGCAGCGGCGTGAAAGACGGGACGGGGGAGCGGTATCCGGCCAGTTCCCCCAGGAACACCAACGCCGACGCTCCGGGTAGGCACACCGGCTCGGGCACGAAATGGCCGAAGGAGCGCGCGGTGTGGCGGGCCTCCTCGGGCAGTGCCACCCACAGCTGCACGCCGCGCAGCACCGGCGCGGCCTGCGGATCGACGGAGACTTCGGAGTGGCAGATGCCGGCACCGGCGGTCATCAGGTTCAGCTCACCGGGGCGCACCAGCGCGTGGGCGCCACCGCTGTCGCGGTGCTCGATGCGCCCGCTGAACAGCCAGCTCGCGGTCTGCAGCCCGGTGTGCGGGTGCGGGGGCACGTCCATACCGCCGTGGGCGGCGACATCGTGGGGCCCGTAATGGTCGAGGAAGCACCAGGCGCCGATCAGGGAGCGTTCCCGCTGGGGCAGGGTGCGCCGGACGGCGATGGCACGCGGCCCGCCCAGCGGCACCTCACGCGGGCGCAGCACGGCGATCTGAGATCGCGGCGTTGCCGCGCAGGCGATCTCATCGGAAGTGGCCTCCAGATTGCTCACCTGTCCACCTCCGCTGCCTGCGCCCAACCGCCGTGGCGATCCTACCGACGCAGGCCCCGGTCAGGCGGCTGATCGCGGGCCGACGGGCCAGTGCGGTAGGTGAAATACCGCCCCGGTAACCGGGGAGTCGTCACGTTCGTGGGTGATCAGCAACGCCTGGTTGTCGGGCAGCTCGCGGGTGTTGATCTCGCCGGAGGCGATCGCGTGCAGCAGACCGTGGGCCGCCGCGAGTTCAGCCCGCTTGCGGTATTGCCCTCCCGGCAGCTTCACGCCAGCCCACACGCCGTACTCCTCGCGGCGTTCAACGGCGAGCGCTGCGCAGCGGCGTTGCTGAGCAAGCGGGCAGCGTCGCAGGCACTGCAGCCGCGCTTCAGTGGCGGACTGCTCGTAGGCCCGGGCCTTGGCGGCGCCGTCGGCTCCATCGGCGTCGGGGTAACCGAACCACAGTTCGGGGTTGGCGGAGCAGGGCGGCGCCATGACGGACCTCCTCGTCTCGGGACGAATAACGTAGATAGAAACGTATAACGCAGAGACGACCGACGCAATAGAAGTTGATAAAAACATATATGTAACTAGCGGGGGACGGGGCTGTGTACTATCCGTCCATGGCCGGGGCGCGACAATGAGCCGCGAGGCGGCGGGCGCTGCCCTCCGGGCGCTGCGCGAGGCCCGCGACTGGTCGTTGGCTGACCTCGCCGCTGCCACCGGGGTCAGCATCATGGGCCTGAGCTATCTCGAGCGTGGTGCGCGAAAGCCGCATAAAAGCACAGTTCAAAAGGTTGAGAACGGCCTTGGCCTGCCACCGGGCACCTACTCGCGGCTGCTGAGCGCCGATGACGCCGACACCGAACTGGCGCAGCTGATCGCCGCGGTCCCGCCGGGCGAGCCGGCTACGCGTCCCGCCGCAGCCATCGTGGTCGACCGCCACAGCGACACCGAAGTGCTGGAGGGATACGCCGAAGCGCAGCTCGACGCGCTGCGTTCGGTGATCGCCCGGCTTCCGCCGAAAGCGTCAGACGAATACGAGACGTATATTCTTTCCGTGATCGCCCAGTGCGTGAAAGCCGAGATGCTTGCCGCCAGCTCGTGGCGGGTCGCGGTGAACGCGGGGCCGGGTCGCGGTGCCCGGCTCATGGCGCACCTGCAGGACCTCGAGGCGACCCGTGTCGAACTGCTGCAACGGATGTCCGGCAGCCTGACCGCTCGTTTCGACCGGGCCTGCGCACAGTCCTCGCTGCCCGAACCAGTGATCGCGGCGCTGATCGGCGTCAGTCCCGAGGAGATGTGGGACATCCGTAACAGAGGCGTCATCCCGCCGGGGGCGCTGGCCCGGGTCCATGCGTTCGCCGATCCGATGGCGGCGACAGATGGCGGTGCCGGAGGGGGATGACGGTGGACGACACCGAGTTTGAGCTGTTGGCGCGCGCACATAGGTTGTTTGCGGGCAGTCCAGGCCCGGTGTCACTGGAAGCCGGCCTGGACCGCTATGCCCACGCGCTGGAACGCAACGCCAGCGTGGACACCGGCATGGGCCATGACCGGTATCGGACCGCCGTGCTCGCTCAACGAAACCGGTTGCTGGCCAATGTCAATACCGACACTCACGCAGCAACGTTATTGGGAGCGGCGATCGCCGACCACGCACGGGCCCGCCAGCTTACCGGCGGGGTGCTCGCCGCCGCCCAAGCTGACTCAGCGGTTGTCGCCGACACCGCGTTGACGCATCGGGAGGCCATGCGCCGGCGAGCGGCACGCTTACGGGCCCAACATGCCCACGTGGTGTCGGCGCGGCGCCGCGCACGGACCCACCGGGCGCGGTTGCGGCGGCTGCGCTACCGGGGCGCGCGGCGTGGTCCGGCGGGGCTGGATCTCTTGCACCTGCCCCCTGGCCGTGCCGGGTTGGCCGTCCGCGCGGCACTGTCCCGCCTGGGCAGACCCTACGTTTGGGGCGCCACCGGACCCGATCAGTTCGACTGTTCAGGGCTGACCCAGTGGGCCTACCGCCAAGCCGGCCTGCCGCTGTCGCGAACCACATACACGCAGATCTGTGAGGGGATCCCGGTGACCCGCGCCCAAATCCGCCCCGGCGACCTGGTGTTTCCCAGTACCGGCCATGTTCAGCTTGCCATCGGCGGGGGCCGGGTGATCGAAGCACCGCATGCCGGAGCCACCGTGCAGATCAGCCCGCTGGGTGCCCACGTGGCGATCCGCCGCCTGGTGCCATGAGCGGGCTAGGCCCGCCGGGATTCCAGGTGAATTGTGGGCGAGGGTGGGCCTGGGTACAGTCACCGGCCATGAAGGCGTGGCCAACTTCCGAGCGCCCTTACGGCGCAGCGCTGTTGGGCTGAGGAGATGGCGACGCGCGACGACGTTCTGGATGCGATCGAGCGCATCACGGAGGCCGGCCGCGCCGGTGAGGCGACGCGGGTGGCCCAGGCAGCACTGACGCTGCCGTTGCCGCCCGCGGGTTACGACAGTGTCTTGACCCGGCTGCGCGCTGCCTATCCGCTGCTTGACGATCAACAGCGGGGCAGGGCGGCAGAGGCGATAAAGCAGGCGGAATCGGCTCTGGCGAACCAGCTATCGGTTACGGCGGAGTTCGATCGCCAGATGGTCGATGCACTGCTGCAAGCCCGCAAGACCACGCGCGGAAGCCGACGCCGCCTCGATGAACTAGAGGCGGAGATCGCAACCGCTGCCAACGCATGGGACCTGAGCACTGCCACGGGCGCCCGTGAATTTCAGCGGTTCCTGATCACCAGACTGGGGCAGATCCTCAGCGTGGTCGAAGAGGCCGACGAGGACGACGCATCCAAAAGAGCGCTTGCCGCGGCGCTGACGGCGCTGTATTCCTCCACACCGACGGATCGAGGCGACCGGCCCTCCGAACAGTTGCGGGCCAAACCTCCCGACAGTCCGGTTTCGGTGCCGGCGGACACCGGTCCGTGGGCGGCATCGGAGCCGGACACTGACCCCTACCTGGATATGCCGCTGGACGGCGAGTCGCAACCGGACATCCCGGTCGGCCCGTACGGGGTGCCACCGTTGCCGATGTCCCTCCCCGGTCTGGGTGCGGAGGGGCCGGGCATGGGCGCGATGGCGCCGGCGATGCCTCCCGGGATTCCGTGGGCCGGCCTGACCTCCGGTGTTGGCCGCGACGACCTGCCCGAGCAGGCCGCCTATCGGCCCGACGAAATGGATGCGGCCGACGAATCCGAGGCCCCGCCCGATGACGGAGATGAGGAGGCATCCCCGCCGGATCCGGGCGCCCCGGGGCCGGTCACCGTACGGCTGCCCGACGGCCACACCACGACGGTGGACGATCCGCATCTTGCTGCGGCGATGCAGGCGGTCGTCGACGGACAACCTGTGGTTGAGGCGTTCCGGAGCCAGGGAATCCATATCCCGCCTCCCGGGACGCCGGTGGTCGCAGCGGTTGCCGCGGAGAGCCTGAGGCCCGGCGATATCGGCGTGTTCACCGATCGGCATGCGCTTGCGGTCGGTGAGGACAAGGCTCTGCTCGATGGCCAGATCCACCTCGTCAAGAACCTGCAGGGCCCCGGATTTCTGGGCTGGCAGCATCCGCCGCTTTCCGCCCAGGAGGCCGCCCCGGCCGGGGAGCCCGTTCAGACCAGGCCTGCGACCGCTGTGTCGGGCCGCACAAGCTTGAAAATGCCGGCATTAACCGGCATCGTCGATCTGCCAGGGAGGTAGAAGATGGCCGAGAATATCCACGTCAACCAGGACGTGCTGATCAACGCTGCGGGGAATCACCAGGAGGCATCGGACTACCTGGCGACGGTTGCCGCCTCACACGAGCGTATTCAGGCGACCCTGAACTCGCTCGGCCCCATCTACGGAGACTTTCGCGAGGTCGCCGAGTCTCTACTGGAAGCTCGCGCGAACTGCTACGCAGAACAATCGCGCGAACATTCGGCCGTATCAGCCAACCTGCACCGTGCAGTGGCCATGTGGAACGAGCACGAGCACCAGGCCGCGAGCGCCTTTGGGCGCCTCACCGATGGAAGCCGATGACTGAGCCGAACCCGGCATTCGACACGATGCATCCCAGCGGTGATGTGCTGTTTCGGTCCTGCCGCGGCGGTTATCTGCACAGTGTGGTGCTGTCCGAATCCGTGATGGAGGCGGACGCCCGTCGGCTCGCGGAAGCCATTGTGTTGACCGCCGACGTGTCGTTTCTGAAGGCGGCGTTGGAGATCCGGGGCGAAATCGTCGCGACGGGTCACTCGCCGTCAGTTGCGGTTCCCACCAACGATGATCTGCGGGTGGCCACCGAGCGACTCCTGGCCCACAGACTGCACCCTGGCGCTGACCCGGGTCGCTAGACCACCCATTTCCCCGCGGCATCGACGTCGGGCCGGATGTCTTCGGGAAGGTCGACCACCCTGTCCCCGAACAGGTTTCGAGCGCGCTCCAGTAGGGCGAGAAGTTCGCTCAGTTGCGCTGCGCACCCTGCCCCCGAGAACCCGCCATCAGCCACGATCAGCACGCTACCCACTTGCTCAGGGCCTGACAATTCACCGCCTGACCGGGCGTTGGCAGGCCCGCGATCCATGGTTCCGCGGCACGGACGGGGGGAGCGCGAATTCAAGCGAGGGTGCCCAGACCGCAACGGTACGCTTGCGCCGTGGCACTCTTCGGTCGGTGGTCGGCGCGCCAGCGCCTTCGGAGCGCGGCCCGGGACTCGCTGGCGGTCCCGGCGTTCAGCACTCCGGTCGACTGCAGTTCGTGGGTGCTCGGCGGCCTATGGCCAGCCGAATTGGCGACGATCACCCCCGAGACGGCCCCGCTGGCGGACTACCTCCACGCTGATCTACAGCGAATCGCGCAATCGGCCAACGAGAAGCTCTACGCGCTGGGCCGATCAAATCTGGCCGCGTCCGCACGTCAGATCGCCCAGGCTCGGGTCATCAACGTGGCCAGGGCGTTCGCCGTCCTGCGCGTGGAGTCCACGGTGCGCCAACTCCATAAGGAAACATTGGATTTCGGCAGCGACTTCGCCCGTCTCAGCCAGGGCCCGGTTCCTGTCTCGGCCACTCCGGAGGTTCAGGTGGACCCCGGCGCGGCTTTTCCTGTGACGGCACCGCCGGGTGACGCCGGCGAGTCCGCTTGGCTCGGCGCGCAGGATCGTTCGCCGGCGCCACGCGTCTCCGAGGAGATCGTCCTCGCCACCGAGGAGCACCAGCAGCCGGCAGCCCCCGGGCTGCGGGCTGAAGCGGTTGTGGAAATACCGGGGGATCCGACCGTGACGAGTCAGTTCACGCCGTCGGGTCCGCTTGCCATGCACCGTGCGCGGGCGACCCAACTCGACTCCGCCGCACCGCTCTCCACGCCGCTGTTCGCCGAGTCCGACGAGCAGCGGGCGCAGCGCCTCTTAGGGTTCGTCGCACGTCAGGAGCCGGGCTTGCGCTGGGCGGTGGGCGTTCTCGCCGACGGATCGACCCTCCTGGTCACCGATATCGCCCACGGATGGATTCCTCCGGGGGTCGAGCTGCCGGCCGGAGTTCAGCTGCTGGAGCCCGGATGGCGGACCGGAACGCTCACGGAGATGCTGGGTGGCCCGCTGGTGTCGTCGGCTGTCTACAGCCCGGGGAATCGTCTTGGTCGAGCGAGTGATTCAGCGGTGCCGGAAGTATCGGCGGAGCCCCGCAAGCTGGCGCCCATCGAGGATCTCGGATGGCAGCTCAGCGGGGCAACCCATTGGCGCGACGGACTGCCGAGGATGGTGAACACCCTGGCGAAGGCAGGTGCCGCCGGAACCGGCGTAGTCGAAGCTGAAATCGACTTGTTGCGGGTGCATCTCGATACCATGCGTTACCAGCTGCTGGCCAGGTATCCCGACTCTGACACCGCAGCGGTGCTCAACTGCATGCTGCTGGCCGCCACCGAAGGAATCGCGACTGGTGACCTGGTGTCCGCCAACTACCACTTCAGCTGGTTTCGAGCGCTCAGCGTACCGCCCGCCGCCCAGTGGGACGTGTCAACTTAGGCGGCGTCATGAATTGACGCTGCTCGCACCGGATCGACATACTTAGCCAATGTCGGGGGCGGAGAGCCGGGCGGAACTCAGCGACAGGGACCTTGTCGAGTCCGTCCTGCGCGATCTGCGTGCGGCCGCCGAAAAATGGGAAGCCCTCGTTGCCGAGGCCGAGAACACAACGTACAGCGTCGATCTGGGAGACGTTCGAGCCGTTGCCAACTGCGACGGGCGGCTGCTGGAGCTGACGCTGCACCCTTGCGTACTCAGCGATTACACCCACAGCGAGCTGGCGGACCGGCTCAACCTTGTCTTCACCGCGCTGCGGGAGGAGGCAGAGGCGGACTTCGGTGCGCGGTACGGCGCAAGCCTGGAGTGACAGCGGCCTAGCGCTTACCAGTCCAGGGAGGCCATCTCGCGTTTGGTACTGCATACGCAGCGAACGGCTGTGTCGATGTCGTCGGCGGTGATCGTCTTGAGGTCATCGATGGTCACGGGCTGTCCGGCCCGTTTCTGGGCGGCCAGCCGAGTGTCGCGGGCAAGTTCGGCCTCCTCGATCACGTTGCGGGCAAAACGTCCGTTGTGCATGACGTTGATGCCGTGCTCTCCGCGTGGGCTGACATAGCCCCGAACCTTGGCAACCATGTTCAGGAAGCGTTGGCGTGCATCCGGGTTCAGTACAGTTGCCCGACTTGATCCGTAACGCTCACCGATCTCAACGATCTCCTCCGGAGAGTACGCCTCGAACCGGATCTTCCGGTTGAAGCGGCTGGCCAGACCGGGGTTGACGGTCAGGAATTCATCGACTTGGTCCTCGTAGCCGGCGGCGATGAAACAGAAGTCGAAGCGGTGCTTCTCCAGCGCGATCAGCAATTGGTTGACGGCCTCCATGCCGATCATGTCCGGCGTTCCGTCCTGGTGACGCTCCACCAGCGAATAGAACTCGTCCATGAACAGAATTCCGCCCAATGCTCTTTCGATCAGTTCATTGGTCTTCGGGCCGGAGGCACCGATGTGCTCACCGCAGAAGTCGGAACGACGTACTTCGATGATTTCGGGATTGCGGACAATTCCCATACCGGCATAGATCTTGCCCAGTGCCTCGGCGGTAGTCGTTTTGCCCGTTCCCGGTGGACCCACCAGCAGCATGTGATTGGTCTGGCCCTCCACGGGCAGGCCGTGTTCGAGCCGCATGGCGCGGACCTCGAGTTGGTCCTCCAGCGCCCTGACTGCACGTTTGACCTCCGCCAGGCCGACTTGCCTCTCCAACTCGGCGCGGCCCTGTTCCAGCAACTCGGCGCGGCGGTCCTGTGCTTTGGTTTCATCGAGTTCGGCGCGGCTCTTGGCCGAGCCGGCGTCCCACCGGTCGCTTCGACTGTCGATGATCTGTTCGTCGATGACCACGAGACGCAGCTTCGGCTCGGCCAGCGCCGCCTTGGCCGGTTCGGTGAGCACACCGTTGATCGCCGCCTTGGACAACCAGACCTGCGCCTTGTCTTCCTCGCCGAGCTGTCGGTGCACCATGCCGCGCAGGTAGGCGAGGTCCGCGGCCAGCAACGGGATCTCGCTCGGGTTGATCGACGCGGTGAGAACCCCGACTTGAAAGCGCTCGGAAAAGCGGCTCTGCCCGGCGATGTCGACACGGTCCAGCCAATCCAGCGCCACTCGGCCATGGCCCAGATGGGCCGCCGCGTAGCCTGCCAGCGCGCACACCGAGGCCGTCACCGCCGGCATGGTGATCGCCCGCTCGGGGAGCTCCTCTGCGGCGATGGTCAGCACGTCCGGCCATCGCTGGGTGACGAACATCAGATGGGCGCGGCCGAGTTGGCGCCACTGGTAGTTGATCCAGCTGTCCAGGAGGGATTCGTCGGACAGCAACACCTCGGCACTCTCGTACTCCCCGGCCACGGTGAGCGCCGAAGCCAGGGCCAAACCCACGTGCGAGCCATCGGTCACGGTGATGGACAGGTAAGGGCCCAACGGAATCTGGGCGGCCAGGTGCCTTCCGAGGCGGGTGGTCTCCTTGTGCAGCCAGTCCCGGTTGGCATAGAGACGGTGCAGGGTGTCAAGCGCGGTGTCGCCGCAGGCGATACGGCCCAGCCACGCGTCTGCCATGGAGGGATCGGCCTCGGTCGCGGCGATGAAATCGGCTAACGCCTCGGGCGAGCCGTACTCGCCGCCAATGCTCACCATTGCCCGGTCGAAATGCCGACGGGCCGTCAGCAGGTCACTCACTGTCTGTAGTCCTCTGTCGCACGTCCAGGTCCTCCAGCTGACAGCCGATGCGGCGCGTTGTCATCGCAACGACATCGGCGCGAGCGCCTCCGGGCTGCAGTAGCGGTTTTCCGCCCGGAACAACTCCACCGTAGCCAGCCAGGATTTCCCGCCGGCCGCAACTCGAACTGCGTTCCGATCGATCTGCTCGATGCACACCTCGACGGCGTCCGGTGGTGGCGGCGGCGTGCCGGGCGGCGCCACCGTGATCACCGTGGCAGGGCGGGGCGACGGGGCGATCGAGCCGTCTACCACGCTGACGGTGGTCCGCGGAGTCGGCCGTGACTCATCGATCACATTCACCTCGGGCATCCGGACGCTGGCCCAGCGGGCCTTGTCTCGGGTGTGTACGCAGAGCCGTTCCCCGGCACCGGCCGCCCGAATGACGATGCGTTTGGCGATGAGATCCTCAGCCGCGATGAATACCCGGCTCAACTCGCCCGAATCGGTCAACGGCACCATCAACCGGTCGCCGTTGGCCAGCTTGCCGATCAGGACCCCCGACGGACCGATCTCAAGGGGAAGCCTGGCCGGAAGCCGAAGCGATCGCAATCCGCGCAGCGAACGGCGGGGGGCGCACATGTTGGCCGTGACGGCCGCGGCCTGCTCCCCGTTGAGCCGGCGAAGCACCACCGAGGGTGGCGTCGGGGCGGGCTGCGGTGTCCGCAGGGTCACGGTGGCCGTGCACGTTCCGTCGGGGAGCAGGGTGACGTTCTGGATGACGTGATCGACCGGCAGAGTCCAGGCCTGCGCGAGCAGTTGTGCGTTGATCTCGCCGGTGGCGTAGGTGTAGGTAGTCGCCCACCCGCCGTCGGTGCGCAGGGCCTTCCATCGTTGGGCGCCGGCGGTCAGGGAACCACCGGCCAAGCGCCGGTCCAGCTCGACCAGGTCGCTGGCCGTGGCTACCCGCGCCCGCAGTCCGCCGCAGCGCAACCGACCCGCGATCCGTTGCGCGACAGCGACCGCCGCGGCACCGAGCGTGGTTCGCCAACGCAGCGCCGCCGTGTTGTCGATCACCCGCAGTCGCAGTAGCAGCCAGGTCTCGCGTTGCCCGGCGTAGGGCGGGGTGCCGATCTCGGTGTCGTAGACCCGGGGAAAGTCACCGGACGTTGCGCGGCGCGCTCCGATGCTGATCACGCTCATCGAATCCAGGACCAGCCCGAGCGCATGCCGAAGCATCGGCTGCAGATCGGCGATGTCGACGACGTTATCGGTCTCCACGTTCACCGATCCGGTAGCCACCGTGGCTGCGTGCGGCCGACCCAGCAGGTGGATGGCCACGACCGCGACACCGTCCTGAATCCGGACTCCGCCGCCGGCGCGGTTGTTGGCCACGGTGACCGGATCGCTCCAGGCATCCTGCGAGGGCCGGCGCAACCACAGCAGCGCCCACGACCATGCCGGCTGGCCCCACCACGGCACCCACACCACTGCTCCCACGAGCACGAGCGCGGTGACGACACCGATGAGACCCCCCAGCGCCCAGCCCACCAGAGCGCCTAGCGCAACCGCTGTGGCGCACAGGAGTCGCCGGTTACTCGAAGGGTGGAATCCGGTCAGCCGGACCTGGTTCTGACTCATCGGGTGGCCCGGCGGATCCGGGCGGTGATCGCGGCGGCCAGTACAGCCGCGGCGATCACGCCGAGGAAGGCGAGGGCGACGTTGCGAGCCCGATGGTCCGGCGGAGGTGGAGGTGGTGCCGGGGTGAGCACCCGCTGCTGCGACCCCGGTGCCACCGGATCGCCGGCCGGCACGTTGAACGTCAGTGCCGCAACCGGATCGACCAGTCCGTAGCCGACCCGGTTGTCCACCCCGGAGGGAGGATTGTGGGCAGTCTGAACAATCCGGTTGATCACTTGGTTTGCCGTGAGTTGCGGATATTTTGCCCGGACCAGTGCAGCCACCCCGCTGACGTAGGCGGCGGAGAAGCTGGTGCCCCAAAACGGCATGTTCTTGTCGCCGACCCGGGCCGGGGGATAGGCATTGACCGGATTTCCGCCCTGCGGCGACAGGCCCATCACATGGGTGGCGGGCGCCGCCACCCGCACCCATGGGCCCGCCATGCTCTTGTCGATCGGTGCCCCGGTGGAGTCCACACCGCCGACCGACAAGACATAGTCGGAGAACCATGACGGGCTCGATATCACCTTGACCTGGTTCCAGTCCCGCGGGTCGTTGGGGTTCAGCGGGTCGAACATCGGGTTGTCGGCGCACCCGGCCTCGCCGACGTTGCCGGCGGCGGCCACGATCACCGCGTCCTTTACCGTCGCCGCGTACCACAGGGCCGCCCCCAGCGCTTGTTGGTCGACTGCGGCGGCCACTTGCACACAGGAGGTGACCGAGACGTTGATGACCTTGGCGCCCATGTTGGCTGCGTGGACGACGGCCCTGGCCAGCGTTGCCAGGGTTCCGGCCTTCACCCGCTCGTCGTCATAGCCGAATCGTTGGGGGTGGACCGGCTCAAACGCCCGGGACGATTGGCGGATAGAGATGACGGTGGCATGCGGCGCCACCCCCACAACACCGTCGGGAGCGCCCGGCGGAGGTGGCGGGACCGCGGGCTCGTCGTCGCTCTGGGGATCGGCGGGCCCGGCGGCCGGTGCTACGGCGCCCTCGTCAGGCGGGGGTGGCGGGGGAGGAGGGGCCGGCGCCACCTGGGTAATGGTCACCGCGGTGGGAGGCGGAGGCGGTGCCGGTGGGCCCGGAATGTCCGCCGGGGGCAGGGGTTCGCCAATGCTGGGGGGCGGACCGGCCGGCGGGGGGAACGCGGGGACCGCCGGCATGGGGCGGGGCATCGGCAGCGCCCCCAGGGGAGCCGCGGCGATGATCGACGCCGCGATCGTGCCGTGCGCGTCGCAGTCCTGCAGGCCGCCGAGCCCCTCCGCCCCGCCCATGATGTAGTCGCCCCCGGCAATCGCCGGCAAGCGGGTATTCGGTGTGACGCCGGTGTCGATGACGGCAACCGGGACGCCGTTGCCGGTGGAGTATTGCCATGCCGCGGCGATACCCAGCATGTCGAATCCCGGTGCCAGTTGCGCCACGTCGGGATTGCCGACCGTGATCGGGACACTGCAGGAATTCGAGCGCCGCATCGGCTGGTCCGGTCCCGGCGTGCCGTCGGCAGGGACAAGAGCAGGATCGACCGACGGAGGCTCGATCGCCCGGGCTGGAGGTGGGCCGCTCGACGCAAAGACCAGCGCCATCACCGCGGCGACGATGGCCCCGCGAGCGGACAGGCGCCTTAGTTGCGGACCCACACGAAAAGTCCTCCCAGCCATGCGCCCAGTACGCCTACCACGATGAATGCCAGGACTTCCAGCCATTCGACGGCCAGCCGGATCCAGGGCACAAACTTGGTTTCGGGTACCAGCAGACCGGCGGCCAGCCCCAACCCGGCGAAGACGGCGACGGCAGCGGCCGGCCATAGGAAGCCGGCGGCGGAATCGCCAGGGCTCGCCAGGGCGTATTTGACAATTCCGGCGAGTACGGCCGCGCTGGCTCCCCCTACGAGCGCAATCGCTTGGACGCGTGCGGCGAAACCGCGACCCTGAGTGATGAACAGGCCTGCCACCAGGCCGCACAGCGCCACCGCGCCACGCTGCCGCGGGCCGCCTGGGGTGAGCACCATCCAGACCGCTATCGGCAATGCGGTGGCGGCCGCGACACAAATCCCGACCTGCACGGAGTTGATCAATCGCGCGGAGGCCGCGATCGCGGCGCCGCGGGCCGAGATGTCGACCAAGTCGTCCTCGTCGTCCTCTGCATCTTCGGGAGTGACGGGGGAGACCGTGTCGATCGGCATGTTGGCGCGACGGGCGAACAAGTCTCGCCCGGTGATCGAACCGAAGTATGGTGGCCGCACCCGTGCAACCCACAGCGCGATCGTGGGGGCCATCCGCAGCAGGATCAGCAGGCCCAGCAGGAGACAGATGCCGATCACCTGCGGCGACACCGGCTGCCACATCCGGGTTGCCGCCACCGCACCGCCGATTCCCGCAGCGGCGACGACCGCGGTGGCAACCGTGCTCTGCGAACGAAGCAGCACGCTGAGGCCGATCGCGCCGAGGGCCAGCACTGTCAGCCCGATCATCACGTGGGGCGCGCCGAGGGTGCCGGGCGCCGCACAGAACGCTGCGCAAGACAACGCGAGCACCGCCAGCCAACCGAAGCCACTGAACAGGTCGTCGCGCGCGGGCCAGTTGCGCCGGATCACCGTTGCCCCGAGCGCCAATAACCCCCCGAGGCCCACTAGGACGGCGGCGGGAGGCCAACTGTCGCTGAACGTGCGGGCCCGGACCGCCAGGGCCGCAAGTACCACCACCGACAAGGCCGTCAGCCCGATCGCAGTGTGTGCGGCAGTCAACGCGGTGACCGGCGCGAACATCCGGTCCACCTTCACCTTGAGCAGGCGGGTCACCGTCTGCTCGTCGGCCTTGTGGCCGCACTCTTGGCACTGAATCTCCGGCTGGGCTCCCAGTCGGCGCGCCGTTGCGGCCAGGGCGCTCGACAGGGACTCGTACTGCGGCTCGAAGGAGTCGCCGCCCACCACGGGAACCAGGACCAGTGTGTCGCCGTCTTGTACGCCCAGGTCGTCGAGGCTGCGCGCGATGTCCAGCCGGACGCCATTGACCTTGTGCAGTTCGTAACTTCCCGGCGGCAGCGCAACCCCGTCAAAACCGTGGTGCCGCAGATCCTCGTCGAGCAGCTCGACCATTCCCTCGAAGAATTCTTCGACGGGAATCCCGGCCGGGAAGACCTGGGAAACGAGGTGTTTATCGTAGGCGAGGCTCACCGCACAGCGTGCCGGAAATGCGACTTTTGCTGGTGTCGGGGAGGTCACCGCGTTTACCTTTCGGTGTCGGGCACGAACTTGTCGGCCAGACCAGCGGTTATTTCAAATAGCCGCAGTCGGGTCTTCTTCTTCACCTCATTCGGGACATCGATGATTCCGCCCTTTGCCAGATGAGCGTCATAGGGCATGACCTCCACGGTGGCGCCGGTCTTGCTGAACCGCTCCGTCAGATAGGCCACCGCGGCACTGTCGGCTCTCGGGGCGGAGTGGTTGAGGATCACGGTGGAACGCGAAACCAGCTCGTGATAGCCCTGCGAAGCCAAGTAGTCCACCGCCCGCAACACAGGACGGGACTGGTCGGCGGTGACCCCCGAGACGAAGACGAGGGTGTCGGTGTTCTCCAGCACCGGTTTCATGACCGGGTGTTCCAAGTCCGCCGCGGTGTCGACGACGATGACATTGTGGGTGCGTCGTAACCGCGACAACACCCCACTGAACATTGCCGGAACAAGCGGCCTTAACTGATCCGAGGTGCGATTGCCTGCCAGAACGTCGAGGCCAACGGCATTCTGGCCGAGGTGTTCCCGGATATCGGAATACCCTTGCACGTCGGTGTCGCTCAGGACGGCCGAGTAATCACCCGGAGGGTGCTCGTCGATGCGGTCTGACAGTGTCCCGAAGCCTGGGACGGCGTCAATCGCGATGACATTCTCGGGCCGACATTCCCGGAAGACACTGCCGATCGCCGCGGCCATCGTCGTCACGCCGGTGCCGCCCTTCCCGGACACCAACGTGATCACGTACTGCCGCCGGATGTGCCGACGAATTCTATTACGCAGGTCTCGATAATGGCGTTCGCTCGGAGACTCGCCAGGATTAACGGTTTTAGCCGACAGGACATAGACGAGTCTGCGCCAGCCCGAGCCCGGCGGAATCTTGCGTGGCGTGGCCAGGTCGGAAATGCGCATCGAGTCCGATATCGAATCGCGGTAGCTGGGGCCCGGTGCCGGATCCCACCGCACGGATGAGCCTTCGTCCGGCATATTCGGGCTATTCCACGGGCTCGTCACGAGCGTGATATTAACACGATTGCTGAAACTATGATTGCTACGTTTCTGGACCGGAATGCACGGTAAAGGCAAGGCGGTGAATTCACTGTCATACAACCCGCCGGTGTGAATGCCAGTCTGCGCCGGCGGGTAGCCGGGCTATGAGCCGCAGGATCGCGCCGGCCACATCGCTACGGGTGCCGGGCGAGACGATTTGGTACCGGCGACCGCCATTGTCGACATTCTCTACACAGACGCGGCCGGCCGGGGTGTCCGAAATCAGCACCGTGGTGTCCCCCACCGCTACGCGGGCGAGTTCCTCGGCGCCTGCGCCCGGCTGGATCGCGACGATGTTGGCCTGGCCCGACAGCTCCGGGTCGGCGGCCATCGCCACGATCTGCTGCTGATCGATATCGAGCCGGAGCGCGGCCAGGTGCTGACGAAGACTCTCCGGGCTGCGAACTCGTTCGAGCAGTTCGCGCGTGTCCAGGGTGACTGGCCGCAGCGGTGCCGGGTCGGTCACACCGCACAGCCGCTCGATCTGCCCGACGAGGAGGTCGCCGGCAGCCTCCTGGTCGGCGGCACTTCCGGCGGGATAGAGCCGCACCTCCAGACCATGGCGTTCCAGCACCACCCACCAGGAAGCGAATCGGCTGATCGAGACACGGGTCAGGTGTTGGGGGTCGTCGTCGGGCCGACCGGGGAAACTGAGGTTGAGCATCAGCGCGATGTCGCGGCGCATGATCACCGTGAGCCATTCCCGCAGCATCGGGTCGGCTTGGCCCTGTTCGTCGAGAGCGCCGATGGTGCGCAGCTCCTGCGCGATCGGATGCGCAAGAGCACGCTCGGGAGTGTCCAGACGGGGTGACAGTGGCCGCAGGCCCAACTCCGGGCACAACGATTCGATGCCGGTGACGGCCTGTAGCACCCACAGTCCGTCAACAGTCGTTGTCAGCACGGGGCCCTCTCCTCAATCCGTGGTCTGCGGCAGCCGCGCCGACATTGCGAAGTGGGGCATCTGCGCCGTATCGCAGACACCCCACTTCGAGGGGTCAGAAGATGCGGTTGATCGTGTGGTCGGTGTCCACCGCCCCATTCAGCACGGAGCCGATGGTGGAACCGTGGTGACCGATGGTCTCGATCAGGCCCTGCAGACCGGAGAGCATCTGCGCCTGGGCCTCGAAGAATCCGGTCGCGCCATGACCGGCGAAGTACTCGGTCAGCATCTGGGTGAGCTGGTGAGCATCGGCGTGGATCTGATCCAGGGCGCTCGCGTTGCCGATGACGCCGTGCGCGTGGTCGCTTACGGCGCCGGGGTGGTAGGTAATGCCGTCACTTGTGGACATAGGAATGGTGTCCTTTCGAGTACAGGGGTCGTCGGGGGTTAGGCGGACTGGCCGCCGAACAGCGAGTGGAAAGCGTGCTCGGAGTGGGACTCGTGGGATTCCATGAGCGCCGCGGCCTGGTTGAGACCTTCGGTCAGCCGGCTGCCGCCGATGAGGACCTTTTGCATGTCGTCGTGAATCTGTGCGGCGGTGGTTAACGAGGCCTGTGACCCCGCGCCCGCCCACGTCGACGCCCCCAGAATGTTCTCGTGGTCGGCCAGGTACTGGTTGGCGATCGCCTGCGCATGTTCGATGTGCTGCGACAGTTTTGACGCGGTGGTCCGCATCAATTCGGGCGTGACGACAATGGCTGCCATCGATTCCTCCTCGGTTGTAGAACAACCCCCCCGGATTCGGCGGGATCTGGCTGGCGGTAGTCTATTTGCTCCTTTTGTATGTGTCGATTCACCCTGCGGCCAACAAAAGTCCAGGTCAAACCCGATCGTCGATAACGCGCACGGTGGTGGTCCGGTCCGACTGGCCGTTGTTGGTCCTGCCGCCGGCTCCCGCCGCCGCGGGAGCGATGGGCATGCCCCCCATGCCCGTGGCGCCGGTGGTCGTCAGGCGGCTCGTCTCGACCGAACCCAGCGCGCCGCTGGGCCTCAATCCCACCGGACGTCCGCCACCGGAGTCGAAGGCGCTCACGGGCCGGGTGAACGCAGAGACCGGCGCGCCCGGCCCGCCTGCCGCGACGCCACCGGAGGAGGTGGTGGCGTTCGCCAGCGTCGCCGTGGCGGGAAGCCCGGTGGCCCCTGGGGAGTTGAGCGCCCCGCCTAGCGCGTTCGGGTTCATGAACATCCCCATCAGGGACTGCATCGGGCTCAGCATCGACTGCGGCAGCTGACCCAGCGACTGCGGCGCCTGGGTCAGCGTCGAGCCGATCTGCTGAACCGGGCCCAGCAGGGAACCCATCGGGTCGCCCATGCTCTGGGCGGCGCCGGCGCTCTGGCCGGCAGCGTTGGTCGCGGTAGACGTGCTGGCGTGGGCGGCGCGCATCGCGCCGCCGGCAGCGGCCTGGGAGGCCGCCTCGCCGACAGCGCTGGCCGCCGCAGCGGGAGCTGCCGGGGAAGCGCCCATACTCGCCACCGGAGCGGGAACCGTCAAGCTGGCGGTGAGCGCCGTCAGCGTCGCTCCGTAGGACGCTCCCACCGCGGCGTTGTTCGGCCAGAACAGGCCGTAGTACTGGTATTCGAGCGAAGCGATCCGCGGCGTCAGGGCCCCGAGCACCGACGGGTTGATCGCGTAGTCGGTTGCGGTCTCGATCCGGTTCTCTTCGCACTCGGCGGTAGTGCGCATGCTGGCATAGGCGAGCTGGTAGGCCTCGACGGCCGCAGCGACGATGGGGGCCTTGACGTCTACCCAACCCGCCAGGCCGTGCAGGGCGACGTTCAGCAGGGTTGCGTTGAGGACTGATCCCTCGGATCCGGCTCCGATCCACCGCAGCGAGGTCAAGGCCGTGTTGACCGCCGAGGCGATTCCCGACGCGTGATGAGCCACACCCAGCGCCGACCATGCGGCGCCATTGGCCAGCATGGCCGGAATGCCCGCGCCGGATTTGATCAACATGTCGTTGGTCTCCGGTGTGCGGGCGGCCCACCCCGGGTCGGCCATGAGCTACCCGCCGAGCGCGACGGTGGCGGCCCGTAGTGCCTCGGTGGCGCCATACACACCTGCGGCGGTGGCTTGCGCGCCGGAGTACAAGCCGCGCTGCGCCGAATGCTCGGCGACGATGCCCAGGTATTCGCCGCCGGAGGCCAGCAGGGCCGCATGGAATGCGATGGAATCGGGGTCGTTACCCATTGGCAAAACCCCCAGCAACGCCGGGCTGGCGGCCGAGGCGGCCGCCTGCGTTTCGGCGGTGATTGCGGCTTCGACTCCCGATGAAGCCAGGACCGCTTCCGGTTCTACAGAAAACATATTTCCTCCCCGATGCCTCATCACCGATATGTCGACGGCGGCGAACCGGACTTGATCGTAAACCGAATTGCGGCGCCCGTCACTTCAGGATGTAAATACCGGTTATTGTCGTTCGAAATCGTGGATCATCGACGACGGGACTCCTACCAGAACGCCCTCAACCTCTAAGTCATTGACCAACAGTCCGCGGCCGGCGGGCAACGCCTGAGCCCGTACCGTGCGGTTGACCTTGTTCTGGGGGTCGTTGTCCATGAACAACGTGGGCACCTTGGCGGCGCGTTGCGCCTTCACCCAGGGGTCCATCTCCAATTGGCCGAAGTTGGACGAGTTCCGGGTGGTGAAAACGTGCAGTCCGATCTGACGGCCCCGCTCCATCAGCTTCCACAACGCCGCACCTACCGGTGGCTTCGCCGGATGAATTTGTGCGGGGCGCAGATCCTGCACGTCGTCGATCAACACGAAATGCCGTGGCCCCTCCCAGGGCTTGAGCGCCCGTAGCTCCTCCTGGCTGAGCCCCTTGGCGGGCAGCCGGGGGAGCAGTATCTGTTGGGCAAGCGTGGTCAGTGTCTCGTCGATCTCGTCCTGGTCATAGGCATAGGCATGGATGTACCCCGGACCCTGCAGGTCTCGCAGCGGGCCCGTTTTCGGGTCGATGATCGTGATCTGGGCTTCCCCGGGGCCGAAGCGTGCCATCACTGCTTCGCCGATCGCGGCCAAAGTGGCGCTTTTGCCGCACAGGGCTCGCCCCAGGATCATCATCCCGGGGTTTTCGGCCAGCATCAGCGGGACCGGAAGCAGATCGTGTTGTTCGCCGATCATGAACGCGATGGACGGCGCGGCTTGGGCGGGCGGCCGTTGTGCGACGTCGTAGGCCAGGACCTCCGCGAGCGCGACAGCCGCTGGAAGTCGCTTGAGTGTGGCGTGCTTGGTGACACCCGCGACCTGCGCAACCCGGCGCCCGAGTTCCCGGGTCCCGATCCCGGTGCCATCCTCGGCGGCCAGCTCCGGAACCCCGATGAGCATCTCGTGCGGCGACTCGGTCAGACCGAAGCCGGGCCGGTTGACGGTGCGTTTGGCGGCATCGCGGGCGTCCAGCGACGCGGTGCCCATCTCATTCTCGCCGGGGTTCTGCAGCCGCAGCTGGATGCGAACGTCCGAGTTCTGCAGCAATGTCTGGCGTTGACCGTGAATCCAGCCGGAGGCGCTGGTCATCAAGTGCACGCCGTACTCCGGACCGACACCGCTCAGGGCGATGATCCGGTCACCGAGCATCGTGTCGGCGGCGTAGAGATCGGAGAAGTCATCGATCACCAGGAAAACGTCCCCGTAGGGATCGCCCGCGTCGGTGCCGGCCATGCTCTCGCCACCGCCTGCGCCGAAGCGGCGCTCCCGGAACTCGTTGATGTCGATCTTGTCGCGGCGGAAGGCGTCTTGGCGGGCGCTGATCAGCGCTGCCATGGTGGCAACGGTGCGCTCCACGCCCTCGCGGTCGGCCGGCGAGACGATGTCGGCCACGTGCGGCAGGGTTTCGGCGTAGCCCAGGGTTGCGCCGCCGACACAGAAGAACGTCACCCGCGCCGGGGTGTACATCAGCGCGGCCGAACACATCATTGTCATCAGCGTGGTCGTCTTGCCGCGGCTCTTGGCCCCGACCACCATGATGTTGCTGCGCAGCACATCCACGCAGTGCACCAGCTGCTGGGCGTCCTCGGGGATGTCCTTGACGGCCAGCGGCCACACCAGGCCGGGGTTGCGGCCGTAGTCGACATGCCACGGTTTGCCCCGGTGGCGTGCGACCAGGGCGTCGACCGGCTCGGAGATCTCCAACGGAGGCAACCACGGCAGGTGGGGTGCCTTGCGGTCGGCGGCGATGAGTGACTCACGCAGCACATCGACGATCTTCTTCTTCTTGAAGCCGTCGGCGTGCAGCAGAAATTCATCGGGCTCCGCGTCAGTGGCCGATATATCTTGCAGCGCTTGGGCATCCGCTGCATCCAGCGGCTGGTACTGCCAGGTGTACAGCCGGGGCTTGGTGAGCGTCATGTCGAGGGTCTGGCCGGTCGGCAGCTTACGTTTGGGGACCACGAACGGCGCCGAGAGGTAGAAACAGCGGAACGGCTCCAGGTCACGCGGGCCGACCTTCAGCAGGCCGAAGCCGTTCTCCTTCGACGGCAGGTGGTAGGCGGCATCCGACCCGATCACTTCGCGGCTGTCGTCCCCGGACTCCGCCCGAAGGGCGACACGGAATGCGATGTTGGACTTGACTTTCTGCAAGGACGACAAATCGAGGCGCTGTCCGCCGAGCATGAAGAACACGTTGGCGCCGCGGCCCTCCTGCCCGATATGGATGATCAAGTCGATCCACTTGGGGTGGTTTTGGAACAGCTCCAGGTATTCGTCGATGACTACGAGCAGTACGGGTACCGGTTCCAGATCCCGCCCGGCCAGGCGAATCTCCTCGTAGTCGTTCGCGTCGCGCGCACCGACCGAGTTGAACAGGCGATAGCGCCGGGCTATCTCACCGTCGATGGCGCGCCGCATTCTTTCGGCGAGATGCCGCTCGTCCTTTCCGAGGTTGGACAAGGCCGCCGACACGTGCGGGATACCGAGGATGTCTTGGGCCGCGGACTCGAATTTCATGTCGACGAAGATGACGTTGAAGGTCTCCGGCGAGTGGGTCAGCGCAATGCCGTAGACCAGGGAAAGAAAGAACTCTGATTTTCCCGAGCCGCTGGTCCCGATGACCACCGAGTGAAAACCGTAGCCGCCGAAGTCTTTGGCGCGCAGAATGATGTTTTGCAGTTCGCCGCTGGGCTTGGCTCCGACGGGAATCTCTGCCCACCGTTCATCGCCCCGGCTGCGCCTTTCCGTCCATAACCGGTCGACGTTGAGTTCCCGGGCGTCGTCGATGCCCAGGGCACGCAACAGTTCCAGGGCGCCGCTGCCCGCGTCGGCGACATCGACGCTGGCGGTCGGTGACCAGCGGGCCATTGCTCTCGCGTAGCGGTAAGCGCGCGGCACCGACAGTTGGTCGGCGTGAGCGAAGAACTTTCCGCCGGCGCGCAGCGTCGGCCTTTCGGGCAGGCTCGGGCCGCGCCGGTTCTTGCGGTCCGGGGCGCCGGCTTCGTCAGCGCGATTCCACGGGGCCGGCTGCTTGGTCAACTCGAAGATCTCGTCGCGGCCGAAGCCCACACCGGTGCCGAGACGCGACGCCACCCGCAGCACCGTGATGCCTTCTTTGCCGACCCGACCGACCACGCTCTCCCATGCTTCGGGACTGCCGGTGTTGTCGTCGACGATCACCAGGTGCGGACCCAGATCGGGCCCGGCGCCACCGGTCTCCAGCGGTGAGGCCATGGTGGTGGGGCTCGGCGCCGAGAGCGGCCGCCAGGCGCCGCGCTTGCCCTTCATGTGAAGGTCGGCGCCCAGCGTCGCCTCGAGTTCGGTAGGACTGGTGAACACCAGGCGTCGCCACCCGCAGGCGTCGAACAGTTCGTCGTGTTGGTTGTGGGGTAGCCAGACCATCCACGACCACAGCTCCGGGTGCCGGGTCACCACCATCAGCTTGACGTCGAGGGGGTTGTGGAAAACCGCTAGCCCGCTGAGCATCGAACGCAGCAGTGAGCGAATCCCGTCGAGATCTTCTCCGATGAAGCCGAAACCGGGGCGGGAGCGCAGGTTCACCACCTTGGCGATGTCGCGGATCTTGCGCTGTTCCAGGATGAAGTCGCGCAACGCCTGGCCTGTGACGGGCTCCAACTCCTCGTCGACGGGGATCTCCGGCCACTGCACCGACAACACCGAGTCCGGGGCATGCTGCACCCCGACGCCTAGCCGAACGTCCAGGAAATCCGCGTCGGAGCGGCGGCGCTCCCACATTTGTGGGCCCCCGATGACCGCGCCCAGCTCCAGCGGAGTGGAGTGCACCAACTCCTGGGCGTTGCGCTGGGCGCAGACGGCCTTCTGAATCTCGTCACGCTCGCTGTCGAGGGAGCGCAGGTAGCTGCGCCGGTTCTTCTCCTGCTCGCCCCAGCTGATCTTGCGGGCCCGGCCGAAGCGCCCGGAGAACATCAGCATCGCCAGCCCGGCCATGCCCACCATGGGGAACATGCCCGACCCCAGGTTGCGCACACCGGAGACATAGAGCATGACGATGGTGCCGATCAGCGCCACGAGCAGGGCGGGTATGCCGATCATCACCCAGAGGTTGCGCGGCTCGCGTTCGGGAAGTGCGTCTGGCGCCCGGGGTGCGACCCGCACGGGCTTGGGTTCAGGGACCCGAAGGCGGACGGGAACGAATGCGCGCTTGGACATCGGTCAGTGCCCTCCCGAGTCGCCCTGCTGGGTGCTGGGTACCACCGGCTGTACGGCCCCGGGCGCCACCAGGGTGTCGCGGGCCAGCAGTGCGGCGCGCCGCGACAGTTCTGGACCGCTGGCGAAGGTGCGCAGGAGCGGCCAGGGTGCTTGCTGCGCGGAGCCCGGGTCCAGGCCGAGGCCCTGGAGGGTATCGGTGTCGGCGGCGATGCCGAATCGGACACCGTTGGGCGACACCCAGAACAGCGCCTCGCGGGTATCGGATTCGGGCAGTCCGCCGGTGGAGGCGATGAAGTTGGTTGCTCCCGGCAACACCAGCACCTGGTTGGCGACCACGGAATTGGGGCTGCGGTCGTCGCGCACCAGTCGGACGATCCGGCTGTCCGTCTCCGGCGACACCGGCAGGCCGCGTCCGCTGTACAGGGTGATCCGCGCCTGTCGATCACCGGAGGCCTTCTCCCAGGCCACGCAGGTCGTCGGATCGGCCGCGGTATCGACGAATGTGAGCCTGCCGTGCGGGTAGTACTCGACGGGCAGGGTGGTCACTTCCGGGATCTTGAGCAGCTTGTCGGGGCTGACGATCAGCGGCGCCACCGAGCCGAACGAGTTCGCGCTGCGGATCAGGTCGGCGACGAAGCTGCTGATCTTCTGGACTCCCTCGGGAACCAGAACGTAGAACTGCGAACCGCCGCTGGACGTCCGGGTCTCCAGCACCGTTCCCACCTGGGAGCCGGGCACCCATTGCGATGGTGTGCCTGCCAGCGGGATCACCGGAACGCGGAGGGGTTCGGTACTCGGGAGGGCATCGAACAGCGCCCGCGATATCTCGACAGGTGCCGTGGTCCCCGGGTCGAGACCGAGACTGAGCGTGGTGGCTCGATCGGCGGGATCCACTTGGGACCGCTTGCCGCCCCAGATGACGTACGTCGCGCCCTGGAAGCGGGTCATGATGGCCGCGTCCGGCGCCAGCGGTGCGGCGCGTCCGAGGGGATTCACAACTCCCGCAATCGCAGTCACCACGGGCGGTTCGGCGCGGCGCGGTGAGCCGGCGGTGTCGCAGACAGCCCAGGCCGACGGCGCGCCGGTGTTGGCGATCAATGACGGCGGGGCGCCCGGAATACCGATCATGGGGCTGGTCGGGTATTTGGCGATCTCAGCGGGTTTGACCCAGGTGGGTGGCTCAGCGTGGCCTACGGCAAGTCGCGCCGAGGTGATGTTCAACGCCGGATACAGCCGCCCGTCGATTCGCGCGTAAATCGCACCCGAATCACGGTCGCCGACAATGGATGACGTTCGAACAATGCCAGCTGGGCGCAGCACGTTGAGTAGCAGCATCCAGCCCATGCCGATCAGGATCAAGACGATCGACAGCACGATAGCGGCGGTCTGTTTGCGGTCGTCGTGCTTCATGCGCACGGAGAATCTGGTGGTCGCTGCGCGCAGTCGTCGGTTGTAGAACAGGTGGCCGGAATTCTGGTCCCGGTTCGACAGACTCAGCGGCATGCCCGGCTACCCCTAACGACGCACGCTCGGCGATGCTGCGCTTCCCCCTGCGGCGACAAGCGCACCGCGACGACATTACTGGCGTTGGCCAGCGCGAACCAGTCACTTGCGTGCACTTCACGGCATAGGGACACGCGCCTGGAGGGCCGATGAGCGCACCCCGGCTCGCGCCGCCCTAGCACTCACCACGCTCAGTCTCATCTCAGGGTCAGTGCCTGGGTGAATGCACGTTCCAAGCCGTGGCCAGCTCTTGCGCAGATCAGGCGGGTTTTCCTGGGTAAACCTAAGCTGAGTTTGACAGACCTCAGTGTGATTGAAATCATCCAGGTTCGGCCACGGCACGCTCGTGTGCGGCCTGGAGAACCGGCGAGGAAGTCTGGATGTTTGAAGCAGTAACGGCACGGTCCAGCCACCGTCGGTCCGGGGTGCGGGCCGCCTTGGCCGCTGCCACCGTGGTCGCCGGGGTGTGCGGCGCGCCCCAGCTCGCCCCACTGGCGGCGATGCCCGGACCGCTCGGGGTGTTGCTCACCGCCGACGGCGGACCGCTGGCCAACTCCGGTATCGCGCTGATCATGGGCCCCAGCATGATGCCCACGCCCAGCCTGCAGTTCGCCGAAACGGTCAACGAACTGTTTTTGGAGCCGCAGGGCTTCGCCGGGCAGCTCCAGGTGCTGACCACGCCGCAGGAGCCCTACATGCTGGACACCTCCTTGGCCACCGGGGCGCAGATTCTCTTCGACAAGGTGCAGGAGCTGATCGAGTCCGGGCAGGTGGACGCCGATAATCCGGTTACGGTGTTCGGCTATTCGCAAAGCGCCGCGCTGACGACACTGGCGATGGAGCAGCTCCAAGAGGCGGGTGTGCCCAGCTCCGCGGTGAACTTCGTGTTGATCGGCAACTCGGCCAACCCCATCGGGGGCATGCTGGTCGGCTTCGAAAACGTGCCCGAGATCGCCCGGCTCATGGGGCAAAGCGACGTCACCCTGGGCAACCCGACGCCCAACGATCTCTACCCCACCAGCATCTACACCCTGGAGTACGACGGCTACGCCGACTTCCCCAAGTACGCCAGCAACATCTTCTCCACGCTCAACGCCATCATGGGCATGGGCATCCAGCACGTCGCCTACATGGGTCTGACCCCCGAGCAGATCGCGGAGGCGACGCTGCTGGAGTCCAGCCCCGACAGCACGATCAGCTCCTACATGATCGAGAGCGAGTACCTGCCGCTGCTGTGGCCCCTGCTGTTCGTCCCGGTCACCGGAAAGCCGCTGTATGAGCTGATGGAGCCGGCTATGCGGATCCTGGTGAACCTCGGCTACGGCAACATCGAGCACGGCTGGAACGACGGGCCCGCCGACGTGCCCACCGAAGTGACCATGGACCCGCAGGTCATCGACTGGAACGAGGTCAACGCCGCGCTGGCGGTGGCCGCCCAGACCGGCTGGAACAACTTCGTCGACGCCATCTTGGACCCGGCCACCTACCAGGTGACCGAGATGATCGACAACCCGGCGTTGGCGCCGCTGCTGGCGGCCGGCGACGGTGTGGGCCTTGCCGACAGCTCCGATGTGCAGGGCATGCTGCAGGGCCTGACCAACATGATGTGGGAGTCGTTGGTGGGCCAGTACCTGGACCCGGCCTACTGGGAAGCCCAGGGCTAGGACGACTTTCGGTCAGCGGGTCGAGCGGACCGCGGACTGCGGGCTGAGGCGGTATCGCTGAGGTAAGCGTTGTGTAACGCTTCGTCCAACGCCGGGCACTTCGCTGCCAGACCAATTACCCTTTGTCTCAGGTGATCCCATGCAGGGTTAGCCGCCGAGGTTCCGAATCTGCCGGGCCGGAACGTGATTCCCGGCTCGCGGATCGCCGTGCGAATCCTCGGAGGCCTGGACAGGGGGTCGGCGTGTTTCCTGGCGGCGAGGGGCGGTGAGTCTGCTGTTGCCGCCGCGCGCGCCGGAACCGGCTGCCCCGAATCCGGCCGGCACTCCCGAGGAAAGCCGGCGCCTGATGCGCAGAGCCATCGCGGCATCGGCGATCGGCAACGCGACCGAATGGTATGACTACGGTGTCTACGCCGTCGTGGCGACCTACTTGACCGAAGCGTTCTTTCCGAACGCGCTGGGCAGCCTCGGCACCATGCTCGGCTTCGCGGTCTCCTTTGTGCTCCGGCCGCTGGGCGGCCTGGTCTGGGGACCCCTGGGAGATCGGTTCGGCCGCAAGTCCGTTCTGGTCGCAACCATCATGCTGATCGCGGTGGCCACCACGCTCATCGGTCTGTTGCCCACCTACGCCAGCGCGGGCTGGTGGGCGCCGGTGCTGTTGATCGCGCTGCGGGTGGTGCAGGGATTCTCAACCGGCGGCGAATACGGCGGCGCCGCAACGTTTATGGCCGAATGCGCGCCCGACAACAGGCGCGGGGCCTACGGCAGCCTGCTGGAATTCGGTGCCGTCGGCGGCTTCGTGTTCGGCACCGCCGTGGTGCTGGCATTGGAGGCGATGCTCACCCACGACCAGATGGCGGCCTGGGGCTGGCGCATTCCCTTCCTGCTCGCCCTGCCGCTTGGCGTGCTGGGACTGGTGCTGCGCTCCCGGATGCCGGAGACGCCCGTGTTCGCCGAATGCGCGATCACCGGCTCGGCCCGCGACCGGCTGGTGGACCTGCTGACCAACTACACGCGACCTATCTTGGTCACCTTCGCCCTGATGGTCGCGCTGAACATCATCGACTACACCCTGGTGACCTACCAGCCGACCTATCTGCACGCCACCGCCGGCCTCGACGCACGCAGCAGGACGGCGGTGGTTCTGGTGGGGGAGTTGGCGATGATGGCCTGTATCCCGCTGGCCGGCGCCTGGTCGGATCGGATCGGGCGCAAACCGCTGTGGCGCGGCTCGCTGCTGGGGTTCGCGGTGCTGGCGCTGCCGATGTACTGGCTCATGGGGCAGGGTTTCGGTTTCGCGGTACTGGGATTCACCGTGCTCAGCGTGCTGTTCGCGGCGCCCATGTCCACCGTGGCGTCCACCTTCCCGGCGCTGTTTCCCACGCAGGTCCGCTTCGCCGGCTTTGCCGTCGCCGACAACGCGGCCGTAGCACTGTTCGGCGGCACCGCGCCGGTGCTGGCCGACTCGGTGATCACCCACACCGGCTGGCAGTTGTTCCCGGCGGCCTACCTGATGGTGGCCGCGGTCATCGGGTTGATCGCCTTGCGGTTCCTGCCCGAGACGGCCGGCTATTCGCTGCGCGGCACCGAGATGCCTGCCGTGCGTGCCGACTTCGAACGCAACCTGGCCGCGTGATCGCCAACCGGCCGCCGCACGCCCCCGCGTGCGCGCAGCGGCGCCCGTCGGCCTTCGCCGCCCGACGGGCTACGGCTTGATCCGGATCTCGCCGGGTGACCACCAGCCCGAACGCGTGGCGCTGCCCAAGTCCAGCTCCGCCGGGGTGGCCGGCGTGATGACGTCGAACTGACGCAACGAACCCCAGTCCCGGCCCCAGTCATGGTTGAGGTAGGTGGCCATGACGTGGGCGCGCAGCAGCATGTCGGAAATGCCGAGCAGCCCGCCGTTGACCCCGTCCTGCCAGGTGTCGGTGTCCTGCTTCTTGGCGTTGTAGTCCGGGGTGATCCGGTACTCCGGCACCTCGGTGACGCCGTTGGCGTGCAGCATCGGGTGCTGGCACGGGAACGCCAGGCCCACCGCCCAGTCCAGCAGCACCGGCTTGTCGGAGCCGATGTACTCCTGAATGGTCTCCACCTCGGGCAGTCGCGGTGGGGTGAAGGCGATCCAATCGCGCGGATTCAGCGACTTGTCCACGGCCACAATGCGTACCGCGGTGGCGTCCGCCGGGATCTGCGAGCGCGGGAAACGCAGGTTGCGCCACATCCGGGGCCACTCCCCGAACAGGTCGTAGGGCACCAGCCGGCCGGCCGCCACCGGCGTGCCGTCGGGGCCGGGAACCCCGTACTCCAGCTGCACGTCCTGGCCGGTGGTGTAGCCCTTCAGCACGCTGTTGCCGGCGATGGTGCCCGCGGCGGTCACCGCCACCAGGGGATGCGCGTCGTCGGCCGCGGGCAGCACGTACCAGGCCGATGTCAGCGTGGACACCTGCTGCGCGTCGGTGCTGTAACTGCCGGCCAGCGGAACCCGTGCCGGGTCCAGGCCGTAGGGCAGCGGCACCGTCGAGCCGTTGACGCCGGGCTTCTTCAGCTTCTTGGGGGCATCCCAGTCGTAGTCGGTGCCGGGCTGGGGGATCGGCATCCGCAGCGCCTCGGCCACCACCTTCTCCGGCACCCCGCTGGCGGTGAAACCGACCGGGTCCACGCCGCCCAACGGTCCCAGCTCGCCGTACTGCCCCGGCAGCGGTGTGAGCGCGCCGTCGTTGGGGTCCGGCTCGACCAGCACGTTGTCGGCCAGCCCGCAGCCGCCCACGAACGCACGCACGTTGGCCAGGCCGTTGGAGTAGGTCGGGTATTCGCGGATGATTCCGGCCACCATCGAGGCGATGAAGACGCACACCATGAAACCGGCTGCCACCGGCACGGGGGCGGCGGTCAGCGCCCGGGCCAGTCGGCCCTCGCCGCGATCACGCGGAGCGAAGTGCAGCCAGGCCGCCCATCCGGCGACCACCGCAAACATCGCGAAAAGAATTGTGCTGATGGTGATGCCGCCGATCCGCGGCATGTCGGCGTTGAACGGGACGCCGTAGCTGGAGACATACCACCAGCCGTTGGTGGTGGCGAAACACAACGCCATGATGAAAAGCACTGCCGCGGCGAAGGCCATGCGGTTGCGCGACCAGCGCACCACTTGTCGGGAGACCAGCACGGTGGTCAGCGCCGCCATCGCCCCGGCCACCGCGGCGAACAGCCCGAAGTGGTGCACCCATTTGGTGGGGGCGAACATCAGCGAGAACATGGTCGCCAGGATCACGCCCATCAACCGCCACACCGGGCCGCTGGCCACCCCGGCGATCCGCTTGCGCCGCAACATGATGAACATGGCGGTGAACAGGCAGAGCACACAGATCAAGAACCCGAACCGCCGCGACAGCGAGCCGTCGACGGTCGGCAGAATCAGGTAGTAGTAGCGCAGGTTCTCGGTGTACCAGGCCTGGCTGGGACCGATGGCGGTGCGCACGCGGGTGGCCTCCAAGACCGCCCGCACCGTCTGGTCGGCGAAAACCACGGTCAAGATCACCGCACCGGCGGCCAACAGCGGCGCCACCAGCGGCCAGGTGCCCACCAGACGGTGCCGGCGCACCAGGATCCGCAGCAGCGGCCGGCCGCCGGCCAGCAGCGCGGCCACCGCGATCAAACCGGTGGGCTGAATCCCCAGGGTGAATGCCGCGCAGATGATCGCCAGCGCCGCCGGTGTCAGCCGGCTGGAGATGATCGCCCGCTCCACCAGCACGTAGGTGATCAGCGAGCCGACGGCGATGATCCCCTCGGGGCGCAGACCGTTGTTGAACGGCATCCACGCCGCCAGCAGCACCATGCCGGCGGCCCACAGTGCGGGCTTGCTGGCCGCCACCGCCGGACCGAACCGGGGCAGCACCTCGCGGCTGAGCAGCAGCCAGCACACCAGCCCGGCGACCAGGTCCGGCAGCCGGATCCAGATGCTGGCGTCGGACACGTGCGTCATCAGCGCCAGCAGGTTGTAGTACCAGCCGAACGGGTCTTCGGGGCTGCCGAACCAGCGGAAGTAGTTGCTCATGTAGCCGGCGTGATCGGCTACCCGGGCCATCCCCAGGATGTAGCCGTCGTCGGAGGAGTTCGCGCCGATCACGTACCACAGCAGGAACCCGAACACGACCGCCACATCGGCCAGGGAGAAGAACCGCCACCGACTCGGGATCAGCCGGTGCATCCGGTGCCCGTCGAGCCGGTCCAGTCGCCACAGCGCCAGCACGGCGATGACCGTGGCGAGGATCGCCGCGAAGATCGCTATTCGCTTGAGTGCCGTGGGCTTGGTGGAGAACCGGGTGTCGATGTCGGCGGTCAGCGACAGCCCGTCCGGCGCCGGGCCGGTCAAGTCGGTGAACACCCCGACGATCTGCGGGCGCAGGTTCGGATCCGACCAGCCGTACCGCTGGGTGATGCCCCCGATGGTGGCGAACGTCCCGTCGTGCGACGAGGTGACCTCGATATCGGTGCAGTCGGGGCCCTCCACCTTGGCGCGGGGCGCGCTCGCCAGCACCACGTTGCGGTCGGTGACGTCCACCCGCTTCTCGGTGACGGTGATGAACAGCCCGTTGAGCGCGGCGTCCTTGCCCTTGGCCGGCGCGGTCGACACCAGCGTGCCGCCCTCGGCGGGCAACTGGCGCACCAGCGCACACGGCGCCTTCACCGTCAGCGACAGCGGCGTCTGGGAGATCAGCGGTGCGGTGACACTGCTCAGCTCGCCGTGCTGCGGCCAGTTCAGGGTCGCGGTGGTCTGCACCACCGGCAGCAGCGGCGTGGCCACCGACAGCAGGAAGCCCACGAGGCCGGCGACGACGGCCACCCAGCGGGTCAGTGTGAGGTCACGGTCGGTCACGGGCGCGGTCATGGCAGTGCTCGAATCGGTCCGGGCCGGCTCCAGCCGGTAACGGTGACGGTGCCCTGGTCGATGACGGCGTCGGGCGCGGCTTTGGCGGAGATCAGGCGGTGGTAGGCCTCCACCGCACCCCAGTCCCGATACCAGTCATTGCGCAGGTAGGTCGGGACGGTGGTGGTCCACAGCATGGCCTGGGTGATCAGGAACGGTCCGCCGTCCTCGGCCGACTGCCACAGATTGGACGACGCCGCGGTCTGCTTGTGATCCGGCATGATCCGGTACTCCGGCAGCTCGGCGATGCCCAGATGTTCGGTGAACGGCTGCTGGCACGGGAAGTTCGCCGCGACCGCGATGTCCATCAGCACCGGGGTCTGCGAGCCCATCAACTCGGTGATGGTCTGCACCACCGGCACCCGCGGGGGAGTGAAGGCGATCCACTGCTCGGTGGACAAGTTGGGGTCGTTGGCCACGATGCGCACCACATCGGTGCCCGGCGGCGCCCAGGCCAGCGGGAAACGCAGGTTGCGCCAGGAGTTCTGCGGCCCGATGTCGATGGGCTCCACCTGCCCCAGCGCCCGGAAGGTGCCGTCGGGCGCACTGGCGCCCCACTCCAGCTTCAGCGGCTGACCGTAGTCGAGCTTGCCGTCCTCGCCGTGCGACCAGATGGCGCCGGCGGCGGTGACGACGACGATGGGAGCCCGGGCGGTTGCCGGGTCGGGCTCGGGCAGGCGGTACCAGACCGAGGTGGCGTGCGCGGCGACCTGCTCGCCGTAGGAGCCCAGCACCGGCGTCACCGCCGGGTCCAGGCCGAACGGCAGCGCCACCCGGGACCCGTTCACCCCGTCCGGGGCGTCGTCGGGGATCTTGCCGCCGGCGGTGCCGGCCGCATCGCTCTGGTTGGCGCTGGGCTTGTTGGGCGAGGCGTCGGCGTTGGGCACGCCGGGCTTGGCGATCACGGCCAGGGAGGTGAGGTCCTCATCGACGGCGTTGGGATCGAATCCGTAGGGGTCGGTGCCGCCGAGCGGGCCGAGCTCGCCGTAGGTCTGGCCACTGACGGGTTGCAGCAGTCCGGCGTTGGTGTCCGGTTCGGCCAGCACGTCGTCGGCCATGCCGCAGCTGGTCTGGCCGCGGAGACCGGCCAGCACGGCCTCGGCGTTGGCCTTGGCGGTGGTGTAGGCCGGGTAGCGCCCGGCGGCGGCCTTGGCCATCGAGCCGACCATCAGCAGCACCATCAGGCTGGCGACCACCAGCAGCGGGGTGGAGGCCAGAATCCGGTTGCGCCGGTTGGCGGTGACCTCGGTGTGGCCGGTGTAGTCCAACCGGAAGTGCTGCCAGCCGGCCAGCAGACCGGTGGCGATCGATGCCGCCAGGAACATCGAGGTGACCGGGCGGCTGGCGATCACCGGCGGGATGTCGAACCACGGCACGCCGTAGCCGCCCACGTAGAACCAGCCGTTGACCCCCGATGTCGCGATGGCCACCAGGAACAGCAGCGCCGTCACGTACAGGGTCATGTTGCGTCGGCTGTGCAGGCCGACCCGGGCGTAGGTGAAGGCGGTCAAGGCCGCCAGGGCCCCCGCCAGCCCGGCGAACGCGCCGAACTGCACCGCCCACTTGGTCGGGGTGAAGGTCAGCAGCAGCAGGCCCACCGCGGTCGAGCCGATCAGCCGCCAGGCCGGACCGCTGGCGACGCCGCTGATACGCCCGCGGCGCAGCAGGATCACCAGCATGGCGAGCATGCAGAACAGCAGCACCAGCACGGCGAACCGGCGCGTCATCGAGGCGTCGACGTTCTCCTCGACGGTCAGGAAGTAGTAGCGCAGGAACTCCTGGTACCAGGCGATGGTCGGCCCGACGACGTATTTGATCCGGGCCGACTCCGCGACGGCGGCCAGGGTCTGCGAGCGGCAGACCACCACGGCGATCACCGAAGCCGCCGCGGCCAGTACCGCCAGTGGCGCGGCCAGGCCGTCGTCGGCGCGGCGCCGGCGGATCACTGATTCGACCGCGCGGGAACCGGTCAGCAGCGGGGCCAGGGCAATCAAGCCGTGCGGGGCCAGCGTCACGGTGAAGACCGCCACCACGGTGGCCCAGGCCGCGGGAACCAGCCGGCGGGTGGCGATGGTGCGCTCCACCAGAACCCAGACCACCAAGGTGCCCAGGGCGATCAGCGGCTCCGGGCGCAGGCCATTGTTGAACGGCATCCAGGCCGCCAGGAACATCATCGCGGCGGTGAGCACCGCCACCCGGTTACCCGACAGGCGGCCCAGCCGGGGCAGGATCAGCCGGCTGATGATCAGCCAGCAGGCCATCGCAGCGGCGGTGGCGGGCAGGCGCATCCACACCCCGGCGGTGCTCACCGTGCTCAGCTGTCCCAGCAGCGCCGGATACCAGTCGAACGGGGCCTCGCTGGCGCCGAAGAAACGGTAGTAGTTGGCGACGTATCCGGCATGCGCGACGTTGCGCGCCATCGTCAGGTTGTAGCCGTCGTCGCTGGAGATGGCACCGATGACGTGCCAGAGGGCCAATGCCGCCAGCACCCCCACATCGGCCAGCCAGGTGATGGGACTGGCCTTGAACCAGCGTCGCCAGCTGCGTGGCGTGCGATGCCCCACGCGGCGGTCAAGCACACTCAGCGCGATGATCGACGCCAGCACCGCCAGCAGTCCCAGCGTCATCACGCCGGCTTTCAGAAGGGTGGGCGAGGTGATGAAGCGGGTGTCGATGTCGATGCGCGCGCTTAAGCCGGGCTGCGGGCCCACCTCCAGCTCGGTGAAGATGCCGCCGATCTGCGGCTTGTTCTCGCCGGGCAGCTGTCCTGAGGCGCCGGGGATTCCGACGAAGTCCGCGCCCACCCCGCCGGCGTCGGCCCACAGGTGCAGTTCGCTGCAGTCGCCGAGCTTGTCCCGGGCGGCGGCCGCAGCCACATGGTCGCGGTAGGCCGCGGTCACGGTCGTCTTGTTGGCCCGCACGAACAGGCCGTGGGCGGTGGCGTCCACCCCGCCGGCCGGCACCGTGGACAGCACCAGGCCGCCGTTGGCGCCCAGGGTGGCGATCGCCGAGCACGGGATGGTGATGTCCAGGCTGCGGGGCGCGCCGGAGACCAGGGGAGCGGTGACGTCGGAGACGTAGCCGTCGGCGTCGACGCCCTGCGGCCAGGCGATCGTTGCGGTGGTCTGCTTGACCGGGAGCAGCGGTGTGATGCCGCACAGCAGCACGCCGCTGACGCCGGCGAGCACTGCGATCAGCCGTGCGATCCGATAGCGCCGCTGGGGCTGATCGTGGGTGGAGGACACGAGGCCTGATGCTATGCGACGTCGTCCGCCATGCGGGGCACCCCGTCCCGCCCGGCTGGTGGGGAATCCGGGCCGTCCGGCGGTCTCGCGCGCGGCCCGGATATATGTGATTGTTGCCCGCCTCTGCGCGACAACCCACGCTATGTCGGGCTGCGGAGGAGGTCCGCGGCGCCGGAGCTGCACCATCACCGGCCGGCTGGGTCGGCGGCGCGTCACCGGCTGCCTTGGTCCGCCGCGCCGTCACCGGTTGCCGCGCCTGCAGCGCCGTCACCGGTTGCCTGCGCCCGCAGCGCCATCACCCGTCGGTGAATGCGGTATTCGGTGCTGCGCGGAACCCGCGCGGGCCCGTAGCGGCCCCGGCCCCGCCGAAACACCCGGCCGTGCTCGCGTTCCCACCGCAGGGCGTCCGAGATCGCTTTGGACGGCCGCCCCTGGACACAGAAGCCTCGCGAGTCCAGCTCCGCGGCCAGTTCGGCGATGCTGCACGTCCCGTGGTGCAGCAGATGGTGCGTCAGTACGTAGCGCAGCTCGATGCCGCGCAAGGACCTCAAGTTCGTCATGTGCCGCACCCTGACACCGTGGTCCGACACGACGGGCGTCAGTCGCTGAGAGGTGGGCAACCCTCACACCCACCGAGTCCGGTGACGGATGCGGCCACTGGGACACCCGACAGTCGAGTGAAAGGTGTGACGGAGCTCAGTGCCGCAGCGGCGCCGGGCTCCACAGCCCGGAGCGCACCGCGGTTCCCAGTTCCAGTTGCGCCGGCGTGGCCGCGGGATAGTACGGCGTCAACTGCTGCAGAGCGCCCCAGTCGCGGAACCAGTCGTGGTTCAAATAACTGGGCACCGTGGTGGCGCGCACCAGCAGCTCGGTGATGCCCAGTGGGCCGCCGCCGTTGTTGTCCATCACCGGCGAGTTCGCCTCGGCGCCGAACCGGTCCGGCAGGATCCGCCACTTGGGCACCTCGGTCACCCCGTTCTGGTGACCGAACGGGCGCTGGCAGGGGAACGCCAGGCCGACCAGCCAGTCCAGCAGCACCGGGTCCTCCGAGCCCACCACTTCCTGCAGGGTGCTCAGCTGCGGGACACGCGGCGGCGTCACCGCGATCCAGTGCTGCGGAGCCAAGTCGTCGTCGCGGACCACCAGCCGGATACGGGTGGCCTCGGCGGGGATCGACGACATGGGCGCACGCAGGTTGCGCCACGCCGGGACCGCACCGATGTCCCCGAACTGCACGGTGCCGCCCGGCTTGTCGTTGGCGGCGCCGGCCTCGGTGGCCCACTGCGCGGTGACCTCGCCGCGGTCGAAGCGGCCCGCCGCCGCCACCACCAGCAGCGGTCCCGCGTTGGCCCGGTCGGCGGGCAGCCGGTACCAGGCCGACCGCAGCAACGCGGGCACCTGAAGGCCGGGCCGCCAGCTGCCGAGCACCGGCACCCGGGCGGGGTCGAGCTTGTAGGGCAGCCGGGCCCGGGAACCGTTGACGCCCTCGGCCGCGGTGGTGCCGCCCTCGGTACCGGCCTCCCCGCCGGCGGCCTGCGCGTCGTCGTCGTCGGCCAGCCGGCCCAGCCCGGGCGGGCCGATCACCTGGTCGGCCGAGACGTCGTCGGGGATCCCGTTGGGCATGAACCCGGCTGCGTACCCGGCGCTCAACGCGTCGGCCACCGGGCTGTCGATCGGGGTGAGCATGCCGGCGGTGGGGTCCTGCTCCACCAGCACGTCGTCGGCCAGCCCGCAGGTCCGGCCGGATCCCAGGACCGGGATGGCGGACAGATTGGAGCGGCCCACGGTCCAGGCGGGGTACTGCCCGATCATCGCGGCGGTCAGCGAGACCACCTCGAACACGATCAGCAACCAGGAGGCGATGGCCAGCGGATAGCCGGACAGCGCCGTCCAGCGCGGCGTGCGCTCGGCGCCGTTGCGGAAGTGGAACCACGCGGCCACCAGTGCGGCGGCCACCGTCAGCGCCACCCCAATGGTGGCGAAGGCCAGATGCCACTTGGGGAAGGCGTTGGACCACGGCACGCCGAAGTTGGAGACGTACCACCAGCCGTTGACGCTGGCGAACGACAGCGCGGTGATGAACAGCACCACCGCGGTGAACAGCGTCCGGTTGCGCCGGGAGCGCATCGCCGCGGCGCTCACCGCGACGGCGGCCAGCGCGCCCAGGGACCCGGCGAGGCCGGCGAACACGCCGAAGTGGTGCGTCCACTTGGTGGGGGTGAACATCATCGCGATGAACGAGATGATGGTGATCCCGATGATGCGCCGGCTCGGGCCGGCCGCGGTACCGGGAATCCGGCCCTTGCGCAGCGCCACGGCCACCGACACCGCCAACGCGAGCGCCAGGGCCAGCACCGGGAAGCGGCGCGCCACCGAACCGTCGGGGGTGGCCAGGAAGAGCCGCTCGTAGCGGACGTGCTCCTCGAACCAGGCCAGGCTCGGGCCTACCGCAGACTTGAGTGTGCTGGCCTCGATCTCCCCGGCCAGGGTCTGGTCGCGGAAGATCACGATCGCGGTGATGCTGACCGCCGCGGCGATCGGCGCCAGCAGCGGCGCCAGCCCGAACTGCTTGGAGCGGCGGTGCAAGATCGTGCGCAGCGGCCCGATCGCCACCAGCAGCGCGCCGATCGACGCGATCCCGGTGGGACCGGAGAACAGCGTCATCGCGCCGATGATGCAGGCGATCGCCAGCGGCAGCAGCCGGCTGGTGGCCACCGCGCGCTCCACCGAGCACCAGGTCGCCAGGATGCCCAGCGCGATGATCGGTTCGGGGCGCAGGCCGTTGTTCAGCGGCAGCCAGAACGCCAGGAACATGCCGGCCGCGGTCCAGGCCGCAGCCTGACTGTGCTTGACGGCGTGGCCCAGCCGGGGGAGGACTTCGCGGCTGATCAGCCACCAACAGGCCAGCGCCATGATCAGGGTGGGCAGCCGCATCCAGATGCTGCTGGTCGAGACGTGTGCCCACAGCGCCAGCAGGTCGTAGTACCAGCCGAACGGCGCTTCGGGGGTGCCGAACCAGCGATAGAAGTTGGCCATGTAGCCGGCGTTCTCCGACACCCGCGCCATGGTCAGGATGTAGCCGTCGTCGCTGGTATTGGCGCCGACGAAGTGCCACCACACCAGCACCGCCGTGACCAGCACATCCAGCGGCGAGGCTGACCACCAGCGGGCCGGCAGGAATCGCCGGTGCCGCATTCCGTCGGCGGTGTCGAGCACATGCAGGGCGATCAGGGCGGCGATGGTCAGCGCCACGCCCAGGATCATCGCGGCCAGCTTGAGGGCGGTCGGTGCACTCGAGTAGCGGGTGTCGACGGTGGCGGAGAACTCCAGCCCGGCCGGCGCCGGCCCGCTCAGATCGGTGTAGACACCGACGATCTGCGGCCGGAAGTCATAGCCGCTGCGGGTCCCGGTCAGCGGTGAGCCGGGGTGCTCGGCGTTGGGGCCGTACTTGAGGCCGACGAACTCGGCGGTGACCCGGTCGGCGTGCGCGGTGAAGGTGAGCTTCTGGCAGTCCGGGCCGAGCACCGCCGAAAGCGGCGCCACCACCACCGGCACGTTGCGCACCACCAGAACCAGGTCGTCGTTGACGCGCTGGATCAGCAGGCCGCGGTCGACAGCCTTGGGCGCCTGCTTGGGCACCGTGGACAGCAGCACCGACTTGCTCGGGGTGAGGCCGGCCGCCGCCTGACACGGCACGCTGATGTCCAGGTCGGTCGCCACGTAGCTGATCAGCGGAGCCTGCACGCTGCTCAGCACGCCGTTCTGCGGCCAATTGAGTTCTGCGGTGGTCTGTTTGACCGGTAACAACGGGGTCAGGATTGCCAGAAGGCTGCCCAGCACGCCGGCGACGACGGCGACGGCCCGAGCGATCCGGTAGTCGGCGCACGTTTCGGTCACGGAGCAGATGCTATCGGGGCGTTCGGCGGCGTCTGTCAGGTGCGGATGGCAAGCACGAACGGACCGATCTCCTGGACGCGGAACTGCGGGCCGGCGAACAGCGCCGCGTCGAGTTCCACGGTGTAGCGCCGCACGTTGGGATGGTTGGGGTAGACGTCCTTGGCCAGCCGCAGCGTGTAGGTGTCACCGGCACCGGGCCGCATCAGGAACACCGTGGGCGCCGGCCACGGCAAGTCGTCGAGCGCGCGGGTGAACTCCTCGGCCGTCTCCAGCTTGGACCAGGCCTCGATGGCGGCGGCGCGCGCGGCGAACTGGGCCAGCGGGTTGGCGTAGTGCGGGGTGAGGCCCTGGAACCCCCAATAGGGGTAGTAGGACAAAAAGCTGTAGTCGGCGGTGAGCACCACCGTCTGGTCCCGCGGCTTACCGGTGGCCGCGGTGATGGCGGCGTCGACGGCCTCGTAGTACTTCGCCGCGCCCGGCGGTCTGCGGTCGCCGCGCTCGCCGTGCCCGTCGGTGTCGGTGTAGGCGACGGTGATGTCGGGCCGCAGCACCTCGGGGATGTCCTGGCTGAAGGCGATCGCCCCGGCCACGCCCACCGCTGTCGCTGCCGGGTAGACGATGCGGTGCCAGCCGCGGGCGGCCCCGCCGAGCGCGCGGGCGCCCTCGATGAAGCCGAAGACCCCGGCGGTTGCCAGCAGCACCGTCAGCGCCGGCTGCAGCCGGAAGCTCAGCAGCGTGGTGCGCGCCAGGGTGGACAGCATCGACAACAAGGACCACAGGTAGACGCCGATGACGCCGATCGCCAGCGCACCGGCCCGGGTCGACTCAGTGGCGCGGACCACCAGCCACAGGGTGCCCAGCAGGCACAGCGCTCCTAACAGGGTGAACTGCAGCATCGGGAAGCTCAGCTCGGCGCCGTCGCGCGGCAGGTAGTGCAGGGCGCCGCGGGTCTCGCCGATCGGATGGTGCAGCGCCGTCAGCAGGTAGGGCGTCCAGGTGATCGAGGCGATGGCCGCGGCGATCACACCGATCACCGCCAGCCGCGCCAGCGGTTCCAGCGTGGCCCGAAGACCGGCACGCCGGACCGCGCGCGAGGCCGCCACCAGCACAGCCATCAACGTCACCGTGAAGGCGCTGTAGGCCACCAGCAGGGTGTAGAAGGTGGCGGCGAAACCCAGGAAGACACCGGTACCGGCGAGCGCCGCCCAGCCCCGGCCGGCTGCGCGCAGCCCGGACCAGGCCAGGATCAGCACCGGAGGCGCCAGCAGGGTGATCATGGCCGCGTAGGGCTCCGGGGAGCTGTAGGCCAGTGTCACCGCGGTTCCGGCGATGGTGACCAGCAGCGCGTACTCGAAGCGGACCATCTTGTTCCACAGCACCATCGCCACGGCGGCGGCGATCGCTATCGAGGTGATCGCCCACGGCTTGTACATCTCCCAAGCCGGCGTGCCGGTGAAGGCCGCGGCGCGTCCGCCGAGCCAGAACCAGCCCGGCGGGTAATAGGGCGGCAGCCCCAGATAGGTCATGTCGTGCAGTCGCGGGCTGTTGGCCAGCCGGGTCAGGTATTCGGTGCGGAACTGCTGGTCCACCGAGATCCCGAACAGGTAGAGCTTGGTGGCGCCCAGCGGCATCGCCAGGGTGACCACCGAGAACGCCGAGACGAAGACCACCGCGGCGAGCCGGGCCAACGCCTGACGGCCACGCCGCCACAACCACGCCGCCCCGGCCAGCCCGGCCAGGCAGCCGACCTGCCCCACCGTGGTCAGGGCGTGCAGTTGGTTCGACGACGGGTACGCCGGCCACTGCACCCGCGCGATCGCCGTCAGCGCGACCACCGCGACGACGACGGCCACCGCGGCGGCCAGCATCATCTGACCGACGGTGGTCAGCGCGGTGCGCATCAGATGGGCAGCCGGCGGAAGATCGCCCGCGGAACGTGCCGCAGCACCATCATGACGTAGCGGAACGCCCCTGGCGCCCAGACGATTTCCTTACCCTTGGCCGCCGCGGTCACCGCCAGTTCGGCGACGTCTTCTTTGTCGACGGTCAGCGGGGCTTCCTTGACGTGCGCGGAGAACCGGGTGCGCACCTGCCCGGGCCGGATCACCAGCACCCGCACCCCGTCCTCGCGAAGCGCCTCGCCCAGGCCCAGGTAGAAACCGTCCAGGCCGGCTTTGGTGGACCCGTAGACGAAGTTGGTCCGGCGGACCCGCTCGCCGGCCACCGAGCTCATCGCGATGATCTGCCCGAAGCCCTGGGCGCTCATCTTGCCCGCGAGCAGCACCCCCACCGAAACCGCTGCGGTGTAGTTGATCTCGGCGACCTGCACGGCCTTGGCCTGGTTGTGCCACAGCTCCTCGGCGTCGGCGTCCATGCCGAAGGCAACCACCGCCACGTCGATGTCGCCGTCGCTGAAGGCGGCGTCGATCATCGCCGGATGGCTCGCGGTGTCCAGCGCGTCGAAGTCGACGATCCGCACCGACTTCGCGCCGGCGGCCTCCATCTGTGCCTTCGCCCCGTCCCGGCCGGGGTCGCCGGGCAGGCAGGCCAGCACCACGCTCGCCGAGGCGTTGCGCAGGTAGCGCGCACAGATCGCCAGGCCGATCTCGGAGGTGCCGCCCAGCAGCAGAATCGACTGGGGATTACCGGTCGCGTCGAACACCATCTACACAAGCTCCAAACGTCGGGCCATATCGGAGGCGAAGACCCCGTCGGGATCCACCTTGCGGCGCACCGCGATCCACTCGTCGATGCGCGGGTACATGGCGTGGAAGTTCTCCGCGGTGGTGCGGGAGTCCTTGGCGGTGTAGAGCCGCCCGCCGAATTCCAGCACCCGCTGGTCGAGCTCGTTGAGCAGCTCGTTGAGGCCGGGTTTCATGGGGAAGTCCAGGCACACGTTCCAGCCGGGCATCGGGAAGCTCAGCGGAGCTGCGTTGGCCGGCCCGAACAGCTTGAACACGTTCAGGGCCGAGTAGTGCCCGCTGGCCTGGATATCGACGATGATGCTCTTGAACTCCTCGACGGCCTCGGTGGGCACCAGGAACTGGTACTGCGCGAAGCCGGCCGAACCGTAGCCGCGGTTCCACTCACCCAGCAGGTCCAGCGGGTGATAGAACTGCGTCAGGTTCTGCACCTTGCCGCGATAGTGGCCGCCGCGGCGGTAGTACAGCTCGCCGATGGTGCTCAGGCTCAACTTGTTCATCAGCCCGTTGGGGAAGATGTCGGGCACCGTCATCAACTGCGGAGCGTCGAACTTCAGCGGGTTGCGCGCCAGCTTCTTGGGCAGTTCGTCGCGCAGGGCCAGGCGCCCGCGGGTGATGGTGGCGCGACCCAGCTTCGGCGGCGGGCTGATCGCGTCGAACCAGGCACTGGAATAGGTGTAGTTGGCTTCGCTGCCGTCGCTGTGGAACGCGATGGTCTCGTCCAGCGTGCTGGTGTTGTCGCCGTCGTTGATGAAGTACGCCGTCTCGGTGGGCGTCATGGCGATGGTGGCGCGCAGAATGATGCCGGTGAGGCCGTTGCCGCCGACCGTGGCCCAAAACAGCGCGGCTGTCTCTTTGTCGGGGCTGTCCGGTTCGAGGTGGCGCACCGAACCGTCGGCGGTCAGCAGCTCGATAGACCGCACATGGTTGCCGAAGCTGCCTTCGCTGTGGTGGTTCTTGCCGTGGATGTCGCAGGCGATCGCCCCGCCGATGGTGACCTGCCGGGTTCCCGGCAGCACCGGAACCCACAACCCGAAGGGCAGGGCGGCCTTCATCAACTGGTCCAGGCTCACGCCGCCGTCGACGTCGACGATGCCGCGATCCGCCGAGATCGAGTGGATCCGGTTGACCGCGGTCATGTCGATCACCAGGCCGCCGCCGTTTTGGGCGTTGTCACCGTAGGAGCGGCCGAGGCCGCGGGCGATCACGCCACGGCCCGTCTGCTCGGCCGTGCGGGCCACGGCGCTCGCGATGAGCTCGACATCCGGGGTCGACAAGACCTGCGCCACGCTCGGCGCGGTGCGGCCCCAACCGGTGAGGCGGCGCGGTGTGGTCTGCAGCTCGGTGCTCAACATCGCACATGAGGGTACCGGCAACGCGCCGGATCCCCATTCGGCGTGACTAAACGGACCTGTCCCGTTACGATCGCGCAATGCCTGAGACCTCTCCTAGCGAAACGTCCTCCGCCAAGCCCAAGAGCGCGGGTTTTCCGCAATCTTCCACTTCCGCCTCGGCGCTGTCGGTGCCCACGATCGCCGCGCTCGCGCTGGCTGTGATCGGCATTGTTCTGGCCATCCTCGGGTGGTTCCACCCGTCGACGGGCCAGAAGTTCTCCGACGACCAGCGTGCCGAAGCCAAGGGCAACATCTGCAACGCGCAGGCAGTTGTGCGGCAGGGCACTCAGTTCAACACCAACCTGCAGAACCCGGTGCCGGGCGACCTGGCCGGTGACCTGGCGGTGGGCACCAACGCGCGGCTCTCGCTGTTCGCCGGCGGCGCCTACCTGCACCAGAGCCTCAACGCCAACCCCGGAACCCCGGCTGACATCGCGAAGGCCGTCGGCGACATGGCCGACACCCTCGAGGCGCTGAGCATCAACTACCTGGCCGGGCACGCCCCCGACGACGAGGTGCAGCAGCCGCTGCGCGACCAGCTGCGTGGCCAGATCGACGTCCTGGACGACCTCTGCCAGGAGCAGTAGTAATCCGTTAGTACATCCAGTTCAGCACCGGCTGCGCCATTGGCGCAGCCGGTGCTGCTTTGTTTTACGGGCCTTCCCGAAACGAGCCGGCCAACCGGCTCTTCCCTAGCGGCCGCTGCCCCGCCCACGCGCCCACGACAAAAGCCCGACGAGGTCTCGGGCCGCCGTCGCCGCGGCCTCGGGGAGCCGCCGGCATCGCGCCGTTCCCACGCCAGGCATGGCCGTGCGCTCGTTCCACTCGCCGCGATCGGTGCTATTCCCGCGGAGTGCGCCGCGCTGTTGCGGCGGTAGCCAGCAAACTCCGCTAGCTCTTGCAAGCGTTTGCTGAGATTTTCTGACGGTGCCGGTGCGTGCGAAAAAGTGTGACAAACCCCGTTGCCACTCCAGCCGTAAGTGCACTTACACAGATTTGCAAGCCGGAAAACAGGCTCACTAGACGCGGTAGGGGCTGCCAGTCTGCGGAGATGGACTCCGGTTGACCGAACGTGAATATGTGTTAACGTCCACTCCGTCTGTGCCGTAGTTGTGCGTCAGTTAAGGGGATAAGCCATATGGCTCGCCATCGTCAGGGTCGTTCTCAGGGTCGTCGCAGCCGCATGTTCGGCGCGGGGAGCGCGATAAGTGCGTTCCTGGCGTTCGGATTCGGGCCCTGGACGCCGGCCCCGACGGCACACGCCGACATCGAGGACGTCTGGATCGACCTGCTCGGGGAGGAACTGGCGACCGCGGTTGCGGATCTGGGCGCCAACTGGGTGGACCCGGACGCCTGGACGGTGGTTTTCGACCCCGCCAGCTGGTCACCGTTCTTCGACAGCCTCGGCGACCAGGCCGTGTGGGACACGATCTTGGCGGATCTGACCGTGGCCGGTATCGGGGCGGACTCGCTCGACGTGCCGGGATCCGCGGGCGCCACCTTCAACTGGGGTGACATCGACTGGCTGCGGCCGTTCGGTGACGGTGCCGACGGCACGGCCCTCAACCCCAACGGTGCGGCCGGCGGCTGGATCTGGGGTTCCGGCGGGGACGGCTGGGACGCCGACGGCCTGGAAGGCCTGATCGACGGTGGTGCCGGTGGTCAGGGCGGCCTGTTCGGTGGTGATGGCGGTGCCGGTGGTGACGGCATCTTCGGTGGCGTCGGGGGCGATGGTGGGGCTGCCGGCTGGTTTGCGGCGTTCAGCCAGGCCGGCGCCGGTGGTGCCGGCGGTGGCGATGGTGGCTTCGGCGGCGCTGGTGGCGACGGCGCACTCCTCGCATGGTTCAGCGACGCCGGTGACGGCGGTCTCGGCGGTGTCAGCGGGGTCAGCGGCAACGGCGGCAACGGAGGTAAGGGCGGCAACGTCGGCTGGTTCTCCCTGTTCAGCGACGCCGGCGACGGTGGGGACGGATTCACCGGCGGCAATGGCGGCACCGGCAGCCTCTTCGGCTGGTGGAGCAACGGTGGTGACGGCGGCGACGGCCTCAACGGCGGCAACGGCGGCGATGGCGGAAACGCGGGCCTGTACTCCTGGTTCAGCAGTGGTGGCAACGGTGGTGACGGCGGTACGGCGACCACGCTGGGCACTCCCGGCGGCAATGGCGGCGCCGGCGGCGACGCCTCCCTGTGGGGCCTGTTCAGCACTGCCGGTGCCGGCGGTGGCGGTGGCGATGGTTTCACCGGCATCGCGGGCCTGGCCGGCAGCTTCGCCAACGGGGGCGACGGCAACGGCGGCAACGGCGGCAATGGCGGCAATGGCGGCAACGGCGGCGACGGCGGCAAGGGCGCCTACCTGTTCGGCTCCGGCGGTCGCGGCGGCGCAGCCGGCGACGGCGGCAACGGCGGTTCCGGTGGCCACGGCGCCGACGGCGTCGACGGTGCTGCCGCGGGTGCCGACGGGGACGGTGGCGGCAACGGCGGTGCCGGCGGCAACGGAGGTTCTTCCGGAACGGCCGGCAACGGCGGCGCCGGTGGTTGGTTCATGGGCAGCGGCGCTGCGGGAGCGGTCGGCACGCAAGGCGCCGGCGGCATCGGCGGCAACGGTGGCGACGGAGGCGTCGGCGTCGACGGTGCCGACGGTGCCGCGGGGACCGCGGCGAACCCGGATGGTTTGGCCGGGCAGGCCGGTGGTGCCGGGGGCAATGCCGGTCTGGCCGGTGCCGGCGGCGTGGGCGCCGGCGGTCAGGTGGCTGCCGGCGGCACGGCGGGAAGTGCCGGCAAGGGCGGCAGCGGTGGCGCCGGTGGCGCCGGGTATGACGCGGCGTCCGACGGTACGGCCACGGCCGGTACGGCTGGCGGCAACGGTGGTGCCGGCGGTGATGCCGGCCGCGGCGGCCTGGAGGCAGACGGCACACGCGCGGTTTCGGGCGCGGCCGGTGCCGGTGGTGACGGCGGTGACGGCAAGGACGGAGCTGCCGGTGCGGCGGGCACCGCACTGAACCCGGACGGCAAGGCCGGTGGCGATGGTGGGGCCGGCGGTAATGGCGGTCAAGGCGGACTCGAGGCCGACGGCGTTGCCCGTGCTGCGCAGGGTCTTGGTGGTGACGGCGGTGCCGGCGGTAAGGGCGGCGCCGGCTACAACGCGGTGGCCGCCGGTGCGCCAGCCGGCACGTCGGGTGGCAATGGTGGCGCGGGTGGTGACGGTGGTGTCGGCGGGACCGGCTCCATCGCGGGCGTGCACGGCACGGGCGGTGTCGGCGGCGCGGGCGGTAGCGGCACCGATGGCGCGCACGGCGGCGTCGGCGCGGCCGGCACCGCTGCCGACCCCGACGGCGGTTCCGGTGGCAACGGGGGCAACGGTGGCAACGCGGGAGCGGGCGGCGCCGGCGGTGCCTCCGGCAACGGCAACTATGCCGCCAGTGGCGTCAACGGCGTCGCGGGTAAGGGCGGCAATGGTGGCGCCGGCGGCGCCGGGTACGACGCCGGCTCGGACAACGGTGCGCCTTCGGGCACCGCGGGCGGCGACGGCGGCACCGGCGGCAACGCCGGCGTGGGCGGTTTGCAGGCCAACGGTTCCCGGGCGGCTTCGGGAACGGCCGGCGTCGGCGGCAACGGCGGCAGCGGCTCCGACGGGCAAGACGGAACCGCCGGCACGCAGGCCACCCTGCATGGCGGGACGGGCCAGGCCGGTGGGGCCGGCGGTAAGGGCGGTCTCGGTGGTCTGAACACCGACAACTCCCGCGCGGCCTCCGGCAACGGCGGTGACGGCGGTGCCGGCGGTAAGGGCGGGGCCGGCTACGAGGGCTTGAACGGGACTGCCCCGGGGGCGGCCGGCGAGCACGGCGGCAATGGTGGCGCCGGCGGCGCCGGTGGCGTTGGCGGCGCCGGAACGATCGCCGGCCAACACGGCGTGGGCGGCGTCGGTGGCAACGGCGGGTCCGGTGGTGACGGGGCGCAGGGCGCCGACGGCGCCGCGGGTACCGCCAGCCATGTCGACGGCACGGCAGGCCAGGCCGGCGGCGCCGGCGGCAACGCCGGCAAGGGCGGCGCCGGTGGTGACAGCGGCAACGGAACCAGCGCCGCGAGCGGCTCCGATGGCTCCGCCGGAATCGGCGCCAAGGGCGGCGCCGGCGGCAAGGGCTTCGACGGCGTCAACGGAACGACCGGGCGCATCGACGGCACCAACGGCGGCGCCGGTGGAGCCGGTGGGAACGGCGGCCTGGGCGGTTTGGAGACCGACGGCAGTCGGGCCACCCAGGGTGACGGCGGTGCGGGTGGTGCCGGCGGTAAGGGCGGCAACGGTCTTGCCGGCGTAGCCGGAGCGACACCGGGGGCCAGCGGCACCAACGGCGGTGCGGGCGGCAACGGTGGCGTCGGCGGTGTCGGTGGGCAGGGCACCAACAACGGTGCCGCCGGCGCCGGCGGAGTCGGCGGCAACGGGGGTAACGGTGGTGCCGGCGCGGCGGGCGCGACCGGTATCGATGGCACCGCCAGCCATGTGGATGGCACCGCGGGCGGTAACGGCGGTGCGGGCGGCGACGCGGGCAAGGCCGGTGTCGGCGGCCTCAGCGGCGCCGGCGTCCAGGCGGCTAACGGGGTGAACGGCACCGCCGGTGTGGGTGGTGCCGGCGGTAAGGGCGGCGCGGGCTTCGCGGGTGCCAACTCCAGCGGTGCGGGTGTCTCCGGTGGCAATGGTGGTGCTGGTGGCGCCGGCGGTAACGGTGGTCAGGGTGGTCTGAACGTTGGTGGCGTGCGGGCTACCGACGGTGTTGGTGGTGCTGGTGGTGACGGCGGCAAGGGTGGTGTCGGCTACACCGGTAAGACCGGTGCGGATGCGGTGCTGGCCGGTGGCGACGGTGGTGCGGGTGAGTCGGGCACCAATGGTGGTGCCGGTGGTGCTGGTGGTGCCGGGGGCACGGGTTCGTCGGCGGGCCTGCAGGGTCTTGGTGGTGCCGGGGGTGCCGGCGGTTCCGGTGGTGCTGGTGGCAAGGGTGCCGCGGGTGCGGCCGGTGACGCCGGGCATGTCGATGGCCGTGACGGTGGCGTCGGTGGTGCCGGCGGTAACGCCGGTGCCGGTGGTGCCGGTGGCGTGGGCCGGACCGGCGCGGCGGCCAATGGCACCAACGGTGTGGCCGGTGTCGGTGGCGGTGGTGGCGCCGGCGGTGCGGGCTTCGCCGGTGCTGACTCGACCGGTGCGGGTGTCTCTGGTGGCAATGGTGGTGCCGGTGGTGCCGGTGGTGCCGGTGGTAACGGTGGCCAGGGTGGTCTGAACGTTGGTGGCGTGCGGGCTACCGACGGTGTTGGTGGTGCTGGTGGTGACGGCGGCAAGGGTGGTGTCGGCTACACCGGTAAGACCGGTGCGGATGCGGTGCTGGCCGGTGGCGACGGTGGTGCGGGTGAGTCGGGCACCAATGGTGGTGCCGGTGGTGCTGGTGGTGCCGGGGGCACGGGTTCGACGGCGGGCCTGCAGGGTCTTGGTGGTGCCGGTGGTGCCGGCGGCTCCGGTGGTGCCGGGGGCAAGGGTGCTGCGGGTGCGGCCGGTGACGCCGGGCATGTCGATGGTCGTGACGGTGGCGTCGGTGGTGCCGGCGGTAACGCCGGTGCCGGTGGTGCCGGGGGCGTGGGCCGCACCGGCGCGGCGGCCAATGGCACCAACGGTGCGGCGGGTGTCGGTGGCGGTGGTGGCGCCGGCGGTGCGGGCTTCGCCGGTGCTGACTCCTCCAGCGCCGGTGTCTCTGGTGGCAATGGTGGTGCCGGTGGTGCCGGTGGTAACGGTGGCCAGGGCGGTCTGAACGTTGGTGGCGTGCGGGCTACCGACGGTGTTGGTGGTGCTGGTGGTGACGGCGGCAAGGGTGGTGTCGGCTACACCGGTAAGACCGGTGCGGATGCGGTGCTGGCCGGTGGCGACGGTGGTGCGGGTGAGTCGGGCACCAATGGTGGTGCCGGTGGTGCTGGTGGTGCCGGGGGCACGGGTTCGTCGGCGGGCCTGCAGGGTCTTGGTGGTGCCGGTGGTGCCGGCGGTTCCGGTGGTGCTGGTGGCAAGGGCGCCGGGGGTGCGGCCGGTGACGCCGGGCATGTCGATGGTCGTGACGGTGGCGTCGGTGGTGCGGGCGGTAACGCCGGTGCCGGTGGTGCCGGTGGCGTGGGCCGCACCGGCGGGGCGGCCAATGGCACCAACGGTGCGGCGGGTGTCGGTGGCGGTGGTGGCGCCGGCGGTGCGGGCTTCGCCGGTGCTGACTCCTCCAGCGCCGGTGTCTCTGGTGGCAATGGTGGTGCCGGTGGTGCCGGTGGTAACGGTGGCCAGGGCGGTCTGAACGTTGGTGGCGTGCGGGCTACCGACGGTGTTGGTGGTGCTGGTGGTGACGGCGGCAAGGGTGGTGTCGGCTACACCGGTAAGACCGGTGCGGATGCGGTGCTGGCCGGTGGCGACGGTGGTGGAGTCGGGCACCAATGGTGGTGCCGGTGGTGCTGGTGGTGCCGGGGCACGGGTTCGTCGGCGGGCCTGCAGGGTCTTGGTGGTGCCGGTGGTGCCGGCGGTTCCGGTGGTGCTGGTGGCAAGGGCGCCGGGGGTGCGGCCGGTGACGCCGGGCATGTCGATGGTCGTGACGGTGGCGTCGGTGGTGCGGGCGGTAACGCCGGTGCCGGTGGTGCCGGTGGCGTGGGCCGCACCGGCGGGGCGGCCAATGGCACCAACGGTGCGGCGGGTGTCGGTGGCGGTGGTGGCGCCGGCGGTGCGGGCTTCGCCGGTGCTGACTCCTCCAGCGCCGGTGTCTCTGGTGGCAATGGTGGTGCCGGTGGTGCCGGTGGTAACGGTGGCCAGGGCGGCTTAGAAGCCGACGGTGTCACCCATGCTGCGCAGGGTGATGGCGGCAATGGTGGTGCCGGCGGCGCCGGCGGTGCCGGGTATGAGGGTCAAAACGGTGTCAACGCCGGCGACAACGGCGAAAGCGGAAGCAATGGCGGCGCGGGTGGCGACGGCGGTGCGGGCGGCACCGGTCACGTCGGCGGCGTCGGCGGCAACGGCGGAAATGCCGGCAGCGGCGGACACGGTGGCGACGGCGTCACCGGTGCTGAGGGTTCGTTCGCCAATGGTGGTAGTGGCACCGGGCAGGCCGGTGGATCCGGCGGCAGCGGTGGCAACGGTGGCACGGGCGGCACGGGCGGAACCGGCGGCACCTCCACCGGTGGCGGTGCGGACGGCGCCACGGGTGTCGGCGGCGACGCCGGCAACGGCGGCAACGCCGGCACGGCCGGAGACGGCGGTCGGGGTGCGGACGGCACCGCTGACCATGTCGACGGCGGCGATGGCGGCCAGGGTGGTGAGGTCGGTCAGGCGGGCCAGGCCGGTACGGCGGGCACGGGTTCGACGAACGGCAACGCCGGTACCGACGGCACCGAGATCACCGGGATAGCCGGTAGCGGCGGTGCCGGTGGCGACGGCCATAACGGTGTCAACGCCGGGGATCGCGGCGGTAACGGCGGGCCGGTGGTGCCGGCGGCAGCAGGGGTAACGGTGGTGCCGGCGGTGACGGTGGTGATGGTGTCGCCGGTGCTGCCGGGGAGAGCATCGGCAATGTCAACGACCCGGCGCAGGGTCTGCCGGCCAGCGACGCCGGGCGTGCCGGCGGTGCCGGGCAGGCCGGCGGTGCCGGTGGTAACGGTGGTGCCGGTGGCGCCAGCGGCGCGGTAGCCGGCAATGCCGGCAGCGGCGGTAACGGTGGTGCGGGCGCCGATGGTGGTGACGGCGGCAACGGCGGCCAAGGTGCGGACCACGCGGTGGGGGCCAAGTACCCGACCGCGAACATCAACGGCGGTGCCGGTGGCATCGGCGGTGACGGTGGTGCCGGTGGCAACGGTGGTGCAGCGGGTGCATTGAACAACGGCACCGGTAACGGACAGGGTGACGGGTGGGCGGACGGTCGGTGGTCGGTGGCGACGGGTGGTACGGTGGGGCGGCGGGATCGCCACCGACGGTGGTGACGCCGGCAACGGCGGCACCGGTGGCCACGGTGGGCGAGGTGGTTCGGGCAACTACACCGGCGGCCTTGACGGTTTGGCTGCCGGCGCGGCCGGCCTCGGCGGCAACGGTGGGACCGGTGGGGATGCCGGGATCGGCACCAACGCCACCAATGGTGGTGCCGGTGGCAACGGTGGTACCGGCGGTGAGGGCGGTACCGGCGGGGTCGGCAAGTGGGGTTACGGCGGCAACGGTGGTGCGGCTACCGATGGCGGCAACGGCGGTAATGCCGGTGCCGGTGGTGCGGGGAACAACGGTGGCATCGACGGTGTGAACGGCACCGGTGGTGACGGTGGCCAGGGCGGCCGGGGCGGCCAGGGCGCGGCCAACAGCCAAGTCGATGTCGACGGCAACGGCGGTGCGGGCGGCGCGGGCGGCACCGGCGGAACGGGCGGTGCCGGCGGTGCCGGCATCAACGGTGTCGGTGGCGGCAACGGCGGACGTGGCGGCCAGGGCGGTCAGGGCGGCAGCGGTGCCAGTGGTAAGAGCGCCGCGGCGGGCAGTGGCCTCGACGGTGGTAACGGCGGCGCCGGCGGCAACGGTGGTGACGCCGGCTTGGGCGGTGCCGGCACTGATGGCGGCAGCAACGGCGGTCAGGGCCCCGGCGGCTGGGGTGGCAGCGGCGGGGCTGGCGGCAACGGCGGCACGGTCGCCGCGGGCAGCGGCAAGGCCGGCGGTAGCGGCGGTGCCGGCGGTGCCGGCGGGAACGCCGGTGCGGGCACCAATGAGCACGCCACGATCGACGACTACAACCCGGGTAAGGCCGGAAACGGCGGCGCGGGTGGTAACGGTGCTGCCGGTGGTTCGGGTAAGGCCGGGGTCAACCCCGGAGACAATGGCACGTCCGGGGGTGCCGGTGGTAACGCCGGCGCCGGCGGCAGGGGCGGTGACGGTGTCATCGCCGGAAACGGCGGTAACGCCGGTACCGCTGGGGCCGGCGGCAACGGTGGTGCCGGTGCCAGTGCCACAGCCGGCAGCGGTGGCGACGGTGGCAACGGTGGTAACGCCGGCGCTGGTGGTGCCGGCGGCAACGGTGGTGACGGTGGTAGTGGCAGCGCCGTCAACGGCAACGGAGGCAACGGCAGCAGCGGTGGCAACGCCGGCACGGCCGGACAGGGTGGGGACGGCGCCGGCGGCGGCGGCGGCGACATCGCCGGGTCCGGTGGTCGAGGCGGCAACGGCGCCGACGGCGGGGTCGTCGGTGCTGGCGGTAAGGCCGGTGCAGGCAGCGGCAGCGCTGGGACCAACGGTCTGGACGGCGCCTCGGCGGGAACCTCCAGCAGCGGCGCGGCAGGCGGCAACGGTGGTCACGGACAGGGTTACGCCAGCGACGGCGTGACCGGCCAAGCCGGTGGCGCCGGCGGCGACGGCGGCAACGCCGGTAAAGGCGGCGTCGCAGGACAGTTGGTGGACGGCGGTGCCGGCGGTAAGGGCGGCAACGGTGGCGCCGGCTTCGACGCCACAGGTCCGAGCGTCAGCGGCGGCAATGGCGGCGCAGGCGGTAACGGCGGTGCCGGCGGGACCGCAGGGGACGGCGGTGGCAACACCGGCGGGAACGGTGGCGCAGGTGGCGACGCGGGCAATGGCGGCCATGGCGGCAGCGCCGGCCCCGATGGTGGTGCCAGCGGATCCGGCGGGGCTGGTGGCCGCGGTGGCGCCGGCGGCGACGTCTTCAGTGGCGGCATCGGTGTCGGCGGTAAGGGCGGTAACGGTGGCATCGGCGGTGATGGCGGTGACGGCGGGAGCGCGGCCCAGGCCGGAGCCGGCGGTGCAGGCGGTGACGGTGGCGTCGGTGGCACAAACATCAACCCCGCGGCCAGCGGTAACTACGGCGGGGCCGGCGGCGCCGGCGGTGACGGCGGTGCCGGCGGTGCCGGACAGGGCATTGTCGCCGGCTCGTACGCCGGCGCCCAAGCCGGCGGGGACGGTGGCAACGGTGGGACCGGCGGACTCGGTAACAGCGGCGGCGCCCACGGCGGCGGCGGCAACGGTGGATCCGGTGGTGCCGGTGCCAGTGTCCTGCAGGGTGCGGGCGTGGGCAGTTCCGCGATGGCAGGCACGGGCGGTGCCGGTGGTGCCGGCGCCGCGGGCGGCATAGCCGGACCGGGTCACGGCGGCGGCGGTGGTGGCGGTGGCGGCGGCGCGGCCGTCTTGGCCACCAACGGGGGTACCGCGAGCGGTACGGCGACCGGGGCCGACGGTGGTGCCGGTGGAGGCGGGTCGGCCACCGCCACCGGCGGAACCGGCGGCGTGGGCGGTCAGGGACTGATCTCGGCCGACGGCGCTGGCAGCTCCGCCAGCGGAGCCGCCACCGGCGGCAAGGGTGGGGCTGCGGCCGGCACCGGCACCGGCGGCAATGGTGGCGGCGGCAGGGTCGCGGCGACGGCCGCCGGTGCTTCAGCCAGCGGAACGGCCACCGGTGGTGCCGGCGGTGCCGGTAGCACCGGGGGCACTGGTGGTGCCGGCGGGAATGGCGACGTTGTCGCCTCGGCGGCCGGTGCCATTGCCAACGGCATCGGTACCGGTGGCGCCGGGGGGGCGGGCGCCGACGGCGGCGTCGGTGGTGCCGGCGCTCAGGGCGGAGTGTTCGCCCAGCGGGTCGACAGCACCGCGGACGGCACCGCGATAGGTGGTGCCGGCGGCAGCGCCGACGGCGCGGGCAGCGTCGGCGGCGCCGGTGGCGGCGGCTGGATCCAGACCGGCTACTCGCCCCAGCCGCTACTCGGCGAAGGAAGCAGCGCCACCGGGTCGGCCTTCGGTGGCGTCGGCGGTGCGGCGACCGGCGGCGGTGCGGGAGGCGTCGGCGGCCAGTCCACCGTGCTGGCCTTCGGGACCGAATCCGAGGCTTCGGGTATCACCTACGGTGGCGCCGGAGGTGCGGGCATCGACGGCGGTCAGGGCGGCGCCGGGGCGCTCGGTCAGGTGGTCGCCCAGGGCAACTACACCGACGCCAGCGGCGCCGCCAACGGCGGTGCCGGCGGTACCGGCACCGGTGCGGGCAACACCGGTGGTGCCGGCGGCCGCGGCATCGTCAGCGTGGGGACTTCGACCGGCGGAGGCATCAACAGCTCCGTCGAGGGCACCGGCATCGGCGGCAACGGCGGCAACGGTGCGGGCGGTGTGAACGGCGGCGCCGGCGGGCAGGGCATCGTCGCGGCCAACGGCCTCGATAACACCATCAAAGACAGCATCGCTGTCGGCGGCAACGGTGCCACCGGTGCCGACGGCGGCTTGGGCGAGGTCAGAGGCAACGGCACCGGAAGCAGTGTCGACGGGTCCAGCGCCACCGGCGGTGACGGCGGAGCCGGCGGTGCCGGAAGCAAGGCCTCGATCACCGCCTCCAGCGGGGGGACCATCGTCGACAGCACCGCGGTTGCCGGGGAGGGTTCGGACACCGGAGTCGGCGGTGCGGCCACGATCACCGCGTCCGGCGCCAACAGCAAAGTCTTTGAATCGTCGGTGACCGGCGGTGACGCCGGGGCTGGCGACAGCAACGGCGGCGTCGGGGGTAGCGGTGGCACGGCCAGTATCGAGTCGAGTGGCGGCGCGACAGTCAGCGAGGCCACAGTCATCGGTGGTGACGGTGGCGCCGGCAATGTCGGCGGTACTGGCGGCGCCGGAGGCACCGCGAGCGTGACGGCCTTGACCGGCGCTAACGTGCACGACGCCACCGCCCAGGGCGGTGCCGGCGGCACCGGCAGTGATGGCGGCCAGGGCGGCACCGGCGGCTGGGGCCGGGTCCACGGCAGCGGATCGACGGCCGAGGTCAGCGGCACAGCCACCGGCGGTGACGGCGGCGACGGATCCGATGGTGGCCAGGGCGGCAACGGTGCCACCGGCTACGTCGGGGCCACCACTTCCGGCGGTATCGGAGCCAGTGCTCACGGAGTCGGCACCGGAGGCAACGGCGGTGACGCCACCGGCACCGCAAGCAAGGGCGGCAACGGTGCGGGCGGCAGCGTGCAATCCGGGTACGACGGCACCGGAGGCCACGCCTCGGGTGCGGCGACCGGCGGTAACGGTGGCAACGCCAGCACCGGAGGTACCGGCGGCAGTGGTGGTCAAGCGGTCGTGATGACCGGCGGGCTGGCCGGCGTCAGCGCCGGTGCACCGCTGGCCGAAGCTAATGGCACCGCCGTCGGCGGTGATGGCGGCAACGCGAGTAACGGCGGCCAGGGCGGCGCCGGCTACACCGGCCAGGTCGCAGCCCTCAACGCGGGCGCCAAGGCCAGCGGCCACGGGCAGGGTGGCGACGGCGGCGCCGGAGACGGCGGCAAGGGCGGCATGGGTGGCCAGGGCTTCATCCAGGCCCTCGGAGTGAACAGCACTGCTGATGGCACCGCCCTTGGTGGTCGGGCCGGCGACGGCCTCAACGGCGTCAACGGTGCTAACGGTCAAGAAGCCAACATCAGGGCTCGCGAGGAAAACAGCAGCGTTACGGGCAGCACCGCGACGGCCGGTGACAGTGTGTTGAACCGAACCGGCGGTACCGCACAGATCGAGGCCCGAAATGGCGCCACCATTACCGGCAGTGACGCAACCGGCGGCAATGCCAGCGCTGCCGCCACTGGCGGCGGAGCGCAGGTCCAGGCGAACGGTGTGAACAGCACCGTCGAAGCGAGTTCGGCCACGGGCGGTAACGCTGGTGGCGCCGCGGGTGCAAGCGCCAACCTGAATGCCACCACCGGAGGCCAGATCATCGACGGCCATGCGCTCGGTGGTAACGGCGGCAACAACGGCGACAGCAGTGACGGCATCGGCGGAAACGCCGGCGCCGGTGCCGCCGCCACAATCTCGGCGAGCAACGGTGGCACCGCTGGAGGATCGGCGGAGGGCGGCAACGGCGGCGACGGCGGTGCCGGTAACAACGGCTTGGCCGGCGGCAGTGGCGGTGCCGGTGGAACGGCCACCATCACGGCCAACGGAGGTACGGCCGGTGGCGCAGCCGTCGGCGGTCGCGGCGGCGACGGAGGCGAGGGCGGCACCGACAGGGCCGGCGGGACCGGCGGTAAGGGCGGTGCTGCGACAGTCACGGCATCGGACACCAGCAGCGCCACCGGCACTGCCATCGGTGGTGCCGGCGCGACGGGCGCCTTGCTGGGGACCACAGCCGGAACTGGCGGCGCCGCGACGATTTCTGCCGATGGTGCGAGCATCGTTCAGGGCGGCACCGCGACCGGTGGAGCCGGCGGTGTCGGCGGCACTGCCAGTACGGGTGCGAACGGCGGTGCCGGCGCCGCCGGTGGTGCCGCGTCCATTGAGGCGCACAACGGCGGCACCGTGACCAACACCATTGACGGCGATGGTCACGACACCACTTCTGCTACCGGCGGCCAGGGCGGCGCGGGCGGTGACGGCTTCACAACCAGAGTGGGTGGGGCTGGAGGCCTCGGTGGCAACGCCACCGTCGTCGCCAACGGCGGCACGGCCGGTGGTGCGGCTACCGGTGGCGCTGGCGGTGCAGGAAGTGACGCCACCGCGTCCGTGGCCGGTAAGGCTGGAGGTGCGGGCGGTTCGGCAACGGTCAGCGGTACCAACGGCGGATCGGCGCACGGAACCGGGGCGGGCGCAGTCGGCGGCGACGGCGGCAACGCCGGCGTGGGCACCGGTGGCGCCGGCGGTAAGGGATCGGTGTCGGCCGACGGGGTTGGCAGCGCGGCCAGTGGTGCCGCGTCTGGTGGCGACGGCGGCAGCGGTGCACTGGGTAACGGCGCTGCCGGACAGGACGGCAGCCTCACTGCCACCAACGGTGGCGTGGTCACCAACAGCACCGCCACCGCGGGTGACTCCAACGGCGCCGTCGCTGGTGGCACGGCTTCGATCACGGCTTCGGGTGCGAACAGCAGCGTGACCAACAGTGATGCCACTGGTGGGAACGCCGGCAGTGGCAGCAACGCCGGTACCGGTGGCAGCGGCACGATAGCGGCCACCAACGGCGGTGCCGTGACCGACGCATCTGCTGGCGGTGGCCAAGGCGGCAACAGCCTCAACGGCGGTCAGGGCGGCAAAGCGGGCAACGGCCTCGTGACGGCCGACGGTGCTGGCAGTACGGCCAGCGGTCCGGCTACCGGTGGTAACGGCGGTGCTGGCGACGGTGTCGGCAGCAAGGGTGGCGCAGGGGGCCTAGGAGCGGTCCAGGCCCTCGGCGGCGGCAACGCCAAGGGGCTCGGCGCTGGTGGTGCCGGCGGCATCGCCACCGGCGCCGGGACCGGTGGTGCCGGCGCCGAAGGTTCGGTGACGGCCTACGGCACCGGAGCCGCCGGCAGTGCCACCGCGGAAGGCAGTGGCACCGGCGGTAAAGGCGGCGACGGCCTCGACGGCGGCATGGGAGGAGCGGGAGCCGCCGGCTACATCCTGGGCGGCTACGGCAACGAATACGGTGACACGACGGGCAGCTCGGCCACGGGCACAGCCATAGGCGGCGCCGGGGGCACGGCAACCGGGGCGGGCAGTACCGGCGGCGATGGCGACGTTGCCTACGTTGAGGCAGCCGGCCCCAACAGCACGGCGACTGGCACTGCTATCGGCGGCGCCGGCGGTGCCGCCTTCGATGGCGGCACGGGCGGCAAGGGCGGCAACGCCTCAGTCGACGGTGGCTTCGGCAACCTCGGGGCCACGACCGGCCACGCTTCGGGATCGGCGACCGCCGGCGCCGGCGGCATCGGCCGCGACGGGCACACCGGCGGCGACGGCGGAAACGCGGCCATCATCGGCCAGAACCCGACGAATCCCGGTGACAACCCCACGGCCAGCGGTACGGCCGTCGGCGGTAAGGGCGGTGACAGTGGCACCGGAGTGGCCGGCGGCGACGGCGGCAAGGGCGGCAGGGCTTGGGTCCAGGCCATCGGAACCGCCAATGTGTCCGGCACCTCCACCGGCGGTGACGGCGGTGCCGGCGGCCACAGCGACTTTGTCGGCAAAGCCGGTGGTGTGGGTGGCGCCGGTGGCAACGCCACCATCACCGCCAACAGCGGCGGGGTCATCACCTCCACCTCCGACACCGATGGCAGCACCGCTACCGGCGGTGACGGTGGACGTGGCGGCGACGGTTCAGCGACCGGTGCCGGCGGCAGTGGCGGCAGCGGCGGTACGGCGACCATGACGGCAACCAACAACGGCGCCATCACCGATGGCCAGGTTGTCGGCGGCGACGGCTTGGCTGGCGGGCTCAATGGCGTTAACGGTGCCAATGGTGCCAACAACTCGCTGACCGTCAGTGGCGCCGGCAGCAGCCTGACCAACACCACCATCACCAGCGGGCAGAACAGTGCCAACTTCGCCGGCGGCGCGGCGACGGCAACCGTCAGCGACGGGGGCGTGATCACCAACAGCACGGTCACCGGCGGCGACGCCAGTAACACCGCGGCCGGCGGTGCGGCGAGCCTGATCGCGACCGGGACAGGCAGCAAGATCACCAACAGTTCCGCGATCGGTGGCCACGCCGGTGAGGGCACCGACGGCGGTGCGGGCGGTGGTGGCGGCGCGGCCACCATTGCCGCCGCGAGCGGCGGCACCATCACTGGGGCGGTAGCCACCGGCGGCAACGGCGGTGCCGGTGACGGCAGCGGTAGTACCGGCGGGTTGGGGGGCAATGCCCTGGTCACTGCATTCAGCGGTGGCAAGGTGACCGCTGACGGTGGTGTGGATAGTTCGGCGACCGGTGGTGCTGGTGGTGACGCCGTAAACGGCGGTACCGGTGGTAAAGGCGGCGCCACGTTTATCGAGGCGCAGCGTGACGGCACTGCCTACGGCAACACGACCGGTGGAACCGGAGGATCAGCCGACGGGATCGGTGCCGTGGGTGGTAACGCCGGTGGCGCGAACATCTGGGCCGGGCGTAACTACGTGGCGGCCGATGGCGGCCTGGCTCATGGCACCGTGATCGGTGGCGACGGCGGCTCCGCGAAAGGCCTCAACTCGGTCGGCGGGAACGGAACCAGCGGCAGCATCGGGGCCACCGGTGCCGGTGCCGAGGCCAGTGGGTCTGCCACCGGTGGTACCGGCGGCAACGGCGTCGACGGCGGCAAGGGCGGCGGCATCAGCTACAACGGGATCTCGCAGATCACCGCGTTGGGCACCAACGCCAAGGCCACCAATGTCGAGGTTGTCGGCGGTACCGGCGGGGACGGGATAGGAGTCGGCGGGGTCGGCGGCGACGGTGGATACGTCCACATCACCGCGAACAATGCGGCCGGCGACCCCGGTGGCAGCTCGTGGACCAACGGCAGCGTGACGGCAGGTAGCGGCGGCACCGGTACCGGTGCCGACAACAGTGGGCCCGAGTCGCCCGGCGCTGGGGGATCCGCTGATTTCATCAACGGTGCCAACCAGCACACCGACGGGCAGATCATCAACCTTCCCACCGGCAGCAACAAGCCGTAGCCGCAGGCAACGCTTCGCCTCCGAAACCGGCCGCCGCGACCAGTTGACGCTGGTTGCGGCGGCCGGGTTCACCGCGCCGGCGTCTAGACGGCTTAGGGGCTGCCTGGGCGGCCCTGGTCAAGCCCAACGGCAACAAACGGTGCAGGTCGCGCCGACGACGTCCACGGCGCCCACGGCAACTTTGTAAAGCTGCTTGACAGCACTTGGACAGCCACCGAACAGCTATCGGCCAGCAACGCCGTCGCCACCGGCGGCGGGCGTCGCTCGAGCCGCCCATGCCGGCCGCAAGGTTCCACGGGTGGATGGCTGCCCCGTCAATAGCCAAAAGCCGGAAGAATGGCCGGCGCACCAGTAATAACGGTGGGAACTGCCATTAACTGATGCCCGCGAAAGGTCTCGGGGCCCCAGCGCCCGGCGGGGTCCGGATTCGCGGGCGCCGGAACGTTCCGGAATTCGCGAGTCGGCGAACTCAGGAATGGCGCCGCTGCGTCGTCCGGCGTGGTGAATCCAGCAAACTCGCCATTCCTGCTGAGATCCATTGATGATCTATTAATAAACTCCTGATCGCCACGCATGGCTGAACCGCGACAGACGCGCGGAATCGTCCACTTTGGCGGAACAATTAGGCATCTCGACCAAAAAGGTTGACTGCTAGCTGAGTGTCGTTACCCTCCTAGTCAAAGAAGTCCATGCCAATGCTTATGGAAATTTAAGGGGTTCGTCTCGTGGTTGGTGTCCGTGGTCGTGGTCGTGGTCGTGGTCGTGGTAGCCGGGTGCTGGGTGCGGGTTCGGCGGTGGGGGCGTTTTTGGCGTTTGGGGTGGCGCCGGTGACCGTGGCGCCGCCGGCGGGGGCGGATTTTGAGGATGTGTTGGTGGAGTTGCTCGGTGAGCAGCTTGGTGCGGCGGTTGCGGATTTGGGGGCTAATTGGGGGGATCAGGTTGCGTGGGGGGTGGTGTTTGATTCGGCCAGTTGGGATGGGGTTTTTGAGGCGTGGGGGGATGCGGGGACCTGGGATGGGGTCTGGGATGTGGTGCTGGCTGATCTGAGCCTGGCTGGTGTGGGGGCGGATGCGTTGGATCTGCCGGGTTCGGCGGCGGCGTCGTTCAGTTGGGGTGCGGTCAATTGGTGGATGCCGTTTGGTGATGGTGCTGATGGCACGGCGGCCAACCCCGATGGTGGTGCTGGGGGTTGGATCTTCGGTAGTGGTGGTGCGGGTTGGGATGCTGATGGCTTGGGTGCCAGTGATGATGGTGGCGCTGGTGGTCAGGGTGGTTTGTTCGGCGGTAATGGTGGTGCCGGCGGTGACGGTTGGGGTGAGGGCGATGGTGGCGATGGTGGTGCCGCCGGCCTGTTTGCGTGGTTCAGTCGCGGTGGCGATGGTGGTGATGGCGGGGATGCGGTAACTGCTGGTGGCGGTGGTGGTGCTGGCGGTGTCGGTGGTGATGCGGCGTTGTGGGGGTTGTTCAGCACGGCTGGTGCCGGCGGTAATGGTGGTGATGGGGTAGCCGGTGCCGCCGGTGTGGCGGCGGCGTTGGCGGGTGCGGATGGTGGTGCTGGCCAAAATGGTGGTGCCGGCGGCAATGGTGGTGCCGGTGGTCGGGGGTCGTTGCTGTTCGGCTCGGGTGGCCGGGGTGGTTCCGGTGGGTCGGGTGCTGCCGGTGGCGCTGGTGGTGATGGCGCTGATGGTGCTGATGGCACGGCGGAGCTGGTGGATGCGATCAGCGGTGGCAATGGTGGTGCGGGCGGCAATGGTGGTGCTGCGGGTGCTGCGGGTGCCGGCGGTGCGGGTGGCTGGTTCGCCGGGGCGGGGGCTGCGGGTGCGGTCGGTGAGCAGGGTGACGGCGCTGCGGGTGGCAATGGCGGTTCGGGTGGCGATGGTGCGGATGGCGCCGACGGGGCCGATGGGGATGCCTCGCATGTGGATGGGTTCGCCGGTCAGGCCGGTGGTGCGGGGGGTAACGCGGGTCTAGGTGGTGTGGGTGGTTCGGGCTCTTCGGGTCAGGCTGCCAGTGGTGTGGGTGGTGTGGCCGGTAGTGGTGGCCGTGGTGGCGATGGTGGTGCGGGTTTCGCGGGGGCCGATGGCACTGCGGCCTCGCTTGATGGTGGTCGTGGTGGCAATGGTGGTGCCGGCGGTGCGGGTGGTCTGGGTGGCCTGCAGGCCGATGGCGTCACTCGTGCGGTGACCGGTGATGGTGGTGATGGTGGTGACGGCGCTCGGGGTGGCGCTGGTTTTGATTCGTTGGGGCAGGGCGCGGCGGCGGGCACCTCGGGCGGTAATGGTGGTGCCGGCGGCCATGGTGGTGTGGGTGGTTCCGGTGCCACGGCGGGCGCTCATGGTGTGGGTGGTGTCGGCGGTAACGGTGGTTCGGGTGCCCACGGCGCTGCCGGGGCGGTCGGGGTGGCGGGTACGGCCTCGACGATGCATGGTGGTGCCGGCGGTAACGGTGGCACCGGTGGTAATGCGGGTATTGGTGGTGTGGGTGGTAGTTCCGGTGGTGGGAACTTTGCGGCCTCGGGTGTGTCGGGGTGGGCCGGTAAGGGCGGCGATGGTGGTGTCGGTGGTCATGGTTATGACGCGGCGGCAGATCCGGGTGCGTTGTCGGGTACGGCCGGCGGCAATGGTGGTGTCGGGGGTAATGCCGGTCTGGGTGGTGTGCAGGCCGATGGGTCGCGGGCGGCTGCGGGCAACGCGGGTGTCGGTGGTGATGGTGGGGACGGCAAGGACGGTGCTGCCGGGGTCGATGGCGATGAGAACAATGTCGACGGCACGGCCGGTCAGGCCGGTGGCCGCGGCGGTAACGGCGGCGCCGGTGGTGTGCAGGCCGATGGTGTCACCCAGGCTGCGGCGGGCCGGGGCGGTGATGGTGGTGCCGGCGGCAAGGGTGGTGCCGGGTATGACGCGGTAGCTGCGGGTGCGGCGGCGGGCACCCATGGTGGTGCCGGTGGTGTCGGTGGCAATGGTGGGGTGGCCGGGACCGGTTCGATCGCCGGTGTGCACGGTGCTGGTGGTGTCGGCGGTAAGGGCGGCTCGGGTACGGCCGGTGCGGTCGGTGTGGCCGGCACGGCGGGCACGGCCGGCAACCCTGATGGTGGTGCCGGTGGTCATGGTGGCAATGGTGGTAACGCCGGCGCCGGGGGCGCGGGTGGTTTCTCCGGTGGTGGGGTGCAGGCCGCTGGTGGTGCCAACGGTGTGGCCGGTGTCGGTGGCAATGGTGGTGTCGGTGGTGCCGGTTATGACGCGGCCGCTGATGGCGGGGCGGCGGCCGGGACTTCTGGTGGTAACGGTGGCACCGGGGGTAACGCGGGTCTGGGTGGTCTGCTGGCCGGTGGTGGTGGCCGGGCCACCGATGGCACGGCCGGGGTCGGTGGTGCCGGTGGTTCGGGTAAGGCCGGCACCGCCGGTGCGGCCGGTGATGCGGTCAACATCAACGGTGGTAACGGCACCAATGGTGGTAACGGCGGTAACGGCGGCGCCGGTGGTGTGCAGGCCGACGGTGTCACCCAGGCTGCGGCGGGCAAGGGCGGCAACGGTGGTGCCGGTGGTGCCGGTGGCGCCGGGTATGACGCGGTGGCTGCCGGTGCGGCGGCCGGCACCCATGGTGGTGCCGGTGGTGTCGGTGGCAATGGTGGTGTGGCCGGGACCGGTTCGACCGCGGGCACGCACGGTGCTGGAGGTGTCGGCGGCAAGGGCGGCTCGGGTACTGCCGGGGCTACGGGTGTGGCCGGCACGGCCGGTACGGCCAGCAACCCTGATGGTGGCGCCGGTGGCAACGGTGGCAATGGTGGTAACGCCGGTGCCGGTGGTGCCGGTGGCCTCTCCGGTGGCGGGGTGCAGGCCGCTGGTGGTGCCAACGGCACCGCGGGTAAGGGCGGCAACGGTGGTGTCGGTGGCGCCGGCTACGACGCGGCTTCGGATGCCGGTGCGGCGGCCGGAACCTCCGGCGGTAACGGTGGTGTCGGCGGTAATGCGGGTCTGGGTGGCCAGCTCGTCGGCGGTGGCCGGACCACCGATGGCACGGCCGGGGTCGGTGGCGCCGGTGGGTCGGGTAAGGCCGGCACGGCGGGTGCGGCGGGCACCGCGGGGGCGATCAACGGTGGTGCCGGCACCAATGGTGGTAACGGCGGTAACGGCGGCCAGGGTGGTTTGCAGGCCGACGGTGTCACCCGGGCTGCGGCGGGTAAGGGCGGCAACGGTGGTGCCGGTGGTGCCGGTGGTGCCGGGTATGACGCGGTAGCTGCGGGTGCGGTGGCCGGCACTCATGGTGGTGCTGGTGGTGTCGGTGGCAATGGTGGTGTGGCCGGGACCGGTTCGACCGCGGGCACCCACGGTGCCGGTGGTGTCGGCGGTAAGGGCGGCTCGGGTACTGCCGGGGCTACGGGTGTGGCCGGCACGGCCGGTACGGCCGGCAACCCTGATGGTGGCGCCGGTGGCGCCGGTGGCAATGGTGGTAACGCCGGTGCCGGTGGTGCTGGTGGCCTCTCCGGTGGCGGGGTGCAGGCCGCTGGTGGGGCCAACGGCACCGCGGGTGCCGGCGGCAACGGTGGTGTCGGTGGCGCCGGGTATGACGCGGCTTCGGATGCTGGGGCGGCGGCCGGAACCGCGGGCGGCAATGGTGGTGCCGGTGGTGACGCGGGTCTGGGTGGTCTGCTGGTCGGTGGTGGCCGGGCTGCCGGCGGTGCGGCCGGGGTCGGTGGTAACGGCGGCGACGGTAAGGACGGGGTTGCGGGCACTGCCGGTGACGCGATCAACGTCAACGGCACCGCCGGCACCGCTGGGGGTAACGGCGGTAACGGTGGCCTCGGTGGTCTGTGGTGGCGATGGCCCGGCTATGACGCGGTGGCTGCGGGTGCGGCGGCGGGCACGTCCGGTGGTGCCGGTGGCGTCGGTGGCAAGGGTGGTGTGGCCGGGACCGGTTCGGTCGCCGGCGTGCACGGTGCTGGTGGGGTCGGCGGCGCCGGCGGCTCGGGTACCGATGGTGCGCACGGCGCGGTCGGCACCGCGGGCACGGCAGTCAACCCCGAGGGCGGTAACGGTGGCGACGGCGGCGATGGTGGTAACGCCGGGGCCGGTGGCGCCGGTGGCCTCTCCGGTGGTGGCGTACAGGCCGCCAACGGCACCAACGGCACCGCCGGTAAGGGCGGCAACGGTGGCGCCGGCGGCGCCGGTTATGACGCCGCCTCTGATGCCGGGGCGGCGGCCGGAACTGCTGGTGGCGATGGCGGCAATGGTGGCAACGCCGGCCAGGGTGGCCTGCTTGTCGGCGGTGGCCGGGCTGCCGACGGCACAGCCGGCATCGGTGGCAACGGCGGCGACGGCAAGGACGGCGCGGCCAGCACCACGGCCGGCGTGGCCGGTGGTGCCGGTGGTCGGGGTGGCAACGGCGGCCAGGGTGGCTTCGACACCAGTGGCGGATTCGGTAACAACGGCGGCAACGGCGGTCAGGGCGGCAACGGTGGCGCGGGCTTCGACGGCGCGGCCGGTGTGGATGGCAGCGCCGACGGCGGTCACGGCAGCGCCGGTGGTGTCGGCGGTGACGGCGGCCACGGCGGGGCCGGCGCATTCGGTGGCGTCGGCGGCGCCGGTGGTGACGGTGGCGTCGGCGGCAACGGTGGTGAGGGCTTCGACGCCATCACCGCCGACACGGACGGCGGCAACGGCGGCAACGCCGGGGCCGGTGGTGCCGGTGGCACTGGTGGCTGGGGTGGGCCGCACGCCGTCGGCAACCCCGACGCCGTGGCCGGCAACGGCGGCAACGGCGGAGCAGCCGGAACCGCCGGTAACGGTGGCGACGGCCTCGGCGGCGGCGCCAACGCAGTAGCCGGTCGCGGCGGCGACGGCGGCAATGGCGCCGACGGCGGCGCCGGCGGCACCGCCGGCGTGGGTGCCGGCGCCAGCAACGGCACCGCGGGCACCGCGAGCAACGGCGGTAACGGCGGTGACGGCGGTAACGGCGACGGACTGAGCGGGTTGATTCCGCAATCCGGCGGTACCGGCGGCAACGGCGGCAACGGCGGAAGCGGTGCAGCCGGCGGTAAGGGCGGCACCGGGGGAACCGGTGCAGCGGTCGGCCTCGGCGCGGTCGGCGGTGGTGGCGGCGACGGCGGCGCGGGCTACCTCGGTGCCGGCATCGGCTACGGCGGTGGCGGCGGCGGCGGCGGTGGCGGCGCCTATGTCGGCGGCAGTGGCTCCATCGACGGTTCGACGATCACCGGCGGCAAGGGCGGCGACGGCGGTCCCGGCACCGCCAGCGGACCCGGGGCTGCAGGCCTGACCGGCGGTGTCGTCAGCGTCATCATCGATGGAACTCTGACCGATGTGCAGATCACCGGTGGAAACGCCACGGCGGACTTCGCCGGCGGCGCCGCGATCGTCACCGTGGACGCAGGCAGCAGCATTGAAGACAGCGCCATCACCGGCGGCAACGCCGGCGCCGGGGGCGCAGGTGGCGATGCCATCCTTTCTGCGACCAACGGAGCCGCGGTCACCGGAAGCACGGCCACCGGCGGCGACGGCAGCGACACCGCAGAAGGCGGTGCGGCCGCCATCGTCGCTGACGGGAGCGGCGCCACCGTCACCAACGTGACAGTCGCGGGCGGCAACGCCGGTAGCGGCGGCGACGGTGGCAGTGCCACCGTGACGGTCACGACGGGAAGCTCCGTCACCGACACCGAGGCCACGGGCGGCGACGGCGGTGCGGGCGGCGCCGGTGGGGCGGCTGCAGTGTCCGCCAGCGACGGCAGCACGATTGAATCGAGTTCGGCGACCGGCGGCAACGCTTCGGCCAGCGCCGCCGGCGGCGACGCATCGATCACCGCCGACGATGGCAGCCACATCACCGACAGCCACGTCACGGGTGGCGACGGTGGCGGCGGTGGCGAGGAGTTTGCGCGCGGCGGCTTCGGTATCTTCTCCGTCGGCGGCACCGATGGCGTCGGCGGCGCGGCCAGCATCACCGCCCTGAACGGCGGTGTGGTGAACGAGGCGTACGCATACGGCGGCAAGGGCGGCATCGGCACCAACGGCGGCACCGGCGGTGCCGGTGGGGTCGGTGAAGTTGTGGCCGATGGTGCGGGCAGCACCGCAACCGGTGAGGCTTACGGCGGCAGCGGCGGTGACGGTGACGGTGGTATCGGTGGCGTCGGCGGACGCGGCGCTGTCGAAGCACTTGGCGAGCAAAGCTCTGCCAGTGGTACCGGCACCGGCGGTAACGGTGGTGCCGGCATCGACGGCGGCAAGGGTGGTGCCGGTGCCGAGGGTTCCACCAATGCCACGACGAATGGCACCGCGAGCGGCGACAGCTACGGCGGCAACGGCGGGACGGCCACCGGTGACAACAGTGTCGGCGGTAACGGCAGTGGCGGCTGGGTTCAGGCCGGTTATGGCTCACCGTATGGCGGCAAGGCGACCGGAGAGGCCTATGGCGGTGACGGTGGCGCGGCCACCGGTGGCGGCAAAGGCGGCACCGGCGGCCAGGCCGTCATCCTGAGCAACGGCAACGGTTCGCAAGCTTCCGGCAGTGCGTATGGCGGCAACGGTGGCCGCGGTCTGGACGGCGGTACCGGCGGCAACGCCAGTGGCGCCACCGGCCAGGTGGGCGCGCTCTCCGACGGGGCCCATGCCGACGGTGTTGGCAAGGGCGGTAACGGCGGCGACGGTATCGGCCTCGGTAACACCGGCGGTAGCGGCAGGCTTGGTTGGATCGTGGCCCAGGGTGTGAACAGCACAGTCACCGGAAGCGGCACGGGCGGTAACGGCGGCGACGGGCACGACGGCATCAACGGTGCTGACGGAGGCTGGGGTTGGCTGCGGGTAACCGGTGAGGGCGGACAGATCCTCGACACCCATGTCGTCGGTGGTAACGGCGGGCCGGGCGCTACCGGTGGTTTTGTCACGGTGGAAGTGACTGGCGACGGCAGCATCGCGGGAAGCAGTTTCACCGGTGGTGACGCGGGGGCGGGCAGCGCCCATGTTGGCGCGGGCGGTGCTGTCAACGTGACCGTGACCGGTGGCGGCAGCGTCACCGACGTGCACCTCCTCGGTGGTGACGGCGGGGCCGGTGGCGCTGGTGGTGCGGCCTCGTTGACCGCGACCGACGGTGGCACCATCTCCGGCAGTCAGGCGATCGGTGGTAAGGGCAGTGACAGTGCTGCCGGTGGGGCGGCGCGCATCACCGCGACCGGTGTGGACAGCAGTGTCACTGGCTCCACTGCCACTGGTGGCAATGCCGGTATCGGGACCGCCGGTGGTGTCGGCGGTGCTGGTGGGGTGGCCGCGATCGTCGCTGAAAGCGGCGGCAAAGTGATCGGCACTGAGGCGACTGCTGGGGCTGGAGGTAGCGGCACCAATGGCACCGGAGGTAGGGGCGGCAACGCTGATGTCGAAGCCACCGATGGCGGCACCGTGCAGAACGGGGTCAGTGTCGGCGGTGTCGGCGGTAACGGTGCGGACGGTGGCACGGGCGGCAACGCCGGCCGGGGTTACCTGTGGTCGGTGAACAACGGCACCGTGGAAGGTGATGCCACCGGTGGCGACGGCGGTAACGCCAGCGGCGCGGGCAGCGTCGGTGGAAACGGGACGGTCGGCTACATCGCCGCGGGCCGCAACTTCGGGACGTCCACCGCAGATGGCGGTGGGCACGCGTCGGGGTCGGTGCAGGCGGGCAGCGGTGGTGACGCCATCGGTGCGGGCTCGCGCGGCGGCGACGGGAACCGGGCGGCCATCCAGGCCAGTGGTACCGGTGCGGTAGCCAGCGGCACGGTCACCGGTGGCAACGGTGGTGACGGTCAGGATGGTGGAAAGGGCGGCAACGGCAGCACCTTGGTCACCCAGATCACCGCATTGGGCAACGGTGCCGTTGCGACCGGCACCGTCGTTGTCGGCGGCACGGGTGGGCTGGGCATCAACCCGGGAGGAGTTGGTGGAACCGGCGGGTACGCCAATGTCGGGTCTTCCACCGGTGGGACCTACACCAACGGCGATATCACTGCGGGTAGCGGCGGGACCGGTACCGGCGTCGATAACAGCTCCGGGACGGGTGCGGGCCGTTCCTACGAGAAGTTCGCGGGCTCAGGCCAGACCATCGACGGTGAGGCGTGGACCGGTCCCAACGGGTCGGACAAACCCTAGTCCCCACCTGTGAGAACGCCACCGCGGGACCGGTCTATCAGACCGGTCCCGCGGTTGTCTTCTCAGCGCGTTTGGAAGATCAGGGTTCGCTGCACCACGAAATTGATGACGGTCGCGGTCCCCTGCGCGGCCACGAAAGCCACCGGCAGCGCCCACCGCTGATAGTCCAGCAGGTGCAGACACAGGTGATTGATCCCCACCTGCACGCCGAACGTCAGTGCGTAGAGCGCCATCACCGCGATGAAGCGGCCGGCATGGGCGGCGGACTGGAACGTCCAGCGCCGGTTGATCAGATACGCCGTTGTGGTGCCGGCGACGAAACTGAGCGCCTTGGCCAGGTCGACCGGAGCCCCTGCCCCCAGGTAGAGCAGCAGGTACAACCCGAAGTCCACCACCGCCGACAGTGCCCCGGTGATGAGAAACCGCCAGACCTGGGTCGACAGTTGCAGGGAGCGGGGCGTCGTCTCGGTCACCCGGGAAGCTTAAACAGCGGACCGAGTGCCCGCCGTCGTTATACCTGGCTACTGAGCGGCGCGAGTGGGGGTACGCGCCGACCACTGCCCATCTGCGGTGGTCAGGCGCGGCTGTGAATCGTCCGAAGCGTCCCCGAGAGATACCCCAGCAACCTAGGCGGACTCACAGTATTCCGCGCATTGCGAGCGAAAATCCGCCGCAGCATATCTTTGTGAATATGTGGACAATCTTCCACGGACCAGGCAGATGCTGCCAAGCAGTAGCAGGTAGTTCGGCCTGTTGAGTGCCACGGGGCGTCGTTGTCACGATGTGGTTGCCCCAATATTGTCGCCCGTGATAGCTTAACGCAAGCTAAGTAATTGACCGCTCCGTAAGCCGCCACCAGCTAACCGCACATCCGAAGGGGAACCATGTCGCATCGATCTGCTGCTAAGGCAAAGTCTGCCGCTAAGGCCAAGACCAGTCGACTCAGCCGTGCTGTAGGTGCTACCAGTGCTGCGGGTGCGTTCCTGGCTTTTGGTCTGACGCCCATCACGGCGGCGCCGGCCAGCGCCGACCTCGAGGACTTCGACTTCAGCGACCTGTTCAGCTGGATTGTGCCATCGTCGGCGGACTCGCCGTCGTTTGACTGGAGCAGCTTCGACTCGCTGTTTGACGCCGGTCTGCCGGGCTCGGCTGCCGTCAGCCCGATCGACAGCCTCAACGAGTTGGTGGCCAACACCCTCAACACAGTCATCTACCAGCCGATTTACGGCATCGGCCAGTTCCTGATCAGCGGCCTCGGCCTGCAGATCGACGGGGTCTTCGGCAACGGCGACGATGCCTTCGTCAGCATCGCCGGCAACGGCGACCTGGTCTACAACGCCGCCTCTGCCGGTGGCTTCCTGTTCGGTGACGGCGGTGACGGTGTATTCCTCAACGCCGACGGTGAGGTGCTTGGCGCGGATGGCGTGGTGCTGGTCGACGCCAGCGACAACGTGGTGACCCTGGCCGGAATCGAGGACGGCACGTATTCCTTCGGCAGCGCGGCCTTCAACCTCAATGGTGGCGACGCCGGCCTGATCGGCAACGGCGGCGACGGCGGCAGCTTCTTCGGTCTCGGTGGTGATGGTGGCGCCGGTGGCTACTTGATGGGCAACGGTGGCGCCGGTGGTCAGGGCGGCATCGGTGACATCGGCCTGATCGGTTTCGCTGGTGGCACCGGTGGTGACGGTGGCTTCCTGATCGGCAACGGCGGAGTCGGCGGTACCGGTGGTACCGGTGGCACGGGTGCCGCCGGTGGTATCGGTCAGGCCGGTGGCGCCGCCGGTAACGGTGGTGCGGGCGGCAACGGTGGGGTGGCCGGACTGTTCGGTAACTCCGGCGCTGGTGGCACCGGTGGTGTCGGGGGTGCCGGTGGCGCTGGTGGTGCTGGTGCTGCCGGTGACGAGAACGAGCCCGACGGCGGCGACGCCGGCGTCGGTGGCGCGGCCGGTAACGGTGGTGTCGGCGGTAACGGCGGCGCGGGTGGCTTCTTCGGTGTTCACACCGTGGGTGCCGCGGGCAACGGCGGTGCGGGCGGCGTCGGTGGCGCCGGCGGCAACGGTGGCGCCGGTCTGGCCGGTGCGGCGGGCACCTTCGCCGACGAGGGCGACGGTAACGGCGGTGCCGGTGGTGCCGGCGGCAACGGCGCACTCGGCGGTGCGGGCGGCGTCGGTGGTGCTGCCGGTGTCGGCTCTGTTGACGGTGTCGCGGGTGTCGACGGCAACGGCGGCGTCGGTGGTGCCGGCGGCGATGGTGGAGCTGGCGGCAATGGGGCTGTCGGGTTGGTCGATGCAGTCGGCGGTAACGGCGGCGCGGGCGGTAACGGTGGTGCTGCTGCAGCCGGTGGTGCGGCTGGTGGTGCAACCGGTAACGCCGGTGCGGCGGGCGTCGACGGCAATGGTGGCGACGGCGGCGCCGGTGGAAACGGCTTTACCGGCACAGCTGGCCTCGGCGGTCTGATCGAAAGCGGCGATGGTAGCGATGGTGTTGCCGGTGGCGACGCGGGTAACGGTGGCGCCGGTGGTCAGGGCGGCGGTGAGGCCGGCAACGGCGGCAACGGCGGCGCCGGTGGCGTCGGTGGCGCTGGTGGTGCTGGCGGCGCTGGCGCGACGGGTATTAACGACCCCGGCGGCAACGGTGGCAACGGTGCGGCCGGTGGCCAGGGCGGTGTCGGCGGTGCGGCCGGTGCCGGCGCCGTTGACGGTAACGACGGCAACGTCGGTGCTGACGGCAACGGCGGCGTTGGCGGTGCCGGTGGCGCTGGCGGCGCCGGGACGAACGGCAACGACGGTGCGGAAGACGGTGCCGCAGGTGGGACTGGCGTTGCCGGTGGCAACGGTGGCAACGGTGGAGCCGGTGGCGAGAGCGGCGGTGCGACCGGTCTCGGTGGCGACGGTGGTGCCGGCGGTCTCGGCGGCAACGGCGGCAACGGCGGCAACGGCGCGGCCGGAGCGCTGGCGGACGAAGGCGAGCCCGGTGGAGACGGCGGCAACGGCGGTAACGGTGCCGGAGGTGGCGCCGGTGGTGCCGGCGGCACTGCCGGTACCGGCGGAACTGACGGTGTCGACGGCAACGGCGGCAACGGCGGCAACGGCGGCAACGGCGGCAACGGAGCTGACGCCGTTGGAGCGCCGGGCGGTGTCGGAGGCACTGGCGGCACTGGTGCTGGCGGCGGCGCCGCTGGTGGCGGAACTGGTACGCCGGGTGCGAACGGTGTCAACGGCCAGAACGGCGCCAACGGTCAGGGCGCTCAGCCGTAGTAGTTCGCACAATGTAAAAGAAACACCCCGCACATTTGTGCGGGGTGTTTCTTTTACGATGGAGTCACTGCGCGGGCGGGTCGTGGCCTTGCAGTGCGAAATCTCCAGGCGCGAAAAGAATCTCGACACCGCAATACCCAGGTGATCGTTTGAACTGAAACGCTCCGTGCAGGGTCTCACTTGCCGCCGCAACAAATTCGCATCAGGTCGGCTTCCGCGCTCGAATATCAGCTTGCACTGCAATACAATTTGTCGCTATGTGGACAGTGTCGAGCGGACATCCCCGCGTCTTTCTCAGTGTTGCGACGGCAGGCATGGTCGCGCTGGCGGCCAGCGGCGTCGCGGCCATGCCCGACACGATTCCTGCAGTTCCTGCCCCGCCCGCGACGGTCTTCGCCCCGGTCGACCTCACGGCGTTGTCCGCCGATTCCAGCTTGATGGACATAATCGGTTCCCTGACCGGGTTGAATTTCATCATCCCGTTTCTGAACAGTCCCGATACTCCGCTGTTCCCGTTCGTCACCGCGTTCGAGACCCTGGGCCAGGCTTTCTTCGTCATTCCCGTGACCGTGGCAATCGGCGCCCCGCTACTGCTGCTCACCGAAGGATTCGAGGGCGTCCAGGACCTGTTCGTCGAGTTGGGCGCAATATTCGGGGTGGTGCAGGAAGCCTTCGACAACATCATGGACTGGTATGCGACGCGTAACTGGTTCACCGGCGAATTGCTCGACCCCGGTTCCAGTGCAGCGCTCGACCTGGCGGGCTGGGCCGATGTGTTCCTCGGCGCCGATGCGCAGGACCTCGTCCCGCCGACGGATCTCGACGCGGTGTTGCCCGCCGACGGTGTCGATTCCGGGGCCGTCCTGGACGGCTTCGAGGCCGTACTGGCCGACTTCGGTCTCGCCGACCTGATCGGCTGAGGTCCCGCCCGGGCCGACCCATCACGAAAGAGCCATGCGCGTTCTCGGGCGTGGTCCTGCAGAACGGCGCCGGCTACACCCAGTAGGCGACTCGCGAGCGGTACTTACGCAGCACCAGGGCCGCCACCGCCCAGCCGAGGACGGTCAGTGCCACCACCACCGCCCAGTGCCGCAGCGGCTGGTGGGCCCCGAGCAGCGGCAACCGCACCAGGTCCAGGTAGTGCATCAGCGGATTGAACTCCACCACCGCTGTCCAGCGTGAGGCGCCCTGCGCCCGCAGGGTGTCGTAGTTCCAGATGATCGGGGTCATCAAGAACAGCAACTGCACCACTGAGAACAGCAGGGGAGCGATGTCGCGGTAGCGGGTGGCCAGAATCCCGAAGCACAGCGATACCCACACACAGTTCAAGGCGATCAGGAGCAGGGCGGGAATCACCGAAAGATCAGCCCACGACCAGGGTTTCGGGAAGATCAGCGCAATCGGCAGGTAGATGACGATGTTGTGCGCGAAGAGGATCATCTGGCGCCACACCAGCCGGTAGACGTGCACGCTCAACGGCGTGGGGAGTTGCTTGATCAGGCCTTCGTTGGCCACGAACACGTCGGCGCCTTCCAAGATGGCGGCGTTGAGCAGGTTCCACACGATCAGGCCCAGCGTCACATACGGCAGGTGCACCGCCAGGTCCAGGTGGAACAGCTTGGAGTACAGTCCGCCCATCGCCACCGCGGTGGTGGCGGTGCCGATGGTGATCCAGAACGGGCCGAGCACGCTGCGGCGGTAACGCTGCTTGATGTCCTGCCAGCCCAGGTGCAGCCACAGCTCGTGACGGCGGAACCCGTCCACCAGATCAGCCCGCGCCCGTGCGAAGGTGTTGGACTGCGCGGCAATGTCGTCGAAGCTCATTGCTGCCCTTCTGGTTTGGTGAACTTTTCCCGTCGTCCCTGTCGGCGCAGCCGGGCCCACTCGAACAGGCCGGCCGGGTCGCGGCGCGTCACCAGGAAGTACCAGCCGAACCGCAGCCACTCCTGGATCAGCAACCGGCGCATCCCGGGCTGCGCCATCAGGTAGCCGCGGTTGCGGTAGGTGTAGAACCGCTTGGCGGCGCTGTCGGGATACTGGGCGTGCATGCGGCCGGCCAGAATCGGCTTGAACTCCTCGGAGCCGCACGGATGCAGGTATGCCGCGGACAGGCACGTCCCGAACGCCAGTCCGGACCGCGCCAGCCGGCGGTGCATCTCCACCTCGTCGCCGCGCATGAACAGTCGCAGGTCCGGTACGCCGATCACGTCCAGCGCGTCGGCGCGAAACAGTGCCCCGTTGAACAGCGAGGCGATCCCGGCAAGCACGTCCTGATCTGGTGCACCACTGCGCAATTCCTCCACTTTGCGTCGCCACACCAGCCCGCGTCGCAGCGGGAACGCCAACCGGGACGGGTCCTCGATGTTGCACACCATCGGTGATACCTCCGCCAGCTGATGCCGAGTCGCGCAGTTCAGCAGCGCCGCCAGCACCCCGGCATCCGCCGGGCGCCCGTCGTCGTCGGCCAGCCACAGCCAGTCCGCGCCCGCCGCCAGGGCGTGCAGCATGCCGAGGGCAAAGCCGCCCGCGCCTCCGAGATTTCGGCGCGACCCGAGGTAGGTGCAGGGCACCGGTTGCGCGGCCACCAGATCGGCCACCGCGGTGTCACCGGAGGAGAAGTCGTTGTCGACGACGATCACGTGGTCGGGCGCCCGGCTCTGGGTCGCCAGCGCCTTGAGGGACTCGGCCAGCTGCAGGGGCCGCCGATGGGTGACGACGACGGCATAGACGGTCTGGGTCACGCCTGGTCACCGGCCCGCGTCTCGGCAAGCACCTCGCGTACGTGCCGGGCCGCGTCGGGGCCTTCGTAGGCGCCGACCACTTCCTCGATCCCGCCGGTCATCCGCACGGTGCCGTGGTCGATCCACATCGCGGTCTTGCACAACCGGGCCAGGAACTCGTTGGAGTGACTGGCGAACACCAGGATTCCGGACCGTTCGACCAGTTTCTGCAGCCGGGTCTGGGCCTTTTTCAGAAACTCCGCGTCCACCGCGCCGATACCCTCGTCGAGCAGCAGGATCTCCGGGTCGATGCTGGTGACCACGCCCATGGCCAAACGCACCCGCATGCCGGTGGAGTAGGTGCGCAGCGGCATCGCCAGATAGTCGCCCAGCTCGGTGAACTCGGCGATCTCATCGACCTTGGCCGCCATCTGCTTTCGGGTTTGGCCGAGGAACAGCCCGCGGATGATGATGTTCTCGTAGCCGGAGATCTCCGGGTCCATCCCGACGCCCAGGTCGAACACCGGTGCCACCCGGCCCACCACCTTTGCGGACCCGCGAGTGGGCTCATAGATTCCCGAAAGCAGGCGCAGCAGTGTCGATTTGCCGGCGCCGTTGTGGCCCACCAGACCCACCCGGTCGCCCAGCGACAGTGACATGGTGATCTCGCGCAGCGCCTCCACCACCACCACGTTGGAGCTGTTGCGTCCGATCGCGCCGCCGGCCTTGCCGAGGAACGCCTTCTTCAGCGATCGCGACTTGGCGTCGAAGATCGGAAACTCCACCCAGGCGTCGCGGGTTTCGATACGGGGATCGTTGGCAGACAAGGTGATACCGAGGCTTACAGGTACTGGCCGGAGCCGGTGTGACCCGGGGTGTGCCCCCCGCCGGTGCCACCGGGCGGCAGTGCGCCGTGACGCATCTGCTCCAGCTGCGCCCGGGCAGCCATCTGCTGAGCGAACAACGCGGTCTGGATCCCGTGGAACAGACCCTCCAGCCAACCGACCAGCTGGGCCTGGGCGATGCGCAGCTCGGCGTCTGAGGGGGTGGAGTCCTCGCGCAGTTGCAGCGTCAGCCGATCCAGTTCCTCGCGCAGCTCCGGGGCCAGGCCGTCCTCGAGTTCGCGGATGCTCGCCGAATGAATCTCGCGCAGCCGGGCACGGCTGGCATCGTCGAGCGGTGCGGCCCGCACCTCTTCGAGCAGCTGCTTGATCATGGTGCCGATCCGCATCACCTTGGCGGGCTGTTCGATCAGATCGGTCAGCGGCGCCTCGTCGTCGGCGGCGGCGGCGGCGGCGCCGGCGGCGCCGGCGGCCAGCAGCCGCGGGTCGGCGCCGCTGATGATCTCGACGCCGTCTGAGTCGTCCGCGTCATTCCTGCCGGTGCTCACCGCGCCCGCCTCCCTGCCATTGATAGATGCTGGCCTCGCCATTGTCGTAGATCTTGGCCCACGACCGTGATTTCCCCAGTGACACTAGTCCGTCGGGCAGGGAGAACCCGCGCACCGTGGGGCTGCTGATCAGCACGTAGCGGATATTGAGGTCCGCCACCGCGGCCGCCACCCGGGGATCGTTGTCGGCGTCGTCGGCGTAGGCCCAGAAGATGTAGCGCTGCGGGCCGGGGCCCTGCTGCTGCGGAAAGTCGTAGTGCGTCCACAGCGGGTGCAGGCCCGCGACCGCATACATCCAGGCGCTGCCGTCGACGTTGGCGTTGCCGATCACCGTCTCGCGGGCTCCGGGCAACGTGGCCAGGTATGCGTATGCCTGCAGGTCGCAGGTGTCGACCATCACCGAGTCGTACTTGTCGCCGAATAAGAACGCGTGCCGGGGCAGGTAATGCCAGGCCAGCCCTACCGCGGCGGTGAGGACCAGCAGCCCGGTCACCGCAGGCCGCAGCCGCGCTCCCAGCGGCTTGCCCACCAGATCGGCCAGCGCCGCCAGACCGATCCCGGCCATCGGCACCAACAGCAGCGTCATCGCCGCCATGATCCGGCGCGGATCGTTGTAGAACAGGCCGGTGAAGGGGCCCAACAACGAACCGATGGGCCCACCGAGCGGAGCCGAAGACTGCACCACCGCCACCACCAGCACCGCCCACAGCCCCAATGGCCACCACACCCGGCGGGCGAGCAGCAGTACCGCTCCGGTCGCGGCCAGGGCCACCAGCGCGTACTGGATCGGGAAGTCATTGAGGTGGCGGGTGTGCATCAGCAGCGCGTCCCGCAGACCCGCCTTACGGCCCTCATGGGTCACGAAGGCGTGGCCGGCGATGATCTCAGCCTGCTTGCGTACGCTCAGCAGCTGCGGCACCAGCAGCAGGCCGGCCGGGATCAGCGCACCGGCCAGCGCGAGGGTGTCTCGCCGTTTCCCGCGCAGCGGATTCCACAGCGCCCCGTCCCGGGGGCTCAGCCACCAGGCCGCCAGCAGCAGGCCCGTCACCACCGCCCCGGTCGGGTGCACCGAGAACACCCCCACCAGCGCCAGTGCCGCCGCCGAGATGCGGTCGCGCAGGGTGCGCACCGAGGTGATCAGAGCGAAGGCCGGGGCCACCAGCCCGTAGGCCACCAGGTTGGGCATCGCCGCGGTGCCGAACTCCACGTAGGGCAGGGCGGTGAACGACGCCGACAGCGCGGCGGCGGCTGCTGACACGGCGGTCGCCGCGGTGCTCGCCGCCCGCTGCAGCAAGTTCCAGGTGAGCAGTGCGGCGCTCACCGGGAACAGCCATACCGAGGCGGCCAGGCCGGCCAGGGTGTAGCCGGCGGTGGGTGCGGCGCCGGTCAGCTGGCACAGCACCGCGGTCAGCGCGTGAAACGCCGACGGATAGTACAGCGCGGCGTGTGTTTCGACGTTGCGCAGCTCGCCCATGTGGGTCGGCGAGGCCTGGCCGGTGTCGAGAATGAAGCGAACGGTGTTGGCGTGCCACACCGCGTCCCAGGTGCTGGGAATGCTTTGCCAGTCGGGTAATCCCCGCACCGCGGCCCAGCCGATCAGCAATGCCCCCAGCAGCGTCCCGGCGGCCACCGTCAGGACCGGCCACCCGGCGGTCGAAGGCGCCGCCACATGAATGCCGGGGCGGCGTTGGAGCAAAGTTCGTGTGGCCTTGGCCAGGGCGCCGGTCAGGGCGCAGGTCGCCACCAGTGCAATCGCTGCTGTGCTTGCGTTCCAAGGGATTCCGAGCGCCCCGAAAGGGACGATGGCCAGGCCCACCGCGCCGTAGGTCAGTGCCGGTCCGACGGCGATGGCTAGCGGCCAGGCGAGCCGTGCGCTGATCGCCACTAGGGCGCCGGGCAGCACCAGCAGCAAAAGCGCTGCGACCATTCCGCACCCCAGAACCACTGCACTAGTATGTCTGCCAAGGTGGCGTAGCTGCGCAATGCGGGCGAGCTATCTCGTTTTGCGAGAGTTCACCGATCGCCGATCGCGAGAAGTTTGAGGGTGGCTGATATGGCCTATGACGTCGCTCGAGTGCGTGGACTGCACCCGACGCTCGGTGACGGATGGGTCCATTTCGATTCGCCCGCGGGCATGCTGATTCCCGACTCGGTGGCGACCACGGTGTCGACGGCGTTCCGCGGGTCGCTGGCGAAGGCCGCGGGTCCGCACCCGGCGGCGCGCCGCAGCGCCGCGGTGCTGGTCGCGGCGCGCCAGGCGGTGGCCGATCTGGTGGGCGCCGATCCTTCCGCGGTGGTGCTCGGTCCGGACCGCGCGGTGCTGTTGAGCGCACTGGCCGACGCCTCGTCATCGCGCGTGAGCCTGGGCTACGAGACCGTGGTCACCCGCCTCGACGACGAGGCCAACATCGCCCCGTGGACGCGGGCGGCCAACCGCTACGGCGCCAAGCTCAAGTGGGCCGAGGTGGACATCGAGACCGGGGAGCTGCCCAGTTGGCAGTGGGAGAACCTGATCACCCCGGCAACCCGCCTGGTGGCCCTCACCTCGGCGTCGGGTGTGCTGGGCACCGTGACCGATCTGCGGCCGGTCACCAAGTTGATCCACGACGTCGGCGGAGTGGCCGTCGTCGACCACTCGGCCGCCGCCCCGTACCAACTGTTGGACATCAAGGACGTCGAAGCAGACGTGGTGGCGCTCAACGCGGCGTCGTGGGGCGGGCCGCCGGTGGGCGCCCTGGTCTTCCGCGACCCCGCGCTGATCGACACCTTCAGCTCGGTGTCGCTGAACCCGCACGCGGTGGGCCCGGCCCGGCTGGAGGTGGGACTGCACCAGTTCGGCCTGCTGGCCGGGCTGGTCGCCAGCGTGGAGTACCTGGCGTCGCTGGATGAGTCGGCCCGGGGGAGCCGGCCCGAGCGGCTGGCGGTCTCGATGCGCTCGGCCGGGCAGTACCTGAACCGGTTGTTCGACTATCTGCTGAGCTCCCTGCGGTCGCTGCCGCTGGTGATGCTGATCGGCGAGCCGGAGGCGCGCATCCCGGTGGTCAGCTTCGCCGTGCAGAAGGTGCCGGCCGAACGCGTGGTGCAGCGCCTGGCAGACAACGGCGTACTGGCCATCGCCAACGCCGGGTCCCGGGTGCTCGATGCGATCGGCGTCAACGACATCGGCGGTGCGGTCACCATCGGGCTGAGCCCGTATTCGACGACAGCCGAGGTGGACCAGCTGGTCCGGGCGCTGGCGTCGCTGGGCTAGGTCGGGGCCGCCAACTCGGTTTATCGCCGGATGCGCTTCTGCCGGCTCCGCCGCGCAGGCGATCCGGCTACGCTGTGGGCCGTTACCCCAGCACTTTCGAAGGCAGACGTGACGATGGCAGAACCGACGAGTTCCCTGGCTCCCTTGGCCCTGGACACCCTCATTGACTTGCTGCAGCAGCAGGCTGCGCGTTTTGGGGACACTCCCGCGTTCATCTTCTGCCCCGAAGGCGATGCCGAAGAGAACCGGATCACCTACCGCGAACTGGACAGTCGCGCGCGTTCGATCGCCACAACTTTGCAGCGCCAAGGCGCCGCCGGTGAGCGTGTGCTGGTGCTGTGTCGCCCAGGTGTGGACAGTATCGTCGGGTTGTTCGGCTGTTTTTACGCCGGCGCCGTCGCCATTCCGGTCGACGAGCATTGGCCGATCCGGCGGATCGAGACCGTCGTCCCCGAAGCGGATGCCCGATTCGCGCTGGCGACGGCCAAGACCCAGGACAAGATGAAGTCGGCCGTGGATGGTCTCAGTGCCGGCCCGAAACTGACCTGGCTGGCCATGGATGAGGTCTCCGACGACGGCTCGGCCTGGGAACGGCAGAACGTCGCTGCGGACAGCCTGGCCATGATCCAGTACACGTCGGGGTCGACCGGGGTGCCGAAGGGTTGCGTGCTGACCCACCGGAACTATCTGAGCAACCTCGAGATCATGCGCTGGGCCCTCAATCCTGCCGACGACGCACCAGTGATGAACAGCCCGATCAGCGGGGTGTCTTGGCTGCCGCAGTACCACGACATGGGCTTCGTCGGGGGCATCCTCGGTACCATCTACGGCGGCCGCACCACGGTGCTGATGGCGCCGAGCGCCTTCTTGATGCGCCCGATCCGCTGGATGCAGGCCATATCGCGCTACCAGGCAACGATCACCGCCGGACCCAACTTCGCCTACGAGGCCTGCGTCAAACGCAGCACCCCACAGCAGCGCGCCGAACTCGACCTGTCGAGCCTGTCGATCGCCGTGCTCGGCGCCGGGCCCATCAGCGCTGAGACGCTGCGGTCCTTCACCGAGGCGTTCGCTCCCGCAGGATTCCGGCCCGAGGCATTCCTTCCCGCCTACGGGCTGGCCGAGGCCACCCTGGGCGTGACGGGAATGTCGGAGTCGCCGCTGCCGGTGGTGCGGCACTTCGACCGGAGCGCGCTCGGTGAGGAACGGGTCGTCGAGGTGAACATCGACGCAGCCGGGGCGCTACCGCTGGTGGGCTGTGGCGTCAAGCCGGAGACGCTGGAAATCCTGATCGTCGATCCCGAGACGCGGCTGGACCGCGGCCCGGAGGAGGTCGGCGAGATCTGGGTGTCCGGGCCGAGCGTCGGCGTGGGCTACTGGAACCGTCCCGAAGAGACGGAGCACGCCTTCGACGCACACTTGGCCGACACCGGCCAAGGCCCCTACCTGCGCAGTGGCGACCTGGGCTTCTTCCGTGACGGCGAACTGTTCGTCACGGGCCGGTGCAAAGACCTGATGACGATCGGCGGCTACAGCCATTACCCGAACGACATCGAATTGACCGTGCAGGACTGCCATCCGGCGCTGCTGCCCAGCCGTGGCGCGGTGTTCCAGTTGGAGACCGAGCGCTACGCCCCGGAGTACATGGTGGTGGTCCAGGAGATACAGCACCACCACGCCGAAGGGGTCGACCTCCCCGAACTGGTCGAAAAGATCCGCGCGGCGATCCGAACCCACCACGGGATCGAGGCGAAGGCGGTCATGTTGCTCAAGCCGATGCGGATACCGACTACCACCAGCGGCAAGATTCAGCGCAGCGCATGTCGCGACCAGTACCTCGCAGGTGAGCTGGTCGCGATGGCCCATTGGTCGGAGCCGCTGCCCAAGAGCGAGACCTCGATCGTCCAGAAGACCCTGCTCGCCGGCCTGGGCCGGTTGGTCGCGAACAACCTGGGGTTGAGCCGGGACTGATCGGGCCGGGGAACCCGCCGCGCTCTATAAGGCGGTTCGGCCACCCGCGCTCGCTGTCCGGCCGCGCCGAGCGCTTCGACGGCCCTCGGAGCGGCGGCTAAAGGCCGACTTCTCGCCCCCGCCCGCTCCTAAGCAGCGTCATCAGGATAATTTGGGCCCGGCGCTGCCCTACCTTAGCGATCAGCCAGACCGATTACAGGGTGTTAAGTAAGCGCGCGGCACAGCGCCTTGCCCCGGCTGAAGTTCCGCCACCTGGCCTTATAGGCCCCCAGACCCCTTGGTATCTATCGCCACACGTGGGATCTGGCAGTTTCCATGAAGTTTTTCCTTACTAAAATTCCCGTTCGACAAAACGGAAAACTCATGTAAGTTTAAGCAACGTCCGTAGTCAGTGTCCGTAGGAGAGCATGATGCAGCTGGCGCTTCGCCCGTACGTCACCCCCGGTGTCGCCATCGCGGGTGCCGCGTTGATCGCGGTAAACGGGGCCGTTCCCGCGGCGGTGCTGCGGCCCCAAGCTGAGCCACGCCAGGCTCTTCAAGTGGTGGAACACCTCCCCGTGAAACTCACGGCGGACTTCTTCGGCCCGTGGGCCGATCTGTTCACCAACACCGCCACCAACTTGGTGGCGATGGGCTCGGACAACGGCTGGGGCAACCTCGTCGAGCAGATCTTCACCGACCCCAGCTCGCTGACGCGGTTGCCGGAGGTCTTCGAGTTCCTGACCTCGATCATGCCCTCGATCAGCGGCTCCGACCCGCTGGAGGTCCTGCTCTCGCCGTTCCTGACGATCGGCATGGGCATGATCGGCCCGCTGGTCACGGTCAACGACGCGCTGCAGGACATCCTCAACCAGATCTTCAACCCCAATGACTTCCTGGACCCGTTCGCGGCCATCTTCACCGCCGTGCCGCGCCTGGTCGACGCCTGGCTGAACGGCACCAGCACCATCGACGTGGCCGGCATCAGCATTCCGGCGTTCAACGGCCTGCTGGTCCCCGGTCAGAACCTGATCATCGACCTGACCGGCAGCGAGCTGGCCGACAACCTCGGCATCGGCGACCAGACCATCGCCAGCCTGCTCGACCAGACCGGAATCGGCACGCTGGTGGTGTCGAACATGCTGACCGGGCTGCTCGACAGCGTCGGACTGGGTGACCAGACCCCCGTCGACGTGATCGACGCACTCGGTCTCGGCGACCTCCAGGTCGCCAACGTGCTCAGCACCGTCTTCGACGCGGTGGGAATCGGCAACCCCACCATCGCCGACATCATGGACCAGATCGGCATCGGCGACGTGCAGCTCGCCGACATCGCAATCGACTTCACCAACGCACTGGGCTTTGACAACCCGACCATCGTCGACCTCGCCGGTGACATCGGTCTGGCCGACCTCAAGCTGGCCGACCTCGGCCTGGATGTCCTCGAGGCGCTGGGCATCGGGGACCCGACCGTCAACGAGCTGCTCGGCACGCTTGGCGCCGACGATCTGACGCTCAACGGCCTGCTGCAGACCGCCCTCGAGGCGCTGGGTCTTTCCGGCTCGACCCCGGCCACCATGCTCGACGCGATGGGCATGGGTGACACCACCACCCACGAGTTCGTCAACAACCTGCTCGGCGGACTTGGTCTGGGCAACCAGACGATGATGGACCTGCTCGGTCAGGCCGGACTCGCCGACGCCGACATGTCGCAGCTGATCATCAGCATCCTCGGCTCATCGGGCGACGCCACGGTGGCCGACCTCATGGGCTACGCCGGGTTCGGCGCGGTCACGGTCAAGGACGTCACCGACCTGTTGGGCATCACCAACCTGTCGGTGGGCACGATCATGGGCAACCTGTCCTACATCACCGGCAACCTCACGATCAACGACATGCTCATCGCCACCGGCATGACCCCGCTGGACAAGGGTGGTGACGACCTGCTGTCCAACGCTCTGCAGGGCACCACCATCGCCAGCGTCCTGGGTGACCAGCTGAACGACCCGCTGATCTCGATGCTGGGCGCCACCGGCGAGATGACGATCGCCGACATGATCCAGACGAACTTCTCGATGACGCTGGGCCAGATGCTCGTCGACTCGGGCATGGCCGACCTGACCCTGGCGGACCTGGTGCTGGGCGGTTTGCCCGACGAGCCGCTGGCGAACCTGCTGGGGCCGCTGGGCACCACCACCTTCGCGGAGCTGGTCAACCAGATGGTGCCCGCCGACCAGACCATCGCCGACATGCTGAGCGAAGCCGGTATCGGTGACCAGACCCTGAGCCAGCTGCTCGACCAGACCTTCGGCGACCAGACCGTGGCCAACGCGCTCGACGACGCCGGCCTGGGCAGCATGCAGCTCGACGACATCATCCGGCAGGCGCTGGGCCCGCAGACCGTCAACGAGATGCTCAACGAGTTCGGTATCGGCGGGCAGTCGCTCAGCGATCTGTTCGACCAGTTCTTCGGCACCTCGACGATCAGCGACTGGATGATCGACCTGGGCCTGGGCGACCAGACTCTCAACGAGCTGATCGACTCGCTGTTCGGCCCGGCCACCGTGAGCGCGCTGCTCGGCGACTTCGGGCTTCAGACCGTCGACGAACTCTTGGCGTCGCTGGGCCTCGGCGACATCACCGTCATCAACGCACAGATCGGCGAATTCTTCGGTTCGATCTCCTACTGGCTCGACGGGCTGGGCGACCAGATCACGGCGGTGCTCGGTGGTTAATCGACAGGGAAGCTTCGGAACTTCAGTCCGGGAGGGCGTCATGCAGCAAACACTTCGTCCGTACGTCACCAGCGGCATGGCCGTTGCCGGGGTGGGCCTGGTCGCGGTGCCTTCGGTGGCCGCGACCCTGCCTCAGCTGCAGCACCAGATCGCGATCGCCCAGCAGCAGAGCGTCGCGCTGACGTCGGGCTTCTTCTCGCCCTACACCGACCTGTTCGAGAACACCATCGCCAACCTGCAGGCGTTGAACCAGAACTCCGTCGACATGTGGGGTCTGCTGCAGCACATCTTCACCCACCCCGACCAGGCGATCTCCGGCATCCCCGATGTCATCAACATCTTCACCAACTCGATGCCGTCCATCAACGTGCAGGCGCTGCCCTTCCCCGTCGGTGTCGACATCGAGCTCCCGCTGTGGATGAACTCGCTGCTGGCGGGCGTCGGTCCGTGGGTCACACTTTTCGAAGCCATGGGCGACGTGCTCCGCCAGGTCTTCGACTGGAGCGACCCGATGGCTGCGCTGTCCGCGCTGATCGGTGCGCCGGCGACCCTGCTGGACGCCTTCCTCAACGGCAGCAGCGGTCTGACCTTCGGCGACGCCAGCGTCCCGCTGTTCAACGGCGTCCTGACTCCGGGACAGCCGATCGACGCCAATTTCACCATCGGCAGTGTGGTGGAAGCCTCTGGCTTCGGCGACCTGACCATCACCCAGATGCTCTCCGACGCCGGAATCGGCGATGTTCCGCTGGAGACCCTGATCATCGATCTGCTGGACCAGGCTGGCTTCGGCCACATGACGCCGGTGGATGTGCTCAACGAGTTCGGGATCGGCACGCAGACGCTGTCCGAACTGCTGATCGGCGTGTTCAACGAGGCCGGCATCGGTAACCCGACGATCGCTCAGCTGCTCGAAGACCTCGGTGGCTTCACCGCGGACGACTCGGTCGCGAGCCTGCTGATCGCCCTGCTGAACTCCCCGGAAGTCGGGATCGGCAACCCCACCCTGTCCGAGATGATCCTGGACTTGGTGGGCGGTGACAACCAGACCGTGGGCGGGCTCATCAAGGATCTGCTCGGCGCTCAGGGCAACGAGTCGCTGGCCAGCCTGGTCGACCCGAGCTGGACTGTCGGCGGACTGATCAAGGACTCGATGCCCGATGTCCCGCTGACTGACTTTTTCGAGCAGATGGGCCTCGGCAACATCACCATCGGCGCGCTCCCCGCAATGTTGGGCGAGTACGGCGACCAGACACTGGTCGACCTGATCAACAGCGGATTCCTCGGGCCGGACATCACCGGCTCCACCCCGCTGATGGAACTGATGGCCGGCATGATGCCGCCCGGCTCCACCTTGGACAGCCTGCTGGGTGAGTTCGGCGACCAGACTCTCGGTGAGTTGATGGAGGGGATGCCGATCGGTGAGAACACCATCGGGTACGACCCTGACACCCCGATCACCGACGTGATCCTCGGGGACTTGCTGAAGACCCTGCCGGGCCAGGGCGGGGCGGCGACTTTGTTCGACACGCCGCTGGGTGTGCTCGCCCCCGACATGGCATCGCTGCTTGAGAAGGCCGGCAACCCGACTCTGGGCGCGGTGTTGGGTCCCAACACCGTCGGCGAGACCGTGCAGAACATGAACATGTACGACGTCACCGTTGTCCAGATGATGAACGCGATGGGCATCGGCAACTTCTCGGTCGAGTACCTGTTCGAGCAGCTCGGCGACATGACCGGCAACGTCACCCTCGAGCAGTTCTTCGACGCGTGGGGCTTCGACCCGACGCTCACCGCCCTCATGGAGAACGCGATCGCCGGCCTGGGGCTGACCGACACCACGCTGCTGCAGCTGTTCGAGGACTGGGGCATGGGCAGCCTCGGCCTCTACAACCTGATCGACAGCCTCGGCTTGGACAACATCTTCCTCCAGGAGACGCTGAACAACCTGGGCCTGAACAACATCAGCATCGACATGTTCATCGACCGCTTCGGGTTGAGCAGCATCTCGATCGCCGGGCTGCTCGCCGACCTCGGGTTCGACGTCCGGACTCTCGACGAGGTCATCGAGAGTCTGCTGGGTGGAGTGTCGATCGGCAGCATCCTGGGTGGACTGGGTCTCGACGAGGTCTACCTCGACACCTTCATCACCGACCTGATGACCAGCGTGCTCGGCGACCCGACCCTGGGCACGTTGCTCGGCTGGCTGGGCCTGGACACCTACGACCTGGACACCATCGTCGCCAACCTTGGCCTCGGCGGCGTGACGATCAACTCGCTGCTCACCGATCTCGGCCTCGGCAGCCTCGACATCAACGGTTTGGTCGAGGGCTTGGGCTTGGCGGACATCGGCCTGCTCAGCATCAACGGCGACTTCTTCGGAGTGGCCGCCGAATGGCTCAACGACATCCCGCAACAGATCGCCGCGGCGTTGGGCTACACAGGCTGAGCCTGCTGACGCAGGCAAGGCGCCGTACCAGACCAAATGACAGACAGAGCTAGCACAACTGTGGGCCACACAGATAGGAAATCCCAAATGGCAGTAGGGCGTAACACTTCGGGTCTCGGTCGGCAGAGTCGGCGCAGCCGACGACTGTTGGGTGCCGGTAGTGCGGTTGGGGCGTTTTTGACGTTTGGGATGGCGCCGTTGTCTGCGGCGCCTGCGGCGCATGCTGATGAGTTTGATTGGGTTGTGGACCTGCTGGGTGATGACCTGGCGGGTGCGTTCGCGGATCTGAGTCAGGCGTCGTCGTGGGAGACGTTGTTTGACGCGGGTTCGTGGGAGCCGTTGCTGTCGAACGTGGGGTTGTCGTTTGATGCGTCGGTGGCGGACCTGCCGGGTGGGGCGGCTGCGGATGACTGGTTCGGTTCGCTGTTCTACCAGCCGTTGTATGAGCTGGGGCAGGCTTGGATTCTGAGCCCGATCGGTGAGCAGGTCAATTCGTTTATCAACCTGTTCGGTTTCGGTCAGATGCTGATCGGTAACGGTGAAGACGGTATCGACGGTGGCACGTTGGCTGAGGCTGCTGGTGGTACCGGTGGTCTGTGGTTCGGTGATGGTGGTGCTGCGGGTACGTCGCTTGACGGTATCGGTGGTGTCGGTGGTTCGGCGGCATGTTCGGTAATGGTGGCGTCGGTGGTGACGGTTTTGACGGCGGCGATGGTGGTGCTGGTGGTGCCGGCGGTTGGTTGATGGGCATCGGTGGTGATGGTGGTGCTGGTGGCGCTGGCATTGCTGGTGGTGATGGTGGCCTCGGTGGCGCCGGTGGTGCGGGTATCGGTCTGTTCTACGGCGTTGGTGGTAACGGTGGTCTCGGTGGCGACGGCGCGTTGGGTGCGGCCGGTGTGGCTGGTTTGGCCGGGCTGGACGGGTTGGCCGGTGACAACGGTGGTGCCGGCGGTGCTGGTGGTGCCGGTGGTCGGGGTTCGTGGCTGATCGGTTCCGGTGGTAAGGGCGGCGCCGGTGGTGCCGGTGGCGCCGGTGGTGCCGGCGGCAATGGTGGTGCCGGTATCGACGGTGTGCTGGCCGGTGAAGACGGTGGCGACGCCGGTGACGGTGGCAACGGCGGTAATGGTGGTGCCGCGGGTGCTGCCGGTGCTGGTGGTGTCGGCGGTTGGATCGGTTCCAACGGTCTGGCCGGTGCGGTGGGTATCGGCGGTAATGGTGGCGCTGCCGGTATTGGTGGTAACGGTGGTGCGGGTGCTGACGGTGACGCGTCGAATCTTGATGGTGGTGCCGGTGGTCGTGGTGGCGACGCCGGTGTAGCCGGTAACGCGGGCGGCGCTGGTGGTGTCGCGGGTGCGGCGGCGACCTCCGGTGGTAACGGTGGCCGCGGTGGCGATGCTGCCGATGCGTTGGTGGCCGGTGGCAATGGTGGTGTGGGTGGTCGCGGTGGTGACGCGGGCAACCTGGGCGATGGTGGCGCCGGCGGTAATGGTGGCGCGGGTGCGGTCGGTGTCGCGGGCGCGACGGTCGGTGCCGATGGCACCGATGGCCTGGCCGGTGGTAACGGTGGCGCTGGTGGTGCCGGTGGTGCGGCCGGTTCGCTGGCCGGTAACGGTGGCGCTGGTGGTGTCGGTGGTGCCGGCGCCGCGGGTGGTGCCGGTGGTGCGGCGGCTGATGGGGACGCGGGTCTTAACGCGGTGGCCGGTAGCGGTGCTGACGGTGGTAACGGTGGCGATGCGACCGGTACCGCGGGCAACGGTGGCGCCGGTGGTGTTGGTGGTGACGGTGGCGCTGGTGGTGCGTCGGCGAAGGGTCTGGCCGGTGTGCACGGTGCCGGTGGTGTCGGTGGCGACGGTGGCGCCGGTGGCGCGGCCGGTAACGGTGGCACCGGTGGTGCTGGTGCCGGCGGTGGACTTTCCGCGGTGGCCGGTGCCGGTGGTAAGGGCGGTAACTCCAGCTCGGCGGCCGGTGCCGGTGGCGTCGGTGGTGCGGGTGGCTCCAGTGGCGGGTTGTTGGCGGCCTCGGGTGCTGACGGTGGCGAGGGTGCGGCCGGTAACGGTGGCGACGGTGGTGTCGGTGGCGCGGGCCAGGTCCTCGGTGATGGCACCGTCCAGGCCGGTGGTGCCGGTGGTGCCGGTGGCGACGCCGCCGACCACGGCAACGGCGGTAACGGTGGAGCCGGCGGCCAGGGCGCAACCGGTGTCGACGGCGAGACCGACCTCAGCGGCAACGGGACAGCTGGTGGCACCGGTGGCGTCGGCGGCAACGGTGGCACCGGCGGCGCGGGCGGTGCCCTCTCCGGTGTCGGTGGTACCGGTGGCGCTGGCGGCGTAGGCGGTACGGGCGGTAACGGCGGTACGGCAGCGGATGCGACGGTCGCAGGCGGAACCGGTGGTACCGGTGGTGACGCCGGCGCCGGTGGCCTCGGTGGTGACGGTGGCGCCGGTGGCGTCAGCAACACCGGTGGTGACGGTGGTGCCGGTGGCGCCGCGGGCAATGGTGGCGCGGCCGGCCAGGCCGCGGCTGGCGGTAAGGGCCTGGGCGGCGGCGGCCTCGACGCCGCCGGAGCGGGCGGCGCGGGCGGTAACGGCGGCGTCGGTGGCGCGGCCGGTACGGCCGGTCTGGGAACCGACGGCGGTGCGGACGGCAGTGCGGGCAGCGTCGGTGCCGGGAGTGCCGGTGGCGTCGGTGGTGCTGGTGGCGACGGTGTCGGTCTGGGCAGCGACGGCGTGACCGGCCAGGCCGGTGGCGCGGGTGGCGCTGGTGGTGACGCGGCGATTGACGGCAACGGTGGCGCCGGTGGTGCCGGCGGCCGTGGTGCGGACGGAACGGACGGAATCACCGACCTCTCCGGTAACGGCATCGCCGGCGGCAACGCCGGTGCCGGTGGTAAGGGCGGCGTCGGCGGTGCGGGCGGCAGCAACTCCGGTGACGGTGGCGCCGGTGGTGTCGGCGGTGCGGGCGGCATCGGCGGTAACGGTGGTGCGGCAGCTGACGCGACGGTCGCCGGTGCTGACGGCGGCAACGGCGGCGACGCCGGCTTCGGTGGCGCCGGTGGCGCGGGTGGCGCGGGCGGTACCGCGACGAACGGCACTGGCGGTGTAGGCGGCGACGGCGGCAACGGTGGTGCGGCCGGTCTGGCGGCTGCCGGAGGTACGGGCCTCGGCGGCAACGACCAGGACGCGGCCGGCAACGGCGGTAGCGGCGGAAACGGCGCCGACGGTGGCGCGGGCGGTAAGGCAGGCGCCGGTGGTGTCGGCGTTGACGGTGGCGCGGCCGGTGTCGCGGGCCTGGCAGGACTCAGCAGCGACGGGGCCAACGGTGGCGCCGGTGGCGCCGGTGTCGGTCTGGCCAGCGATGGTGCGACAGGCCAGGCCGGTGGTGCAGGTGGTGCCGGTGGAAACGCGGCAAGCATCGGCAACGGTGGCGACGGCGGTTTCGGTGGCATCGGTGCGACCGTGGCCGGCCTGACCGACATCAGCGGCAACGGGACCGCCGGCTTCCTCGGCGGCACGGGCGGCGCCGGTGGTACCGGCGGTGCCGGTGGATCGACCGCCGGTAACGGTGGTGCCGGCGGACACGGTGGCGCCGGCGGCAACGGTGGTGCCGGTGGCGCCGGAGCAGACGCGACGGTCGCCGACACCGCGGGCGGTCACGGCGGTGGCGGCGGTAGCGGCCAGCGGCCAGCAATGGCGTCGGCGGCGGTGCGCCGGTGCGGTGACGCGGCGGTGGGCGGGGCGGCGGCGCCGGTGGTGTCGGTGGTGGCGGCGGCTTGACCGGCAACGGTGGTGCCGGTGGTGCTGGTGGCGCCGGTGCGACGGTCAATGGAATTACGGCGGGCGACGGCAACGGCACCGACGGTGCCGACGGTGGTCTCGGTGGCCAGGGTGGCGCCGGTGGCGTCGGCGGGTCGCTCTCCGGCAACGGTGGCGCCGGCGGTAACGGCGGCGCGGCCGGCCACGGCGGTAACGGCGGTAACGGAGCGGACGGAACAGCGGGTGTTGACGCCGCTGCCGGCAGTGGCGGCGACGGTACCGACGGTGGCGACGCCGGAAACGGCGGAATCGGCGGTAACGGCGGAATCGGCGGTAACGGCGGCGCCGGCGGTGCTGCCGCCAACGGCGCGGCAGGAGCCGAGGGCCTCGGTGGGGCCGGTGGCAACGCGGGCGACGCGGGTAACGCCGGTAACGGTGGTGCCGGTGGTGCCGGTGCCGGCGGCGGGGTCGGCCTCAAGGCCGGCAACGGTGGCGACGGCGGCCAGGGCGGTGTCCGCGGGGTCGCGGGTGGCCACGCCGGAGTCGGCGGCTGGAACTCCAGCGGGACCGACCAGGCTGCCGGCGGTGCCGCGGGCGCCCTGGCGACCGGCGGTAACGGTGGTGCCGGTGGTGCCGGCGGTATCGGTCTGGTCCACGCGGACAGCACTCCGCAGGCCGGTGGCGACGGCGGTAACGGTGGCGCGGCCGGTCCGGTCGGCCTCGGTGGCGCGGGTGGTAACGGTGGTACCGGTTCGACCGGCACGGCCGGAACCGACGGCACCGTGGACGGCTTGGGCAACGGCGGAGACGGTACCCACGGCAGTGTCGGTGGTCTCGGCGGCAACGGTGGCAACGGTGGTGCCGGCGGCACCATCTCCGGCGACGCGGGCAACGGTGGCGCCGGTGGCGCCGGCGGTGCTGGTGGACGCGGTGGTTACGGCGCCGACGGCGCGAATGCCGCTGCGGTGGCGTTCGGCAGCGGGCTCGACGGCGGCAACGGTGGCCACGGCGGCAGCGGTGGCATCGGTGGACTCGGTGGCAACGGTGGCAACGGCGGCCAGGGTGGTCTCGCCACCCTCGGCGCTGACGGCCTGGTCGGTGCCGGCGGTGTCGGCGGCCAGGGTGGTGCCGCGGGTAACGCCGGCAACGGCGGTATCGGTGCCAACGGTGCCGGTGGCGGCCTGAACGCGATCGCGGGCAAGGGTGGTAACGGCGGCGACGGCGGCGACCGCGGCCAGTTCGGCTTCGGTGGTGTGGGCGGCTTGAGCGGCGCCGGCCAGCAGGCCGGCAACGGCGGCAACGGCGGCATCGGTTCGGGCGGCAACGGCGGGGCCGCTGGTCGCGGCGGCAACGGCGCGGTCCTGCCCAGTGGCAACCCGCAGGCCGGCGGTGCCGGCGGCGCGGGCGGTAACGCCGGAACCATCGGCAACGGTGGCGCAGGTGGCGCCGGTGGCTCGGGCAGCATCGGCGGCAACGGCGCGAACGGCAATGCGCTCGGCGTGATCCACGGTGCGAACGGTCAGTCCGGTGGGGACGCCGGTGCCGGTGGTGCCGGTGGTGCCGGTGGCTCGATCTCGGGTAACGGCGGTGCGGGCGGTGGCGCCGGCGTGGCGGGCACCGGAGGCAACGGTGGTAACGGCGCGCTCGGCAAGGCCGGTCTCGACGCCCCGGCAGGCAGCGGCGGTGTCGGCAGCAACGGCGGCAACGGTGGCAACGGCGGCAACGGTGGCCACGGTGGTGCCGGCGGTAACGGTGGTGTCGGCGGTGCCGCCACCAACGGTGTGGCCGGCGCCAACGGCCTGGGCTCGGTGGGCGGCAGCGGCGGTAACGCCGGCACGGGTGCCGACGGTGGCCGCGGTGGTCACGGTGCCGGTGGTGGCGTGAACCCGATCGCCGGCACCGGTGGTAACGGCGGTAGCGGCGGCGACATCGGCGCGGCCGGCATCGGAGGCACGGGCGGCTTCAACGGTGACGGCACCCAGCGTGCCGACGGCGCGGACGGCGCGGCCGCTGCTCATGGCGGCAACGGTGGGGCCGGCGGCAACGGCGGTAACGGGGCGCTCGGCTCCGGCCAGGCCGGCGGCAAGGCCGGCCACGGTGGCGCCGGCGGCAACGTCGGTAACGGTGGCGCGGGCGGTAACGGTGGTAACGGCGCGGACGGCTCGGCCGGAGTCACCGGCGGCGACGGCAACGGCACCAACGGTGGTTCGGGCGCTGCGGCAGGTATTGGCGGTAACGGTGGCGCCGGCGGTTCCCTCGCCGGTGACGGCGGTGCGGGCGGTAGCGGTGGCCGCGGCGGTAACGGCGGCAACGGCGGTAACGGTGCTGCCGGCGTCAGCGGCAGTAATGGCGGCCACGGCGGTAACGGCGGCCACTCGTCCGACGGCGCGGCCGGCGGTCTGGGCGGCAACGCCGTGGCGGGCAACGCGGGTGTCGGCGGTAACGGCGGCGCGGCCGGTAACGCCGGCAACGGTGGCGCTGGTGGTGTCGGCGGTGGCGGCGGCAACAACGCCGTGGCCGGCAACGGCGGCAACGGTGGCGTGGGTGGCAACCGGCTCGGTATCGCCGGCACCGGCGGTGCCGGTGGCTTCGGCCAAGGCGGTCAGGCGGACGCCGGCGCCAACGGCGCTGCGGGCAGTGGCGGCGACGGCGGCGCCGGTGGAAACGGTGGCGCCGGTCAGGTCTTGGCCGACCGGTCGTCGCAGGCAGGCGGTAACGGTGGCATCGGTGGTGCCGCGGGCATCATCGGCAACGGTGGCGCCGGCGGTAACGGTGGCGCCGGTGCGACCGGTGCCACGGGCCTCGTCGACCTCAACGGCAACGGCACCAACGGTGTCGGCGGCGCTACCGGTGGTAACGGCGGCGTCGGTGGCGCCGGCGGCAGCCAGTTCGGTAACGGTGGTGCCGGTGGACGCGGCGGTAACGGTGGTGCCGGTGGCGGCGGTGGCGTGGCCAACGGCATCGACGGCGCGCACGCAGCGGCGGGCAGTGGCAACTCCGGCGGCGACGGCACCGACGCGGGCCTCAGTGGTAACGGTGGTGTCGGCGGCCAGGGTGGCGCCGGTGCGCTCGGTGGCACCGCCACCAACGGTGCCCAGGGCGCTGCGGGTGTCGGCGGTAAGGGTGGCGACGGCGGTGTCGGTGGTGACGCCGGTCGCGGTGGTAACGGCGGTAACGGTGCTGGCGGCGGCGTGAACAACATCGCCGGCGATGGTGGTGCCGGTGGCCGCGGCGGCTTCGCGGGCGTCGGTGCGGCCGGCGGCGCGGGCGGCATCGGCGCCAACGGCCAGATCGCTGCCGGTGGAGCACACGGAGCGGCCGGTAACGCCGCCACCGGTAACGGTGGTAACGGCGGTCACGGCGGCGCAGGCGTCCTGCTGGGCAGCGGAATCTCGCAGTCCGGCGGTGACGGCGGCGCCGGTGGCGCGGGCGGCGCAGTGGGCACCGGCGGTGCCGGCGGTAACGGTGGTGCGGGCGCTGCCGGCACCAACGGCGCCACGCAGGGCACCGGCGAGGGTTCGCACGGCACCAACGGCGGCCACGGCGGTTCCGGCGGCACCGGCGGCAAGGGCGGCCTGACCTCCGGTAACGGCGGCGCGGGCGGTTTCGGTGGTGCCGGTGGCATCGGCGGCAACGGCGGAAACGCGGCCAACGGCGCCAACGGCGCCAACGCGGCTGCCAACAGCGGCTTGGCCGGCGGCAACGGCGGCGACGCCAACGGCCACGGCGGTAACGGCGGCGTCGGCGGTAACGGCGGCAACGGCGGCCTCGGCGGTACCGCGACCAACGGGTCCGCGGGCACCAACGGCGTCGGCGGCGCCGGCGCCCGGGGCGGCAACGCCGGTAACGCCGGCAGCGGTGGTAACGGTGGCAACGGCGGCACCCTCACGGTCGGTGCCGGCACGGTCGCCGGCGCCGGCGGCAACGGCGGCAACAGCAACAGCAACGCGGGCGCGGCCGGCATCGGCGGAACCGGCGGCTGGAACGGCAACCACACCGCGCAGGCAGCCAATGGGGCGATCGGTTCGGCCGGCGCCGTGGGTCACGGCGGTAACGGCGGTAACGGCGCCAACGGTGCCAACGGCAACGCCTCCAACCACGGCCAGTCCGGTGGCGCCGGTGGCGCCGGCGGCAGCGCGTTGCTCGACGGCAACGGCGGCAAGGGCGGTAACGGCGGTAACGGCGGCACCGGCAACACGGCCGGTACGGCGGGTACCACCGGAACTCAACCGGCAGCCCAATCCGGCCTCAAGGGTGGCACCGGTGGTGCCGGCAACGACGGCAAGAACGGCGGGAACGGCGGTGCGGGTGGTACCGGCGGTGCCAGCGGCTCCAACTCGGGTAACGCCGGGTCCGGCGGTAACGGCGGCAACGGTGCTACCGGTTCGGCCGGTGGCGCCGGTGGTAAGGGCGGTACCGGTGCTACGGGTAACAGCGCCACCATGGTCGGTGGCGAGGGCGGTGACGGCGGCGTCGGCGGTAAGGGCGGCAACGGCGGCACTGGCGGTACCGCGGGAGCGGCCGGCGCCCTCAACAACGGCAATGGAACTGCCGGCAGCAGCGGCACCACCGGTAACAACGCGGCCGGCGGCGCGGGCGGCAAGGGCGGCACCGGCGGCAACGGCGGCACGACCAGCAACTCCGGCGGTACCTTGCAGGGCGGCATAGGCGGTACCGGCGGCACCGGTGGCCAGGGCGGCACCAGCGGCGGCGGCAACATAGCCAACCCCGGCACCCCCGGCAACGCCGGCGGCAACCCGTCGGGTACCGGCAGTCGCACCGGCGGCACCGGTGGTGCCGGCGGTGCCGGCAGCGCGGGGGCCACCGGATGATGACCCGCGCCTGCCCACCCCAGCCAGGACGTCCGTGGACGGCGGCGCCGTCGGCGATCTGCTCGCCGACGGGGCTGTCGCCCCGGGCCCGCGTCGGCGTGCCGCGCGGCGGCCTGACTGATCTTCGACCTCTTCCCCGCGGTGCTGAGACCTCGGTACCGACAACATCAAAAACTTGATCCGAGAAAGCATCACCGACATGGGTTCGTCGCAGAATAGGGAGTCCCGCATGACTGGTAAGCAGCACCGCACAGGGCGTCGTGGTTTCACGGGCGCAGAGGCCCGACGGCGTAGTCGGAGCGTTGCGGCGGCCGGTAGTGCGGTTGGGGCGTTTTTGACGTTTGGGATGGCGCCGTTGTCTGCGGCGCCTGCGGCGCATGCTGATGAGTTTGATTGGGTTGTGGACCTGCTGGGTGATGACCTGGCGGGTGCGTTCGCGGATCTGAGTCAGGCGTCGTCGTGGGAGACGTTGTTTGACGCGGGTTCGTGGGAGCCGTTGCTGTCGAACGTGGGGTTGTCGTTTGATGCGTCGGTGGCGGACCTGCCGGGTGGGGCGGCTGCGGATGACTGGTTCGGTTCGCTGTTCTACCAGCCGTTGTATGAGCTGGGGCAGGCTTGGATTCTGAGCCCGATCGGTGAGCAGGTCAATTCGTTTATCAACCTGTTCGGTTTCGGTCAGATGCTGATCGGTAACGGTGAAGACGGTATCGACGGTGGCACGTTGGCTGAGGCTGCTGGTGGTACCGGTGGTCTGTGGTTCGGTGATGGTGGTGCTGCGGGTACGTCGCTTGACGGTATCGGTGGTGTCGGTGGTTCGGCCGGCATGTTCGGTAATGGTGGCGTCGGTGGTGACGGTTTTGACGGCGGCGATGGTGGTGCTGGTGGTGCCGGCGGTTGGTTGATGGGCATCGGTGGTGATGGTGGTGCTGGTGGCGCTGGCATTGCTGGTGGTGATGGTGGCCTCGGTGGCGCCGGTGGTGCGGGTATCGGTCTGTTCTACGGCGTTGGTGGTAACGGTGGTCTCGGTGGCGACGGCGCGCTGGGTGCGGCCGGTGTGGCTGGTTTGGCCGGGCTGGACGGGTTGGCCGGTGACAACGGTGGTGCCGGCGGTGCTGGTGGTGCCGGTGGTCGGGGTTCGTGGCTGATCGGTTCCGGTGGTAAGGGCGGCGCCGGTGGTGCCGGTGGCGCCGGTGGTGCCGGCGGCAATGGTGGTGCCGGTATCGACGGTGTGCTGGCCGGTGAAGACGGTGGCGACGCCGGTGACGGTGGCAACGGCGGTAATGGTGGTGCCGCGGGTGCTGCCGGTGCTGGTGGTGTCGGCGGTTGGATCGGTTCCAACGGTCTGGCCGGTGCGGTGGGTATCGGCGGTAATGGTGGCGCTGCCGGTATTGGTGGTAACGGTGGTGCGGGTGCTGACGGTGACGCGTCGAATCTTGATGGTGGTGCCGGTGGTCGTGGTGGCGACGCCGGTGTAGCCGGTAACGCGGGCGGCGCTGGTGGTGTCGCGGGTGCGGCGGCGACCTCCGGTGGTAACGGTGGCCGCGGTGGCGATGCTGCCGATGCGTTGGTGGCCGGTGGCAATGGTGGTGTGGGTGGTCGCGGTGGTGACGCGGGCAACCTGGGCGATGGTGGCGCCGGCGGTAACGGTGGTGCCGGTGCGGCCGGTGTCGCGGGCGCGACGGTCGGTGCCGATGGCACCGAGGGCCAGGCCGGTGGTAACGGTGGCGCTGGTGGTGCCGGTGGTGCGGCCGGTTCGCTGGCCGGTAACGGTGGCGCTGGTGGTGTCGGTGGTGCCGGCGCCGCGGGTGGTGCCGGTGGTGCTGCGGCTGATGGGGACGCGGGTCTTAACGCGGTGGCCGGTAGCGGTGCTGACGGTGGCGGCGGTGGCGATGCGACCGGTACCGCGGGCAACGGTGGCGCCGGTGGTCTTGGTGGTGACGGTGGCGCTGGTGGTGCGTCGGCGAAGGGTCTGGCCGGTGTGCACGGTGCCGGTGGTGTCGGTGGCGACGGTGGCGCCGGTGGCGCGGCCGGTAACGGTGGCACCGGTGGTGCTGGTGCCGGCGGTGGACTTTCCGCGGTGGCCGGTGCCGGTGGTAAGGGCGGTAACTCCAGCTCGGCGGCCGGTGCCGGTGGCGTCGGTGGTGCGGGTGGCTCCAGTGGCGGGTTGTTGGCGGCCTCGGGTGCTGACGGTGGCGAGGGTGCGGCCGGTAACGGTGGCGACGGTGGTGTCGGTGGCGCGGGCCAGGTCCTCGGTGATGGCACCGTCCAGGCCGGTGGTGCCGGTGGTGCCGGTGGCGACGCCGCCGACCACGGCAACGGCGGTAACGGTGGAGCCGGCGGCCAAGGCGCAACCGGCCAAGGCGGCAGCACCGACCTCAACGGCAACGGCACGACCGGTGGCACCGGCGCAGCCGGTGGCGTCGGCGGTACCGGTGGCGCCGGCGGACAGTACTCCGGCAACGGCGGTAACGGTGGTACCGGCGGCGTAGGTGGTACCGGTGGTGTCGGTGGCCGCGGCTACGACGGCGAGGACGGCATCGACGCGGCGGCCGGCAGTGGCGGCAGCGGTACCGACGGTGTGGACGCCGGCAACGGTGGCAACGGTGGCGTCGGTGGTGTCGGCGGCCAGGGTGGTGCCGGTGGTACGGCCGCAGCGGGCGCCGCCGGTCTCCAGGGTGACGGTGGTGCGGGTGGCCTCGGCGGTGCCGCCGGCGACGCCGGTAACGGCGGTAACGGTGGTGCGGGCGCCGGGGGCGGCGTCAACGCCACGGCGGGATCCGGCGGTAACGGTGGCGCCGGTGGTAACCGCGGTACGTCCGGTGCCGGTGGTGCCGGCGGTTGGAACGCGGACAACACCGCCCAGGCATCCTCCGGTGAGGCCGGGGCTGCCGGCAACGGCGGCAACGGCGGCGCGGGCGGTAAGGGCGGCGACGGCGACCTGCTCGGCGGCATCGTCGCTCAGCACGGCGGCAACGGTGGCGCGGGTGGCGCCGCCGGAAACGACGGCGACGGTGGCGCCGGTGGCGCCGGCGGTATCGGCGCATCCGGTGTTCACGGGACGACCGTCGTCATCGACGGCACCGCTGGTGGTGCCGGTGCTCTTGGCGGCAACGGCGGCGCGGGTGGTGCCGGTGGAGCCAACTCCGGAACCGGCGGCGCCGGTGGCGCCGGTGGCGCCGGTGGTCACGGTGGTAACGGCGGCGCCGCAGACGACGGTTACCTGCTGGACGGTGCGGGCGGCAACGGCGGTCACGCCGGCGCCGGTGGCGCGGGCGGCAGCGGCGGCGTCGGTGGTAACTCGGCCACCGGCACCGGTGGTGCGGGCGGTGACGCGGGTACCGGCGGTAACGCCGGCACCGCAGCAGCCGGCGGCCAGGGCAGTGGCGGTGGCGGCGGCACCAACGCCGGCGCGGGCGGCAACGGTGGCGATGGCGCCGTCGGCGGCGCGGCCGGCAAGGCGGGTGCAGGCGGCCTCGGCGTCATCGGTGGTGCCGCGGGTGCCGCGGGCGCGGCAGGCAGCAACACTGACGGTGCCGACGGCGGTCGTGGAGGCGACGGATTCGGGCTGATCACCGCGACCAACGTCGGCCAGGGTGGCGGCACCGGCGGCAGTGGCGGTAACGCCGCTGCGGTCGGAAATGGCGGCGCGGGTGGCACCGGTGGAACCGGCGCCACTGTCGACGGTGTGACCGGGAACGACGGCCACGGCACCGAGGGTGCTGTCGGTGGCGTCGGCGGTGACGGCGGGGTTGGCGGCGCGGGTGGTAGCACCTCCGGCAACGGTGGCGCGGGTGGCTTCGGCGGTATCGGCGGCCAGGGCGGTGCCGGTGGAGCCGGCGCGGACGCCACCGTCGCAGACGCGAACGGCGGCAACGGCGGTAACGCCGGGGTCGGCGGTTCCGGCGGCAACGGCGGTCAAGGCGGCTCGGCCACCAACGGCACCGGGGGCGACGGCGGGAACGCCGGCGTCGGCGGAGACGGCGGTGTGGCCGGGGCTGGTGGCGCGGGCCTCGGTGGCGGCGGTGCCGCGACCGCCGGCAACGGCGGTACCGGCGGTGACGGTGCCCTCGGTGGTTCGGCCGGCAAGGCGGGTGTTGGCGGTACTGGAACGACCAACGGGGCCAATGGATCCGCTCGCGAAGACGGGGTCGCCAGCGACGGCGGCGTCGGCGGCCAGGGCGGCCACGGCAGCGGCCTGTGGGGCCTCGTCGGCCAGGGCGGCGGTAACGGTGGTACCGGCGGCAACGCGGCCGCGGTCGGCAATGGTGGAGCCGGTGGAGCCGGTGGCATCGGGGCGACCGTCGACGGCATCACCGCTGGAGACGGCCACGGCACGAATGGTTACGTCGGTGGTGTCGGCGGAAACGGTGGTGTCGGCGGTCTCGGTGGCACCACGTCCGGTAACGGTGGCGCCGGTGGTAACGGTGGCGCCGGTGGCAAGGGCGGCGCCGGTGGCGCGGGTGCGGACGCGACGATCGCGGACGGCCACGGCGGCAACGCCGGCAACGCCGCAGCTGGCGGCGCGGGCGGCCACGGTGGCCAGGGCGGCGTGGCGAGCGCCGGTGTCGGTGGCGTCGGCGGTGACGCAGGCGACGGTGGTGCCGGCGGTGCCGGTGGTATCGGCGGTACCGGCCTCGGTGGCGGTGGCGGCACCAACGCGGGCAACGGTGGCGCGGGCGGTAACGGTGCCGATGGCGCCGCCGCAGGTGTCGCGGGTCTGGGTGGCGTCGGTTCGGAGGGCGACGGTGCCTCTGGAAGCAGCGGTGTTGCGGGGCTCGGCAGCGATGGTGGCGCGGGCGGTAACGGTGGTGCCGGCCTCGGCGTGATCGGCAGCACCGACATCGGCCAGGGCGGTGGTACCGGTGGCCTGGGCGGTAACGCGGCGACCTCTGGTAACGGTGGCGCGGGCGGTGCCGGTGGCGCGGGTGCAGCGGGCGCGGCCGGGATCACCGAGGTGGATGGCCACGGCACCAACGGCACCCACGGCGGCGTCGGCGGATCCGGCGGTATCGGTGGCCAGGGCGGCTCGGCCGCGGGCAACGGTGGCGCCGGCGGTGTCGGTGGCGCTGGTGGTGCCGGTGGTGACGCGGGTCATGGCGCGGACGGCATCAGCGCTGCGGTGGTCGCGATCGGCAGCGGTGCGTCCGGTGGCGACGGCACCGACGGCGGTAACGGTGGCATCGGCGGTAACGGTGGTGCCGGTGGCACCGGTGGAGTCGGCGGCACGGCGGCCAACGGCGCGGCGGGCGTTCAAGGCGCCGGCGGTGCCGGCGGTAACGCCGGTAACGCGGGCAACGCCGGTAACGGTGGACGCGGTGCCGACGGCACCGGCGGCGGTAGCGGTGCGGTTGCGGGCTCCGGCGGTAACGGCGGGCACGGTGGTGACCGTGGTTCGGCCGGCACGGCGGGTGTCGGCGGCTGGAACGCCTCCCACACCAGCCAGGCGGCCGCCGGCAGCGCCGGTACTGCGGCAATCGGCGGTAACGGTGGCGCGGGCGGTAAGGGCGGCAGCGGCTTGCTGCTGGGCGACGGCACCGCGCAGATCGGTGGCGCCGGCGGTCACGGCGGTAACGCCGGAACCATCGGTACCGGTGGCGCGGGCGGTAACGGCGGCGCGGGCGCGTCCGGTGCGACCGGGTCGGTCGCGACGGCCCACGGCGGAACGGGCGGCAACGGTGCCGCCGGCGGCAACGCCGGTAGCGGCGGTAAGGGCGGCACGATCTCCGGTAACGGCGGTCTCGGTGGTGTCGGTGGCGCCGGAGGTAACGGCGGCACCGGCGGCGCGGGCATCCAGGGCATCGCGGGTGCCGATGCGGTCGCGGGCAGCGGCGGCAACGGCGGCGACGGAACCAACGGTGGCAACGGTGGCGACGGCGGCCACGGTGGCGCCGGCGGTAACGGCGGCAAGGGTGGCTCCGCAACCAACGGTGCCGCGGGCCTGGAAGGCAGCGGCGGCCTGGGCGGCAACGGCGGTGCTTCCGGGCAGGCCGGCAACGGTGGTCACGGCGGCGCGGGTGCCGGCGGCGGTGTCGGCGACACGGCCGGAAACGGTGGCAACGGTGGAACCGGTGGCGACCGTGGTGTCGGCGGTGCGGCCGGCAAGGGCGGCCTGAGCGGTGACGGCGTCACCTACCGTGCCGACGGTTCGCTGGGCGCTGACGGCGGCGGCGGCAACGGCGGTAACGGCGGCGCCGGCGGTAACGGTTCGCTGCTCGCGGACGGCGTGAACGGCCAGGCCGGTGGCCTCGGTGGTAACGGTGGCGCCGCAGGCATCATCGGAACCGGTGGCGCCGGCGGTGCGGGCGGCCACGGCGGTAGCGGTGTCCTGGGTATCACCGACATTGACGGCAACGGCACGCTCGGCGGCAACGGTGGTGTCGGTGGAGCCGGTGGCCACGGCGGCCAGGGTGGTGCCGTCTCCGGCGCCGGTGGCCTCGGCGGCGCCGGAGGCACCGGCGGCAGCGGTGGCAACGGTGGCGACGGCAACCTCGCCGTGGCCGGTGGCACCGGTGGTAACGGTGGCCAGGGCGGCAACGCCGCCGCCGGTGGTGCCGGTGGTCTCGGCGGTAACGCCGCCAACGGCGCAGGCGGTGTCGGTGGTGCCGGCGGTAACGCGGGCGACGCCGGTAACGGTGGTGCCGGTGGTCACGGCGGTGACGGCGGTGTCGGCCTGGCTGCCGGTAACGGTGGCCACGGCGGCACGGGTGGTGACCGCAGCGTCGGCGGTGCCGGCGGTGCCGGCGGTCTCGGCGCGGGCGGCCAGGCCGGCAGCGGCCTGACGGGCACCAATGGTGCCGGCGGTGACGGTGGTGCCGGTGGTAACGGCGGCCACGGTGTCCTGCAGGCGGGCAACGTCGCCCAGGACGGTGGCGCCGGTGGTAGCGGTGGCGCAGCGGGTGCGATCGGTACCGGTGGCGCGGGCGGTAACGGTGGTGCCGGTACGGCCGGCGTCGACGGGATCACCGACGGGCTCGGCGATGGAACCGCGGGTACCGCGGGCGGTAACGGTGGCAGCGGCGGCCAGGGTGGTGCCGGTGGCACCACCGCGGGCAACGGTGGCACCGGCGGTCTCGGCGGCGGCGGTGGCGCGGGTGGCCACGGTGGCGCGGGTGCCAACGCGGCGCACGGTGGCGACGCGGCTGCCGGCAGCGGTGGCAACGGTGGCGACGGTTCCGACGCGACCAGCACCAACGGCAACGGTGGCGCGGGCGGTAACGGTGGCGCCGGTGGTGCCGGCGGCAACGCCAGCAACGGCGAGGCCGGACTGGACGGGGCCGGTGGCGCCGGTGGCGCCGGTGGAAACACCGGTAACGGCGCGAACGGCGGCAACGGCGGTCATGGCGCAGGTGGCGGCATAGAGGCGGTCGCCGGCTCGGGCGGTAACGGTGGTGCCGGTGGTATCGCCGGTACGGCGGGTGCCGGTGGCGCCGGTGGTCTCGGCGGCGATGGCATCGCGGCCGGCGCAGGCCTGGACGGCGCGATCCTCGGCGGAAACGGCGGCAACGGCGGTACCGGCGGTAACGCCGCGCTCGGACAGCTCGGCGGTAACGGCGGTAACGGTGGTGCGGCGACCACCATCGGCACCGGTGGCGCCGGTGGTGACGGCGGCGCCGGAGCCGACGGCGTGGCCGGCAGCACCGACGGATCCGGCAACGGCACGGACGGTACGGCCGGCACCGCGGGTGGTCACGGCGGCCAGGGTGGTGCCGGTGGCGCCATCGCCGGCGACGGCGGCCTCGGCGGTAACGGTGGCGTCGGCGGACACGGTGGTGCCGGTGGCCATGCGGCCAACGGCGCGGATGGCGTCCACGCCACTGCGGGCAGCGGTGCCAACGGTGGTGTCGGCGGCAACGCGACCGGAGTCGCAGGTCACGGCGCCGCAGGTGGTGCGGGCGGTAACGGCGGTACCGGTGGTGCCGCAACTGTCGGCAACGCCGGCGCGGACGGCGCCGGTGGCGTCGGTGGCGACGGTGGCGCGGGCGGTAACGCCGGCGTCGGCGGCCGCGGCGGCGACGGTGCGGGCGGCGGTTCCAACCTGGTGGCCGGTACCGGCGGTAACGGCGGTAACAGCAGCAGCATCGCGGGCACTGGTGGCGCGGCTGGCTCCGGTGGCCTCGGTGGCGACGGCGTGACGCAGGCCGACAGCGGTGCCGCGGGCAACGGCGGCAACGTCGCTACCGGTGGTACGGGCGGCAAGGGCGGCAACGGCGTGGTGCTGGGCAGCGGCCAGGCCCAGGCCGGCGGTAACGGCGGCTCGGGCGGTAACGCCTTCGGCGAGTACGGCAACGGCGGTGTCGGCGGTAACGGCGGTAACGGCGCCAACGGCACCTCCGGTACCAGCGCCGTGAACGGTGCCGGCGCCGCCGGCGGTAACGGCGGTAACGGCGGTGCGGCTGCCCAGCACGGCACCGGCGGCAATGGCGGTACCGCCGGCAACGGTGGCAACGCCGGGAACAACACCTCGGTTGCGGCGAACGGCGGGACCGGTGCCGTCAGCAAGGACATCAACGGCAACTCGATGCCCGGTGGAATCGGCGGCACCGGAGTCAAGGGCGCTAGCGGGTTTGCCGGCGGAGCCGGCGGCCGCGGTGGCGTGGGCGGTGCCGGTGGCACCGTCACCGGTGACGGCGGCCAGGGCGGCCTCGGCGGTAGCGGCGGCATCGGCGGCGGTGGCGGCAAGGGCGGCAACGGCGGTACGGGTGGCGCCGGTGGCGCCGGTGCCCTCGGTCTGCCCGGCCGTACCGGTGGTACCGGTGGCTTCGGCGGCCAGGGTGGCGACGGCGGCGTCGGCGGCGCGGCCGGCCTGGGCGGCGCCGGCGGTGTCGCACTGGGTGACGGGCAGTCCGGTGCACAGGGCGCCGGGGGCGTCGGCGGTAAGGGTGGCACCGGCGGTGTCGCCGGTAACGGTGGTCTCGGTGGTGCTGGTGGCGCCGGCTACAACGGCCTCGTCGGTCAGGGCACCGGCGGTGGTGGTACCGGTGGCTCCGGCGGCGTCGGCGGCCAGGGTGGCACCGGCGGTCAGGGCGGCCTGAACCCCGACGGCACCTATGGCCCGGGCGGTTCCGGCGGTCTTGGCGGTAACGGCGGCAATGGTGTCAACGGTGCCTCCCGGCCGAGCAAGTCCAACTGGGCAGGCGCCGGCGGTAGCGGTGGCCAGGGTGGTTCCGGCGGCACCAACGGCGACGGAGTCACCGGCGGTGCGGGTACCAACGGTGTCGCCGGCACTCCGGCGGGCGCTGGTAAGGGCCCGGCCGGCGTGGGCGGTGCCGGCGGTAAGGGCGGCGTCGGCGCACCGTAACGGGCGGTCAGTCCGGGCGGTCCGAGAACGGCTGCACAAGGACGAATCCCCGGTCCGACACTTCGGTGTCGGGTCCGGGGATTCGTCCTTTTCGGGTGAGCGGTGGTGCCGGCAAACGCACAAGGGCGGTGACGGAGTTGATCCGTCACCGCCCTTGTGGCGCTGGTCTATGGCCTCAGGCCGGGGTCTCCTCTGTGGGCCGCGGCCAGGCGAACAGTGCGATGTGCTGGTCCCATTTGGCGATGTAGTGCTCGCCGAGGAACTGCCCGCCCCGTCGCTCCCAGAACCGGCGGCCATGCGAGCCGGCGGCCTGGGAATCCCCGATGACTCGTCGACACTGCGACTCGGCCGCGAAGATGCTGGTGACCAGCGGGCCGAAAATGTTTGCCCCGTGGCCCTTCTCGACCATGTTGGGGTCGGCCATGGCACCGTGCAAGCCGATGTCGTACGGGTGAGCGTCGTAGACAGTCGCGATGTCGTCCTGTGCGGCCCGGAACAGCTCCATGTATCCCAACGGCTCGCCATGCAGGTTGTAGACGTAGGGGCGCGAGTAGGCGCCCTCGTGCTGGATCTCCAGGTGGCGGCGCCATTGGTCGGGCGGGTAGTCATAACCCCAGGTCGCGGCAAGGTGGGGCCGATTCATCCACTCGGAGATCATCGCGGAATCTTCGACCGGGTCCGCGAACCGGATGCTGTAGGGCTCGGCAAGGATCGGCAGTGGCGGTGGTGGAACCGCGAGTACCTCAGCGCTCAGGCCAACCCGCTGACGTGGCATGGGCGCGCTCATGATGCAGCCGATCCACTTGTCGCCGGGCCGGATTCGGTAGCCATGAAAAATCCTCCTGAAAGTGCTTAGACGGCAACGCCGTCACCGATCGGTGCATCGCTAATGCTACGTGCATACCGCCGGTATCAGCGTTGATATGCCGAACCCCTACAGCGTCAGGATCACCTTGCCGGTCACCTCGCCCGAGGACAGCAGCCGGTGCGCCTCACCCGCCTGCTCGATGGGCAGGCGGGCGCCGATCACCGGTGTGATCCGGCCGTCGCCCACCATCGGCCACACCTTTTCGGTCACCGCGGCCACCACCACGGCCTTACCGTTCGGTCCGTCCACCGGCCGGGCCCGCAGCGCGGTGCCGATCACCCGGGCCCGCTTGGCGATCAGCTTGCCCAGGTTCAGCTCGCCCTTGACCCCGCCCTGCATTCCGATCACCACCAGCTGCCCGTCGTTGGCCAGGGCGTCGATGTTGCGGTCCAGGTACGCCGCACCCATGATGTCCAGAATCACGTCGGCGCCGCCGGCTTCGCGAATCCGCGATACGAAGTCCTCATCCCGGTAGTTCACGGTGATCTCGGCGCCCAGGTCTCGGCAGAACGCCAACTTGGCCGCTGAGCCCGCGGTGACCGCCACCCACGCACCGAGTTGACGCGCGATCTGGATGGCGTGGCTGCCCACGCCGCTGGCGCCGCCGTGCACCAATAGCAGCTGCCCCTCGGACAACCCGGCCGTCAGCACCAGATTCGACCACACCGTGCACGCCACCTCGGGCAGGGCGGCGGCATCGGCCAGGTCCACGCCTTTGGGGATCGGGAGTACCTGTTGCGCCGGCACCGCGACGTACTCCGCGTAGCCGCCGCCGGCCAGCAGTGCGCAAACGCCTTGGCCAACCGCCCATTCCGTCACGCCGTCGCCCACCGCCGCGACGATTCCCGAGACCTCCAGGCCGATGATCTCGCTGGCCCCCGGCGGCGGGGGATACAGGCCGGCGGCCTGCAGCAGGTCGGCCCGGTTCACCCCGGCGGCCGCCACCCGGATCAGCACCTCGCCCGGTGCGGCGGTGACGTCGGGTACTTCCTGCCAGCTCAGTTCCTTGGGGGATTCGGCGATGATCGCACGCATGATGGCCAGGGTACGATCTCCCACGGTGGCGTGGCAGAGCGGCCTAATGCACTCGCCTTGAAAGCGAGAGACGGCTAACACCGTCCGGGGGTTCAAATCCCTCCGCCACCGCCACGAGGTCAGCTCATCGACTCTGCGTCCACCAGGCATCGCACTCGAACTTCTGCCTGGTGGGCGCAGAGTCAACGCGAAGAGATGGGGATCTGCGCGGTGATGGTGTTCATCAACGCCGTATAGCGTTTGACCTCCGGATCCTGTCCGGGCTTGCCGCTGGAGATCAGGCCGGCCGACAGCCCCCGCTCGGGGTCGGTCCAGATGGCGCAGTTGACCAGCCCGAGATGCCCGAAGGCGGCCGGCGCGTTCCGCCCGAAGGGCCCGAACCGCGCCGAACCCAACATGAATCCGGTTCCCCAGCGCAGCGGCGCCAGACCGGTCGCGACATCCGGCCGCAGCCGGCGGCACTGCGCCGTCGCGGCCCGCAGCGTCTGCGGTGTCAGCACCCGCACCCCATCGAGTTCGCCACCGCGGCGCCAGATCTCGGCGAACCGGGACAACTCGAACGCGGTGGAGATGGTGTTCGACGACGGCACCACCGTGGTGAGGAAGAACGGACTGTTGGTCACCGGGATGATCTCGTACACCGAGCCGCCGATGGCCTTACGGAACACCGCGACCGCCGCGCCCGTAGGCTGCTTGCCGGTCGCGTGACTGGGCGCCACCAGTGGAATGTCCTGCGGTGCAACGCCGTAATTGGTCCATCGGAATCCCAGTGGATCCAGGATCTCGGTCGCCAGGACCTCCCGGATGTCCTTACCGGTGGCCGCCCGCACGATCTCGCGGGTCAGCGGCCCCCAGGTCAGCGCGTGGTACATGTGCATCAAACCTGGGCGATACACCGGCCGCAGCTTGGCCAGCTGTGCCTGGGCGTACTCGGGGTCGTCGGCGCGGTTCAGGTCGGGCTTGGGCCCGGTGGCGAACGGCACCCCGGCGCTGTGGGTCATCACGTGCCGAATGGTGGTGCGGTGCTTGCCGTGACTGGTGTATTCCGGCAGGTAGTCGCACACCTTGTCGTCGAGTGCGAAGGCGCCGCGCTCGGCCAGCATGTGCATCACGGTGCTGGTGATGGCCTTGGCGGTCGAATACACGCAGAACGGGGTATCGACGCTCACCGGAACGTGTTCGGCGTCCTCGGGATCCTCCGGGCCGTTGCCCCAGCCGTGCCCGATCGCCCGGTTGAGGATTACGCGGCCGTTGTGGCGCAGGCACAACTGGATGGCGGGGTGCAGGCCGCCGGCATACCAGTACCGGGCGGCCTGCCAGATCCGCTCCACGGCCGCCGGGTCGATACCGGAGTGGTCCTCTTCGCCGACCGCGGTGACGGCGTCGAGGTCGGCGGGGATACGGACGGTGCCGTCGGGTGTCATGCCCGCCAGGTTACGTGGGCGGGTCGGCAGGCCTCAGCGTCGCGCGCCGCGGCCGAAATAGAGTTCCTGGGTGGCCAGGCAGACCAGCTGCCCCGTCCGGTTGTACATGGTCGAGGTCGTCAGGCCGCGCCCGGCGATGCCGCTGGGCGTGAACTGATCCGACAGCACCCAGTCGGCCAGGTCGACGGGCCGCTGAAACCACAGGGCGTGGTCGATCAGAGCGTTGAAGGTGCTGGCCTGGTCGGTGCGTCGCATGGCCAGCGCCGCCTCGACCATCTTCGTTCCGGACAGGTACGTCAGCAGGGCGCTGTGCATCACCGGATCAGCGGACACCGCCTCGACCGGCTTCCACCACATCCGCAGCCGCGGCGACGGCTCCCCGTGTTCCGCGGCCAACCGCGGCGGCGTGTCGACATAGCGCACGTCGAACGGGTGGGGCTGCACCCAGTAGCCGCCCAGTTCCTCGGCGTAGGCCGCGTGTTGCTGCTGCGCCGTCGGCAGCGACTCCGGGTCGGGAACGGCCGGCATCGGCTGCTGGTACTCGGGGGCGTCGACGGCGGTGGTGAACGACGAGAGCACTTCCAGCAGGATCTGGCCGTCCTGGCGGGCGGTGACCTGCCGCGTCGACAGCGTGCCGCCGTCGCGGGCCACCTCGACGTGCAGGTCGACCGGGCGGCGCGCATCCCCGGCCCGCAGGTAGTAGACGTGCATGCTGTGCGGCACCCGTTCCGGCGCGGTCCGGCTGGCGGCGATCAGCGCCTGACCGGCGATGTGCCCGCCGACGATGTGGTGAGCCGGATTGTCGAGTTGGGTGGCCACGAAGTGTTCGTCGTCCACCCGGTCGACGTCGAGGGTGGCGACGATGTCGGCCAACTCCGGTTGACGGTGCGCCATCCGGTCGCTCATGCGTGTGCCCCGATCTCCAGCAGGTAGACACCCGCGCCGATCAGCACCACGCCGCCGGCCATCGTCGGGGTGAACGGATCGTCGAACAGGAACCGGGCCAGCACCGCGGTCAACGTCAGCCCCACCCCCGACCACACTCCGTAGGCCACACCGACCGGGACGCCGCGCTTGAGCACCATGGCCAGCAACACGAAGGACACCACGTAGCCCACGGCGACCGGCAGCGCCCACTGCCACCGGCTGAAGCCGTCGGAGGCGCGCAACGACAGCGTCCCGGCAACCTCGAACCCGATCGCCCCGAGCAGCAGCAGCCAGGCCATCACTCGCCGGTGAAATGCGGCTTGCGTTTGCCCATCACGGCGCCGATACCCTCCAGCAGGTCCTTCGACGCCAGGAAGGCCGAGTTCCAGGCCGCGACGTAGCGCAGGCTGGCCGACACCCGGTCGGTGCGCTGCTGGTCGAGCACATCCTTGACCCCCGACACGGTCAGCGGAGGGTTGGCGGCAATCTCTGCCGCGGTGGCGTGTGCGGCGGCCAGGCAGGCGTCGGCGTCGGCGTAGACGTCATTGACCAGACCGATCTTCTCCGCCCGTGCCGCGTCGATGTCCTTGCCGGTCAGCGCGAGTTCCCGCAGGTGGCCGTCGGACAGGATCAGCGGAAGCCGGGCCAGGCTGCCGACGTCGGCGACGATCGCCAGCTTGACCTCGCGCACGCTGAACTTGGCGTCGGCAGACGCGTAGCGGAAGTCGACCGCGGAGATCAGGTCGACCCCACCGCCGATGCACCAGCCGTGCACCGACGCGATGGTCGGCGTCCGGCAGTCGGCCACCGCGGTGATCGCGGCCTGCATGCTCTGCAGGTCGCGGTGGAACTCCGCCCGCGGCCGGGCCAGCGCGCCCTCAGCCAACATCGGGGTCATGGTGCCGCCCATCGCGGCCAGATCCAGCCCGTAGCTGAAGTTCTTGCCGGAGCCGCTCAGCACGATCGCCCGCACGTCGCGGTCGGCGTCCAACGCGGCGAAGGCCTGCGGCAACTCCGCCCAGAATGCGGGGCCCATCGCGTTGCCCTTGCCCGGCCCGATCAAGGTGACCTGGGCAATGTGGTCTTTGATCTCTACGGTGAGCGACTCATAGGTCTCGGCCATACCACAGACCGTAGCGTGGTCACATGGCCTCCGATCTGCGACCCGGTCCCAACGATCCGCCTGCCGACGAGCTCGCCGCGGCCGAAGCCGCGTGGGCGGTGCTCGAGCAGGTGCTCAGCGGCATCACCAGCGACCAGTGGTCCAATCCGACGCCGTGCTCGGAGTTCGACGTGGCGCATCTGACCGAGCACCTGCTGCGCTCCATCACCCTGCTCGGCGGCGTGGCGGGCGCGCAGTTCGGGCCCGGCGAGCCCGGCGAGGCGCTCGCCGCGCGAGTCGGCTCGAAGGCCCGGCCCACCCTGGACGCCTGGCAACGCCGCGGGCTGGACGTAACCGTGTCGATCGGCGAGCATGAGCTGCCGGCGAGGGTCGCGGCCGGAATCCTGTCGGTGGAATTCCTGGTGCACGCCTGGGACTACGCGCAGGCGACCGGCCGCAGCGTGGACGCCGGCGAGCCGCTGGCGCAGTACGTGCTCGACTTGGCGCGCGCGATCATCACCCCGGAAGGCCGGGTGCAGGCGGGGTTCGACGAGCCTGTCGCGGTCGCCGACTCCGAACCGGCATTACGCCGGCTCCTCGCTTTCACCGGCCGGTCATAGCTTCGCTACCTGCGCGCCAGCCGTCTGTCGCCCACGCCGTCTAGCGTGGGTGACACATGAACGTCGCGGGGTGGGTTTGGGGGCTGACCGTCGTCGGCCTGATGGGGCTCGTGGTTTTCGACTTCGTCTTCCACGTGCGGGAACCGCACGTCCCGACGCTGCGGGAGGCCGCGATCTGGTCGGCCGGCTATGTCGGCGTCGCGGTGGCCTTCGGGCTCGGCCTGCTCGTGTTCGGCGGGGCCGGCGCCGGCTCGGAGTACTTCGCCGGCTACATCACCGAAAAGGCCCTCTCGGTCGACAACCTCTTCGTCTTCCTGGTCATCATCACCTCGTTCGGTGTTCCCCGCGAGCAGCAGCAGAAGGTGTTGCTGTTCGGGATCACCCTGTCCCTGCTCGCCCGGACCGGCTTCATCTTCCTCGGCGCCGCCCTGATCAGCACCTTCTCCTGGGCGTTCTACTTCTTCGGTCTGATCCTGCTGCTCACCGCTCACAAAATGCTGCGGTCGGGTCGGCGCGAAGCGTCGCACCAGGCCCACGCCGGCGTCGTCCGGTTGGCCCGGAAGGTCGTCGGGGGCCCGATGCTGCTGGTGATGACCGCTATCGCCGGCACGGATGTGATCTTCGCCCTCGACTCGATTCCGGCGATCTTCGGGCTCACCCAGAACACCTACATCGTGTTCACCGCCACGGCGTTCTCGCTGCTGGGCCTGCGGCAGCTCTACTTCTTGATCGACGGCCTGCTCGACCGGCTCGTCTACCTGTCCCAGGGCCTGTCGGTGATCCTCGGGTTCATCGGGGTGAAGCTGATCCTGCACGCATTGCACGACAACAACCTGCCGATGATCAACGGCGGCAAACCGGTCAACGTCATCGAGATCGGCACCGGGCCGTCACTGTTGGTGATCCTCGGCATATTGGGCGTCACCGTCGTCGCGTCGCTGGGCCACCGACGGGAAGCGCGGGACGCACATCAGAGCGAGACCGGGCGCCATCGAGAGCTTGCGCGGCGGCGCTGAGTCCCTGATCGCCGCGCAACGGCTTTAGCGGCGGTCGCCCTCGGTGTCGTCGAAGAACCGCCACTGGCCGTCGAGATCGACTTCCATCCGCCACCCCAATTCGGTGTTGTCGGCCTTGACGTCGACAAACCAGGCGTGCGCGTCTTCGGCACTGGCGATGTCTTTGGTGTCCACGACTTCGCCTCGTGGGTCCAGTACTCGATAGGTTGACATGCATTGGGGGTTCCCGCACGTCGGCGCGGCGAATCGTGGTTGTCCGCCGCAATCACGCTGAAGCGCGGCGCTACACCCGCTCGAGATAGAAGTAGAAGTACTTGCCGTTGTCCAGCACGCCCTTGCCGTTCATGATGCCCAGCACGGTGTCGTTGTCGATCCGCTTGAAGTGGTCGTGAGTGGGCTGGCCGTCGTAGACCATGGTCGCCACGACCTCGCCGCGGAACTCCTCGGCCCACAGGCTCGCCTCGCCCTTGCCGAGCTTGACGTTGGAGAACTTGTTGCCGTCGTCATCCAGGCACACCAGCGGCTGGACATCGGTCACCGAGTTGAAGGTCTTGCCGAACCAGCGGGCCTTTTCCAGCAGGCCGTTCATCCGGTGGCCGGTGACGAACTCCCCGCCGTGCCACTCGCCGATCATCTGGTCGAGGGTGGCCGGCGGCAGCAACGCCCAGAACTCGTCGATCTCGGCGTCGGGGATCTGCCCGGTGCGCTCCCGCAGGGCATTAAAGGTGGTGCGGGCCTGTTCTTCGTTCATGGTGGACATTCCTTTCAGGCGGCCTTGTTCACGGCCCGCTTGAGGCCGAACAGCAGGGCGTGGGAGAGCGCCGTGGCGATCCCGGGCAGGCGATTGTCGGCGCTGACGGTGTAACGGATCTCGGTACCGGATCCCGTCGGCCGCAGGGCCACTTCGCCGACGTAGTTGCGGAACGGGATGCCCGACACGCCCCGGTAGCTCAACCGCTGTTCCGGCTCGAACGCGATGATCTCCTCCACCAGCGGCGCCATCCCCGGCACGGCCTGAATACGACGCTGGGCGCCGACGCCGTTGGGCGCCGGGGTTCCCGGCGCGATCACGGTGATCTTCAGACCGGGTGCCCAGGCGGACATGCCCTCATAGTCGGTGAGCACCGCCCACACGTGAGCCGCGGATGCGGCGACGTTGGCAGTCGCGGTCGCGTGCATAAGTTCCTCCTCAGCGGTACGTCTGTGCGAACCGTAACAGCGCGTCGTTCTCCTCGGGCGCGCCGATGGTGACCCGGACGCCGTCCTGCCCGTAGGGGCGGACCACGATGGCCGCCGCCGCGGCGGCAGCCACGAAGTCGCCGGTGCGCTCGGCCAGCGGCAGCCACACGAAGTTGGACTGCGAATCCGGCAGTTCGAACCCGGCCGCTCGCAGCGCGGCGGCAACCCGGGACCGTTCGGCCACGACCGCGTCGGTGCGGGCCATCAGCTCATCTGCGGCGTCCAGCGACGCGATGCCGGCGACCTGCGCCGCGCTGGAGACCGTGAACGGGACGTAGACCTTGCCCAGCGCGGTGATGATCTCCGGATCGCCGACCGCATAGCCCAGTCGCAGGCCGGCCAGCCCGTAGGCTTTCGAGAAGGTCCGCAGCACAACCACATTCGGGTACCGGCGGACCAGCCCCAGGCTGTCGGGAACCAGGCCGTCGCGAATGTACTCCACGTAGGCCTCGTCGATGGCGACCAGAATGTGCGAGGGCACCGCGGCGACGAACCGTGCCAGCGCGGCGGGGTCGACCACGGTGGAGGTCGGATTGTTGGGATTGCACACGAAGATCAGCCGCGTGCGGTCGGTGATGGCGGCCAGCATCGCGTCCAGGTCGTAGGTGTGTTCGCGTAGGGGCACCTGCACCGGCACGGCGCCGGCGGTGCGCACCTGCAGGGGATAGATCTCGAAGCTGCGCCAGCCGAACACCACCTCGTCGCCCGCGCCGGCGCTGATCTGGATGAGCTGCTGGCACAGACTGACCGACCCGCAGCCGGCCGCGACGTGCTGCGGGCCGAAACCGACGTGCTCGGCCAGTCGGGCACGCAGGGCGGCGTAGCCGTTGTCGGGGTAGCGGTTCGTGTTGGCCAGGGCGGCCTCGACGGCCTTGACCACGCTGGGCAGCGGGGGCAACACCGTCTCGTTGCTGGCGAGTTTGATCGAACCCGGGACCGTCTTGCCCTCGACGTAGGCTGGCAGAGCGGCCATCTCGGGGCGCAGTCTGGCGGTCACGGACCACAGCATATGTGGGCCGGTACTGGCGTTGTGCCCCGCGGTTTCAGAAGTCGGGGAGTGATCCGGTACCCTCAACGAGTTCGAGGAGGCGTGCCAGAGCGGCCGAATGGGACTCACTGCTAATGAGTTGTCCCCTTTACGGGGGACCGGAGGTTCAAATCCTCTCGCCTCCGCAACGGCCGAGCTTGCTCGACCGACAACTGAAGACCGGCGCCCGTAGCTCAACGGATAGAGCATCTGACTACGGATCAGAAGGTTGGGGGTTCGAATCCCTTCGGGCGCACGCACGGTTCGTCCCGGCGCAGGTTGGGCCGGAACCACGCGTTCTTGGCCTGCCACGATCGCGCCAGTCCGTAGGCGAAGACAGCCACCGACAGGCTGACGCATACCAAGATGGCCGGGCCGCCGAATCGGCCCAGACAGATCGAGACGATTGCGACCACGCCGCCGGCCACCGCGAACCCCATGGCTGTCGAGTAGAGGACCAGCGTCGTCCTGGCCCGCTGATCGCGCCGTAGCGACCACATCAGCCGGCCGACATAGCCGGTCAGGAACGTCAGCAACGTGCACGTCGTCACTGCGAAGACGGTCAGCCAGCGATCGCCGGTCTGCCGGGTGAGCATGTCCGGCTCAAACGTGAGTGGGGAACTGACGAACGCCACCAGCATCACCGCGACACCCAGGCCCACCGGCATCAGGAGGTGCTTGCGCATGATCGGCCACACGTGCGGCGGGGCGGTGAGGCGCACCAGCATGTGGTAGATGTTGCCGATCACACCGGCGATAAGGCACAGCCAACCGGCCAGCTGCTGTACGTACCACAGCCCGAACAGGCCGTGCAGGGCCGGGCCCAGCTGGGTGCCGACCCACGGCGTCAGCAGGAACAGCGCGCACCCCTCCATCGCGATGGCGAAGGTGGCGCCGGCCTCCCACCGCGACCGCCAGGTGTCGCGGCGAACCCACAGGCAGTAACCGACGATCATCAGGGTGGCCGCGGTGATGGCAGATGTCAGCACTGGCCGTTCACCGCCGCCTGTCGCCGGGGGCGAACCAGGCGCTCTTGGCCTTCCAGGACCGAGCAGACCCGTAGGCGAAGGTTCCCCCCGCCACACAGATGCAGAACCAGATGCCGGGGCTGGCGTCGTCCCCGGCGACCCAGGACGAGCCGACCACGAGCAGGCCCGCGGCGATGGCAGCCGTCATCGAGACCAGGTGCAGGTCCAAGGTGCGCTTGGCGCGCGGATCATGGCGCAACGCCAACATCAGCCGGCTGGAGTAGGCGCTCAGGTAAAGCGCCAGCGAGCCGCCGACCAGGAAGTACACCAGCATCCAGCCATCGGCCCGGGGTGCGGCCAGCACATCGCGCTGGTAGGTCTGATCGGAACGCAGGTAGGCCAGCACCATCACGGCAACCCCCAGAACGATCGGAATCAGCAGGTGGCGGCGCATGATGACCCGCACGTGAACGGGGTCGGCGAGCCGCAGCAGCATGTGGTAGATGTTCGCCGTCACGGCCACGATCAGGCATAGGTGGCCGACCAGCGCCGGGGTGTTCCACACCCCGAGGACGTCGTGGAGCACTGGGCCGATGTCGGCTGCGGCCCACGGCGACATCAGGAGCAGCGCACAGGCCAGGAGCGCCAACGCGAGGGTGGCGGCGTTCTCCCAGCGCGTCGACCAGGTGTCGCGGCGCACCCAGAGGCTATAGGCGAGCAGCGCCAACGTGGCGATCAGGATTCCGGTCATCGCGTGTTCTCAGGACAGGGCTTGCGGGGGATTCGGCTGCGCCACCGGGCGTTCGGAGCTGGTGAACCACGCGGCTTTGGCCTGCCAGGACCGGGCCGAGCCGTAGGCGAAGATACAGATGGCTGCGCACACGCACAGCCAGACCAGGGTGCTCAGGTCGGCGTGGATCCAGGTGGTGCTCAACTGCGCCAGCATGCCCGCCAGGCCGAAGCCTGATGACAGCGTGTAGAGCTCGACGGTCTCCTTGGCCCGCGGATCCGACCGCGATATCAGTAACAGCCGGGTAGCGACGATGCCCAGGTAGATCAGCGTGGAGGAGACCACCGCCCAGTACGCGGTGTGCCAGTGGTTGGAGCCCACGGTTGCGAAGCCGTCCGCGTTGTAGCCGGAGTCGGCGGCCAGGAACAGCGCGACCATCGCGACCATGGCGACCTGGACTGGGCGCGCCACCCTCCGGCGGAACCAGGGACCCATCTGGTCCAGCGAGGCCACGCGTGCCAGGACGTGGTAGGCATTGGCCGCGACGGCGATGACGAAGCAGAGGTGACCGGCCAGCTGCTGAAGGTTCCACACCCCGGTGGCCCGGTGCATCAACGGCCCGAGAGTTTCGGAGACCCACGGCGACATCAGCGCCAATCCGATGGCCTCCAGCGCCAGGGCCAGGGTGACGCCGATCTCCCAGCGCGACCACCAGGTGTGGCGGCGCACCCACAGGCTGTACAGCGTCACCAGCACGGTGACACCCATGAGGGCCGACATCATGGGTCGACCGTACTTCGTGGCGACGCCGCTATACGGGCGGTTTGTCCAGATTGGCTTTGAGATCACCCAAGCGCAGCGGGGGCGTCGGGGGCGGCGCCGTTTCCAGGTATTCGGCCACGGCGTCGTGCTCGATCAATCCGAACCGCACCTGAAGGTCGACGGGATTGAGCCCGAAATACCTCGCCACTCGGATCAGGTTGTCCGCACTGATCAACCGCCCTTCATGGGCCGCTTTGTAGTAGGCGGACTTGCGGTAGCCGAATGCCTCGTAGACCTCGCTCGCGCCGAGCGGCCTGCCCACAAGGTACGGCAACACTACGGTTGGGTCTTTGTGACGATCGTCCACAGCAATACACCTTAGCTCTCGTTCGTGGACCGCACAAGTATTTTAGCGACTCGGCGGAGCGTAATTCCTACTGAGACCGACTGGGAGTAAGCAATTCAAGCATCCCACGGGCCGCAATCCTGGTTCCGGCCGGGATAGCGGAAAGGTCGATCACATAGTCCGGCGAATGCGGGGCATAAGGGAACAATTGACCCCGTTCAGCGCACTTCGCGTACACCTTCGGATCGGCGATTCCGACCAGGAGATACGCCAGCGGCACCTCATGATGTGGCCCTTTGAGCAGGTGACAGTCCTCCGAGCCCGTCCCCGCCGGCAGGTCACGCAAGACGTGGGATTCGCCCAGCAGATCGCCCAGCGCGGTGGCCACCCGATCGGTGAGAGCCGGGTCGTTGACCAGCGGGGGTGCGCCGCCGGCCATGGTGATGGTGGGCAACCGGTCATCGGGCATGCCGTAGCTGCGCGCTATCCCGGTGCAGATCGCCCGAATGCCGGTGAGCATCTGCTCGCGCACCTGCGGGTTGAACCAGCGCAGGTTGACCTTGAGCAGCGCCCGGTCCGGGATCACGTTGTAGGTGCCGCCGGCCTGCACCGAACCGACTGTGAGCACCGCGGTCTCGTTCGGCGCGATGGTGCGGCTGACGATCGACTGGAACTGCACGACGGCCTGCGCGGCCATCAACACGGTGTCGCGGGCCAACTGCGGCATCGACCCGTGCCCGCCGACGCCGTGGAAAACCACGTCGAGCTGGTCGGTGCCGGCCATCCGCTCGCCGCCGGCCGCGGCCACCATCCCCACCGGTAGCGGGACGGTGTGCAGGGCCAGGAACGCATCCGGCCGTGGGGCGACGTCGTAGAGGCCACCGGCGACCATGGCCGCCGCGCCGGCGATCAGCTCCTCGGCCGGCTGACCGACCAACACCGCCGTACCCGACCACGAGTCGGTGGTCTGGGCCAGCACCTTGGCCATCCCCAGCATCCAGGTGACGTGCGCGTCGTGGCCGCACATGTGGCCCAGTTCCGGGCTGCTGCTCGCGTAGTCCAGTCCGGTGGCCTCCGGCACGTGCAGCGCGTCCATGTCGGCGCGGTACATCACCACCGGGCCCGGGCCGTTGGCCAGCACAGCGACCACCCCGGTCTGGCCGATCCCGGTGGTCACCGTCAGGCCCAGGTCACTGAGTGCCTGTGCGACGGTTCGCGCGGTACGCACTTCGTGAAACCCCAACTCGGGGTGACGATGCAGATCCTTGAAGATCTCGACCAACCGCCGGGTATCGGCGGCGACGATGTCGTCGACGCGCTCGGCCAGGCCGGTCACGTCGCACCCGCCATCCAAGTGGTCTGGGCGCGCTCGAAAAGCCAGACGGCGGCCTGGTGCAAGGTCTCGCCGACTTCCCGGTCGGCCATTCCGGCGGAGGCCCGTGCCAGCGTTCCCTCGATCACGATGGCCAGTTTGAACCCGGCCATCACCGTGTACCACCCGATCTGCGACAGATCGCGGGAGCTGCCCGCGGCGTAGCGCTGAATCAGATCAGCGGTGGAGGCCAGCCCATCCATGCCCGTCAGCGTGTGGCTGAACACGCTCGACCCGTCGTCTTGGCGCCAGGTGGCCAGCAACCAGCCCAGGTCCAGCAGCGGGTCCCCGATGGTCGACATCTCCCAGTCCACGATCGCCGCCACTTCCGGTCCGGTGGGCGAGAACATCACGTTGGCAGCGTGATAGTCGCCGTGCAGGATTCCCGGTTGCCACGATGTCGGCACGTTGCGCTGCAGCCAGGCGGCGACCTCGTGCAACCCCGGCAGGTCCGGCCCCGGATAGTTCTCGAACTGCCCGTAGGAGTCCAGCTCGGCCAGCCAACGCGGAACCTGGCGTTCCAGGAAGCCGTCCGGCTTTCCGTAATCCGCCAACCCCACCGCGACATGGTCGACGGCGCCGAGCTTGGCCAGCGCGTCGGCCATCGACAGCCCCATCCCATACCGGACCGTCGGATCACCGGCGTGCAGGGCCGGCAGGTCGCCGCTGGCGTTGAACCCGTCGACGGGCTCCATCAGATAGAACACGGCGTCGCCGAGCACCGCCGCGTCGTCGCAGACGGCGATCAGGCCCGGGTGCGGCACATCGGTACCGGCCAGCGCGGCCAGCAGCCGGGTCTCGCGCAGCATCACCGCGTTGCTCCGTGGCCGCAGGTGCCGCGGACCGCGCCGCAGGACGTAGCTGCGACCGGCCCGGGTGAACCGCAGCATGACGTTCTGGGTGCCACCGGACAGCTCGGTGACGTCGTCCAGCGGGCCCTCGCCCAGGCCCTGAGCGGACATCCACGCCGCCACCGCTTCAAGGTTCACGGGGGGAAACCTACCCCCCGCCGCAGCGCGCTTGCGTGGAATTGCCGACCCGCGTCAGCTTTTCGGCCGCGCCTGCTGGGAGATCGTCTGCACCCGGATCGAGTCGTCGCCGAACACGAAGGTGTCCACCCCGTCGACTTCGAATGCCGCGGCCGCCAGCGACCATTCCAGCAGCAGCACATCGCCGCTGTAGGTCTGCGACTTGATCTCGAACTCGGCGTCGGCCAGTGCTGCCGACAGCTGGCTGAACGCGGCCCGGATTTCACCTCGGCCCCGCGCCACGCCGGCGGCGGTGATCAGCTCCGAGTCGTCGCTGTAGTCGACCAGCAGCTCGTCGACGTCGCCGGCGAGCAGGGCCTTGAGGTGGTGGTCGAAGATCTCTTGCGGTGAACGTGCCATCGGAAGAACATATCCGCGCGACCGACATACTGGAAGGCGATGACGGCGCCACGGGGATCGGTCGAGCGGGTGGTGATGGCGCGCGCCGACGGAAAGCCCATCACCGTGCTGGTGGTCGACGACGAGACGGTGCTGGCCGAGATGGTGTCGATGGCGCTGCGCTACGAGGGCTGGACCACCGTGACCGCCGGTGACGGCGCCTCGGCGATAGCCGCGGCGAAAGCCGAGCGTCCCGATGTCGTGGTGCTCGACGTGATGCTGCCCGACATGAGCGGGCTGGACGTGCTGCACCGGCTGCGGGACATCAACCCGCGGCTGCCGGTGCTGTTCCTGACGGCCAAGGACGGCCTGGAGGACCGCCTCGCGGGGCTGACCGCAGGCGGCGACGACTACGTCACCAAGCCGTTCAGCATCGAAGAGGTGGTGCTGCGGCTGCGGGCGCTGCTGCGCCGGTCCGGGGTGAGCACCGCCGAGGCCGGCGCTCAGATCGTGGTCGGGGACCTGGTGCTCGACGAGGACTCCCACGAGGTGACCCGCGGCGGTGACCCGATCACGCTGACGTCCACCGAGTTCGAGCTGCTGCGGTATCTGATGCACAACGCCAGACGGGTGCTGTCCAAGGCGCAGATATTGGACCGGGTGTGGGGCTATGACTTCGGTGGCCGGGCCAATATCGTCGAGCTCTACATCTCCTACCTGCGGAAGAAAATCGACAACGGTCGAGAACCGATGATCCACACGCTGCGCGGCGCCGGCTATGTGCTCAAGCCGGCTGGGTAAATCGCCGCACGCCGGCACCGGGCGAAACTGGTCGCTGCGGGCGCGGCTGCTGGTCAGTCAGATCGTCCTGCTGACCGTGGCCTGCCTGGGGATCGGCGCGGTCACCGAACTGGCCCTGTACCAGTTCTTGGTCAGTCAGCTCGATCACCAGCTCCAAGACGCCTCGCATCGCTCGGCGCGGCTGCACGGTCATCCGCTGGCCGCGCACCGGCATCACCGGCCCCGTCCGGGTCCCGGCCCGGACTTCCTGGACGCGCCCGGGCAGCCGGCGGGCATGGTCGGTGCGGTGGTGGATCCCGGCGGCCCGACCGCAGAAGGTCCCGATGTGCAGGCCGGCTATCTGAGTACCTCCGGCCAGCGCGAGCAGCTGAGTCCGTCGGCCGCAGCGCAATTGAGCGAGGTGACTGCGGGCGCCCCGGCGGTGACGCGCCGCCTCGAGGGGATCGGCCGCTACCGCGTGGTGGCGACCACCGCCCGTCGCGGTGACGATGTGGTGGTCACCGGGCTGCCGCTGGCGGCGGTGGAGGACACCATGGTCCGGGTGCTGCTGATCTTCGGGCTGGTAACCCTGGTTGCGGTGGCCGCGGTGGCCGCGGCCGCAGGCGTGGTCACCCGGCGCGCGCTGGCGCCGCTGCGCCGCGTCGCGCAGACCGCGGGCGAAGTAGCCGGCCTGCCCCTGGACCGCGGTGAGGTGACGCTGCCGGTGCGCGTCGCCGAATCCGACGCCAACCCCCGCACCGAGGTCGGGCAACTGGGCGCCGCGGTCAACCGGATGCTCGATCACATGGCCGCGGCACTGGCGACCCGGCAGGCCAGTGAGACCCGGGTGCGTCAGTTCGTCGCCGACGCCAGTCATGAGCTGCGCACGCCACTGACCGCGATCCGCGGTTATACCGAACTGGCGCAGCGTATTCCCGTCTCGGACGGTGCGGACTCCGCAGCGCTGTCGCACGCGCTGAGCCGGGTGCAGTCCGAGACCGAGCGGATGACCCAACTGGTCGAAGATCTGCTGCTGCTGGCGCGGCTGGACTCCGGCCGCCCCTTGGAGCACGAGCCGGTGGACCTGTCGCGGCTGGCGGTCGACACGGTCAGCGATGCCCACGTCGGCGGCCCGGAGCACCACTGGCGCCTCGAGCTGCCCGACGAGCCGGTGATCGTGCCCGGCGACGCCGCCCGGTTGCACCAGGTGGTGGCCAACCTGCTCACCAACGCCGCCGTCCACACCGGTCCGGGCACCATGGTCACGCTGCGGCTGGGCGTCGACGGCCGGGAGGCGGTGCTCAGCGTCACCGACGACGGCCCCGGCATCCAGGCGCAGTTCGCGGCGGAGATCTTCCAGCGGTTCGCCCGCGGAGACACCTCACGGTCCCGCACCGGGGGCAGCACCGGCCTGGGGTTGGCGATCGCCTCGGCGGTGGTCCGGGCGCACCGCGGGAGCATCGCCGTCAGCAGTGCACCGGGCCGCACCGTGTTCACCGTGCGCCTGCCCCGCTAGCACATCCCGGGTTTGCGCCCGGCCCCAGGCGGGTAGGCGATCGGGATGAATCCCGAACTGCCGCCCGAACCGGGCCGGCCGGACGAGCCACCGGAGCGCTTGGCGCCCGCGGAGACACCGGAACGCCTGGCGCCCGCCGAAGTGCCGGAACGGCTGGTCCCCGAAGACCCGCCGGAGGACTCCGCGCAGGCGGTGACCGATGCGCGCTGAAGAAGGCGACGAATCGATCCGCGACTACGCCCGCGAGGCACGCGAGACCCGGGACCGGGTCGCCCGCCCCTCGTGGCCGGCGCGGCTGCGCCACGCATTGACCGCGTTTCGGCGCCGCCGCTGACGCCTGCGGCCCGGCCCGCGGTGGCAAGCTGTGCGCCATGGACAACCAGCCGGTCAGCGCGTCGATCGAGGCCGCCCACGCGCAGCTGCGCGCCACCCTGCCCTTCGATGACACCGCCGATTTCGCCGATGCCGACCGCGGGTTCATCGCCGCCCTGACGCCCTGCGTCATCACCGCCGCCGACGGCCGGGTGGTCTGGGACAACGACAGTTACGACTTTCTCGCCGGCGATCCGCCCACATCGGTGCATCCCTCGCTGTGGCGACAATCCCAACTGGCCGCCAAGCAGGGTCTCTACGAAGTGGTCGAGGGCATCTACCAGGTGCGCGGCTTGGACATCTCCAACATCACCTTCGTCGAGGGCGACCACGGGGTCATCGTCATCGACCCGCTGATCTCCACCGAGGTCGCCGCCGCGGCACTGGCCCTCTACCGCGCGCACCGCGGCGGTGACCGGCCCGTCACCGCGGTCATCTACACGCACAGCCACATCGATCACTTCGGCGGCGTGCTGGGCGTGACGTCCCAGGTCGACGTCGACGCCGGCCGGGTGGCCGTGGTCGCGCCGGAGGGCTTCATCGAACACGCGGTGGCCGAAAACGTCTACGCCGGCACCGCGATGCTGCGCCGGGCCGGCTACATGTACGGCACCGTGCTGGCGCGGGGCCCGCGCGGGCAGGTCGGCTGCGGACTGGGGCAGAACACCTCGACCGGGGAAGTGTCGGTCATCGTCCCGACCGTCAGCATCTCCCATACCGGCCAAACACTGGACATCGACGGAGTGCGGATCGAATTCCAGATGGCGCCGGGAACCGAGGCGCCGGCGGAGATGCACTTCTACTTCCCGCAGTTCCGGGCGCTGTGCATGGCCGAGAACGCCACCCACAATCAGCACAACCTGCTCACACTGCGCGGCGCGCTGGTGCGCGACCCGCGGGCCTGGGCGGGCTATCTCACCGAGGCCATCGACACCTTCGCCGGGCGGTCCGATGTGGTGTTCGCCTCGCACCACTGGCCGACGTGGGGAACCGAGCGGATCGCGCAATACCTGGGGCTGCAGCGCGATCTGTACGCCTACCTGCATGACCAGACATTGCGCCTGCTCAACCGCGGTTTCACCGGAGCCGAGATTGCCGAGGAGTTCGCGCTGCCGCCCGCCCTGGACAACGCGTGGCACGCCCGTGGCTACTACGGGTCGGTGAGCCACAACGTCAAAGCCGTCTATCAGCGGTACCTGGGCTGGTTCGACGGCAACCCCGCCCGGCTGTGGCCGCACCCGCCCGAAGCCCTGGGCCCGCGCTATACGGCGGCTATGGGCGGGCTGGACCGGGTGGTCGAACTGGCCGCGGCCGCCTTCGAAGACGGTGATTTCCGGTGGGCGGCAACACTGCTCGATCATGCGATGTTCACCGACTCCGATCACGCCGGGGCGCGGGCGCTCTACGCCGACACGCTCGAACAGCTGGCCTTCGGCTCGGAGAACGCGACCTGGCGCAACTTCTTCCTGTCCGGGGCCACCGAACTGCGGACCGGCACCTTCGGGACTGCCGGCAACGTCACCTCGGCGGCGCTGCTCGCCCAGCTGAGCCCCGAGCAACTCTTCGAGAGCCTGGCGATCCGGGTCAATGGGCCGCGGGCCTGGGACCTGGAGCTGGCCCTGGATGTCGTGTTCGCCGACACCGGTGTCAACTACCGGCTCACCCTGTGCAACGGCGTGCTGGTGCACCGCAAGACGCCCGCGGACCCGGGCAGTGCGGATCTGACCGTCACGGCGGCCGACAAGTCGGCACTGCTGATGGCGCTGGTGGGCGCCGGGACTGTGGAGTTCTCCGGCGACCCCACCGCGTGGACCACCCTGCGCGACGTGCTCGAGCACCCTGACCCGAACTTCAACATCGTCACCCCGTGATGCCGGGCGTAACCGGCCCCTTAGGGTGGCAGGCGTGCAGTTGCTGCTGATCCGCCATGCGCTCCCGCTGCGCAGCGAGTATGGCCAGGGCTCAGACCCGGAGCTGTCCGAGACCGGATTCGCCCAAGCCCAGCGCCTGCCGGATGCGTTGGCTCGCTTCCCGATCACCCGCCTGGTCAGCAGCCCGCAGCGCCGGGCGATCCAGACCGCCGAGCCGCTCGCGGAGCAGCTCGGTCTCGGTATCGACATCGATGAGCGGTTCGCCGAATACGACCGGGAACTGGCCGGCTACCTACCGATCGAACAACTGCGCACCGAGCGGCCCCAGGACTGGGCGCGCATGGCCCAGGGGCATCTGCCCGCCGGTGTCGACGAGGCCGCGTTCTGCGCGCGGGTCGCCGCCGCCCTCGCCGATGTGGCCGCCGGCGCGGCACCAGACGACACCATCGCGGTATTCAGTCACGGCGGTGTGATCAACGTGGTGCTGCACCAGATTCTGGGCACCCAGCGGCTGCTGTCGTTTCCCATCGACTACGTGTCGGTCACCCGGCTGCTGTACTCCCGGTCGGGTCAGGCCGCGGTGGCGTCGACGAACTGCACCGAGCACGTGTGGGACCTGCTGCCGCGCAACCAGGCCCGGTTGCCCGGCGGCCAGCACGCCGCGGGCTGAGCGGCGGGTTACCGCTGAGCCGCGATGTTGCGCTTGGCGGCGCGCCGCAGCTGGAAGATCCGCGCGGTGCCGACCAGGGCGGTCAGCAGGCCGCCGCTGATCGCGGCCAGCAGGATCGCCACCCCCTTCGGCAGATTCCAGGTCCAGGCGAAAAATGCCAGGTCCACCGGTCCGGTGTTTTGCATGATGAATACCAGTAACACGATCAGGACCAGGAACCCGGCGATCAGCGCGCTCCACAGCGCACCGGCTCGGGTGAACGGCATCGACGCCGGCGGCGGCGGCGGTGTACTGGGGTGGCCCTGCGGGTCGACGGGCATTGTCGAGTCGCTGCTCATAAAGACATCTTGCCGGTTGGGCGCCCGAAATGGATCGGATCTCGCGGGTTTGCGCACCGGGGGCCGGTTTGCGCACCGGGGGCCGGTCTGCGGACCGGGGCCCGGTCCCTTACGGTGGGCTGATGAGCGCAGCCCCCTCTGGCCCGTGGCCAGCGATTTTGACCTGGCGGGCGCCCGACGCCCCCCGGATGGAGTCGGTGCGGGTGCAGCTGTCGGGAAACCGGATCAGGGCCAATGGCCGGATCGTGGCCGGAGCCACCACCGAGCACCCGGCGTTCGGTGTCTACTACGACCTGCACACCGATGAGTCCGGCGCCACCAAACGGCTGGGACTGACCGTCACGCTCGCCGAACGGGAACGTCAGCTGGTGATCGCCCGCGACGAGGAGAACATGTGGCTCATCACCGATGCCCGGGGACAGTCCCGCGCCGGGTATGACGGAGCCCTGGACGTCGACATGCTGTTCAGCCCGTTCTTCAACACCCTGCCGATCCGGCGGGCCCGGCTGCACGAGCGGGCGGCGGCGATCACCTTGCCCACGCTGTACCTGAACCTGCCCGAGATGTCCGTGGTGGCGGCGACCGCCACCTACAGCAGTGTCGGCACCGGGCCCGGGATCAAGGTGATCACCCCGGGAACCGACGCGCGCGGCACCATCGTGACCGTCGACTCAGAGGGGTTCGTCATCGACTATCCCGGGTTGGCAACGCGGATCTGATCACCCCGCCGGCCCGGCCCGCGGCGGCCAGCTCCCGGCGCCAGTCCTCGGCTCCGACGACCACCGTGACGATCTCAGTGCGCGGGAAGCTGTCGTAGCGGGTGCGCGCGGCATGTCCCTTGTTGACCAGTTCGGCCACCGAATCCGACGCCGACAGGGAGTCGCGCGCATCCGACAGCAGCGCGATGGCGCGGTCCAGCGCCGGCAGCAGTCGTCGCCAGTTGGCCTCGCACATCGCCCGGACCAGGTCCGGTGCCGTCCCGGCGACCCGGGTGCCGTCCCGGAACGATCCGGCGGCCAGCGCGAACGCCAACGGGACGTCGGCTGCGGTGACGGCCAGTGCCTCGGCCAGCAGATGCGGCAGATGGGAGATGGCGGCCGCGGCCGCGTCGTGCTCCTCCGAGCGTGCGGGCACCGCCACCGAACCGCAGTCCAGAATCAGGTCCAGCACCGTGGTGAACACCGCCGGATCCACATGGTCGTCGACGCTGATCACCCACGGTGCGCCCTTGAACAGATCTGCGTGCCCGGCCGGCCAGCCGGAGTGGGCGGTCCCGGCCATCGGGTGACCGCCGACGAAACGGGCTTGCAGCCCGGCGGCGGCGATCTCGTCGAGCACCGGGTTCTTGACGCTGGTGACATCGGTCAGGGGGCAGTCGGGGGCGAGCCGGGCGATGGGGCCGAGCAGCATCTGCAGCGCCGGTACCGGTACCGCGATCACGATCAGCGCATCGGTGTCAGCGGCGCGCGTCAGGGCCCTGTCCAGCTCGGTGGTGGCGTCGAAGCCGTCGGCTGTCGCGGCGTTCACCCCGTCTGCCGACCGGTTGTAGCCGAACGCGGTGCGGCCCGCCGCGGCGGCCGCGCGCAACACCGAGCCGCCGATCAGACCGAGCCCCAAGACACACACCGGAGTTTTCACTGTGCTTACCGCCACGTGTCCAGGTTGGCACACGCTGGTCAAGGGCGTGGACGGCGACTACCGTAGGCGCCCATGGAAGCACAGGGTCCGTCCACGCAGGACCGTCCAGCCGACACGCTGGACGGTTTCGGGATGGCCGTTGTGCGGGAAGACGGCCGGTGGCGTTGCACGTCGATGCGCGCCGCCGCGTTGACCAGTTTGGCCGGGGCGGAGACGGAGCTGCGCGAGTTGCGAAGCTCGGGCGCGGTGTTCGGTCTGATCAACGTGGACCACGAATTCTTCGTGATCGTGCGCCCGGGTCCGGCCGGTACCCGGCTGCTGCTCTCGGATGCCACGGCCGCCTTGGACTATGACCTGGCCGACGAGGTGCTCGAGGCGATCGACGCCGATATCGACACCGCCGACCTGGAGGATGCCGACCCGTTCGAGGAGGGCGACCTGGGGGTGCTCGCCGACATCGGGCTGCCCGCCGCGGTGCTCAGCGTCATCCTGGACGAGGCCGACCTGGCAATCGAGGAGCAGCTGCACCGGATCGCCAGCGAGATGGGGTTCGACGACGAGCTCAGCGCGGCACTGCCGCGGCGCCGTCGGTGACCGGCTCGCCCAGCGACGAGGATCTGATCCGCGCGGCCCTGGTGGCTGCCGGGCAGGCCGGGCCCCGTGACGTTCCGGTGGGAGCGGTGGTGGTGGGCGCCGACGGCACCGTGCTCGCCCAGGCGGCCAACGCCAGAGAAGCGCTGGCAGACCCCACCGCGCACGCCGAAATGCTGGCGATCCGCGCAGCGGCCGCCGTGCTGGGCGACGGTTGGCGGCTGACCGGCGCCACCCTGGCCGTCACGCTGGAGCCGTGCACCATGTGCGCCGGCGCACTGGTGGCCGCGCGGGTGGCCCGGCTGGTGTTCGGGGCGTTCGAACCCAAGACCGGCGCGGTCGGCTCGCTGTGGGACGTGGCGCGTGATCGCCGGCTCAACCACCGGCCCCAAGTGCGCGGCGGGGTGCTGGCCGCGGAGTGCGCTGCACCACTGGAAGCGTTCTTCGCCCGGCAGCGATTGGGCTGAGAGCCCCTTTGTTGGGTACGCTGTCCCGCGGTGGCGTGTCCGAGCGGCCTAAGGAGCACGCCTCGAAAGCGTGTGTGGGGTAACCCCCCACCGAGGGTTCAAATCCCTCCGCCACCGCCACGTGATGAATCACATCGGTCACGGATTTCCCCGGCCTCGTGCCGGGGTTTTCTGTTTGTCGGGCCGCATGCAGGCGACTCCGCCGGGGCCGAGGCGGCCTGTGACTGCGCGGTCCAGACCCTCGCCCGACGCTCCGATCGACGGTTCGGTGGAGAAGGCAGTACACCCGTTGTCCAGGTGAGTTTTTCGCCGCAGGAGCGGTGGGGCCCGCAGTGGGGGAGCAACGCTGCGGACGGCCCCACCGGCCGGTTGCCAACCGCGGTTGCGTCTGCGGCGCGCTGCGGGCGGGCCATGGATATACATCCTTGTATATCCAATACAGAAATGTAGAGTTGTGGCTGCGATCACGTTCAGCCCCTTCCTCCGGCGCTTGGCCCGCTGCCCGCCGAGGTCTCCGGCCCGGGATGCCCCGACCCAAGGAGCAGATATGCAGTCGACGAAGCCCGGTGACTGGGTCGAGACCGCACCCACCCTCGAGGACATCGACTTCGCCGGGTACCGGATGAACATCCCCACCGATCGCTACATCTGTCCGGAGATCGCCGAGCGCGAGGCCGAGCAGATCTGGAAGAAGGTCTGGCGCGTGGTGGGCCGGGTCAGTGAACTGCCCGAGACGGGGGACTGGAAGGAATACCGCATCCGCGACCAGTCCTATGTGATCGTCCGGGGCAAGGACGAGCGGATCCGGGGCTTCGTCAATGCCTGCCGGCACCGGGGGAACCGACTGTGCGAGGGCGCCGGCAACGCCAAGCGGGGCCTGCTCTGCCAATACCACCTGTGGTCCTACGGCCTCGATGGCCATCTGCGGGGCGTGCTGCGGGAGAAGGAGAACACACTGTCCCCGCTGGACAAGGAGGGGCTCTCGCTGCTGCCGGTGGCGGTCGAGTGCCTCGCCGGCTTCATCTTCCTCAATCCCGACCCTGATGCCGAACCGCTGAGTGAGTTTCTGGGACCCGAAATCGCCGAGATGCTCCAGCCCTACCACCTCGATGAGATGGTCACGGTGATGGACGTCAAAGAGGACCTGGAATGTAACTGGAAGGTTGTCATGGACGCCTTCGAGGAGGGCTATCACATCTCCGGGATCCACCCCCAGTTGCTGCGCGTCATCATGATCGACCCCTACAAGAGTCGGTACAAGCTTCTGGACAAGCACAGCATCTCCATGGCCCCGTTCGAAGTGGCCAATGCCGACACGTACAGCGCCGAAGAGCAAGTCGAAGGAATCCTGGAGCTGCCCGAGACCTTCCCCTCGGTGCAGGCGTCACTGCCACGGTTTCAGGAGCTGGTCGACGAATACCGGGATCAGGGGCGCGAGCTGGCGTTCCCCGAGGGGGTCACCGCGCGCACCCTGCTGCAGCGGGCAACCCGGGAAACCCTGCGCGGGATGGGCCTGGACGTCGACGGGTTGACCGATGCGCAGATGAGCGACAACCACGGCTGGGTGCTGTTCCCGAATTTCTTCATGACGATCCGTGCCGGTGAGGCAACCGTCATCATGTCCGAACCGCACCCCAGCGGTGATCCGAACAGATGCTCCTGGCACATCATGAGTTTCATGTGGCTGCCCGAAGAGCACCGCGGCGCCTTCAAGGCCGAGCCCATCGTGGTGGACGAGCCGGGTTCATACAAGTATTTCCTTGCCCTGCAGCAGGATTACGAACAGATGCCGCGTCAGCAGATCGGTCTGCGCAACGAGCGGTTGAAGCACATGTCATTGGTCAAAGAGGAGATCGTGATCGCCCATTACCACTCCGTCGTCGACCGCTACCTGGCCGGCGCCATCTAGTCTTGCCCGGGCATCGCGACTCAGCCATCCTCTCAACAAGATTGGGGCGACCTCGATGAGCGATATCGACTCCGTGATCGACAACCACCACGGCAACACGCGCACGGTATTGGAGTACAGCCGCACCGTGGGCAGGTTGGTGCACGAAGCCAAGAAGCCGGGGTTCACCGTCGAAAGCTGGGCTCCGCTCGCGCGGCTGGTCGACACCGAGAACTTCGTGCGTGTCGGGAACTTCAAAGAAGTCATGAACTGGGCGCAATACACGGCCTTTCTGACGGGCTGGGCAACGGCGTCCCTGTGGGACGCCACCTTCCGGCGGATCAGCACGGTCGAGGGGATTGTGTTCCTCGAGCTCGAGGAACACAGCACGATCGGGGACTTCCACAGCGTGGTGAACTCGGCCAGCATCTACGAGTTCGACGATGCCGGCAGGATCGCCCGCGTCGATGTCTACCTACAGATGGAACTGCCCAGCCCGGATCTGCTCGCCGGCGGGCTGAGCGGAGACACCGCGCAGTGATGCCGCCCCGCGGGTCAGCTGCCGCGCTGTGAACCGGGGCGGTTGCCGGCCGCCGGCTTGGGTCGCACACTGGCCAGCACCATCTGCAGAAACGGCGTCTGGAGGTCTTCGCCGTCCAGGTAGGAGCCGATGGTGATGCCCTCATTGGTGGCGACCAGCACCTTGGCCAGCTGGTGGGCCGGTACGGTCAGCTCTCCGCCGAGCCGGCTGCTGTGTTTTTCGATGTAGTCGGCCAGCGAGTTCAGGGCCTGTCGCCGCTTGCCCGCCAGGCGTTCGCGAGCCTCGGGATTGCGCAGCAGGAACAGCGAAAACTCATGGCCCAGGGCGGCGCTGTCGGGACCGCCTGTCACCAGCTCACGCCACCGCTGGGCGAACTGCGCCACATCGAGTTCCTCCAGCGTCTCGAACGAGCTGATGACGTCTTCGAAGCTGGACAAAAAGCGCTGCAGGTGCCGCTCGATGACGGCCAGGAACAACTCCTCCTTGGCCCCGAAATGCGAGTAGATCGCGCCGCGGGTGTACCCGGCGGCATCGGCGATGTCCTCAAGGGCCGCCCCGGCGTAGCCCCGCCGGGCGAACACCTCCTCGGCGGCGTCCAGCAACACGCTGCGGGTGTGTTCCACGCGCCGTTGCCGGGTCCATCGTTCCGCCACGGGATTTATTGTCCCAGCCCGGTTGCCATTGCGCCCACCAACGCCCCCAAACCCTAGATACGACGCTGTATTCAATATACAGTCCTGTATATGGTGCTGACGTGTCGTGCGGCTCGTGCCCGCCGAGCCGGCCGCGGCCCTCGTCGCCTTTCGCGAAACGTCTTTCACCACAACTTGTCACGTGAGGGAGGCCTGCTGTGAAGCTGGAGGATCGGATAGCCAAGCACCGCCGGATGGCGGAAAGCTACCGCGACAAGTACGTACTGCAGCAGGTTCAAGACGGCGAGACCTACGACGAATGGGAGTTCACCGACGACGCGGTCTACACGTCGCCGTACTTTGTGGCCGATCAGGAGTTGGTACTCAAAGACGTGGCCACCCATTGGAGCACCGCGGCCACCATCGAAGCCAAGGCCTACGGTTTGACCTTCCCGGACTGGAAACCCGTGGAATTCAAAGTCTGGCCCGCCGAAAACGGTTTCGTCCAGCGCTATCGCTGGGAGGGAACCAACGTCAACACCGGGCACGTCCAGGGCTTCTACTCGATCAGCTTCGTCGAGACCGACGACGACTGCAAGATTGTGCACTGGTCGACCTATGTCAACGACGACGAGTACGGACCCTTTCTGGAGGCGGCGATCGGCGCGCGTGGACCGTTCCACGGGGACGGCTATATGCAAGCCCTGGCAAGCCATTTCGAGAAGCACGGCATCACTTTCTAGTCGCCGGGTCGGTGCGCCGGAGCGCGGCGCCGGGTTTGCGGCTGGTATTCGGACGAAGGAACACACCATGACCACCAGTGCCGTCGACGAGTTGTACTACGACCCGTGGGACGCCGACCTCAACGCCGACCCGTACCCGATGTTCAAACGGTTCCGCGACGAGGCGCCCGTGTACTACAACGCCGCACACGACTTCTGGGCGGTGAGCCGCTTCGCCGACGTCAACCGGACGCTCCTCGACCACCAGACGTTCAGCTCCGCACGCGGCGTGGTGCTGGAGATCATCAAGTCCGGTATGGAGATCCCACCGGGAATGCTGATCTTCGAGGACCCGCCGATCCACGATATCCATCGGTCGCTGCTGGCGCGGGCGTTCACCCCGCGCAAGATCAGCGCCCTGGAGCCCAAGATCCGGGAGCTCACGCGAAAGTGCTTGGACCCCTTGATCGGCGGTGACCGCATCGACTTCGTCAAAGACCTGGGATCGGTGATGCCGCTGCGGGTGGTCGGGATGCTGTTCGGAATCCCGCAGGACTACCAGCGCCGCATTCAGGAAGACGGCGACAAGCACGTGCGCACCCAGCGCGGCGGGCAGATGACCGACAACGCCGACGGCGTCCTGGCCGACGGCCAACTGTTCGCCGAGTTCATCGACCATCGCGTCCGCCACCCGGCAGACGACCTCACCACCGAACTGCTCAACGTCGAGTTCGAGGACGAAACCGGAACCACCCGAAAGATGCGCCGCGACGAGCTGCTGATGTTCATGAACGTCGTCGCCGTTGCCGGCGCCGAGACCACCACCCGGCTTATCGGATGGACCGGCAAACTGCTCTCCGAACATCCCCACCAGCGCCGGCACCTCGCCGCCGACCGCTCCGCGCTGCCGCAGGCAATCGAGGAGATCCTGCGCTACGAGCCGCCGGCGCTGCAAGCGGCCCGCTACGTGACCCGCGACGTCGACGTCGCCGGAACCACCATCCCTGCAGGCAGTTCCATCCTGGCTCTGGTCGGCGCGGCCAATCGCGACGAGCGGCGGTTTGGGTCCGACGCCGAGTACTTCGATGTCCTCCGGCCACCGCGCAGCCACCTGACCTTCGGGGTCGGCGCGCACTACTGCCTGGGCAACGCCCTGGCGCGCATCGAAGGACGGGTCGCCCTCGACGAGATCCTGAACCGCTTCCCGGACTGGACCGTCGATCTGGACGAGGCGGTCTTCTCCTCCTCCTCGGCCGTGCGCGGGTGGGACAGCATGCCCGCCCGCCTCGGCACCTGACGGCCTACGCCGCGGCGCTCCGTCGTCGGCCGGGAATCAGCGCGGCCGGTCCACCGCATAGGTCCCGGCGTCGTCGGCGAACTCCACCAGCACCTGGCGTAAGGCGCCGTCGACCAGCACCGTGCAGGTGAAGCTGGCGCCCCTGCGCACCGTCGGGTTGCCCCCGTTGTTGCATCGGACGTCGGTCACGTCGTCGCGGCCGTAGCCGTTGACGGGGTCGGTCAGCACCCGGCGGACACCGTCTTGGGCTGCCCGCACGTCGAGTTGTATCTGCTCGGAATCGCCGACGGTGGCGCGCAGCACCCAGGCCAGGAGTACGCCCAGGGCGAGCAGCGCGGTGACGCCCGCGGTGATCAACAGGGTCCGGTTCGACGGGCGCTGCAGGTCGGGTTTCTGCGCGGCGGCATCCGGGGAGACCTGCGCGGGCCGCGGACGCGGGGCGGGCGCCAGCGGTCGCGCGCCCGGCGGTGGCCGGTGCGTCCGGGGCGGCGGTGCCGGTCGGCGGAACTCCAGATACCAGGGTTGCTCGGGCGGGCGTGGGCGCTGGTTTGCGGGGCCGGTCGGCCGGTGTGGTTGCTGTGGCGGCCGCGGAATCGGCCGGCCCTGCGGCGGCTTGCGCGGATCTTCCGGAGCGTTCATGACCTGCCGCTCATCCCGGGAACCGCTCGAAGCAGCCGTCGGTGTCGCCGTAGAGCCCGGACCGGAACGCGAGGATGCGGGTGAAACCCGCCGGCACGGTGTTGTCGTCGACGTCACTGGCGACGATCCCATTCATCAGCAGACCGGTGACCGCCTCGTCGAGGTCGCCGCCGGCCAGCATCAGACCCGGTCCGCCGGCCACCGTCATCGGTGCGGACATCCGGCGTTGGGCGACCCCGCTCAGACATGCGGTTCGCAACGCCGCGGTCGCCGACTCCAGGCCCGCTTCGCGCTCACGCTGCACCGCCAGCGCATAGCGCGACGTCACGGCCGACAAGCCGGTGTTGTCGCCCTGCGGCATACCGAGAGTCGATTGGTCTGTCGGCGCGCTGAGCTCCTGCAGTCCGGCCATGTCGACGACGATCAGGTTGGACTCCGGGCAGTAGGCCACCGGATCGGGATGGTGGCCGCTGGGGCACTTGCCCGACGTGGACAGCTCCGGCGGACGGGACAGGCCGAAGATCTGGCCCAGCTGTTCCATCAGGGTCGACAACACCGACTCGTCGATCGTGAGATCGCTTTGGGGAGTCTGCGCGTCGAACAGCGAGCCCGGCAGGTTGCCGCGGCGCTTGCGGACGTCATCCATGGTGATCTCGGCGCACATCTGCGCGTCGCCGTCGAAGCCGGTCTGGAAAGCGCCGACCCGGTCCAGCGCGGTGCCGTGTTCGTCGGAGACCGACACCGGATTGTCCGCCGTCGACACGGGGTCGCGGATCACGATCAGGCCGGCCAGTACGTGGTTGAGGCCGTCGCCGGTACTCAGCTGCAGCCGGGGGGAATTGCCCGCCGCCACCCACCGCAGGTACACGCCGGCGAAGCAGTCGGCCTGCTGTTCGCGGACCAGGGTGCGCGTCAGCGGGTTGACGGTGCCGGCCATGTGCTGCAGGGCGTGGCCGTATTCGTGCGCCAGCGTGCCGCTGATCGCCGTGTCGCCGAAGTACTTTCGCGCCGTGGGCAGAAATTTGGCGCGGTCCCAGGCGAGGGTGTCCGGCTTTCGGCAGTACATCGCGTTCGGCAGGTGGTAGACGTCGCCGCCGCACACCGACGGGCCGTCGGGATCGGTGGAGTCGTAGGACATCAGCGTCGAGACCGGGTCGAAGCGTCCCGGCAGCATCTGCGCGTAGTGCTGCGTCCAGAAATCCTCGATGTCGTCGATGGCCAGCAGCGACAACCGGTCGATCTGCCCACCGTCGCTGTTGTGCACTCGGGGGGTGACCGGGCCGACCTCACCGCGCGGCCCGCTGGGGCCTTCCGCGGTGGGCAAGCCGCCGACCCGCCCGGGGTCGTACAGCATTGCCATCGCGTGGCCGGCGATCACCGTCGGTGCGGTGGGCTCGGCGCAGGAGCACAACGCCAGCAGCAGGGCCGCCACCCCGAAAAGCGTTGCGGTCCGTCGGTGAGATCTGCGTCGCGGCATTTTCACCTGCTCAGGTAGGCCACGATTCCCGTGGCGACCGCCGCGGCGTACTGCGCTCGCCCGTCGGCGCTGTCCAACAGCGCCGCGTCCTGCGGGTTGCGCATGTTGCCCAGCTCGACCAGCACCGCCGGATATTCGGCCAGGTTCAGCCCGGCCAGATCCGCCCGCCCGTAGAGGCCGTCGGCGCCCAGGTAGCTCGACGGCGCGATCCCGGCGGCGCTCAGGGCATCCCGGATGTCGCCGGCCAGCGCCACGGCTGGGCCGGACTGGGCGTCGTTGAGCGGCGGGCTGGAGTAGTTGACGTGAAAGCCCCGGCCCGAGGCCGGCCCGCCGTCGGCGTGGATGGACACGATCGCGTCCGGGCGCGCGGCGTTGGCCGCGGCGGCCCGGGCGTCGATGCACGGGGCGGGCGAGGAGTCGTCACCGCGGGAGAGCTCGGTGTGCACGCCCAGGCTCTCCAGTTGCGCCCGGATCCGGTTGGTCACGTCCCAGTTCAGGCTGTGTTCGGGGTAGCCGGCGTCGGTTGCGGTTCCGCTGGTCTGGCACGGCTTGGTGCCGCCGCGGCCGTTGGGAACCTGCCGGGAGCTCGAAGCGTCGTTGGCGCCGCTGTGCCCCGGGTCCAGAAACACCGTCTTGCCGGCGACGCCGGGATCGGCCGAAGCGGTGGGCGCCACGATGCCGACCGCGAGTAAGCACGCGGCCGAGGCGACACAGACAACGGTCCGGCGACGCACGGGCCAAGACTAGCAAGCGGCAACGGGTGGGCCGGGGTGTAATAGATCGATGCAGCTGATGTCACCGCTCGATTCAGTATTCCTTCTGACCGAGACGCGTGAGCATCCGATGCACGTCGGCGGGCTGATGTTGCTGGAGCCGCCCGAGGGCGCCGGGCTGGAGTTCGTCGGCGAGATCTACCGGGACATGCTGGGTGCCCGGGACCTGCAGCCGGCTTTCCGCAAGCGCCCGGCGTCGCCGCTCGGGGGAGTCTCCAGCGTGGCCTGGGCCTTCGACGACGACGACGACGTCGACCTGGAGTACCACGTGCGGCGTTCGGCGCTGCCGGTGCCGGGCCGGGTGCGCGATCTGCTGGAGCTGACCTCACGGCTGCACGGCAGCCTGCTCGACCGGCACCGCCCGCTGTGGGAAGCCCACGTGGTCGAAGGCCTCAACGACGGCCGGTTCGCCGTCTACGTCAAGGTGCACCACAGCCTGATCGACGGTGTCTCGCTTTTGCGGCTGCTGGGCCGCACCCTTTCGACCGATCCGCGCGATCCCCAGCTGCGGACCCCGTGGACGGTCCGGCCCTCGTCGCGGCCGCGCCGTCCCGCCCCGTCCCGGCTGGGCGAACTGGCTCAGCTGGTCAAAGACACTGCGGCCCTGGGGCCCTCGACGGTGAAATTGGCGCGTGCCGCGCTGCTCGAGCAGCAGCTGACCCTGCCGTTCGAAGCGCCGCGCACCATGCTCAACGTCAAGATCGGCGGTGCCCGCCGCTGCGCGGCGCAGTCCTGGCCGGTGCACCGCGTGGCCGCGATCAAACGGGCGGCGGGGGTCACCCTCAACGACGTGGTGCTCGCGATGTGCGCCGGGGCGCTGCGCGCCTACCTCGACGAGCGCGATGCCCTGCCGGAGCATCCGCTGGTGGCGATGGTCCCGGTGAGCCTGCGCACCGAAGCCGAGGCCGACTCCGGCGGCAACCTGGTCGGCACCATCTTGTGCAACCTGGCCACCGACCTGAGCGACCCCGCTGCGCGGCTGGCGACCATCAGCGAGTCCACCCGCAGCAACAAGAAGGTGTTCAGCGAGCTGCCGCGCGCTCAGGCGCTGGCGCTGTCGGCGGCCAACATGGCGCCGTTGGCGCTGGCCGCCGTCCCGGGCTTCGTCTCGGTGGCCAAGCCGCCGTTCAACGTCGTCATCTCCAACGTGCCCGGCCCGGCGGAGCCGCTGTACTGGCGGGGCGCCCGCCTCGACGGCAACTACCCGATGTCGATCGCCCTGGATGGGCAGGCGCTGAACATCACGGTGATCAGCAACGCCGGCAACCTCGACTTCGGGCTGGTCGGCTGCCGGCGCTCGGTTCCGCACCTGCAACGGCTGCTGGGGCACCTGGACACCGCGCTGGAAGACCTGGAACGCGCTGTGGGTGTGTGAGCGTGGCCAGGCGCAGCGCCGGACTGCTGCTGTACCGGTGGGGGACCGGCGGTGGCGTCGAGGTGTTGATCGCCCACCCCGGCGGACCGTTCTGGGCGCGCAAGGACGACGGCGCATGGTCGATCCCCAAGGGGGAGCAACCCGACGGCGAGGACCCGTGGCAGACCGCGCGCCGGGAATTCGCCGAAGAGATCGGCCTGGAGCCGCCCGACGGTGCCCGGACCGAGCTCGGCGTGCTGCGTCAGGCCGGCGGCAAACTGGTCACGGTGTTCGCGGTGTGCGGCGATCTGGATGTCACCGGCGCACGCAGCAACACCTTCGAACTGGAGTGGCCGCCGCGGTCGGGGAAGCTTCGAGAGTTTCCCGAGGTCGACCGGGTCGGCTGGTTCCCGATCGAGCAGGCGCGCGTCAAACTATTGGCCGGACAGCGCCTCGCCCTGGACCGGTTGACGGGTCACCTGGGGATCGAGCCCTAGCCCTGGGGCGGCGGCGTTCCCTGTTGCTGCGAACGCCGCTGCGCCAAGCTGGAGACGATCATCCGGGCCAGCGTGCTCGCGCCCGTTGCCTGCGCGGACTGCACGGCGGGCGCGGCTGCGGCATGCCACTGCGCCAGCGGATTCAGTTCGCCGGCGAGGAACTGTCGCCGGCATTCGCCCCGCTGAATCTTGCCGCTTGAGGTGGTGGGCACCCGCATCGCCGGCACCAGCAACACGTCGTGGGTCACTAGGCCGTGCTGCTCGCGGACCGCCGCTCGGATGGACTCCATGATTGCGTCGTACTCGCTCTCGGCGACCTGCTGCCGAAAGTCCAGTTCCTGCACGACCACCAGTCGGGTGTCGCCATTCGGTTTCGGTTGCACCGAGAAGACCGCGCCGCGGTCCGCCAGCAGCCCCGGATGGCTGGCCTGCACCGTCGGCTCGATGTTGTTGGGGTAGTAGGTGCTGTCGCCGATGGTGATGAGGTCCTTCCACCGCCCGGTGACGAACACCTCGCCCTGGCAGAGGAATCCCATGTCGCCGGTGCGCAGAAAGGGGCCTTCGTCGGTGTCGGACAGGAATCCGGCGAAGGTGTGCGCGTTCTCTATCGGCCGTGCCCAGTAACCCTGCGCAACGCTGGGCCCGGACACCCAGATCTCGCCGACCTCGTCCGGTCCGAGACAGCGACGGGTCTCCGGGTCGGCGATCACGACCCGTTGGCCGTAGACCGGTGGGCCGCAGCTGACCACCGCGACCGCGGCGGTGTCGGCGGTGACGTCCACGGCGCGGTTCTCGCTGAGCGCCTTGCTGTCGACGTAGCGCACACCGGCGACGTCAGGAGTGGGGTCTGCCGAGACCAGCAGGGTGGCCTCGGCCAGGCCGTAGCACGGCAGAAACGACTGGATGCGGAATCCCGCCGGAGCGAACGCGTCGGCGAACTCCTGAATGGTCGACGCGTGGATCTGCTCGGAACTGCTTGCGGCGGTGGTCCAGTGCGACAGGTCCAGTGCCGCGCGCTCGTCGGGGGTGCTGTTTTTGACGCACAACCGGTAGGCGCTGTTGGGTGCTGCGGTCGTGTTGGCCTTGAACCGGGACATGGCCTCCAGCCACGCCATGGGCCGCTGGAAGAAGACGATCGGTGACATCAAGACGGTGGTGCAGCCGACGTAGATCATCTCCAGGACTCCGCCGATCAGTCCCATGTCGTGCTGCTGCGGCAGGAAGTAGACGGCTGTCTCATGCTCGTTGCCGTGGTAGGCCCGGCGGATGGACTCCAGGTTGTGCATGAGGTTGCCGTGCGTCACCACGACGCCCTTGGGTGATTTGGTCGAACCGGAGGTGTACTGGATCATCGCCGTGGTGCTCGGGTCGATGTCGGGCGGTTGCCACGCTTCGGGGGCGAGGTCTTGGTCGGTGGCAGACCACCGCAGCGCCGACATACCGGGCACATCGGCGGCCGCCATCCGAAGTTGGGTCTGCGTGGTGGAGGTCGCCACCGCGAAGATGGGCCGCGCGTCGGGTGCGACCAGTTTCAGGCGGGCCAGGGGGGTGTCGACCGGCACCGCGATCGCCCCGGCGTAAAAGCAGCCGAAAATGCTGATGATGCTGTCCAGGCCCGGTCGGCAGATCGCCAGCACCCGCTGCCCGGCGGCACCCTGGCGTTGCAGGTCGGCCGCCACCGCCCGAGCCTTGGCGTCGAGTTCCCGATACGTCAGGCTGGCCGTGACGTTATTGCCGTCCGGGGCGAAGCGGAACGCGACTTTGTCCCCATACCGGTCGGCTTGTATCCGCAGCATGTCCACTAAGGTGTGGGCGTCTGGCATGAACTGCTCTGGCATCCAGACACCATAATGCGTGCGGCCCGCGGCGGGGCTAGGAGCGGGGCGACTCCGCGTGGCCGGCGCACCACTGATCGGGCGGCACCTGCGCGCGTACGTCGGCGATGTGGTCGCCGCAGCCGTCCCAGGTGATCTTGCCGCAGACCCGACACGGCACGGGATAGCACATCGGCGGCTCCTTTCAGGTGGCGTCAGGTGGCGCGAAACGCAACCGCCAGAGTATCGATGACGTTGCGGATCTTCTCGCTCACCTCGGCGGCGATCTCCGCCAGCGCCGGGTTGTCGACGATCTCGGCCATCAGCTGCGGGTTCATCGCCTCCACCAGCACCGTGCCCGGGTGCTCGGTGTCCTCGCGGACCACGACGTTGCACGGCAGCAGCACCCCGATGCGCTTCTCGGCCGTCACGGCGCGGTGCGCCAGGGGCGGGTTGCAGGCGCCCAGGATCAGGTAGCGCTCGATCTGCTCGCCCAGCTTCGCTTTCAGCGTGGCCTGCACATCGATCTCGGTCAACACGCCGAAGCCGTTGTCTTTCAGAACCTCTCGCGTTTTTTCGGTAACCGCGTCGAAATCGGCGCCGGTCACCGCAGTGCTCAATGCCACGGACATGGGAACCTCCTCGGTTGGGATGCGATCAGTGTATCAGACACCCCCGGGGGTATATACCCGCCCGGTATCGTCACCGCATGCACACCCTGCGCACGCCCGAGGACAGGTTCGCCGGCCTCCCGGATTTCGCCTACCCGCCGCAGTTCTGCGACCTCGACGACGATGACGGCGGCACGCTGCGGGTGGCGTGGGTGCACGACGGTCCCGAGGACGGCGAACCGGTTCTGATGCTGCACGGTGAGCCGTCGTGGTCGTTCCTGTACCGCAAGATGATGCCGATCCTGGCGAAGGCCGGATATCGGGTGATCTGCCCGGATCTGGTCGGGTTCGGCCGGTCCGACAAGCCGGCCCGCGCTCACGACCACACCTATGCACGCCACGTCGAGTGGATGCGCGCGCTGGCGTTCGACGTCCTCGACCTGCATGGGGTGACCCTGGTGTGCCAGGACTGGGGAGGGCTGATCGGGCTGCGGGTGCTGGCGGAGAACCCGGACCGGTTCCGTGGCGTCGTCGTGGCCAACACCGGACTGCCCACCGGCGACATCGCGATGCCGGAGGTCTGGTGGCGTTTCCGGGAGGCGATCCAGGCCGCGCCCACGATCGACGTCGGCCGGTTCGTGCAGGCCGGGTGCCGTCGGTCGATGAGCGATGAGGTGCGGGCCGGCTACGACGCCCCGTTCCCCGACGACAGGTATTGCGTGGGACCGCGGACCATGCCGTCGCTGATCCCGACCACCCCCGAGGATCCCGCGGCCGCGGCCAACCGGGTGGCGTGGGCCGCGCTGTGCGCTTCGCAGATCCCGATGCTGGTCGCGTTCAGCGACAGCGACCCGATCACCGGCGCCATGGGGCCGATCTTCCAGCGCACGATGGCCGGTGCGCGGGGTCGCTCTCACCCGGTGATCGAAAACGCCGGGCATTTCCTGCAGGAGGATGCCGGCGAAGAGCTCGCGCGCCACGTGGTGGAGTTCCTGCGCCGCTGACGGTGTGCGCCCCCGGAGGGGTCTCGCTGGGGCGCGTCAGCCGGGGGAGAGGGCTCCCGCCGGGGAGCGTCCGCCGGGGAGTGATCCCGCCGGGGAGCGTCCGCCGGGGGGAGTGATCCCGCCGGGGAGCTTCCGCTGGGGAGTGATCCCGCCGGAGAGGCATTGTGATGTCTGCCCGCCTTTGAGCGACAACGTCGCCAGTCCGGCGCGGGCGGGCTGCGGTTTGTCGCTCAGAGGTGGGCAATAGACACATCACCCGCTGCGCCGTGAATTCTGTGACAGACGAGGTCGCAGCATCCATCATGGACACTATGGACCTGCCCGTGGCCCCGCCGGTGGCTCCGATGCTCGCCAAGGCGGCGGCCAAGGTTCCCGCCGACGACGGGGCAGTCGGAGCCTGGTCCTACGAACCGAAATGGGATGGCTTTCGTGCCATCGTGTTTCGCGACGGCGACGACGTGCTGCTGCAGTCCCGCAACGGCAAACCGCTGAGCCGCTACTTTCCCGAACTGCTGGACGCAGTGCGTGCCGAAGTCGCCCCGCGTTGCGTGCTCGACGGCGAGGTGGTGGTGCCGCGCCAGATCGGCGGCCGCACCCGGCTGGACTGGGACTCGCTGAGTCAGCGCATTCATCCCGCCCAGAGCCGCGTGCGCCTGCTGGCCGAACAGACGCCGGCGCAGTTCATCGCCTTCGACGCGCTGGCCGCCGGCGACACCGCCCTGCTCGACGAGCCGTTTCGGGTGCGGCGGGCGGCCCTGTCCGAGCTGATCACCGGTGGCGCCAGCTGTCATGTCACCCGCGCCACCGAGGACCCCGAGCAGGCCATGCGCTGGCTCATCACCTTCGAGGGTGCCGGGCTGGACGGGGTGGTGGCCAAGCGGACCGACGGGCCGTATCTGCCGGGCAAGCGGGAGATGGTCAAGATCAAGCACCACCGCGACGCCGACTGCGTGGTGATGGGATACCGCATCCACAAGAGCGGTGCGGGTATCGGTTCGCTGCTGCTGGGGCTCTACCGTCCCGACGGCGAGCTCGCGATGGTCGGCGGTGCGGCCTCGTTCAGCGACGCCGACCGGCTGGCGCTGCACCGCGAGCTGGAGCCGCTGCGCATCGGTGACGTCCGCGACGGCGAGCCCAGCCGGTGGAACTCGGCGGCCGACAAGCAGTGGATTCCGATCCGGCCGGAGCGCGTCGCCGAGGTCGCCTACGACCAGATGGAAGGAAACCGCTTCCGGCACACCGTGAAGCTGCTGCGGTGGCGCCCCGATCGGGACCCGGCCAGCTGCACCTTCGACCAGCTTGAGGTGCCGCTGAACTACGACCTCGCCGACGTGTTGGCGACCTGACATGGCCGAGCCCGAGGTGCTGGACGTCGACGGTGTCCCGGTCCGGCTCACCAGCCCCGACAAGGTCTATTTCCCCCGGTTGGGCGCCGGGGGCACCAAGCGGGCGCTGGCCGCGTACTACCTGGCGGTGGCGCGTGGCCCGCTGCTGCATGCCCTGGCCGACCGGCCCAGCCACCTGCAACGGTTCCCCGACGGCATCGACGGCGCCGAGGTCTACCAGAAACGACTGCCCAAGGGGCACCCACCGGAGCTGGAGACCTGCCGGGTCACGTTCCCGTCCGGGCGTACTGCCGATGCTCTGAAGGTCACCCGGCCCGCCGACATCCTGTGGGCGGTGCAGATGAGCACCGTGACCTTCCACCCCTGGCCGGTGCGCTGCGGTGACACCGACCACCCCGACGAGCTGCGGATCGACCTGGACCCGCAGCCCGGCACCGGATTCGACGAGGCCCGAGCGGTCGCGCTGCAGGTGCTGCGCCCGCTGCTCGACGAACTCGGGCTGATCGGCCACGTCAAGACCTCCGGTGGTCGCGGCCTGCACGTGTATCTGCGGATCAAGACCGACTGGGACTTCGTCGCGGTCCGCCGGGCCGGTATTGCGCTGGCCCGCGAAGTGGAGCGGCGCGCGCCGGAGGCGGTCACCACGTCGTGGTGGAAGGAAGAACGCGGCGCGCGGATCTTCGTCGACTTCAACCAGAACGCCCGCGATCGCACCATGGCATCGGCCTATTCGGCGCGGGCCACGCCGATCGCCACCGTCTCGACCCCGTTGACCTGGGACGAGTTGTCCGGAGCCGACCCCGACGACTACACCATCGCCACGGTGCCGGACTTGATCGCGCGGCGCGGCGATCCCTGGAGCGCCATAGATGACGTCGAACAGTCCCTCGACCCGCTGTTGGCCCTGGCGGCCGACGACGAGGCCCGCGGGCTCGGCGACCTGCCCTACCCGCCGAACTATCCGAAAATGCCCGGCGAACCCAAACGGGTGCAGCCGAGCCGGGAAAGATCAGACTGAGTCATTTCGGGGAGGACAGCAGTCCGATGCAGGTTGCGGTGAGTAGTCGGGTCAAAGCGGTGGTGAAGTTCAAATTCCAATCCGGGGGAACCTGAGCCTCCAACGCGTAGGCGTCGGCGAGGTCCGCGGAGGGATGGGCGATCTGCCACAACGGCGCCGCCAGCGAGTACGAGGCCAGCAGCAGGTCCAGGGCGCCTTCCTTGCCGAGACTGGGCAGGGCACGCTCGATGGCGTCGGCCATGGCCAGTCCCGCCGCGGTGCTCTTCCGCCGGACCTCGACGACGACGTCGGCGTCGACCTCATGTTCCAGATGCAGGTGCAGATTGGCCAGCATGTCGCAGAACAGCGGGTCTGCGACCAATCCGCTGGTCAGGGTGGTCGCGACACGTGCCGGGGACATCGGGCCGGGCTCGCTCAGTGCCGTGCAGACGTGGGATTCCCAGCGTTCCCAGCTCTCGGCCGCCAGCCGGAGCAGTACTTCCTTATGGGAGCTGAAGTAGCGCCGTACCGCCGAATAGTGCACTCCGGCGCGACCGGCGACAGCCGTCAGCGTCACCGACGCGACTCCGGTCTCGGACGCGACCGATCGGGCTGCCTCCATCAGCGCTTCGGCCCGCTGGCGCTTCTTCTCCTCGCTGCGGGCGCGTTGGAAGGTCGCCTGACGCACAGCGACGAGGATAACGCACACGATGTGCGTTGCAGGTCTCCGCGGAAGTGCTGTAGCGTGCGCTTACGCTCGTGAACGTGGGTTAGGGTACCCAAAGATGCTTGGCGAAGGGGACTCCGATTATCAAGGTATTGAGTCGGGTGTGGATACCCCTGGTGATACTGGCCGTGGCCGGTGTCGCCGCATTCACGGTTACGCGTATCCACGGCTTGTTCGGCTCCGAGAAACGCCCCTCCTACTCCGACGGCCAACTCGACGAGACCAAGCCCTTCAACCCCAAGCGATTGACCTACGAAATCTTCGGACCGCCCGGAACAGTCGCCGACATCAGCTATTTCGACGTCAACTCCGAGCCGCAACGCGTCCAGGACGTCCCGCTGCCGTGGCATCTGGACATCGTCACCACGCTCCCCTCCGTGGTGGGCAGCATCATGGCGCAGGGCAACAGTGACAGCATCGGCTGCCGCATCACCGTCGACGGCGAGGTCAAGGCCGAACGTATCTCCAACCAGGTGAACGCCTACACGTTCTGCCTGCTGAAGGCCGCATGAGCGGGCCCGAAACCCACGGCGCCGGCGCGCAGCCTCACCGACCGTTCATCGCACGCACCATTCGGCGATTCGCCATACCCATCATCCTGGGCTGGCTGGCCCTGATCGGGGTCCTGGTGGCCACCGTTCCGCCCCTGGAGGTGGTCAGCAAGCAGAACGCCGTCTCGGCGAGCCCCGCAGACGCGCCCTCCATGCTGGCCATGACCGAGATGGGCCGGGTCTTCCAGGAGTCGGACTACGACAGCACCGCCATGATCGTGCTCGAGGCCGACCACGAGCTGGGTGATGCTGAGCACGCCTACTACGCCGAACTGGTCGACAAGCTGCGCGCCGACACCGCACACGTCCAGCACATCCAGGATTTCTGGGGCGATCCGATGACCGCGGTCGGCGCCCAAAGTCCCGACGGCAGAGCCACCTACGTCCAATTGAACCTGGTCGGCAACATCGGGCAGTCCGCCGCGAACGAATCCATCGAGGCGGTCCGCGACATCGTGGACTCCGTCGAGACCCCGCCGGGGCTGACCGTCTATGTCACCGGCACCGCGGCGCTGGCCGCCGACATGAACCATGCCGGCGACAAGTCGATGTTCAAGATGATGGCGGTCACCATTCTGGTGATCCTGACCATGCTGCTGCTGGTCTACCGATCGATCACCACGGTCGTGCTGCTGCTGGGCATGGTCTATATGGAGATGAACGCCGCCAGCGGCGTGGTGGCGTTCATGGGCCATCACCACTGGGTCGGACTGACGACGTTCTCGGTGAACCTGCTGGTGTCGCTGGCGATCGCCGCCGGCACCGACTACGCGATCTTCCTGATCGGCCGCTACCACGAGGCGCGCCAGGCCGGCGAAGACCGGGAATCGGCGTACTACACCGCATTCGCGGGTGTCGCTCACGTCATCCTGGGCTCGGGGCTGACCATCGCCGGAGCGGTGTTCTGCCTGCACTTCACCCGCATGCCCTACTTCGTCACGCTGGGCATCCCCTGCGCCGTGGGAATGACCATCTCGGTCCTGGCGGCGTTGACGCTGGGCCCGGCGTTCATCACCGTCGGCAGCCGGTTCGGCCTGTTCGACCCCAAGCGCGCCACCAGCACCCGCGGCTGGCGGCGGGTCGCCACGGTGATCGTCCGCTGGCCCGGCCCGGTGCTGGTCGCCTCGCTGGCGGTCGCGGCCGTCGGCCTGCTGACCCTGCCCGGATACGCCCCGGCCTACGACGACCGCAAATACATCCCGGCCGACATCCCCGCCAACGAAGGCTTCTCCGCGGCGGACCGGCACTTCTCGCAGTCCCGGATGCTGCCGGAGGTCTTGCTGATCGAGTCCGACCACGACATGCGGAACCCGTCGGACTTCCTGATCATCGACAAGCTGGCCAAGTCGGTGTTCAAGGTCGTCGGGATCTCGCGGGTTCAGGCGATCACCCGCCCGCAGGGGACGCCGCTGGAACACACCTCGATCCCGTTCCAGATCAGCATGCAGAACGCCGGCCAGCTCCAGACCATGCAGTTCCAGAAGAAGCGCATGGACGACATGCTGACCCAGGCCGAGGCGATGGCGCAGACCATCGCCACCATGCGCCAGATGTACGGCTACATGAGCCAACTGGCCGGCACCACCCACGAGATGGTCGGCGACATGGACGTCCTGCAGCAGCAGATCTACGAGATCCGCGACCACATCGCCGATTTCGAAGACTTCTGGCGTCCGATCCGCAACTACTTCTACTGGGAACCGCACTGCTACGACATCCCCATCTGCTTCTCGCTGCGCTCGGCGTTCGACGTGGTCGACAGCGTCGATCCGATGAGCGACAGCATGGACAAGATGATCGCGCACATGGGCGACATGGATGCCCTCATGCCGCAGATGCTGACCACCTTCCCGCCGATGATCGAGACCATGGAAACCATGCGGACGATGATGCTGACGATGCACAGCACCATGTCCGGCATCTTCGAGCAGATGGACGAGATGAGCGAGAACGCCACCGCGATGGGTAAGGCGTTCGACGAGTCCAAGAATGACGATTCGTTCTATCTGCCGCCGGAGGTCTTCGAGAACCCCGACTTCAAGCGTGCGATGAACATGTTCTTCTCCCCAGACGGTAAGGCCGTCCGGATGATGATCTCGCACCGCGGCAATCCGGCCACGGCCGAAGGAATTTCGCACATCGACAAGATCCGCGTCGCCGCGGAGGAAGCGCTCAAGGGAACGCCCCTCGAGGACGCCAAGATCTATCTCGGCGGAACCGCATCGCTGTTCAAGGACATGCACGACGGTTCCAACTACGACCTGCTGATCGCCGGAATCGCTTCGCTGTGCCTGATTTTCATCATCATGCTGCTGATCACCCGGGCACTGATCGCCGCGCTGGTGATCGTCGGCACGGTGGCGCTGTCGCTCGGCGCCTCGTTCGGGTTGGCGGTGCTGTTCTGGCAGTACCTCATCGGCGTGCCGCTGCATTGGCTGGTGCTGGTGATGTCGGTGATCATCCTGCTGGCGGTGGGCTCCGACTACAACCTGCTGCTGGTGTCACGCTTCAAAGAAGAGATGCACGCCGGACTGCAGACCGGCATCATCCGGGCGATGGGCGGCACCGGCAAGGTCGTGACGTCGGCCGGGTTGGTGTTCGCCTTCACCATGACCTCGATGGCTGTGAGCGACCTGCAGATCATCGGCCAGATCGGCACCACCATCGGCCTGGGGTTGATGTTCGACACGCTGATCGTGCGGGCGTTCATGACGCCGTCGATAGCGGCGCTGCTGGGCCGCTGGTTCTGGTGGCCCATCAACGTGCTGCCCCACGTGGGCGGGAAAGCGGCCCGGCACCGAGCCGTTGCCGCCCGCGCGCGCGGCGAGGACGCCGAAACGACCGAGAATCTGGCCAACCGGTAGCGGCTGCTCACGGCACCGGAGGCCGAAAACTAATTAGGTAGCATGGCTAAAGTTATGTAGCATTGGGCATCGCGCCCGGGAGCGCCACGGCCCTCCGCCGCCGCACCCACCTCGCCGGATCGCCCCGCTCAGTGGCTTATCGGCGGGTTTTGGTGCTCGACAAACTCACAGAGGAAAGGACCGGGGGAATGGCTACAGTGGATCGCATGCGTATGCACCGCTCGACTCTCCGCGGGGCCGCCGTGGCCGCTGCTGCCGCAGGCGCGGCGGTGGCCGCCGTGTTGCTTCCTGCGACCGCCTCCGCCGACGCAACCGACGACTTCCCGATCCCGCGGCGGGTGATCCACACCGACTGCAGTGCCGAGCAGATGCTGGCCGCCAGCCGTGACCTGTCGCCGATCTACTACGAGCGCTACATGATCGACATGCACAACAAGCCGGTGCAGGTGCAGCAGGCCACCATCGACAAGATGCACTGGTTCTTCTCGCTCAGCCCCGAGCAGCGCCGGGCCTACTCGGAGGAGCTGGCGACCAATTTCGCCGACCCGCTGACCGTGGCCTGGCCCAACCACGCCAAGATCTTCTTCAACAACAAGGGCGTCGTCGCGAAGTCGACAACAGCCTGCGATCAGTACCCCCGCGACGACATGTCGGTGTGGGACTGGGCCCCCAAGCCCTAGCGGCAAGACCACCGGCCGCCGCACGCCCGCCCGGACTCGGGCATCACGTGTTCGCGCTGAGCCCCTCGCCGTCACCTCCGGCGAGCTGGTAGCGGCGGGTCAGGGCCCGCGCCTGCTGAGCCCGGTGTTGGTTGTCGGTCGCCGCATCGGAGACCACCCGGTGAACCTCGTGGGTCTTGGCGGTCAGGAACCGCTGGAATTGGCGGGATCCGGCGGGTGTGTCCAGCCCCGGCCAGGTCTCGGCCGATTCGCGGACCTCGGCCTCGATGGCATCCAGACGCTGCCGGGCATCGGCGTTGCTCTGCACGGCCTGCCGCAGCAGCGTTTGAAACTCCTGGTCGGCTGCTGCCGACGCCGCCAACTGCCGCGCAAGCGCGTCGTGGCGCGCGCGTGACGCATCCGCGGAGGTTCCGGGATTCTCGGCCATAGCGCTCAGGGTAGTCGGGCCGGATCGGACTCAGTTGTCCTTTTTCGCCCGCCGCTTGCCGGACGGGCGCGGTTTGTCAGCCGTGGCGCCGGCCGTCTCGGGTGCTTCCTCGCCCGCCGATTCGCCCTCGGGGGTTTCGGCGTCGGCGGTCTCGTCGGCGGTTTCGTCGGCCGCAGCGGTCTCGTCGGTGTCGTCAGCGGTCTCGTCGTCGCCGGTGTCTTCGTCGGTGTCCGAGTCCTCGGCCTCCGCGGCGTCGGCCTTCTTGTCCCGCCGGCGCTTGCGCTGCTTTTCCGCCTTCGGCTTGATCGGTTTCGGTGGTGGCGGCGGCATCTCGGCGACAAACGCCAGGTAGAACGCGCCGATGCCCAACAGGGCGATCGCGGCCGCGGCCCCGTAGATGCCGAACAACCACATGCCCGCGTCATCCAGCGACAGCCAGATCTCGCTGACCGCGGTGCCGGCGATCATCACGGCGGCCACCGCGTGCGCCACGATTGAGCCGGTCAGCAGAGTCAGCGCCAGCTGCGGGGTGCCGAACTCCGGCTTGCGGGCCTGCTTCAGCACTGCGGTCACCGGCAGTGCCATCGCCCCGATCAGCACGCCCAGGAGCACCCGCATCACGGTGCCCAGCGTGTGCGGGCTGAAGCCGGTCAGCTCCCACCATCGGGGCAGCACGAAGAGGAAGTAGAGGATGGCGGCCAGTGTTGCGAGTGACGCGTGCCAAACCGTGGCGACGGTACGACTCACGCCACCTCCCATGCTCGTCAGCTAGTGATTCAGGTGCGACCGGACCTTGATCGTTCGGTCCGGCCGCACCTGAATCGGGTGCGGAGGATAGGGGATTTGAACCCCTGAGGGCTATTAACCCAACCCGCGTTCCAGGCGAGCGCCATAGGCCACTAGGCGAATCCTCCGTCGGCAATGGTAGCTGAACCCCGGGCGAGCTCCGCACGCTGCTCATTTCCGCCCGGCTTCGCCGCGCTCGCGACCACCGCTGTGCCCGATGGCGGTGGCCCGCAGCGCCCGGCTTCGCCGCGCTCGCGACCACCGCTAGACTTGCGGGCGGACCCCGCGCGGCGTCCATCCTGTGAACTCCCCCAGGGCCGGAAGGCAGCAAGGGTCAATGGGCTCTGGCGGGTGCGCGGGGTCCCCTCATGTCGGGCCTTCGACGCTGAAAGGCGCACCCGTGTCGCTGCAATCCCTCAACCGTGCCGACCTGACCGCGCAGCATGAGCGCTACCAGCGGGACTACGCCGAACTGCAGGCCAAGAAGCTGTCCCTGGACCTCACCCGCGGCAAGCCGGCGCCGGAACAGCTCGACCTGGCCAACGGGCTGCTGGCTCTGCCCGGCCCCGACGACTTCCGGACCGACGACGGCACCGACACCCGCAATTACGGCGGCCTGCAGGGCCTGCCCGAGCTGCGGGCCATTTTCGGGGAGCTGCTCGGCATCGCGGTGCCCAACCTGATCGCCGGCAACAACGCCAGCCTCGAGTTCATGCACGACGTGGTCGTGTACTCGATGCTGCACGGGGGCGTGGACTCGCCGCGTCCGTGGGCCCAGGAGCCGGTCGTGAAGTTCTTGTGCCCGGTCCCCGGTTATGACCGGCACTTCGCGATCACCGAGACGCTGGGCATCGAGATGATCCCCGTGGCGATGCGCGAGGACGGCCCGGACGTCGACCTGATCGAGGAACTCGTCGCCGCCGACCCCGCGATCAAGGGCATGTGGACGGTGCCGGTGTTCGGCAACCCGACCGGCATCACCTATTCCTGGGAAACGGTGCGCCGGCTGGTGCAGATGAAGACCGCCGCGCCGGACTTCCGGCTGTTCTGGGACAACGCGTACGCGGTGCACACCCTGACCACCGAGTTTCCGCACCAGATCGATGTGCTCGGCCTGGCCGCCGCCGCGGGAAACCCCAACCGGCCGTACGTGTTCGCCTCCACCTCGAAGATCACCTTCGCCGGCGCCGGTGTCAGCTTCTTCGGTGGCTCACTGGGCAACATCGCCTGGTACCTGCAGTACGCCGGCAAGCGTTCGATCGGACCGGACAAGGTCAACCAGCTTCGCCACCTGCGGTTCTTCGGCGACGCCGACGGCGTCCGGGTGCACATGCGCCGTCACCAGGAGATCCTGGCCCCGAAGTTCGCGATGGCCGCCGAGATTCTGCAGCGGCGCCTCGCCGACGCCAAGATCGCGTCGTGGACCGACCCCAAGGGCGGCTACTTCATCAGCCTGGACGTCTGGCCGGGCACGGCGCGCCGCACCGTCGCGCTGGCCAAGGACGCCGGTATCGCGGTCACCGAGGCCGGGGCGTCCTTCCCGTACCGCAAGGACCCCGAGGACCAGAACATCCGGATCGCCCCGTCGTTCCCGTCCACCGACGATCTGCGCGACGCCGTTGACGGTCTGGCCACCTGCGCGCTGCTGGCCGCCGCCGAGCACATGTTGGGCTGAGCGTGCCGAAACCGGCGTCCGCGCCGGAGCCGCCGCCTAGCATTCACCGAAGTTGTGTCAGCAAGGCTGTCGAGAGTCCGGTGGAGGCCCGAGGAATGGCGATCAAGTTCGGTGTCGGCGGCTGCGCGGCGCTGGCGATAGGTCTTAGCGCGCTCGCGCAGGCACCCGCCGTACTGGCAGATCCCGTTCTCGACGTCTCCTCCGCGCAGGCGCTGGACATCGCCCCCGACACCGCCTTGTCGGCGATGCCGCCGCGGGTCGCCCAGGAGCTCGACGTCTTTCGGCGGGCCGCCGCCGATGCCGGACTGGGGCATCCCGTGATGTACGGGGACGGCCAGTGCTACCCGCTGGTCCAGGAGTACATCCACGCGGTGGGTGCCTCGTGGCGCAACAGAGACCCCAGCGGCAACGCCTTCGACCTCTACGAACATTTCCCCACCAATGGACTGGCCCAGTTCTTCGACCAGGTTCCGTTCGCCGGCGGTCTCAACGAGCCCCAGGTCGGGGACATCGTCGTCTACGGCCCGGGTGGGTATGTCAGCGAGCACGGGCACGCTGCGGTGGTCACCGATGTCCGCGGCAGCGGTCCCCTGCTGAGCTATGAGGCGGCCGAACAGAACTCCGGCGGCCGGCTGTTCGTGACGCTGAACTGGCGCGATTACAACCCCCTGTACAACACATTGGGCTATCTGCGCCCGAAGCTTTAGCGCTGTGCCTGCGGGGCCTGCACCGCCGTCGGCCCGAGCAAGTAACCTGCTGGCGTGGCGCTCTACCGCAAATACCGGCCGGCAACCTTCGCCGAAGTGGTGGGGCAGGAACACGTCACCGAACCGCTGTGCACCGCCTTGTCGGCGGGCCGGATCAACCACGCCTACCTGTTCTCGGGGCCTCGGGGCTGCGGCAAGACCTCGTCGGCGCGCATCCTGGCCCGGTCGCTGAACTGTGCCGGGGGCCCCACGCCGACGCCGTGTGGAACCTGCGACTCGTGCGTGGCGCTGGCCCCCAACGGGCCCGGCAGCATCGACGTCGTCGAACTGGACGCGGCAAGCCACGGCGGTGTCGACGACACCCGCGATCTGCGGGACCGCGCCTTCTACGCCCCGGCTCAGTCGCGCTACCGGATCTTCATCATCGACGAAGCGCACATGGTGACCACCGCGGGTTTCAACGCGCTGCTCAAGATCGTTGAGGAGCCGCCCGACCACCTGATCTTCATCTTCGCCACCACCGAGCCCGAGAAGGTGCTGCCGACCATCCGGTCCCGCACCCACCACTACCCTTTCCGGCTGCTGGCGCCGCGGACCATGCGTGAGTTGATCGGGCGGATCTGCGCGCAGGAGCGAGTCGCGGTCGATGACGCGGTCTATCCCCTGGTGATCCGTGCCGGCGGGGGATCGCCGCGGGACACCTTGTCGGTGCTCGACCAACTGCTGGCCGGTTCCGAGCCGATGCCCGACAGCCCCGACATCAGCCACGTCCACTACCAGCGGGCGCTGGGCCTGCTGGGCGCCACCGACGTCGCCTTGATCGACGAGGCGGTCGACGCCTTGGCGGCAGGGGACGCCGCGTCGCTGTTCGGTGCGGTGGAATCGGTGGTCGACGCCGGCCATGACCCGCGCCGGTTCGCCGTCGACCTGCTGGAGCGGTTCCGGGACCTGATCGTGCTGCAGGCCGTCCCCGACGCGGCGGCCAAGGGTGTGGTCGATGCGCCGGAAGACATGCTGGAGCGCATGCACGAGCAGGCCACCCGGCTGGGCCCGGCCACCCTGGCCCGCTTTGCCGAGGTGGTGCACGCCGGCCTCGGCGAGATGCGCGGTGCGACAGCACCCCGGCTGCTGCTCGAGGTGGTGTGCGCCCGGCTGCTGTTGCCGTCGGCGTCGGACACCGAAGCCGCACTGCTGCAACGGATCGAACGCATCGAGGGCCGCCTCGACATGTCGATTCCCGCGGCGCTGGCACGGCCCGGCGCCCCCGCGGGGGCGCCGCCGGCGGCAGCCGAAGCCGCGCAGGCGGCCAAACAGTTCACCCGCCGCTCGTCCCGCGCCGCCGAGCCCGAACCCGTGCCGGTAGCACCGCCGGCGCCGGCGCCGGAGCCGGCAGCCCCGGCAGCCCCGGCAGCCCCGGTAGCCCCGCCGGCACCGTCTGCCTCACCTGCTGCACCCGCACCGGCGCCTGTACCGGTTTCAGAAACGCAACCCGCACCCGCGCCGCGGCCAGTCCCCGAAGCCGCGCCGGCACCCGCGGCGGCAGCTACCCCCGGTGAGCCGGACGTGGCGGCCGTCCGCGCGATGTGGACCACGGTGCGCGACAAGGTGCGTCAGCGCAGCCGCACCACCGAGGTGATGCTGGCCGGTGCGACCGTGCGCGCGCTGGACGGCAACACCCTGGTGCTGACCCACGAATCCGCGCCACTGGCCCGGCGGCTGTGCGAACAGCGCAACGCCGAGGTCATCACCGAGGCACTCAAGGACGCCCTCGGGGTGAACTGGCGGGTGCGGTGCGAAGCCGGTAGCCCGGCCCCGGAAGCGGGCCGTGCGCCCGCGCTCGCCGAGGTCGACATGGAGTCGGCGCGGCGTGCCGACGAGAGGCGCTGCCGCGGCGCGATCCCGAAGAAGTGGCGCTGGAGCTGTTGCAGAACGAGCTGGGCGCCCGCCCCGTCCGGGGCGAGTGATCTAGGGCTGCCACCAGGGCCGCAGCGGCAGATCGTCGTCGCCGTCGCCGTCGACATTGCTGGCCAGCACCTGGTGCAGCTGAAACAGGTTGCGCTCGAAGCACAGCACCGACGCCGCCATGTACAGTCCCCACACCTTGGCCCGGCCCAGCCCCACCTGGGCGACGGCTTCGTCCCAGTGGGACACCAGGTTGCTGCTCCACTGCCGCAGCGTCATCGCGTAGTGGTGGCGGAAATCCTCTTCGTGCAGCACCTCGAGTCCGGTCTGCTGGATGTCGGAGATCACCCGTCCCGAGCCGGTGATCTCCCCGTCGGGAAAGACATACCGGTCGGTGAAGGCGTCGCCCCGGTAGATCGAGTTGTCCGGCAGTGTCACACATTGGTTGAGCAGCAGCCCCCCGGTGCGCACCTTCGACTTGAGGCAGCCGAAGAAGGTCTGGTAGTTCTTCACCCCGATGTGCTCGCTGACCCCGATGCTCGAAACGGCGTCGAAGCCGGTCTCGCGCACATCGCGGTAGTCGCAGTGGCGGACCTCGGCCAACTCCGACAGACCCTCGTCGGCGATGGCGCGCTGCGCCCACGCCACCTGCTGGGCGGACAGACTCACCCCCAGGGCGTGGACGCCCCGGCGGGCGGCATACCGAACCATGCCGCCCCAGCCGCAGCCCACGTCGAGCAGGCGGTCACCGGGCTGCAGGCGCAGCTTTTCGAAGATCAGCCGGTACTTGTTCTCCTGGGCCTGCTCCAGGGTGGCATCGGCCGTCGGGTAGATCGCGCAGCTGTAGGTCATCGACGGACCCAGCACCCACTCGTAGAAGGTGTTGGAGACGTCGTAGTGGTGATGGATCGCATCGGCGTCACGGGTTTTGGAGTGCCGCAGTCCCTCGGCTGCCCGGCGCCACTTGGGCGGCGCCTCCTCGGGTGGCGGCGCGATCGGCTTGAGGTTCTTCAACCCGATGGACCGGACGATATTGGCCAGTGCCCGCGGTGACGGGTGCTTGAACTCCAGATCCGTCAGCGCGTTGAGCACCGGATACGGATTGCCCGGATGCACCCCGTGCAGTTCCAGGTCCCCCGCCACGTAGGCGCGGGCGATCCCGAGTTGCCCCAACGAGGTGGCCAGGTAGTTGGTGGCGCGCGGAGTCAGCAACTCCACGCCCAGGGTCGCATCCGGCGGTCCGACGCTGCTGCCGTCATAGGCCGAGATCCGCAACGGCGGCGGCCCGCCGCCGGCGAGCAGCATCAAAACCTCGGCCAAGCCGAGGCGGTCTGTCTGGGTAACCGTCATCGCCGCATCCCCCCGGCGATACCGACAATGGCCCGCCCCCCCCGCGGTGGGCATCGCCTGCCAAAGAGCCTAGGGCCGGCCCATCCGCTGAGCAAGAGCGCCGCGGAACCGCAAAGAAACCCGTATGGCGTGCTGTCCGTTGTCTGCCCGGTAGCGTGGGCTGGCGTGACTGACACCACCACGTGCGCGATCGTCGGTGGTGGGCCGGCCGGTATGGTCCTGGGCCTGCTGCTGGCGCGAGCCGGCGTGCGGGTAACGCTGCTGGAGAAGCACTCCGACTTCCTGCGCGACTTCCGCGGCGATACCGTGCACCCCAGCACCCTGCGACTCCTCGACGAACTCGGCCTCTGGGAGCGCTTTTCGGCGTTGGCGCACAGCGAGATTCACCAAGTCCGGCTCGACATCGGCGGACGCGACACCACCGTGGTCGACTTCGGCCGGTTGCGCCGCCAGCCGCACCCCTACATCGCGATGGTGCCGCAGTGGGACCTGCTCAATCTGCTCGCCGAATCCGCCCAGGCCGAGCCGACATTCACCTTGCGCATGCGAACCGAGGTCACCGGACTGTTGCACGAGAACGGGCGGGTGGCCGGGGTCCGCTATCTCGGCGCCGACGGACCCGGCGAGCTGCGCGCCGATCTCACGGTGGCCTGCGACGGCCGTTCGTCGGTCGCGCGGCACGAAGCGGGCCTGCACTCGCGGGAGTTCCCGGTGAACTTCGACGTGTGGTGGTTTCGCCTGCCCACCCACGCCGCCGCCCAGCCCACCCTGCTGCCACGCCTCGGCCGGGGTGGCGTCGCGATCATGATCCCGCGGGACAACTACTTTCAGGTCGCCTATCTGGGCCGCAAGGGTACCGACGCAGACGTGCGGGCGCGCGGCATCGAGGCCTTCCGGCGCGAGGTGGTCGCGCTCATTCCCGAGGCCGCGGACTCGGTGGAGGCGCTGCGCAGCCTCGACGACGTCAAACACCTCGATGTGCGGGTCAACAGGTTGCGGCACTGGAGCATTGATGGACTGCTGTGTATCGGGGACGCCGCGCATGCCATGTCCCCGGTCGGCGGTGTCGGTATCAACCTGGCGGTGCAGGACGCGGTGGCCGCGGCGCGGATTCTGGCCGAACCGCTACGGCAGGGCCGGGTGAGTCGGCGTGACCTCGCCGCCGTGCAACGCCGCCGGGAATTTCCCACCGTCGTCACCCAGTCGATTCAGCGGGTGGCCCACCGAGCGCTGAACCCGATCCTGCGAGGTGAGGATCTGAGCCCGCCGGCGGCCGCGGGCACCGTGTTGGCCGTATTGCCGTGGCTGGCGGCTGTTCCGGCCTATCTGGTGGGGGTGGGAGTGCGCCCCGAACGCGCGCCGGATTTCGCGCGCCGCTAGGCCTGATGGCGGCGACCCGCGGCGCCCGGCTTCGCCGCGCTTGCGATCGCCGCGGGGCCTGATGGCGGCGACCCGCGGCGCCCGGCTTCGCCGCGCTTGCGATCGCCGCTAGGGCCGCCACCACGGCCGCAGCGGCAGATTCTGCGCACCGGCCCCGTTGGCCGCGAGCACGTGGTGCAACTGAATCGCGTTGTTTTCGAAGCCCAGCCGGGAGCCGGCCATGTACAGGCCCCACACCTTGGCGGTGGCCAACCCGACCTCGGCGACCGCGTCATCCCAGTGCGCCACCAGATTCGCGCACCAATCGCGCAGGGTCAGCTCGTAGTGGTTGCGCAGGTTCTCGTTGTGCAGCACTTCCATGCCGGCGTCCTGGATCTCGCTGATGATGCGGCCAGACCCGGCCAGTTCCCCATCGGGGAAGACGTAGCGGTCGATGAAATAGCCTGCCGTCACATTGGACTTGTTGTCCGCCCGGGTGATGCAGTGATTCAGCAGCAGCCCCCCGCGACGCAGCTTGGACTTCAGGAACCCGAAATATGCGGGATAGTTGGCGACGCCGATGTGCTCGGTCATGCCGATCGAGGAGACCGCGTCGAAGCCGGACTCGTCGACATCGCGGTAGTCGCAGTGCCGCACCTCGGCCAGCTCGGACAATTCCTCGTCGGCGATCGCGCGCTGGGCCCATCGGGCCTGCTCCGCCGAGAGCGTGGCGCCGATGGCGCGCACTCCCTGCCGGGCCGCGTAGCGCACCATGCCGCCCCAGCCGCATCCCACGTCGAGCAGGGTGTCGCCGGCGGACAGCCGCAGCTTGTCGAAGACCAGCCGGTACTTGTTCTCCTGGGCCAGCTCCAGTGTCGCCTCCGGGTGGGGGTAGACGGCACAGGTGTAGGTCATCGACGGGCCCAGCACCCACTCGTAGAAGTCGTTGGACACGTCGTAGTGATGGTGAATGGCCTCGGCATCACGGGATTTGCTGTGCCGCAAACCTTCCGCGACGCGTCGCCACCGGGGCAGGGACTCTTGGGGTGGCGGGGCGATCGGCACCAGGTGCTCGATGCCGATCGAGCGCACGATGTTGGCCAGCACACGCGGCGAGGGCCGTTTGAAGTGCAGTTCGTGGGCCAGCGCCTTGAGCAACAGGTAGGGATCGCCCGGGTGCACGCCGTGCACGCCCAGGTCGCCGGCGACGTAGGCGCGGGCCATTCCCAGATCGCCTGGAGCGGTGGCCAGGTAGGTGGTGCCGCGCGGGGTCAACAGCTCCAGGCCCAGCGGTGCGTCGTCGGGTCCGGTGCTGCTGCCGTCGTAGGCGGTGAAACGCAGCGGCAGGTGGTTGTCGGTGGTCAGAGTCTCCAGAACCTGGGCGAGGTTCAGGCGGCCGGTTGCAATGCGCAGCTGTTCGCTTTCGATCGTCATCGTCGTCGCACCGCCTTGGCGTAGAGGTCCAGAAGCCGGGAATCGGGGTCGTAGGTCTGCTTGATCGCCCGGTAGGTCGCCCCGCCGTAGAGCTCGTCGAACTCGCTGGGGGAGTAGTAGGCGTCGGAGTACAGCGACTTGTGGCCGTCGAGTTCGCTCACCTGGGCTTCGATGAGGCGGTTGGTGGCGCCTTCGGTGGCACCCGCCGGGACCGAGGACCAGAATCCGACGTTGACGTAGGTGCGGTTGGGCCGGATCGGGTACAGCGGCCACTGTTCGTCGCCGCGCAACCGCAGTGGGCACAACCACACCGGCTCGATCGGCACGTGAGCGAAGAACCAGTCGAGGAATTCCCCGCAGCGTTCCAGCGGGACCTCGATGTCTTGCACCACGCGCTCCCGCGGTGGGCGGTTATGCCGCTTTTCGATCCGGTCGGCGATGGAGAACCGCTGGTCGTAGGCGATCAGTTTCGAGTAGACGCTGCTGCGCCGGTAGCGCCGCGGCCACCACCGGCGTATCAGGGGGCGCTGCGCCCCGAACGCCCGCGAGCACCAGAACCAGTCGGTGTCCCAGCGCCAGAGGTAGTCGTGAATGGTCAGCCGGTCGTCTTTGATGCCGCCGCCATGCCGGATCGAGCGGTAGTAGATCTGCTGGCCGGTGTAGTCGCTGACCGCGCCGGGCGAGTCGGTCGCGATACCGACACACAGGTAGCTCTCCCGCGGGCTGAAGACCACCCCGTCGAGGTAGTCCACCGGGACTCCGTCCAGCCCGCCGGTGTCGATGATGCGGTCCATCGTCGACACCAGCTCGCCCAGGGAGTCGAAGCGGATGTGCCGCAATGCGACGAAGGGCTTGACGGCTTCCAGTTCGATGCGCAGTCGGGTCGAATATCCCAGGGTCCCGTAGGAATTCGGAAAGGCGTGGAACAGATCCTCATGCTGCCCGCGCGACACCGTGAGCAGTTCGCCCGCTCCGGTCAGCACGTCCATTTCCAGCACCGACTCGTGGGGGAGCCCGTTGCGAAACGATGCCGACTCGATTCCCAGGCCGCTGACCGCGCCGCCCACCGTGATCGTCTTCAGTTGCGGGACCACCAGCGGGGCCAGGCCGTAGGGGAGGGTGGCGGCGACCAGATCCTCATAGGTGCACATGCCGTCGACGTCGGCGGTCCGGTTCTCCGCGTCGATGGCGAGGACGCTGACCAGCCCGGAGGTGTCCAGGCCGGGGCCTTGGCGCTTGGCGCGTGCCCGAAACAGGTTGGAGGTGGGCTTGGCCAGCCGGACCGCTGCGTCAGCGGGGATGTTCCGGTAGCTGTCCAGCAGGCGTTGCACCCCCCGCGTGTGGGATGTCGGTGTATCGGCCGGCCGAACGGACATCACTTTCCACGCTAACGGCGGATCGGCAGATGTGCACGTACCGCCGCCGCGGGTCAGGGAATCAGCGTTTGGCTGCTCAGAAAGCTGGCGACGCCCCGCGCGACGGCGTCGGCGTAGCGCTGCCGGCCCGCCGGGCTTTCCATCAGGGCGGCGTCAGCAGCGTTTTTCATGTTGCCGAGCTCGACCAGGATCGACGGGTACTCGGCCAGGTTCAGCCCGGCCAGGTCGGCTCGCCCCTTGAGACCGTCGGAGCCGATGTAGTTGGCCGGGGGGATGCCGGCGGCCTGCAGCTGCCCCCGCATGACCTGCGCGAACCGTACCGCCGGGCCCTCCTGTGCCGGGTTGAGCGGCGGTGCGGAGTAGTTGACGTGGAAACCGCGGCCACTGGGCGCCCCGCCGTCGGCATGGATGGACACGATGGCGTTGGGGTGCAGGGAGTTGGCCATCGCGGCGCGCGCGTCGATGCAGGGCGCCGGGCCGTTGTCGTCGCCCCGCGACATCGCGGTGCGAACCCCCAGGGCGGTGAGTGCCTGCCGGATCCGCAGCGTGGTGTCCCAGGCGAAGCTGTGCTCGGGGTAGCCGGAATTGGTGGCGGTGCCGCTGGTCTGACAGTTCTTGGTGCCGCCCCGGCCGTTGGGCACCTGGCGGGCCAGGGCCGCGGGGTCGCCCCCGCCGCTGTGTCCGGGGTCGAGGAACACGATCATCCCGGCGATATTGGCCGGACCGGCCCAGGCCAAGGGAGCCAGCGGGGCGCTCGGTACCGCGGCGGCCACCACCACGCCGGCGGTGATCGCGATACCGACACGGACAAGAACTGGTACGCGCACGCCGCCAACGTAGGCTGAGGCCGACTACGCTGGGTTTCTCACACGCAGCGGGTCCCGGAGCTGAGACCAAGCCGCAACCCGGTCGAGACCGCGCTCACCACAACGCAAGGAGTGTCATGCAACCAGGAGGCCCGCCCGACATGTCGGCGCTGCTGGCCCAGGCTCAGCAGATGCAGCAGCGACTGCTGCAGGCGCAGCAGGAGCTGGCCGCCACCGAGGTGCACGGAGAAGCCGGCGGCGGCCTGGTCAAAGTCACTGCCAACGGCAGCGGCGAGGTGCTTGCGGTGCAGATCGACCCGAAGGTCGTCGACCCGGACGACATCGAGACGCTGCAGGACCTGATCGTGGGTGCGCTCGCCGACGCCTCGAAAAAGGCGCACACGCTGGCCCAGCAGCGGCTGTCGCCGTTGGCCGGCGGCATGGGCGGCGCGCTCGGCATGCCGGGGGCCTAGGTGTTTGAGGGTCCGGTTCAGGACCTGATCGACGAGCTGGGCAAGCTGCCGGGCATCGGCCCCAAGAGCGCCCAGCGGATCGCCTTTCACCTGTTGTCGGTGGAGCCGCCGGAGATCGATCGGCTGACCGCGGTGCTGACCAAGGTCCGCGATGGCGTGCAGTTCTGCGAGGTGTGCGGCAATGTCGCCGATGCGCAGCGTTGCCGGATCTGCGGGGATCCGCGCCGCGACTTCGCCCAGATCTGCGTCGTGGAGGAACCCAAGGACGTGGCGGCCATCGAGCGAACCCGGGAGTTCCGCGGCCGCTACCACGTGCTCGGCGGTGCGCTGGACCCGCTCTCCGGCATCGGCCCTGAGCAGCTGCGGGTGCGCGAGCTGCTGAATCGGGTCGGCGAGCGGATCGACGGGGTGGACGTCAGCGAGGTGATCATCGCCACCGACCCCAACACCGAGGGCGAGGCCACCGCCACCTATCTGGTGCGGGTGCTGCGCGACATCCCCGGTTTGGCCGTGACGCGTTTGGCGTCCGGGCTGCCGATGGGCGGTGACCTGGAATTCGCCGACGAGTTGACGCTGGGCCGGGCCTTTACCGGCCGGCGCGCGATGGCCTGACGCCCCGGCCGCTCGCCGCTACCGGGGACGGGCCACTTCCACCATCTCGAAATCGGCCTTGGCCGCACCGCAGTCCGGGCAGCTCCAGTCCTCGGGGATGTCGGCCCAGCGGGTACCGGGGTCGATGCCGTCCTCCGGCCAGCCCAGCGCCTCGTCGTATTCGAATCCGCACTGCAGGCACCGGAACAGCTTGTAGTCGGTCATCGGTTCGCTCCCGTCGATTCGTACCCGCAGCCCGGGCACTGGTATGCGGCCATCAGGGGACTGTCTGGTAGCGGGCGAGGATCTCTTCCCGGCGGCGCGGCGAGATGTTGGCCCGGGTGATGTCGCCGTCGTAGTGCGCGAGCACCCGGTGGTCCATCAGCCTGCGCCACAGCGGCGGGAAGTACGTCACCCCGATCAGGGCTCCGTAGCCGGCCGGCAGGTTCGGCGAGTCGTCGAAACTGCGCAGCGTCTGGTAGCGGCGGGTCGGATTGGCGTGGTGATCGCTGTGCCGCTGCAGGTGGTAGAGGAACAGGTTGGTGACGATGTGGTCGGAGTTCCAGCTGTGCTGCGGTGTGCAGCGCTCGTAACGGCCGTTGTCCCGCTTCTGCCGCACCAGCCCGTAGTGCTCCAGGTAGTTCACCGACTCCAGCAGCGAGGCCCCGTAGACCGCGTTGATCACGACGTAGGGCAGCAGGGCGACGCCGAACACCGCGATCATGACGCCCCAGAACACCACCGACATCGCCAACGCGTTCACCACGTCGTTGTCCGGCCAGGTCCGGGGGTTCCACGGGTTCTTGCCGGTCCGGCGGATGCGTTGCGCCTCCAGCTGCCACGCCGAGCGGATACCGCCGACAACGGTGCGCGGCAGGAACTCCCAGAACGACTCGCCGAAGCGCGCCGACGCGGGGTCTTCGGGGGTGGCCACGCGGACGTGATGGCCGCGGTTGTGCTCGACGTAGAAGTGCCCGTAGCAGACCTGGGCCAAGGTGATCTTGGCCAGCCAGCGCTCGAGCTTCTCGCGCTTGTGGCCCAACTCGTGGGCGGTGTTGATGCCCACCCCGGCCACCGTCGCCGCGGTGAACGCCACCCCGATCTTGCCCAGCCAGCCCAGCGAGCCGTCGTAGCCCAGCCAGCCCAGGTCCGAGGCGGTGAACAGGTAGGCGCCGAAGATGGCGGTGGCGTACTGGAAGGGGATGTAGGCGTAGGTGGCGTAGCGGTAGTACTTGTCCTCCTCCAGCGCCGCCATCACCTCATCCGGCGGGTTCTGCCCGTCGGCGCCGATCCAGAGGTCCAGAGTCGGAAGCAGCACGTAGATCAGGAACGGCCCGACCCACAGCAGTATCTGCGACGCGGTCTGCCAGCCGGCCTGGTTCATCGCCCACACCAGCGGCAGCACGGTGAACAGCATGGTGGGCGTGATCAGGCCCAACAGCCACAGGTGACGCTTCTTGTCCTGCCAGATCGCCGGCTCGCCGGCCACGTAGGTACTCACCGCGGTTCACCCTTTCGCCTGGGTCACGCCACCGCACCGGTGGATGCCCTGACGTTAGAGGGGGCCGTGGCCGCGCCGCTCGTCCCGTGCAGCCGGAATTCGGCCGGCTATATGTCCGCAGAGGACAACACGGCAGCGCCATACCACTGGCACAGCAGCAGGGCGATCTCGACGTCGAGACGGTCTTCGGCGATCGGGCGCCCGCGCCGCTCCACCGCCCGCTGCACCCGGTACTTCACCGTGTTGACATGCAGGTGAAGCTGCTCGCCGGCCGCTTTGAAGCTGGACCCAGTCCGCAGGAACACCCGCAGAGTCTCGCGCAGCCGGCCGTCGCCCTCGGTCGCGCAGGCCAGCGGGCCGAGCACCTCACCGACCCACGCCCGCGCGGCCGCCAGGTTCTCACCGCCGAGCAGCGCCGCGGCCGACAGTCCGGGGTCGCCGGCGGCGCTGACGCGAGCGGCGGGCTCGCCGGCGGCGACGGCCAGCCGGTGCGCCGCCATCGCCTGCTGGTGCGAGCGACGGAAACCCTCGACACCGGCGAGCGGATCACCGATGGACACCCAGGGTTCGTCGTCCGCGGCGAGCGCGCAGGCCCGGATCTGTTCCACCACATCGGCTTCGGCGGCCGATGGCAGCGGAAGCCAGGCCCACCCGGTGGTGCTGTCGGCCGGAACGAACAACGGCGCCCCGCGCACCGGCAGCGAGTCGGCCAGTTGCTTGACGAAACTCTCCGCTGCCGCCAGCCGGTCGCCGGCGGAGTCGGGATACCACACCACCACCCCCACGTGCGTGCGCCGCAGCGGGTAGCGGATCGCGGTGGTCATGGCATCGACGTCGAGGCTCTCGGCGGCAAGGATTTCGCGGACCCGCAACGCGCGCACGGCGTTTCGGCTCTCCAGCCAGCGTTCCCGCTCGGCCTGGTATACGGCGGACACCTGTTGGGACATCTCGTCGACATAGCCGAACATCAGCGTCGACATGCTGCCGAGAACGCTCAGACTCAGATCGGGGTCCAGCTCGGCGGCTCGGATCTCCGCCAGCACCAGTTGCAGCGCCACCGAGTGGCCCAGCCGGTAGCCGCGCACCAAGGCGTTGACCGGCACCCCGCGCTGGGCCAGCCGGCGGGCATGCTCCAGAGCGACTGCGGGGGCGGCGATCTCGGTGACCGGGATGTTGTGGCGGATCGCCGAGAAGTACGCCTCGACATTGGCCGCCACGGTCTCATGCAGCAGTTGCAGCAGCGACGAGTCGCTGGTCAGGTCCGGCGACTGCTTGGCAACCAGATCCTCGATCACCGCGATGGTCTCGCCCAGGCGATCGTAGAGGCGCTGCGAGATGGCGATCGCGGCCTCGGCGACGTTCGCGTCGTCGGTGGGAGCGGCCATAGCCAGACCGTAGTCGCCGGCTCGGCGATTGCAACGTGCCGGGCGATGCGGGCTAGACCCGCCGGGGTGCGGCCAGCCGTTCCCGGCGCAGCAGGTCCACTTCCGGCAGCTCCAGGGCGGGCAGGTCGCCGACCACCTTCGACAGCAGCAGATCCGCCAGTTCGGGGTTACGGGCCAGGCACGGGCCGTGCAGATAGGTGGCCACGACGCTGCCCTGCACCGCACCGTCGTAACCGTCGCCGTCCCGGTTTCCGGCACCCTTGGTGACCGCACTCAGCGGCGCGGCGTCCGGCCCCAGCACCGTGCCGCCGCGATGGTTCTCGAACCCGGTCAGCGGAGCGCTCAACCCCGCCAGCAGCGGGGTGGCGACCACTTCGCCGATGCTGCGCGACTCCTGCGGCGAGGTGGTCACGTCGAGCAACCCGACCCCGTCGACCCGTTCCCCGGCCGAGGTCTCATACCAGTGCCCGAGCACCTGGATCGCCGCGCAGATCGCCAGCACCGGCGCGCCGCGCGCGGCCGCGCGCTGCAACCCCGGGTGGGTGATCAGATGCCGGGTTGCCAGCCGCTGCGCGTAATCCTCGGCGCCGCCCAGGGTGTAGAGGTCCAAGGATTCGGGCACCGGGTCGGCCAGGGTGATCTCGACGATCTCGGCGGGGATGCCGCGCAGCAGCAGTCGCTGTCGCAGCACCACGGCGTTGCCCCCGTCGCCGTAGGTGCCCATCACGTCGGGCAGCACCAGCCCGATCCGCACGGTGCTAATTGCGCCGCCTCCTCCTCATCGCTGCGCTCTGCATCGTCGGCGCCGGTCTAGCCATTGCCCAGCCTCCGCTGCAACTGCAGGAACGCGGTGTAGTTGGCGACCACCTCGACCGGCCCGGGTGGGCACGACGCGATCGCCGCCAGGGTGTCGTGCACCAGCGTGTGCGCCACCCCGGCATAGCCGAGCCGCACCGCCAGATCGGTGCCGCGCTCGCCGGCCGCCACCACGGTGGTGTCCTCGAAGTGTTCGAAACGGACGTCCCACAGCCACGAGAGGTCTTCGCCGTCGGGTACCTGCCCGTTGACGGCGATCACCACCCCGGCGGCATGCTTGTCGACCATCGACAGGGCCTCTTGCCAACCGGCCGGGTTCTTGGCCAGCAGCATCCGCACGGTGTGGTCGCCCACCTGGATGCTGCGGTAGCGGCCGGCCACCTCGTGGACCGCGGACACCGCCGCCACCGCTTTGGCCGGATCGGCGCCCAGCGCTACCGCGGCCGCGACGGCCTGGGTGGCGTTACCGCGGTTGACGGTGCCGGGCAGCGCCAGATGCATCGGCAGCACCAGCCCGTCCGGCCCGTACAGGGAGTCGTCGTCGAACCACCACTGCGGGGTGGGGCGGCTGAACTCACTGCCCGTCGAGCGCCAGTGCTCCTCGCGGCGGTCGATCACCTCGCCGCTGCGCGGGCAGCTGACTGAGTCGCCGGACCAGCCGGCGCGTGCGGAGACCCAGACCACGTTGGGGCAGTCGTAGGCGGCCGAGGCCATCAGGACGTCATCGCAGTTGGCGACCACCACGGTCTGCGGGTGACGGGCCAGCCCCGTGCGCAGGGCGCGTTCCACGGCGTTGATCTCGCCGACGCGGTCCAGCTGGTCCCGCGACAGGTTGAGCAGCACCACCACGGCCGGTGACACCGCATCGGCGACGTGCGGGACATGCATCTCGTCGACTTCGAGCGCCGCCAGTTGCGCGCCCCGGTCGGCGGCCAGCGCCGCCACCAGCCCGGCGTCCATGTTGGCGCCCTCGGCATTGGTGGCCACCGCGCCCAGGTCCTGCAGGGCGGCGGCCAGCATGCGGGTGGTGGTCGACTTGCCGTTGGTGCCGGTGACGATGGCGGTGCGCCGCCCCGTCCCGAGCTGGCGCAGGATCGAGCGGTCCAGAGTCATGGCGACCAGTCCGCCGATCATCGCGCCGGCCCCGCGCCCGGTCACCCGCGACGCCCACCGGGCGCTCGCCCCGGCGGCCAGCGCCATGCGTCCGCGGGCGGTGATCATGGCAGCGATTTTAGGGTGGCGGCAAGCGCGGCGCGTGCGCCGGGCAGTTCGAGCGGCGACACGGGCGGCGGCGCTCCGTCTGGGACCCCCGGTCATGCCATCCTCGTCACATGAGTGCTCGGTGGGGCCGCCCGGTCCGCGAATCCGGCGACGGTTGGGTGGTTGTCGACGTCGAGACATCGGGCTTTCGGCCCGGGCAGGCCCGGGTGCTCAGCCTCGCCGCGCTGGTGCTCGACCCGCAGGGCCGGGTGGAACATTCGGTGTCACATCTGGTGAACCCCGGAACCGATCCGGGTCCCACCCATGTGCACGGGCTGACCGCCGAAATGCTGGCGGGGCAGCCACGATTCGCCGACGTCGTCGACGAGGTCGCGGCACTGCTGCCGGGGCGCACCCTGGTGGCCCACAACGTGACGTTCGACTACACGTTCCTGGCGGCCGAAGCCGAGATGGCCGGTGCCGAACTGCCCGTCGACTCGGTGATGTGCACTCTGGAGCTGGCCCGCCGACTGGATCTGGGTCTGCCCAACCTGCGGTTGCAGACGCTGGCCGCGCACTGGGGCGTGGTCGCGACCCGGGCGCATGACGCACTCGATGACGCCCGGGTGCTGGCCGGGGTGCTCCAGCCCGCGCTGCAGCGCGCCCGGGAACGCGACGTGTGGCTGCCGGTGCGGCCGGTGACCCGCCGCCGCTGGCCCAACGGCCGGATCACCCACGACGAACTGCGGCCCCTGAAGGCACTGGCCTCACGGATGCCGTGCGCGTACCTCAACCCGGGCCGCTACGTGCGGGGACGCCCGCTGGTGCAGGGCATGCGGGTGGCGCTGTCTGCGGAGTGCACCCGCACCCACGAGGAACTCGTGGAACGCATCCTGCATGCCGGCCTTGCCTACAGCGACGTCGTCGATGCCCACACCTCGCTGGTGATCTGCAACGAGGAGCGGCCCGAGCAGGGCAAGGGCTACCTGGCGCGTGCGCTCGGTGTGCCGACGGTCTCCGACCGCGACTTCATGGCCTGCGTCGAGCGGGTGGTCGACGGCACCGGCATCGAGGAGTTCGTCGACGCCGGTGCGACCGGCGAGCAGATTTCGCTGTTCTGACGCAACTTCCCCGTCCGTCACTGCAGCCGCTTCCGCCTTGACTGTCAGCGCTGGCGGGCGCAATGCGCGTGCCCGCCTCTGAGCGACAACCCGGCAACCGTCGCCGTTGCGGTCCGTTGTCGCTCAGAGGTGGGCGCACGTCACCCATCCGATCCGCGGTTGCCCGTGGGGCGGATGTGGCGAGGGGAACTTCAGCCGAGCCGGGCGGCCCGGTTCACCGCGGAGACCACCGCCCGCAGCGACGCGGTGGTGATCGACGGTGCGATCCCGACGCCCCAGACGGTGTTGTCGCCGACTCGCGCCTCCACGTAGGCCGCGGCCTGGGCTTCCTCGCCGGCACTCATCGCGTGCTCGGAGTAGTCCAGCACGTGCACGACCACGCCGACGTGACTCAGCGCGTCGACGAACGCGGCCAGCGGGCCATTGCCCGCCCCGGTGATGGTGGTCTCCTCGCCGTCGACCTTGACCACGGCCTCGATGCGGTCGATGCCGTCGTCGGTCTCGGCGGCGGTCAGCTTCTGGTGCATCCGCTCCAGCGGCCGGATCGGGTTGAGGTACTCCTCGGCGAAGGCGTCCCACATCTGTTTGGGGGTGACCTCGCCGCCCTCCCCGTCGGTCAGTTGCTGGATCACCTTGGAGAACTCGATCTGCAGCCGGCGCGGCAGCACCAGCCCGTGATCGGTCTTCATCACATACGCCACGCCGCCCTTGCCGGACTGCGAGTTGACCCGGATCACCGCCTCGTAGGTGCGGCCCACATCGCGGGGGTCGATCGGCAGGTAGGGCACCTGCCAGAGCATGTCGTCGACGTCGGAGTCCGCGGCGTCGGCGTCGAACTTCATCTGGTCCAGGCCCTTGTTGATGGCGTCCTGGTGACTGCCGGAGAACGCCGTGTAGACCAGGTCGCCTCCGTAGGGGTGGCGCTCGGGCACGCCCAGCTGGTTGCAGTACTCGACCGTGCGGCGGATCTCGTCGATGTTGGAGAAGTCGATCTGCGGGTCCACACCGCGGGAGAACATGTTCAGGCCCAGCGTCACCAGGCAGACGTTGCCGGTGCGTTCGCCGTTGCCGAACAGGCAGCCCTCGATCCGGTCGGCGCCGGCCTGGTAGCCCAGTTCCGCGGCGGCCACGGCGGTGCCGCGGTCGTTGTGCGGGTGCAGGCTCAAGATCACGCTGTCCCGGCGCTTGAGGTTGCGGCTCATCCACTCGATCGAGTCGGCGTAGACGTTCGGCGTGGCCATCTCCACCGTTGCCGGCAGGTTGAAGATGATCGGGTTGTCCGGCGTCGGCTCGATCACATCGCCCACCGCGTCACAGACCGCCTTGGCGTATTCGAGCTCGGTTCCGGTGTAGGACTCCGGCGAATACTCATAGCGCCACCGGGTGTCGGGGTACTTGGCTGCTTCCTCCAGGCACTTGCGCGCCCCGGCCACTGCGATGGCCTGCACCGCTGCCTGGTCGGCGCGGAACACCACCCGGCGCTGCAGGACCGACGTCGAGTTGTAGAAGTGCACAATCACGTTCTTCGCGCCCGCGCAGGCCTCGAAGGTGCGCTCGATGAGCTCGTCGCGGCACTGGGTCAGCACCTGCAGGGTGACGTCGTCGGGTACCGCGCCGGTCTCGATGATCCCGCGGACGAAGTCGAAGTCGGTCTGGCTGGCCGACGGGAAGCCGACCTCGATCTCCTTGTAGCCCATGGCGACCAGCAGATCGAACATCCGGCGTTTGCGGGCCGGGCTCATCGGGTCGATCAGGGCCTGGTTGCCGTCGCGCAGGTCGACCGCACACCACAGCGGGGCGCGATCGATGACCCGGTCGGGCCAGGTGCGGTCCGGCAGGGTGATCGGCTCGACCTCGTCGGCGAAGCTGCGATAGCGGTTGACGGGCATGGCAGAACCGCGCTGGGGGTTCCAGACGGGCTGGCCTGGGGCGCGCGGCCCCGCGGGTTGGGTGATGGCGCGCGCGGACGTGAAGGCGTCCGGGCTCGAGGGGGTGGAATAGGTGGTCACGATTTTCGCTCCGGCTTGTGAGGGCTTGTCCAAAAAGACTCAGACCGGCGCATCGGCGAAACCCGCGACGGGAAGCCGGTCCTGGTCAGACCCCGTCGCGGCGTCCGAGCAGGAGCGCGCGCAGCACGTGAAAGAGTTTACACGCCGACGGCGCGGCCCCGGCGCGATGTCCTCGCACGATGCCGCTCCGGAGGCCGAGTGAGCGGGCGGAATGCTTCCCCTATCCTTGTTGAGGTTATAGCGGCCCGATCAGTCAAATCGGCGGAAAGGACGACCGTGGCGCTCGTCGTGCAGAAATACGGCGGATCGTCGGTGGCCGACGCCGACCGGGTTCGTCGGGTCGCCGAGCGCATCGTCGAGACCAAAAGGGCCGGCAACGAGGTCGTGGTGGTCTGTTCGGCGATGGGCGACACCACCGACGACCTGCTGGACCTGGCGCAGCAGGTCTGCTCCGCGCCGCCGGCCCGTGAGCTGGACATGTTGCTGACCGCCGGGGAGCGGATCTCCAATGCGCTGGTGGCGATGGCCGTGGAGGAGCTGGGCTGCAACGCGCGGTCCTTCACCGGCTCGCAGGCCGGCGTCATCACCACCGGGGCCCACGGCAAGGCCAAGATCATCGACGTCACGCCGGGCCGGCTGCAGGCCGCGCTCGGTGAGGACCAGGTGGTGCTGGTCGCCGGCTTCCAGGGCGTCAGCCAGGACACCAAGGACGTCACCACGTTGGGCCGCGGCGGCTCGGACACCACCGCGGTGGCCCTGGCCGCGGCGCTGCACGCCGACGTCTGCGAGATCTACACCGATGTGGACGGCATCTTCAGCGCCGACCCGCGCATCGTGCCCAACGCCAAGCGCCTCGACGCCGTCACCTTCGAGGAGATGCTCGAACTCGCCGCCTGCGGCGCCAAGGTGCTCATGCTGCGCTGCGTGGAATATGCCCGCCGCTACCACCTGCCCATCCACGTCCGGTCCTCCTACTCGGACAAGCCCGGCACCATCGTTTCCGGATCGATCAAGGACATCCCCATGGAAGACGCCATCCTGACCGGAGTCGCGCACGACCGCAGCGAAGCCAAGGTGACCGTGGTCGGCATCCCCGACCTGCCCGGCTACGCCGCCAAGATCTTCCGGGCTGTCGCCGACGCCGACATCAACATCGACATGGTGTTGCAGAACGTCTCCAAGGTCGAGGACGGCAAGACCGACATCACCTTCACCTGCCCCCGCGACAGCGGCCCGGCCGCGGTGGCCAAGCTGGAGTCGCTCAAGAGCGAGATCGGCTTCGCCGAGGTGCTCTACGACGCCAAGGTGGGCAAGGTGTCGCTGATCGGCGCGGGGATGCGCAGCCACCCGGGCGTCACAGCCACGTTCTGCGAGACGCTGGCCGACAACGGGGTCAACATCGACTTGATCTCCACCTCCGAGATCCGGATCTCGGTGCTGTGCGCCGAGGACGATCTGGACAAGGCCGTCGTCGCCCTGCACGAGGCGTTCGCGCTCGGCAGCGACGAGGCGGCCACCGTCTACGGCGGGACGGGGCGCTAAATGGTCGCCATCGGTGTGGTCGGTGCCACCGGCCAGGTCGGCCAGGTGATGCGCGCCCTGCTCGAGGAGCGCAACTTCCCGGCCGAAGAGGTGCGGTTCTTCGCCTCGGCCCGCTCGGCCGGGCGCAAGCTGGCATTCCGGGGCGCCGAGATCGAGGTCGAGGACGCCGAGACCGCCGACCCGGCCGGGCTGGACATCGCGCTGTTCTCCGCCGGGGCGACCATGTCGCGGGTGCAGGCACCGCGGTTCGCCGCCGCCGGGGCCACGGTGGTCGACAACTCGTCGGCGTGGCGCAAGGACCCCGAGGTACCGCTGGTGGTCTCGGAGGTGAACTTCGACCGGGACGTGCGCGGCAAGACGTTGCCCAAGGGCATCATCGCCAACCCGAACTGCACCACGATGGCGGCGATGCCCGTGCTCAAGCCGCTGCACGACGAGGCCGGCCTGACCCGCCTGATCGTCTCCACCTACCAGGCGGTCTCGGGCAGCGGGCTGGCCGGCGTGCAGGAGCTGGCGACCCAGGTCCGGGCGGTGCTCGACGGCGCCGAGCAGCTGGTGCACGACGGTGGCGCGGTCGATTTCCCGGCACCCAACAAGTACGTCGCTCCGATCGCGTTCAACGTGGTGGCGCTGGCGGGTGCACTGGTCGACGACGGCTCGGGCGAGACCGACGAGGACCAGAAGCTGCGCTACGAGAGCCGCAAGATCCTCGGTATCCCCGAGCTTTTGGTCAGCGGCACCTGTGTCCGGGTGCCGGTGTTCACCGGCCACTCGCTGTCGATCAACGCCGAGTTCGCCCGGCCGCTGTCGCCGCAGCGCGCCACTGAGCTGCTGGCCCAGGCTCCGGGTGTGACGGTGACCGACGTGCCGACCCCGTTGGCCGCCGCCGGCGCCGACGACTCGCTGGTGGGCCGGATCCGGGTTGACCCGGGCGCTCCCGACGGGCGTGGTCTGGCGCTGTTCGTCTCCGGGGACAACTTGCGTAAGGGCGCGGCGCTCAACACGATTCAGATCGCCGAGCTGCTGGCTGAGGCTTCAGGCTCCTAACGCGGCTCCCCCCAGGCGCCGAACGTGTACTCAGCCCGAAATTCTCCAGGATTATTCGGGCTGAATACACGCTCGGCGTCATCGGCGGTGATGGCACTGCTGTTGGCGCTGCCCGCGACGGCGCACGCCGAGCCGCCCGCACCCATCCCACGTCCGGTGCTGTGGCCGCTCGCCGAGGGCCAAGTGGTGCGTATCGGCCCCACCGCCGGAACCGGCACCCCCACCGGCGATTACGGGATCGGCGCCACCGACCTGTGCGAGTTCATGGAGTTCCCCAGCGCGGTGCTGCAGATCTGCGGGGACAGTTTTGCCGGGCAGGGCGTGGGCTACGGCGGCTGGTATTCGCCGATCGCGCTGCGCGCCGACCCCGACTCGGTGGATGACCCCGCCGGAGTGCGCTACACCGGGGTGCTGGGGGTGGACAAGCCGCTGCTCGCCGACCAGGCGCCCGTGGGCGCAACCCAGCTGCCGGCCGGGATCGTGTCGATCAACCGGACCAACTATCTGCTGGTGACCACCGCGAAGACGTTGGTACCGCAGAGCTCGCGGCTGGTGAAAGCCGATCCGGCGCAACCGGGTTGGCAGACGGTGCCCGGATCGGTGCGACCCGCCTCCTATCAGGATCACGGCCAGTCCCAGATCAGCGGCTACTACGACCCGGTCCCGACGCCGGACTCGGCCACCGGCTGGGTGTACATCGTCGCCAACAACTTCGACCGTAGTGCCGCGGTGACGCTCTACCGGGTCGCCCCGGCCCGGTTCACCGACCGCAGCGCCTGGCAGGGCTGGTCGGCGAGCGCGGGCTGGGGACATCCGCCCACACGGCTGTGGAATGACCAGATCGGTGAGCTCAGTCTGCGCCAGGTCGACGGCAAGCCGGTGCTGTCCTACTTCAACGGCACCACCGGCAACATGGAGGTGCGGGTCGCCTACGAGCCGACCGGGCTGGGCACCGCCCCGGTGACCACGGTGGTGCAGCATGCCGAGTGGCCGGATCCGCCGGTGCCCGTGGAGACCCTGCCGTCACCGTTCGACAACCGCCTGGCCCAGCCCTACGGCGGCTACATCTCCCCGGGATCGACGCTGGACGAGCTGCGGGTGTTCGTCAGCCAGTGGAACACCCAGCCGCGGGACCGGGCGCCCTATCGGGTCGTCCAGTTCGCGGTCAACCCGTTCAAGCCCTGGTCGGTCAGTCCGCCGTCGTGATCGAGTCCCCGGTGATGCCCGCCGCACGGCGCGCCGCCAGCCGGCGCTTCTGCGGCTCGATGGTGTAGCGCGGGTCCTTCGCCGAGGCCATGCCGGCCTCGAAGATCCCGACCCGGGTCAGCGCCGATGCGCCCAGCAGCGCCAGACCTGAGAGCGCCGCAAGGCCGCGGCGCCGCCCGCCCACCAGCGTCCCGACACCGCCGGCGATCGCCAGCCGTTCACTCCACCGCAGCATCGCCCCGGGGCGGCCGCGCCGCAGCGGCTCGGCGGCGGTCGGGTCCATCCGGTGTTCCATGGCGCGCGTCGCGATGAGATCGCCGAGCACCCCGAGCACCGCCAGTCGCCGCGCCGGCCCGGCCTCGCGCACCGGCGTGGTCAGCATGGCCAGACCGCCGGAGGCCAGGCCGGCCGAGCTGACGAACACGAACGGCAGGTCGCGGTGCGCGCCGTGCCAGGTCGGGGTCGCGGTGTCGCCGAGCAACACCGCGGTGTAGACGGCCAGCGGTGCGGCGAACACCGCGGCCTCCAGCCCGGCCGGTCCCTCCGCGGCCCGAAGTGCGGCGCGCAGCGGGCCCAGGGGCAGTCGCCGGCCGGTCAGCCGATCCACCTCGGCGGCGGCCGCCACGGCGGTGCCCGCGCCGAACGCCGACAGGATCCATGAGCCCATGCTCATCGGTGAGGTCAACTTGATGGTGCGCAGCATGTTCACGAAGCGCTCCGGACGGCCCAGGTCGCTGATCAGGGCGGCCGTGCTCAGCCCGATCGCGCCGAGGGCGGACAGCCGGGCGTTGCGCCGCAACACCTTTCGGCCGGTGAGTTGGGCGCCGGCGGCCAGCAGGCCGGATCCGCCCGCCACGCCGCCCAGAAACAGATACGCGGCGATCTCATGGGACCACGGTGCCGGCTTGACCACCGGGCGCCCGTAGTAGGAGCTGAACTGCACGTCGGGAACCATCGCCATCTCGCGGCCACCGTCCCCGCCGCCACCGCGCCGGCGTTTGCCGCCACCGCGGCGTGGCCCGTCGGGTACCGCGCTCATCGGCGTCCTCCCCAGAAGGCGACGGCCGCGGCGGCCAGCATTCCCGCCGCCGCCATCGCCGATCGCTTGAGCATGGCCGGCAGGTCGGCGGTGCCCACCCGCGGGTCGGGCGGCAGCCCGTACACCTCCGGCTCGTCGAGCAGCAGGAAGACCGAACCGGTGCCGCCCACACCGTCATGCTCATTGGCCCCGTACAGCCGGGCCTCGGTACGGCCCTGGGCGTGCAGTTGGGCCACCCGCTGCCGGGCCCGCTCGACCAGGTCGTCGTGGTCGCCGAACCGGATGGACTGGGTCGGGCAGGTCTGCGCGCAGGCCGGCGGCGCTCCGTCGACCATCCGGTCGTAGCACAGCGTGCACTTTTGGGCGACGCCGCTGTTGGGCACCGGTTCCGGGCCGCGGCCGGTCCGCGGCGCGGCGGTGCCGTCGGTGCGGCGTTCGATCACCCCGAACGGGCACGCCGGCACGCAGTTGCCGCAGCCGTTGCAGACGTCGGCCTGCACCACCACCGTGCCGAACTCGGTGCGGAACAGCGAACCGGTCGGGCACACATCCAGGCAGCCCGCGTGCGTGCAGTGCTTGCAGACGTCCGAGGCCATCAGCCAGCGGAACTGATCGGTGTCCGGCGGCGCGAGATCCGGTGTGGTGTCGGGCATCTTCGGCATGCCCAGGCTGATCAGTCGGCGCCCGGACTCCCTGGCCTCTTCGATGCGGTCACGGTTCTGCTCGATGAACGCCACGTGCCGCCAGGTGCTGGCGCCCAGCGCGCCGGTGTTGTCGTAGGACGAGCCGAGCAACTCCAGCGGACCGTCCTGGGGGTTGTGGTTCCACTCCTTGCACGCCACTTCGCAGGCCTTGCAACCGATACAGATCGACGTGTCGGTGAAGAACCCCTTGCGTGCATGTTGCGCCGACCACCGGGCGTCGGCGGCCGGGTCGGTCGGCCCGGACAGTTGTCCCATCAGTCCCGCCCTTCCGGATCGATGGCATTATTGCCGGTCTGCGGCGTTGTGCCGGAGCGGCTTTGGTATTCGGCGATCAGGTGCAGCAGCTCTTGCCCGTGGGGGCGCCGGCCCGGGCGGATGTCGCACGCGCCGACCTTGGATTCCTGGATCTGCACGTTGGGATCCAGGGTCACCCCCAGCAGATCGTTGGCGGAGTCGCCGCTGACCATCGCATCCCCGCCGACTCCCCAGTGGTAGGGCAGCCCGATCTGGTGCACGGTATGACCGCCGACGATCAACGGTGTCATCCGGTCGGTCACCAGCACCCGCGCCTCGATCGCCGCGCGCGGCGAAACGATGGTGGCCCAGCCGAAATTCTCCAGGCCCCGTTCGGCGGCCAGCGCGGGGGAGACCTCGCAGAACATCTCCGGCTGGAGTTCGGCCAGATACGGCAGCCAGCGGCTCATGCCGCCGGCCGTGTGGTGCTCGGTGAGCCGGTAGGTGGTGAACACGTACGGGTAGACATCCACACCCGGCTCCCCGGCGCTGGGAGCCGTCAGATTGTCCTTGCGCGGGAAGGTGATTCGCGCGGGGTTGCGCTGCTGGTGGTAGACCGCGTTGGCGACCGGCGACTCCTGCGGCTCGTAGTGGGTGGGCAACGGGCCGTCCACCACCCCCTTGGGCGCGAACAGCCAGCCCTTGCCGTCGGACTGCATGATGAACGGGTCGTCGCCGGCCAGCGCGTCCGGGCCGCCCAGGGCCGAGTCGGGCCGCGCTCCCGGGGCGCGGTCGACGATGAAGTCGGGCACATCGTGACCCACCCAGCGGCCCAGCTCGGCGTCCCACCAGACGTAGCGTTTGCGTTCGCTCCACGGCACCCCGGCGGGGTCGGCCGAGGCCCGGTTGTACAGGATCCGCCGATCGGCCGGCCACGCCCAGCCCCACTCCGACTGGCTGGGTCCCGGCCCGCCGCCGGGGACCCGGCGGGCCGCCCGGTTGACACCGTCGGCGTAGACCCCGGCGTAGATCCAGCAGCCGGCGGCCGTGGATCCGTCGGCGCGCAGCTCGGCGAAGCCCGAGACGCACCGACCGGCATCCGGGCCCGTCAACTGTCGCCCGTTGACTTCGGCCAGCACGAATTCCGGGTCGGGGTCGCCGTGCTCGTCGACGGGATAGTCCCAGACCAGATCCAGCAGCGGCCGGTCCCGGGGATCGGTCGACGCGGCGAGCTTCTCGCGGATGCGGCTGCCCAGCCTGACGAAGAACTGCAGCTCGCTGATGCAGTCGCCCGGGGGTGCGACGGCCTGGTGTCGCCACTGCAGCAGGCGCTGGGTCTGGGTGAATGTCCCGGCCTTCTCGACGTGGCTGGCCGCCGGCAGGAAGAACACCTCGGTCTCGATGTCTTCGGTGCGCAGTTCGCCGGAGGCGATCTCGGGGCCGTCCTTCCACCAGGTGGCCGACTCGATCAGGTTCAGGTCCCGCACCACCAGCCACTTCAGATGCGACATGCCCAGGCGCTGCTGGCGGCCGTTGGCCGAACCGACGGCCGGGTTCTGCCCGAGCAGGAAATAGCCCTCCACCTCGTCGTCCAGCATGCCGGTCACGGTCTGGTAGGTGCCGTGAGCGCCGGTCAGCTTCGGCAGGTAGTCGAACGCCCAGTCGTTGTCGGCGGTCGCGGCGTCGCCCCACCACGCCCGCAACAGACTGACCAGATAGGCGTCGGCGTTGGCCCAAAAGCCCTTCTGGCCCTTCGAGCCGACCCGGTCCAGGTATTGGCCGAGGGTGTCGTCGCGCCCGGCCTTGGGCATCGGCAGATAGCCGGGCAGCATGTCGTAGAGGGTGGGGATATCGGTGGAGCCCTGAATGCTGGCATGGCCGCGCAGCGCCATGATCCCGCCGCCCGGCCGGCCCACGTTGCCCAACAGCAGCTGCAGGATCGCGGCGGTGCGAATGTATTGGGCGCCCAGGGTGTGTTGTGTCCAGCCGACCGCGTAGGCGAAGCAGGTGGTGCGTTCGCGTCCCGAGTTGGCCGTCACCGCACGGGCCAGGTAGGCGAACATCTCGGGGTCGATGCCGCAGACTTCGCGGACCATCTCGGGGGTGTAGCGCGCATAGTGCCGCTTGAGGATCTGGAAGACCGTCTGCGGGTGCTGCAGGGTTTCGTCGCGCAGTACCCGGGGGTGTTCGAGCGGCGGGCCGGCAGCGCCGAGTGTCTCGCCGGCCGCGCGCGCCGAGGCGCTGCTGCCGTGCTCGTGGCCGCCGCCGGGGGAGCCGATGACACCGTCATCGCGACTCTGATACGCCCAACTCGTCGGGTCGTACTGCCCGGTCTCGGGGTCGAACCCGGAGAACAACCCGCCCAGGTCCTCGGTGTCGCGGAAGTCCTCGCTGATCAGCGTCGCGGCGTTGGTGTAGGCGAGCACGTAGTCACGGAACCACAGGTCGTGGGTGAGCACGTGGTTGATCAGCGCACCCAGCAGCACCACGTCGGAGCCGGCCCGGATCGGGATGTGCTTGTCGCACACCGCCGAAGTCCGGGTGAACCGCGGATCGACATGGATCACCACCGCACCGCGGGCCTTGGCCTCCTCCACCCACTGGAATCCCACCGGATGGCATTCGGCCATGTTCGAGCCCTGGATGACGATGCAGTCGGCATTCGCCATGTCTTGCAGATATTGCGTCGCGCCACCGCGACCGAAGGAGGCTCCCAGACCGGGAACCGTGGCGGAGTGTCAAATACGAGCTTGGTTGTCGATCTGTATCACGCCGGCGGCGGTGAAGAGTTTCTTGATGACGTAGTTCTCTTCGTTGTCCAGGGTCGCACCGCCCAGCGAGGCGATGCCCCTGGTGCGCCGCAGCGGCCGGCCCGCGCTGTCGTGCTCCTGCCACTTGGTGCGCCGCGACGCGATGAACCGGTCGGCCACCATGTCGATCGCGGTGTCCAGTTCCAGCGGCTGCCACTGCGTAGCGCGCGGTGCCCGGTAGAGCACGGCGACCTGGCGGCCCGGTGAGTTGACCAACTGTTCGCTCGCCGCGCCTTTCGGGCACAGCCGACCGCGCGAGATCGGCGAGTTCGGATCGCCCTCGATCTGCACGACCTTCTCGTCTTTGACGTAGACGCGCTGGCCGCAGCCCACCGCGCAGTACGGGCAGACGCTGCTGACCACCCGGTCGGCGGTCGCGGTTCGCGGCGCAACGCTGCGGGTCTGCTCGGAGGTCACCGCCGGGCCGCGGCCGAACACGTCGCCGGTGCGCAGCTGCCGGATCACCGGCCACTCCAGGAATTTTCGCTGAGCCATCCCCGTAGCGTAGTCCGCAGAACTGCGCGTGACGCCCCCTTCGACGGCAACCGGGCGCCGCGGCCGACACCGACCCGCGATGATGGAGCGATGAGTCGGATAACGCAGCGCCGGCGGGTCAGCCGCCTCGTCGCAGGGCAGGCGACGCAGCGGCTGGAGACACTGGCGGTGGAGGAACCGCTGGAAATCCGGCTGGACGGCCGGCCGCTCACCGTCACCATGCGCACGCCGGGTTCCGATGTCGAGCTGGCGCAGGGCTTCTTGCTCTCCGAGGGCATCATCGCCGGGCGGGCCGACGTGCAGAGCGCGCGTTACTGCGGCGAATCGGGGTCCATCGACACCTACAACGTGCTGGACGTGACGCTGGCGCCGCACGTGCCACCGCCGGTGGTGGACATCTCCCGCAATTTCTATGCCACCTCCTCGTGTGGCATCTGCGGCAAGGCCGCCCTGGACGCGGTGCGTCTTTCGAGCCGATACCGCCCGGGCGACGACCCGGTCCGGTTGCCCGCGGCGGCGTTGACCGCGCTGCCCGAGCAGTTGCGGGCCGCGCAGGACGTCTTCGCCCGCACCGGAGGTCTGCATGCCGCGGCGCTGTTCGACTTCACCGACGGCGGCGCCATGCAGGTCGTCCGGGAGGACATCGGCCGGCACAACGCCGTCGACAAGGTGATCGGCTGGGCGCTGGAGCGCGGCCGGGTTCCGTTGACCGGGTCGGTGCTGCTGGTCAGTGGGCGGGCTTCGTTCGAGTTGACCCAGAAGGCGGTGATGGCCGGGGCGCCCATCCTGGCCGCGGTGTCGGCGCCGTCGTCGCTGGCGGTCGACTTGGCCGAGGAATGCGGGTTGACGCTGGTCGCGTTCCTGCGGGGCGACTCGATGAACGTCTACAGCCGTCCCGACCGCATCACCGCTGGCGATCTGCGGCAATAGATCGAAAACCTAGGTAAACGGCGTAGCATCAGGCCTCAGTTATCGACCGGACCGATTGCGTGCCGTCCGGGAAAGCGCTCCGTGCCCCCGCGATCGGCCCGGTTGCATCCTCGAGGGAACCCGAGCGGCCCGGTCCGCGACTAATCGGTAGTTGAGGAATAGGGGTGTGGAGATGAGCTTGTTGGATGCGCATATTCCGCAGTTGGTCGCCTCGGAGTCGGCGTTCGGCGCCAAGGCGGCGTTGATGCGGTCGACGATGGCGCAGGCGGAGCAGGCGGCGATGTCGGCGCAGGCGTTTCACGTCGGTGAGGCGGCGGCGGCGTTTCAGGGGTCGCATGCGCGGTTTGTGGCGATGGCGGCGCGGGTGAATGCGTTGCTGGACATGGCGCAGGTCAATCTGGCGGATGCCGGTTCGACGTATGTGGCCGCCGATGCGGCTGCGGCTTCGGGTTACACCGGGGTTTAGGGCTATCGGGGCCAGAGACAGGAGAACAGTCTGATGTCGCAGATTATGTACAACTACCCGGCGATGCTGGCGCATGCCGCGGAGATGAACACCTACGCCGGGACGTTGCAGGCCGTGGGTGCCGATATCGCCAGTGAGCAGGCGGCGTTGTCGGCGGCGTGGCACGGTGATACGTCGATGACGTATCAGGCGTGGCAGGCGCAGTGGAACCAGGCGATGGAGGAGTTGGTGCTGGCCTATCGGGCGATGGCCACCACGCACGAGACCAACACGTTGATGATGAACGCGCGCGACACCGCCGAAGCCGCCAAGTGGGGCTGACGCGGTTGCACCGTGCGCGGGTGGGGAGGGCGACATGCCGCTGATGCGCAGTGAAGGTGACAGCTGGGACATCACCAGCAGCGTGGGGTCGACCGCGCTGTTCGTCGCGGCGGCCCGGGCGCTGGAAGCCGCCAAGCCCGATCCGGCGGCGGTCGATCCCTATGCGAAGTTGTTCTGCCGGGCGGCCGGTGGCGACTGGGCGGCGGTGCTCGATGGCCGCCTGCCCGACCACGAACTGGCGTCCGCTGATTTCGGGGAGCCCTTCGTCAACTTCCAGGGCGCGCGCACCCGCTACTTCGACGACTACTTCAGCGCTGTCATGGCGGCCGGGGTGCGCCAGGTGGTGATTCTGGCGGCCGGGCTGGACTCCCGGGCGTACCGGCTGCCGTGGCCGGACGGAACGACGATCTTCGAGTTGGACCAGCCGCAGGTGCTCGCCTTCAAGAGCTATGTGCTGTCCCAGCGCGGTATCCGGCCCAGGGCGAAGCGCCATGAGGTCGCCGTCGACCTGCGGGACGACTGGTCGCAGGCGCTGCGTGACGCCGGCTTCGATCCCACTCGGCCCTCGGCGTGGATCGCCGAGGGTCTGCTGATCTATCTCCCCGCCGAGGCGCAACAGCAGCTGTTCGCCGGCATCGAGCGGCTGACGGCCCCGGGCAGTTATGTCGCGGTCGAGGACGGCGCGCCGATGCCGCCGCAGGACTACGAAGCGGCCGTGGCCGCCGAAGTCGAGGCGGGCGACGACAGCCGCATCTTCCATCGGCTGGTCTACAACGAGCGTCACGCGCCCGCCGATCTGTGGTTCGGCGCGCGCGGGTGGACCGTCACCGTGACGCCGCTGGAGTCCTGTCTGCGGGAGCTGGGTCGTCCGGTGCCGGATCCGGACACTCCGGCCGGGCAGATGATCCGGCGGAACTCCCTGGTGCGGGCCGTCAAGGGCTAGCTGCGGTCGTCAGAGCGAACCGTTGCCGACGAGTGAGCCGGCATGCGGTAGCGTGCAAAGCAATCGAAAATGATTTTCAATAAGGAGTCGGTCAATGGGTTGGAACGACGTCGGTGCGCCTACGTCCGGTCCGGGGGCGGTACGCCGCTTCGCGGCGGTGATGGAAGTCGCCCGGCGATCGCCTCGATCGACCTCGACAGTTAGCTTATGCAATGCTAACTTCAGCCGAATTGGTTCAGTCAATGACAGCGAAGGGGCGAGCCACGCATGAACAACGGTGATGCGGCTCTGCTCACCCCGCAGCCACGGGTCGACGAAGAAACCCTCAGCCGGTTCGCCACCTGCTGCCGGGCGCTGGGCATCGAGGTCTACCAGCGCAAACGCCCCGCCGACCTGGCCGCGGCCCGCAGCGGCTTCGCGGCGCTCACCCGGATCGCCCACGAGCAGTGCGACGCCTGGACCGGCCTGGCCGCCGCCGGCGACCAGTCGCCGCGGGTGTTGGCCGCCATTGCGCAGACCGCCCGCAGCTCGGGCGTTCTGCAGCGACGCCTCGACCTCAAGCAAGGCGAACTGGGCTTTCACTACGACACCGGGCTCTACCTGAAGCTGCGCGCCACCGAACCCGACGACTTCCACCTCGCCCACGCCGCGCAGCTGGCGATGGCCGGCCGGTGTGCCGAGGCCAATACCGTGGTCTCCGAGATCACCCAGCGCCGCCCCGGCTGGAACGACGCCCAGTGGCTGGCGATCGCGGTGAACCACCACGCCGGACGCTGGTCGGAAATGGTCAAGCTGCTGACCCCCATCGTCAACGACCCCGGGCGCGACGAGCTGTTCACCCACGCCGCCAAGATCGCGCTGGGAATCGCCCTGGCGCGGCTGGGCATGTACGCCCCGGCGCTGTCCTACCTGGAGGAGCCGGACGGGCCCATCGCCGTCGCGGCGACGGACGGAGCCCTGGCCAAGGGCCTGATCCTGCGCGCCCAGGACGACGAGGAGACCGCGGCCGAGGTGCTGCAGGACCTCTATGCCGCCAACCCGGAGAACGAACAGGTTCAGCAGGCGCTGCTGGACCACAGTTTCGGGATCGTCACCACCACCGCGGCCCGCATCGCGGCGCGCACCGATCCGTGGGACCCCGCCACCGAGCCCAGCGCCGAGGACTTCGTCGATCCATCCGCCCACGAGCGCAAGGCCGAACTGCTGGCCGAGGCCGAGCGCGAACTCGGCGAGTTCATCGGGCTCTCGGAAGTCAAGAACCAGGTGCAGCGGCTCAAGAGCTCGGTGGCCATGGAAGTGGTGCGCAAGCAGCACGGGCTGGCCGTCGGGCAGCGCACCCACCACCTGGTCTTCGCCGGGCCGCCCGGAACCGGTAAGACCACCATCGCGCGCGTGGTGGCCAAGATCTACTGCGGCCTGGGGCTGCTGAAGAAAGAGAACATCAAAGAGGTGCACCGGGCCGACCTGATCGGCCAGCACATCGGTGAGACCGAGGCCAAGACCAACGCCATCATCGACAGCGCGCTGGACGGCGTGCTGTTCCTCGACGAGGCCTACGCCCTGGTGGCCACCGGCGCCAAGAACGACTTCGGTCTGGTCGCCATCGACACCCTGCTGGCGCGGATGGAGAACGACCGTGACCGCCTGGTGGTGATCGTCGCGGGCTACCGCGCCGACCTGGACCGGTTCCTGGACACCAATGAAGGTCTGCGCTCGCGGTTCACCCGCAGCATCGACTTCCCGTCCTACCAGCCGCCGGAGCTGGTCGAGATCGCCGTCAAGATGGCCGAGCAACGCGACAGCCGTTTCGAGCAGGCCGCGCTCGAAGAGATGCAGGCGCTGTTCGGTCAGCTCGCCGCCGCGTCGCACCCCGACGCCAACGGCATCGACCGTCGCAGCCTCGACATCGCCGGTAACGGCCGGTTTGTGCGAAACGTCGTCGAACGCTCGGAGGAAGAGCGCGAATTCCGGCTTGACCATTCCGAGCAGTCCGGTACCGGGCTGTTCACCGATGAGGAGCTCATGACGATCACGACCGAAGACGTCCGCAACTCGGTGGCGCCGTTGCTGCGTGGCCTGGGCCTGGAGGCCAACCAATGAGCGCCGGTTTCGAGCGGCCCGACGACGAGCGGCGCTCGTTCGCCTCGCGCACCCCGGTCAACGACAACCCCGACCGGGTGGAGTACCGGCGCGGGTTCGTCACCAAACATCAGGTCAGCGGATGGCGTTTCGTCATGCGCCGGATCGCCTCCGGCGTCGCCCTGCACGACACCCGGATGCTGGTGGAGCCGCTGCGCTCCCAGACCCGTGCCGTGCTGATGGGCCTGCTGGTGCTGGTCACCGTGGTGGGCGGCTGCTTCGTGTTCACCCTGATCTGGCCCAACAGTGCGGCCAACGACGACCCGGTGCTGGCAGACCGCACCACCTCGGCGCTGTACGTGCGGGTCGGGGAGCAGTTGCACCCGGTGTTGAACCTGACGTCGGCGCGCCTGATCGCCGGGCGACCGGTCAACCCGACCATGGTGAAAGGTGCTGCGCTGGACAAATTCGCCCGCGGCAACCTCATCGGCATTCCCGGCGCCCCCGAACGCATGGTGCAGAACAGCAGCCGCGACGCCGAGTGGACGGTCTGCGACGCGGTGTCGGGTTCTACCGCCGGTGTGACGGTGATCGCCGGCCCGTTGGATCACAGTGGTTCTCGTGCCGGTGCGCCGGGCGCTGACGCAGTGGTGCTGGCCGACAACGGATCCGGCGCCTGGATGCTGTGGGACGGCAAGCGCAGCCGCATCGATCTTTCCGACCGGGCCGTCACCGCGGCACTGGGCCTCGGTGAGCGCGGCGCGGCGGTCCCCACGCCCCGCACGATCGCCACGGGCCTGTTCAACACCGTTCCGGAGGCGCCGGCTCTGGTGGCGCCGGTGATCGCCGGCGCGGGCGCCAAGCCGGCCTATGACTTGCCGGTAGCCGCCCCGGTGGGCGCCGTGGTGGCCGCGCACGTGCTCGACGGCGGCTCCGAGGCCGCGTTGCGCTACTACGCGGTGCTCGAAGACGGCTTGCAGCCGATTTCGGGAGTGCTTGCGGCGGTGCTGCGTAACACCGATTCGCATGGTTTGGAGCGGCCTCCGGTGTTGGGTGCTGATGACATTGCGCGGTTGCCGGTCTCGCGGGGGTTGGATGTTGCGCGGTTCCCGGAGCGGCCGGTGCATGTGGTCGACGGTGTGTCGGCGCCGGTGACGTGTGCACAGTGGAGTAAGCCGGCGGGGGCGAGCACCAGTTCGTTGACGTTGCTGTCGGGTTCGACGCTGCCGCTGCGCGAGGGTGTGGGCACGCTGGATCTGGTGGGCGCCGGAGTGGGCGGCACGGCCGCCCGCGTCGCCCTGACACCCGGAACGGGGTACTTCGTCCAGAGCGTCAGCAGCGATCCCACGGCCGATGCGAAAGCCGGTCCGCTGTTCTGGATCTCCGACACCGGTGTGCGGTACGGCATCAACACCGAGGCCGGCAGCGCCGGCGGTGACGGTGACACGGTCTCTGCCCTCGGTCTGAGTGAGCCGGCGTTGGCCGTTCCGTGGTCGGTGTTGTCGCAGTTCGCCCTTGGACCTACTTTGTCGCGTGCTGATGCGTTGCTGGCTCATGACGGGTTGGCGCCGGATCCCAGTCCGGGCCGTCGCGCCACCACTGAGCTGGGTACCGCTGCTAACGGGGGAGAGACCCGATGAGTCGTTTGATTTTTGAGGCGCGTCGTCGGTTGCCGGTGCCGCCGGTGGATCGGGGTGCGATCACGGTGGAGGCGCCGCCGGAGTTGCCGCGGTTGGTGCCGGCGTCGTTTTTGCAGCGGGCGTTGCCGGTGGTGATCGTGATTTTGATTGTGGGCATGGTGATTGCCATGGTCGCGACGGGGATGCGGTTGGTGTCTCCGGTGATGTTGTTCTTCCCGTTTGCGTTGTTGGTGGCGGCGGCGGGGATTTATCGGGGTGGGGATAAGAAGACTCGCACCGTTGAGATCGATGCTGAGCGGGCTGATTATCTGCGGTATCTGTCGGTGGTTCGGGACAATATTCGCGGGGCGGCGGCTAAGCAGCGGGCGGCGGCGGAGTGGTCGCATCCGGATCCGGTGGATTTGGTGGCGGCGCCGGGTTCGCGGCGGCAGTGGGAGCGCGATCCGCACGACGAGGATTTCCTGGTGGTGCGGGTAGGCCGGCACGTGGTGCCGTTGGCCAGTGCGGTGCGGGTGGCCGATATCGCCGATGAGATCGATCTGGAGCCGGTCTCGCATTCGGCGTTGCGGTCGTTGTTGGACACCCAGCGCACGGTGCGTGATGTGCCGGTGGGGCTGGATGTGGCGAAGGTGTCGCGGGTCACGGTGCTCGGTGAGGGTGAGGACGGCGCTGATGAGGTGCGGGCGGCGTTGCGGGCGTGGGTGGCTCAGGCGGTGACGTGGCATGACCCGACGGTGTTGGGGGTGGCGTTGGCGTCGCCGGAGTTGGAGTCGCCGGCGTGGTCGTGGTTGAAGTGGTTGCCGCATGCCGATATCGCCGGCTCTGTCGATGGGGTGGGCCCGGCCCGCTACCTGGCTTCGACTGCTGCGGAGTTGGTGGGGTTGTTGGCGCCGGAGTTGGCGTCGCGTCCGGCGTTCACCGGTGAGGCGGGTGAGACGGCACGGCATCTGCTGGTCATTGTCGATGACCCGGATTTCGATGTGGCGGGTTCGGTGTTGGGGGCCGCGCGGGCCGGGGTGACGGTGGTGCAGCGGGTGGCGGTGGCGCCGCATCGCGAGCAGTACGCCGATCCCGAACGCCCGATCCTGCGGGTCACCGCCGGTGGGGTGGCGTTGGATCGGTGGCAGGGTGGGGCCGGCTGGCAGCGTTGGGTCGATGCCGCGGACTCGTTGGGGGCGGCGGAGGCTGCGCATGTGGCGCGGCGGTTGTCGCGCTGGGATTCCAATCCGACGCATGCCGGGTTGCGGTCGGCGGGCACGCGGGGGGCGACGTTCACCACGTTGTTGGGGATCGCCGATGCCTCGCGGTTGGATGTGCCGGCGTTGTGGGCGCCGCGTAGCCGCGAGGAGGAGTTGCGGGTTCCGATCGGGGTGACCGCGACCGGTGAGCCGTTGTACTTCGATCTCAAGGATGAGGCCGAGGGCGGGATGGGCCCGCACGGGTTGATGATCGGCATGACCGGCTCAGGTAAGTCGCAGACGTTGATGTCGATCCTGTTGTCGTTGTTGACCACGCATTCGGCGGATCGGCTGATCGTGATCTACGCCGACTTCAAGGGGGAGGCCGGCGCGGACATCTTCCGGCATTTCCCGCAGGTGGTGGCGGTCATCTCGAATATGGCCGAGAAGAAGTCCCTAGCCGATCGGTTCGCCGACACCTTGCGTGGGGAGGTGGCGCGCCGCGAGTTGTTGCTGCGTGAGGCCGGCCGGCGGGTGCAGGGCAGTGCGTTTAACTCGGTGACCGAGTATGAGGCGGCGATCGCGGCCGGCCATGATCTGGCGCCGATCCCGACGTTGTTCATCGTGGCCGATGAGTTCACGTTGATGCTGGCCGATCACCCGGAGTATGCGGAGTTGTTCGACTATGTGGCCCGCAAGGGCCGCTCGTTCCGGATCCATATTCTGTTCGCGTCGCAGACTTTGGATGTCGGCAAGATCAAAGACATCGACAAGAACACCTCGTATCGGATCGGGTTGAAGGTCGCGAGCCCGAGTGTGTCGCGGCAGATCATCGGTGTCGAGGACGCCTATCACATCGAGTCGGGTAAAGAGCACAAAGGTGAGGGCTTTTTGGTGCCCGCTCCGGGGGCGGCGCCGATCAAGTTCCGCTCCACCTATGTCGATGGGATCTATGACCCGCCGCGCCAGGCACGGTCGGTGGTGATGCATGCCCTGCCGGAGCCGAAGTTGTTCACCGCTGCCGCGGTGGACTCCGGTGCGGAGACGGTGGTGGTCGGTGAGGCCGAGGATGAGGTGCTGGGTCCGCCCCGCAAGCTGATCGCCACCATTGGGGATCAGTTGGCCGGGTATGGGCCGCAGGCCCCGCCGTTGTGGTTGCCGCCGCTGGATGAGCCGATTCCGCTGGCGCAGACTTTGGCCGGGGCGGGCATCGGGGCGCGGCAGCTGCGCTGGCCGTTGGGGGAGATCGACAAGCCGTTCGACATGCGTCGGGACCCGCTGGTCTTCGATGCCCGCTCCGCGTCGGGCAACCTGCTGATTCACGGGGGCCCCAAGTCGGGCAAGACCACCGCGTTGCAGACGTTCATTCTGTCGGCCGCGCAGCTGCATTCCCCGCGGGAGGTCAGTTTCTATGTCCTCGATTACGGCGGCGGGCAGCTGCGGGCCCTGCAGGATCTGGCCCATGTGGGCAGTGTCGCCTCGGGGCTGGAGCCTGAGCGGATCCGGCGGACCTTCGGTGAACTCGAGCAACTGCTGACCGCCCGTCAGCAGCGGGAAGCGTTCCGTGACGGCAGTATCGGTGCCCTCAACGACGGTTACGGTGAAGTGTTTTTGGTCATCGACAACCTGTATGCGTTCAGCCGCGACAACACCGATGCGTTCAACACCCGCAACCCGTTGCTGGCCAAGGTGACCGAGCTGGTCAATGTCGGGCTGGCCTACGGCATCCACGTGGTGGTCACCACCCCCAGTTGGCTGGAGGTGCCGTTGGCGATGCGTGACGGGCTGGGTATGCGTCTGGAACTCAAACTCCACGACGCCCGCGACAGCAATGTGCGGGTCGCCGGGGCGTTGACGCGGCCCGCGGAGGCGGTGCCGGCCAACCAGCCCGGCCGGGGTCTGACCATGGCCGCTGAGCACTTCTTGATCGCCCAACCCGATCTGGGCCAGATCGCGGCGATCAATGCCCGCCATCCCGGGCTGGCCGCACCCCCGGTGCGTCTGCTGCCGACCAACCTGGCCCCCGAGGAGGTCGGCCCGATCTACCCGGCACCGGAACGCATCGTCATCGGGGTCCGCGAAGAGGACCTGGCCCCGGTGCAGGTGGACTTCACCGCCAACCCGTTGCTGCTGGTGCTCGGGGATGCCAAGTCCGGCAAGACCACCTTGTTGCGGCACATCATCCGCACCGTGCGGGAGCACTCCAGCGGCGAGCAGGTGGCGTTCACCGTCATCGATCGGCGCCTGCATCTGGTCGACGAACCGCTGTTCGACGACAACGAGTACACCGCCAATGTGGATCGGGTCATCCCGGCGATGCTGGGTCTCTCCGCGTTGATCGGATCAAGGCGGCCCCCGGCCGGTTTGTCGGCGGCGGATCTGGCCGCCTGGCGCTATGAAGGTCACACCCATTACCTGCTCATCGACGATGTCGACGCCATCCCCGACAGCCCGGCCCTGACCGGGCCCTACGCCGGGCAGCGGCCGTGGACCACCCTGATCGAACTGCTCTCCCAAGCGAGCGATCTGGGGTTGCGGGTCATCGTCACCGGCCGGGCCACCGGCTCCGGGCATGCCCTGATGACCAACACGCTGCTGCGGCGCCTCAACGACCTGCAGGCCACCACCCTGATGCTGTCGGGCAACCCCGCCGACAGCGGCAAGATCCGCGGCCAACGCTTCGCCCGCCTGCCCGCAGGCCGCGCAATCCTGCTCAACGACAACGACGAACCCACCTACCTACAACTGGTCAACCCCACGTTCACCGAAAGCCTCACCAACTGACACGAAAGTGCGGAAGGAGTAACTGTCATGACGCTCAACGTGGTTCCCGAAGGTCTCGCCGCCGCCGGCGCAGCGGTCGAAGCACTGACCGCTCGGCTGGCGGCCGCGCAGGCCGGCGCCGCCCCTCTGATCACCGCGGTGGTGCCGCCGGCGGCCGACCCGGTGTCGCTGCAGACCGCTGCCGGTTTCAGCGCCCAGGGCAGCGAGCACGCCGCAGTGGCCGCTCAGGGGGCCGCTGAGTTGGGCCGCGCCGGTATCGGTGTCGGTGATTCCGGTGTCAACTACGCCGCCGGTGATGCTGCGGGTGCGTCGACGTACTTCTTGGGCGCGCGGGGCTGATGGCCCTCGCCCCGGTCTGGATGGCCTCCCCTCCGGAGGTGCATTCAGCATTGCTGAGCAGCGGCCCCGGTGCGGGTCCGTTGTTGTCGGCTGCCGGGGTGTGGAATGCGCTCAGCGTCGAATACGCTGCGGCAGCAGACGAACTCACCGCGCTGCTGGGTACGGTGCAGGCCGGTGCGTGGCAAGGCCCCAGCGCTGAGCAGTACCTGGCGGCGCACGTGCCCTATCTGGCATGGCTGAGCCAGGCCAGCGCGGACAGCGCCGGGGTGGCCGCCCAGCACGAGGTGGCCGCAGCGGCCTACACCAGTGCGCTGGCCTCGATGCCGACCCTGGCCGAGCTGTCAGCCAACCGCATGACGCACGGGGTGCTGGTCGCCACCAACTTCTTCGGGATCAACACCGTCCCGATCGCGCTCAACGAAGCCGACTATGCCCGGATGTGGATCCAGGCGGCGGCAACGATGGGCACCTACCATGCGATATCGGGTGCAGCACTGGCGTCGGCGCCGCGAACCGCAGAAGCGCCTCCGGTAGTCACCTCGTCTTCCGCCGCCTTGCCCGCGGAAGACACCTCGCCGGGCAGCGGGGATTTCTTCACCGACCTGTGGAACCAGTTGGTACGGCTCTTCGAAGATCCGGTCGCAACGATTCAGGCCATCATCGCCAACCCGGCGGCCTGGTTCCCACTGTTATTCTTCGTCGCCTACGAGGCGTTCTTCATCCCGTTCGGTTTCACCTTCTGGGGCGTGATGCTGGGCGCCGCCATCATGGCGCCGATCGTGCTCGGCGTGGGCCTCGGCCTGCTGGCAGACTTCTTCGGCGGGGACTGGACTCGCGAGGACGTCGCGAAGCCGAAACCGGTACCGCTGGCGCCGTCCGACCGGCCGATCGTGGCGGTGGCGGGTTTTGGACCGGGCGTCGGCGCACCTGGTGCCGCGGGCGTTCCGGCAGCGCCGGCCACCTCGGCGGCGGCACCGCCCGCACCGGCGTCCGGGTCGATCGGCTTCGGCTACCTGGTCGGCGGTGCCGAACCGGGCACCGGACTGGGGCCCACCCTCACCGACCGCAACAAGGCGAAGGCCACGGCATCACGGGTGCCCGCCGCCGCGGCGGCGGCGGGCAGCTCGGCGCGGGAGAGGTCCCGCGCGCGCCGGCGGCGGCGCGCTGTCCTGCATGACCACGCGGACGAGTTCATGGACATGAATTCCGGTCCCGTCGAGGACAATCCGCCGACTGTGCCGTCGATGGCCGGTTCGCAACGTGGTGCCGGGGACCTTGGCTTCACCGGGACCGTGGGCAGCAGTGCTCGCAGCGGGGCTGCCGGCCTCGCCACCTTGACCGGTGACGGGTTCGGAGGCGGCCCGAATATGCCGATGCTGCCCGATACCTGGGGCGAAAAGGACTTTGCCGACTCCGCAGGGGAGCCGGAACAGGAACCGAAGAACAAGTAGAGAAAGGGGTGTGGAGATGAGCTTGTTGGATGCGCATATTCCGCAGTTGGTCGCCTCGGAGTCGGCGTTCGGCGCCAAGGCGGGGTTGATGCGGTCGACGATGGCGCAGGCGGAGCAGGCGGCGATGTCGGCGCAGGCGTTTCACGTCGGTGAGGCGGCGGCGGCGTTTCAGGGGTCGCATGCGCGGTTTGTGGCGATGGCGGCGCGGGTGAATGCGTTGCTGGACATGGCGCAGGTCAATCTGGCGGATGCCGGTTCGACGTATGTGGCCGCCGATGCGGCTGCGGCTTCGGGTTACACCGGGGTTTAGGGCTATCGGGGCCAGAGACAGGAGAACAGTCTGATGTCGCAGATTATGTACAACTACCCGGCGATGCTGGCGCATGCCGCGGAGATGAACACCTACGCCGGGACGTTGCAGGCCGTGGGTGCCGATATCGCCAGTGAGCAGGCGGCGTTGTCGGCGGCGTGGCACGGTGATACGTCGATGACGTATCAGGCGTGGCAGGCGCAGTGGAACCAGGCGATGGAGGAGTTGGTGCTGGCCTATCGGGCGATGGCCACCACGCACGAGACCAACACCTTGATGATGAACGCGCGCGACACCGCCGAAGCCGCCAAGTGGGGCTGACGTCCATGATCTGCTCGACGAGGGAAAGCAGCGATGGGTACTGAGCCCAACGCTGCCGAACTGACCGTCGAGCAAGCCTGGTACATCGCGGAAACCGTGGGTGCCGGGTCCTTCCCGTGGGTCTTGGCGATCACCATGCCCTACACCGACGCCGGGGAGCGCGGCGCGTTCATGGCGCGCCAGCGCGACGAACTGACCCGGATGGGAGTCGTCTCGCCGGACGGCACGGTCAACCCGGCCGTGGCCGAATGGATCCGAGTGGTGTGTTTCCCCGACCGGTGGCTGGACTTGCGCTATGTGAGTTCGGCCGCCGGCGGGACCCCGGAGATGCTGCGGGGCATCGTCGCGCGCCGCGATAAGCCCGGTAAGCCCGGCCGCACGGTGGTGGCACTGCGCAACGCGCAACTGGTCACCTTCACCGTGATGGACATCAACGACCCCCGCCTGCTGGTCCCGGTGCTCGGCGCGGGACTGCGCCAGCGCCCGCCCGCCCGTTTCGACGAGTTCACGTTGCCCGCCCGGGCCGGCGTGCGCGCCGACGAGCGCCTGCGCTCCGGTGCGCCTCTCGCCGAAGTGCTTGACTACCTGGGTATTCCCGCCTCGGCGAGGCCAATCGTCGAGTCGGTGTTCACCGGCTCGCGCAGCTATGTCGAGGTGGTGGCCGGGTGCGCACGCGACGGCCGGCACACCACCACCGAAGTCGGGCTGAGCCTGGTCGACTCCGACGCGGGACGCATCTTGGTCACCCCCTCACAGGCGTTCGACGGTGAATGGGTGTCGACCTTCCGCCCCGGAACCGACTTTGCGACAGCCGTCGCGATCGAGCAGTTGACCGCCACCCTGCCCGAAGGCAGCTGGTTCCCCGGCCGGCGCCTGACCCGAGATTTCACCCCCCAGCTGTCCTAGACAGCGCAACATCCCCAACAGCGAACAAAACGACCTCGTAGAGAACAGAACAGGGAACATCAATGACCGAAGCCCCGGTGCTGACCAGCGCCGCCATGCCGATTGTCCGCATCGCGGTGCTGGCCGACAGTCGGTTGACCGAGATCGCCGTGCCCGCGGAGCTGCCGCTGCGTGAGATTCTCCCGGCGGTGCAACGCCTGGTGGCCCCGGCCGCCGGCGACGACACCGAACCCGGGGACGGTGCCACGACCCGGCTGAGCCTGGCGCCCATCGGTGGCGCGCCGTTCAGCCTGGACGCCAGCCTGGACACCGTCGGAGTCGTCGACGGCGACCTGCTGGCGCTGCGGCCGGTACCGGCGGGCCCGGCGGCGCCCGGCATTGTCGAGGACATCGCCGATGCGGCCGTCATCTTCTCGGAGTCACGACGCAAACCCTGGGGAGCCAAGCACCTTCAGCGTGCTGCGCTGGCCGCCGGCGCGGGTTTGGTGCTGGCCGCCACCGGGCTGGCCACCGCGCACAGTGCGGTCACCGGCGAACCCGCGGGCCTGTTCGCGACCGGGGCCATCGCCTTGCTCACGGTGCTCGCCGCGCTGCTGTGCCGCACCCGGTCGGCCGAAGCCGCCCTGACCCTGTCGATCGCGGCGCTGGTACCGCTCGCCGCGGCGGGCACCCTGGCCGTTCCAGGTCTGTTCTGCCCCGCCCACGTGGTGCTGGGCGCGGCCGCGGTCAGCGCCTGGTCGCTGATCTGCCTGATCCTGCCCCCGGGCGGCCGCGGTGAGCGCGGGATCGCGTTCTTCACCGCGGCGGTGGTTGTCGGTGTCGGCGTGCTGGCCACGGCTGCGGTCAAGACGTTCTGGGAGTTGCCGCCCGTCAGCCTTGGATGCGGATTGATCACCGCGTCGCTGCTGTTGACCGTTGCCGCGCCGCAGGTTTCGGCGTTGTGGGCGCGTCTGCCGTTGCCGGTGATCCCGGCGCCGGGTGACCCCACCCCGTCGGCTCTGCCGGACAGCGTGCTTGCCGACCTGCCGCGCCGGGTCCGGGTCACCGATGCTCACCAGACCGGATTCATCGCCGGCTCGGTCCTGCTCGCGGTGCTGGGCTCGATTGCCATCGCGTATGCGCCCGAAGGGCTTTCGGGCTGGGCTTGGTACGTGGTCGCAGGTATCGCGGTTGCCTCGGTGCTGCGGGCCCGGGTGTGGGACTCGGCGTGGTGCAAGGCGTGGCTGTTGGCTGAGCCGCACCTGACGGCGATCGCACTGCTGGCCGTGTACGCGGCCACCGGCCGCTACCCGGCCGCCCTGGGCGCGGTGCTGGTGCTGGCCGCGCTCGCAGCGGTGTGGGCGGTGGTCGCGCTGAGCCCGACCGTCGCCTCGCCGGAGAGCTACTCGCTGCCGGTGCGGCGCCTGGTGGGCTTTGCGGCCTCCGGTGTCGACGCCACCCTGATCCCCGTCATGGCCTACCTGGTGGGCATCTTCGCCTGGGTTCTGTCTCGATGAACGTTGCCGCTCAGCGCAGCCGCGGCAGGTCGGCGGTCCGCGGGCTGGGCGCCGCGACGCTGGCCGCGCTGCTGACCAGTGCACCGGCGCTGGCGATCACCCCGCCGACGGTGGACCCGACCGTACCGCCGCCCAGCGGGGCGCCCGGCCCGGTCGCGGCCATGGAACAGCACGGGGACTGCGCCAGCTCGCTGCTGATGCCCGGCAGCGACGTCAGCACCGCACCGGCCGGGCAGCGGATGCTCGATCTGCCCACTGCGTGGCAGTTTTCCCGCGGCGAGGGCCAGACGGTGGCCGTCATCGACACCGGGGTCCGGCCCGGACCACGGCTGGGCACGGTCGACCCGGGCGGCGACTACATCGGCACCACCGACGGCCTGACCGACTGCGACGGGCACGGAACACTGGTCGCCGGCATCGTGGCCGGCCAGCCCGGGGACGACGGCTTCGCCGGAGTGGCCCCGGCGGCCCGCCTGCTGGCACTGCGGACCGCCTCGGCGACCATCTCACCGCGCCTGGCCGGCGAAGACCCGCGAACCACCCGCGTGATCACCGACATCACCGCATTGGCGCGCGCCATCGTGCACGCCGCGGACCTCGGTGCACGGGTCATCACCGTCTCCACCACCACCTGCCTGCCGGCCGATCGCAACGTCGACCAGACCGCGCTGGGCGCGGCCCTGCGCTACGCGGCGGTGGAGAAGGACGTGCTGATCGTGGCGGCCGCCGGCGACGCCGGGCAGACCGGATCGGTGGGCGGCGGCGGCGAGGCGTGCGAGTCCAACCCGCTCACCGACCTGAGCCGGCCGCAGGACCCCCGCAACTGGGCCGCGGTGACGTCGGTGTCGGTGCCGTCCTGGTGGCACCCCTACGTGCTGTCGGTGGCATCGCTGTCCTCGAGCGGCCGGCCGTCCGGTTTCACCATGGCCGGACCGTGGGTCGGCGTGGCGGCGCCCGGCGAGGACATCGTCTCGGTGAGCAACCGCGAGGACGGCGGGCTGGCCAATGCGCTGCCGGGCAACCAGGGCAGGCCGGTGCCGCTCAGCGGCACCGGGTACGCCGCCGGCTATGTGGCCGGGGTGGCCGCGCTGGTCCGCAGCCGCTACCCGGACCTCAACGCGATGCAGGTGGCGCACCGCATCGTCTCCACGGCCCATAACGCCGCACGCGCCCCGTCCGACGTGGTGGGCGCCGGGATCGTCGATCCGGTGGCCGCCCTGACCTGGGAGCTGCCGCCGGCTGCGGATCCGGCTGCCTCGCCCGCCAAGAAGATCTCCCCACCCCCGCCGCCGCAACCGGAGAACCCGGCCCCCCGGATCGTGGCCTTCGCCGGAACCGCGCTGCTGGCCGGGTTGGTCGTCGCGGTCGCCACCGGCGCCGCAGCGGCCGCCCGCCGACGAAAGGAAGACCAGTGAGCTCCTACCGAACCACCGTTCCACGCCCCGGGCCGGCCCGGATCGCTCTGGTGCTGCTGGCCGTGGTGCCCGCAGTGATGGCCAAACCCTGGGAGACCAGCACCCAGCGCTGGGTGCTGGCCGTCGGTGTTCTCGTCACGATCCTGCTGCTGGGCTGGTGGCGCGGACTGCACTTCACCACCATCGCCCGCCGGCGCCTGGCCATGCTGCGCTCGCGGGGCGGCGCCCACGCCGACCGGCCGGAGGTGGTCAACACCCGGACGACGGCGGCCCTGCGAATCAACGAGCCGGGGGCCGAGCCGAGCCTGCCGCTGCCGCTGATCGCGGGGTACCTGAACCGCTACGGTCTGCGGGCCGACACGGTCCGCCTCACCAGTCGGGTGTCGCGGTCGGACAGTGGCGCCACAACCACCGACACCTGGATCAGCCTGACGTACTCGGCCGAGCCGAACCTGGCTGCGCTGCAGGCGCGTTCGGCCGCCATTCCGCTGCAGCGCACCGTCGATGTCGCCGCCCGGCGCCTCGCCGACCATCTGCGCGAATTCGGCTGGGACACCACGATCGTCGCCGGTGAGGAGATTCCGTCGCTGAGCGGCGCGAAGGCCCGGGAAACCTGGCGGTGTCTGGAAGACGGCTCGGGCGACCATGTCGCGGCCTACCAGGTGGGTATCGACGCAGCGCTGGCCGACACCATCAGCCGGATTCAGGCGGTCAACGCCAACGAGGCCTGGACGGTGCTGGAATTCGCCGAGGCCGACGGTCAGCAGACCGTTGCCGCGGGCTGCGCCCTGCGTACCGGTTCGGTGCCCGACGGTGGCGCCCCCCTGGCGGGACTGCAGCCGCAGCAGGGCAATCATCGCCGCGCCCTGCTGGGCCTGCACCCGTTGTCCGGCAGTCGCCTGGGCGGTCATGCCCCGCTGGACGGCGACGAGATCGCCGCCCTGCGGTGGCCCGCTGCGGCGACGGTTGCGGCCGCGCGTTAGCGCACGGTTCTAGAACATGTAGGGCCGCAGGAACGCGGTCATCCTGCGCAGGTAGGCCGGCTGGCTGACGTGCAGTATGTGGTTCCCCGGGAACCAGTGCAGGGCACAGCGATCCCAGTGGTGCCACAGCATCTCGGACTGCTCCGGCGGTGCCAGCCGGTCGCCGAGACCGGTGATGATCAGTCGCCGTTCCCTGGCCACCAGCGGGGCGTAGTTCAACGGCGAGTGGAAGGCCGTCGCGGCCCCGAACTCGTCGCCGCCGACGCGCCCGAGCCGCTGTCCACCTGCGAGCACCATGTTCGCCGGGAACCAGTCGCGGATCTCCGATTCCACGGAGACCACCGGCACGTTCGGGACGACGGCCTGCAGCCGGGGCTCGACGGCGGCCAACAGGGCAGTGGTGTAGCCGCCCAGCGACAGACCGGTCAGCGCGAAGCGGTCGACGCCGGTGGACTCCAGATAGTCCAGCATCGAACGGAAGTCGTGGACCGCCTGGGCCATCGCTTCGGCGAATCCCGAAGCGCCGTGCGAGAAGTAGCCGTATCCGCTGAAGGGGGAATACTTTTCGGCGCGCCGACCGTGGAACGGCAGGGTGAACAGGGCGACATCGTATCCGGATCGGTAGAACCACGGCAGTGCGAAGAACAGGCCGTTGAACAGGTAAGCCGATCCCATGAACCCGTGGATGACGCACAACGTCGGCCGCGGCCCGTCCTCGTGGCGCCAATGCTGAAACCGCGCGGTGTTGTTGTTTCCCAGGGCGCTCCAGGAGTCGCGCATCGCCGGGTTGACGGCTTCGAAGCTGGAGCGGAAGGAGACGTTGTCCACGGTGCCGCGGGCAATCCGCTCAGCGATCGGGTTGGCCCGTCGCGCGGACACCCGCGGCGGCGCCGTCGGTGCGGGAAAGGATCGAGTCGGGTCCTGCGCCGATGCCAGCTCGGCGTAGAACTCCAGCCGCTCCCGCTCCCGCCGCGACTGCTTGCCGCCGACCGCCGTGGTGAGCACCGACGGAAACATCGCAGCGGCAACCATGGACGCGACCCCGGTGCGCAGCCCGATATCGGCGAAAGCCGAGGCGTCCACGATCAGCTTCTCCCGCAACGACAACTCGCTTCGGTGCGGCAGGCCCTGCGCGCCGGCGTCGGCGCCGGGAACATCGGGAATCGGAATAGGCGGCTGGATCGGGGTGAGGTCGGTGGGCACGGTCGCGGGCCTTTCTCGGGTGCGGGGCACGCCCTGGCCCCTATGGTCCCGGGTGCAACGGGGATGGTAACTCGATTGCGAACAGCTGCGCGGCGTTGTCGTGCAAAACCCCACGTAGCCAGTCGTCGTCGACCCCGGGAAGTGCGGTGAGCGCGTCCAGCGCCTCGCGGTAACCGTAGGGGATGTTCGGGAAATCGCTGCCGAACAGGATGCGCTCGCCCGCCTCGCGCAGTCGCGGATCGGTGCCGACCGGAAACGGCATGAGCTGGTCCACGAACGCGGTGAAGACCATCGTGGTATCCAGATGTACCGCTTGCGATTCCAGGCAGATGTCGAGGAAGTCGTCGTACTCCGGCATGCCCATGTGCGCGACGATCAGCGTCAGCCCCGGGTGGCGGCGCAGCAGCCGGCGAACCGGACCGGGCCCGGTGAACCGGCCGGGCTGCGGGCCGGAGCCGCAGTGGATCACCACGGGGGTGCCACTGTCTGCCAGCGACCCCCAAACCTCGTCGAGCAAAGGGTCGTTGGGGTCGTAGTCGCCGACCTGGATGTGTGCCTTGAAGACCTGCGCCCCGCCACTGATGGCGACGCCGACGTAGCCGGCGGCGCCGGGCTCGGGATAGAACGTCGCTGTCGACAGGCAATCCGGTGTCGCGCGGGCGAATTCGACTGCCCACTGGTTGAGCCAAGCAGCCATCTGGGGTTTGTGCGGATACACCAGGGAGGTGAAGCGGCGCACCCCGAAGGCACGCAGCGTGGCCAGGCGACCGGCCTCGTCCGCCCGGTAGTTGATCGGCCAGGGCCGGCCGAGCAGTGGGCCGGCCGAGTCGAAGTACTGCCACACCTTGTCCAGCACCGGCTTGGGCATGAAATGGGTGTGCACGTCGATGATCCCCGGCAGCCCCAGCGCCGACCAGACCTGGCGAACCGCCGCCGCTTCGGCGCCCCCTGTCACGCGCCGTCGTCCCAGGTGTTCTCGGAGACGAACTCGCCCAGGGGTTGTCGGTAGGCCCACTGGTCGATCTCCAGGGCCGGCCGGTCCGGAAACTCCGGTACCGGGCCCAGGCACAGGATCGCCACCGGCTCGGCATCCGGTGGCATGCCCACCAGTTGGGCCAGCGCCGCCGGTTCGAACAGCGACACCCATCCCATGCCGAGTCCTTCGGCGCGGGCGGCCAGCCACATGTTCTGGATCGCGCACGACACCGATGCCAGATCCATCTGCGGCAGGGTGCGGCGACCGAAGATGTGGGCCTGCCGGCCGTCGCGTAACGCCACCACCAACAGTTCGGCGCATTCGCGAATGCCTTCGACCTTCAGCGCCAGGAACTCCTGTTCGCGACGGCCCAGCGCCTCGGCGGTGCGATGGCGCTCCTCGTCGACCAAGGCATGGATCCGCTGCCGCAAGGCGGAGTCGGTGATCCGGATGAACCGCCACGGCTGCATGAGGCCCACACTCGGCGCGGCATGGGCCGCGGCCAGCAGCCGCGCCAGGACGTCGGGTTGCACGGTGCTGCCGGGTGAGAATCGCCGCATGTCCCGGCGTTCGGCGATCGCCCGGTACACCGCTTGGCGCTCCTGCTTGGTGAACGATGGATCAGCCACGGGATCATGGTAGGAGTCACACGAAAGGACGCTCGTGATGAAACGTTCGCAAATGCTCGACCAGTTGTGCGCCGACGCCCCCGGAGCTCTGGTTTACGGCGAACCCCACCAGACTCCCGACGGGGCGACCGTGATCACCGCGGCGCGCGTCACCACCTCGGGCCCCGGCGGTTCGCAGGTGACTGCCACGCCGCTCGGGGCCATGGTGATCCGTGGCGAGCAGGCCAAGTGGGTGGCGGCGGTCGATGCGAACCGGATCGCGTTGGTGGGCGTGTTCACCGGTCTGCTGGCCGCCGTCATCACGTCCCTGGCCGTTTTGCGCCGCCCGCCCTGGCCAGACCTGCGCTACGCCGGGGCGCGTGGAGAGGGAACGCAGTCGTGACACCTGCGCGTGCGGCCGCCCTGGGCTCGGTGGTGGGCGCGGCGGCGGTCTACGTGCTGATGTTGGTCGGCTACCGGCAGGGCTGGGGCTGGCTGGCCGGTATCGATGCCTCCGCGCTTCAGACGAGCTACGACATCGGGGTCAAACACCCTGTGTGGGTGCGGATCTGGGACGGCATCTCGACGGTCTTCGCGCCGGTGGTGTTCCGGGTGGTCAGCATGGTGGTGGCGGTGGTCGCCGCCCTGCGTCACCGGGTGCGCGTCGCGGTGTTCCTCTTGATTGCCGTGGAGACCAGCGGGACGCTGACCGCGCTGGCCAAGAACTCGGTCGACCGGCCGCGTCCGGTGACGGCACTGGTCTCGGCGCACTCGACGGCATTCCCGTCCGGGCATGCGCTGGGGGTGATGGTCGGCGCCGGCGCGCTGGCGCTGCTGGCGCTGCCCATGGTGCGGGGCAGGGCACGGCTCGCGGTGGTGCTGGTGGCAGCGCTGGTGGTCGGTGCGGTCGGCGTCTCCCGGGTGGCGCTCAACGTCCACCACCCCTCCGACGTGCTGGCCGGGTGGGCGCTGGGCTGGGCCTATCTGACGGTGTGGGCGCTGCTGCTGCAACCGTGGCGGCGACCTGAGCGGGTCACCGCGCCCGCCGCGGGATCGTCCTGATGTCCGGCTGCGGCGCCGACCCGGTGGGTGCGCTGATCTGCTCACGCAAGGGCTGCAGCGCCGACGCGGTCTACGGCATGTTGTGGAACAACCCGAAGCTGCACACACCAGAACGGCGCAAGGTGTGGCTGACCTGCGCGCAGCACCGGGAGTACTTCCGTGACTACCTGGGCTCCCGGGGCCTGCTCAAGGGTGAGGCGCCGGTCGCGGAGCTGCCCCGGCGCCCGGAGTAGTCCCCGGCGCGCCGTCAGCGGTGTTTGACCCGCTGCTGGGGTACGCAGATGATGAGCCGATGCGCCGCCTCGTGAGCCTGTTCAGCGCTGCTGTGTTCGGCGCCGCCGCGGTGACCGGCGTGCCGGGCGCCCACGCCGACGTCACGCCCTGGTTCGCCCGCTCGGTGGGCAACGCCACTCAGGTGATCTCCGTTGTCGGGGTTGGTGGTTCAGACGCCAAGATGGACGTTTACCAGCGCGGCGCTGCGGGCTGGCAGCCGGTGGCGGCCGGGATTCCGGCCCACGTCGGCTCGGCCGGCATGGCGGCCAAGGCCAAGAGCGGGTATCCGGCTACCCCGATGGGGGTTTTCACGCTGCCCTACGCGTTCGGCACCGCGCCCAACCCCGGTGGGGGACTGCAGTACGTCCAGGTCGGTCCCGACCACTGGTGGGACGGCGACGACCACAGCCCGACGTTCAACACCATGCAGGTGTGCAAGAGGGCGCAGTGCCCGTTCAACACCGGCGAGAGCGAGAATCTGCAGATCCCGCAGTACAAACACGCTGTGGTGATGGGCGTCAACACCGCGCGCACTCCCGGCGACGGTGCGGGCTTCTTCTTTCACACCACCGACGGCGGCCCGACCGCGGGCTGCGTGGCCATCGACGACGCCAAACTGGTGCAGATCATCGGGTGGCTGCGCCCCGGCGCGGTCATGGCGATCGCGCAGTAGCGGCAGGAGCCGTCAGGCCTGTTCGCAGTACGTGGCGTGGGCGATGCTGACGAACTGGGACGCCCTGGTGAGGGTCAGGCTGGGGTTGGCGTTCTTCACGGCCTTGGCCGCCTGGTTGGTGGTGTGGCCGTCGACGAGGTAGTCGCACACCGAATGCCCGCCGGCGACGGCGTCGGCGGCGTCGGGGTAGGAGATGCCCATTTTGTCCAGTGCGTTCAGAAACTCGCTGTCGCCGGGATCGGCGGTCGCCGGCGCCGCCAGGCCGAGCAGGCCGGCTACGGCGAATGCGGCCACTACAGGTTTACGTGCCCTCATCGTTTCCTCCCTCATTCCATCGATTCGGGACAGAACGCCGCTTGTGAGAACGTGACGAACCGGGCGGCGTTTTTGACCGACATCGCGCGGTTGGAGATCCGCACCGCGCGTGCCGCCGCGTCGACGTGATGGCCTGCCCCCAGGTAGGCGCAGACTTCCCGGCCGACGGCGACCGCGTCGGCGGCGTTGGTGTACTCGATCCCCGCTTGTTCGATGGTGCTGATGAACGCGGCGTCGGGATTGGGTTCGGGGTCGGCAGACGCCGGCGCGGCCCAGCCTGTCAGGGCCGCGGCGGTGGCCGCGGTCACGATCCATCGGGCGTGCTTCACAGTCTCGGAGCATCCTCGCCGCGGATTAATCCGTCGCAGCGACGGCATGAACGACGGATGAATACCGCCAGCCTGGCAAGTGCCTGTCAGGTAGCTGGCGAAATGACAATTCACAGACTTTCGCCCGTTTGAATGCTTTGCTGTAACCCGGAATTCACCGGTCGCGCGTTTGCTGATCGCCAGCGAGCTAACAACCAGCTGGCCGCAGTGACGGCTCTTGCCGAGGGGGTGCGATGTTCCTGGACTACGGTGTGCTTCCGCCGGAAATCAATTCGGGGCGCATGTATTCCGGACCCGGATCGGGTTCGTTGCTGACCGCGGCTTCGGCCTGGGAGAACCTGGCCGAAGAGCTGCAGACTGCCGCGTCCAGCTACGACTCGGTGACTACAGGACTGGTCACCGGGGGGTGGACCGGCCCGTCGGCGGCGGCGATGGCGGCCTCCGCCGCGCCGTATGTGACGTGGCTGCGCGGCACCGCCGCCCAGGCCGAGGAATCGGCCCGCCAGGCCGTGGCCGCGGCCCAGGCCTATTCGACCGCGGTGGCGGCGGTGGTGCCCCCACCGGTGATCGCCGCGAACCGGACCCTGCTGACGCAGCTGGTCGCCACCAACTTCTTCGGGCAGAACTCCCCGGCGATCGGGGAGGCCGAACTCCAATACGCGCAGATGTGGGCGCAGGACGCCGCCGCGATGTACCGCTACGCCGGCTCGTCGGCGGCCGCCTCGAACCTGGCCGCGTTCGACACCCCGCCGCAGACCACCAACGCCGCCGGGCCGGCCGCCCAGTCCGCCGCGGTCACCCAGGCGGCTTCGGATGCCGTGGCGGCCGGGCCGACGGACTTCATGAGTTGGTTGACATCGCTCATCGGCCAGATATCGCCGTTCACCGGGCTGACCACGCAGGGCCTGAGCGCGACGATGACCAGCTGGTCGGGCACGGCGAACATGCTCAGCAATGTCAACAACGGAATCGGCCTGGCCGCCTTTCAGGCCGAAAACCCCGCCGGCCTCGACGAGATTCTCCACCCGCCCAAGATCGGCCCGGCCGGCCTGGGCCTGGGCGGGCTGGGGCTGGGCAGCGCCGGGTTGGGCGGCGCCGGGACGTCGGCGGCCTCGGGTACCGCACTCAAGATCGGGGCGTTGTCGGTGCCCCACGCCTGGGCGATGCCGGTCACGCTGACCGCGGGCGGTACGCCGCTGCCGCCGTCTGTCGCGCCGCCGGTCGCGGCCGTCGCCGGCGGCGTGCCGGGTGCGGCGTTCGGCGAGACCATGCTCGGCACGCTGGCCGGGCGGGGGCTGGGAGCGGCGACGTCGCGTGCCGCCGCTTCGCGCCGCACCGTGGTCCCGCGTCCGCCGGCGGCCGGCTAGTGGCCGCCACCATGGACTTCGCGCTGCTTCCCCCGGAGATCAATTCCGGCCGGATGTACACCGGGCCCGGCGCGGGACCGATGCTCGCCGCGGCGGCGGCCTGGGACGCTGTGGCCGCCGAACTGGAGACCGCCGCGACCGGCTACTCCGGGGCGATCTCGGCTCTGCTCGGCCAGGCCTGGGCGGGCCCGGCGTCCGCCGCGATGGCCGGCGCTGCCGCACCCTACGTGGCGTGGCTGCAGGCCGGCGCCGCCAACGCCGAACAGACCGCGATCCAGGCCAAGGCCGTCGTCGCCGCCTACGAGGCCGCGTTCGCCGCGACGGTGCCGCCGCCGGTGATAGCCGCCAACCGGGTGTTGCTGGCCACCCTGGTCGCCACCAATTTCTTCGGCCAGAACACCCCGGCCATCGCCGCCACCGAGGCGGCGTATGCCGAGATGTGGGCCCAGGACGCGGTCGCGATGTACGGCTACGCGGCGGCGGCGATGCCGGCCAGCGCATTGCCGGAAGTCGACCAGGCCCCGCAGACCACCAACCCGGCCGGGCCCGGTGCGCAGTCGGCCGCGGTCGCGCAGGCTGTGGGCAACGGTCCCGCCACGACCCAGCTCAACGGTGCCGTGCAGAGTGCCCTGCAGCAGGTGCTCCAACCGGCGGCCGCCGCCACCGACCCGCCCTCGTGGTGGCAGACCCTGGTATCCGACCTGGGCCAGGTGACGCCGTACACCAGCATCGCCTCCAGCGGGCTCAGTTTCGACTCCAGCCTCTACACCGTGGTGAGCAACGGCGCCGGCTGGGGGCGCCTGGTGTATGTCCGCGGCGGTGCCGAGGGTGCGTTGACCTTCGAGGGGGTCGGACCACGCGGTGTGCTGTCGGCCGCCACGACGCCGGTAGGCGGTCCGGGTATCGGCCGGGCGATGCCGGTCGGCGGCCTGTCGGTGCCGCCGAACTGGGCGACCGCGGCCCCGGAGCTCAAGCCGATGGCCTACACGCTGGCTGCCGCCCAGTCGCCGGTGCCGGGTGCCGTCGGCGGACTGCCGCCGGGGGTGGCCTGCCAAGAGGCCATGATGGGCACCACCGCGGGTCAGGGGGCCACCGCCGAGACGACCAGTCGCCGCAACCAGAAGACCAACGACAAGGACACCGATCGCGAGGGCAAGCCGACACTGGACGGCAACGGCTGGCTGGCGGCGTCCTTGGCCTACCACAACCGGCCGCGTGAAGGGCAGCCGCTTCCGGCGCACTGGCGGACGGGTTAGCGCTCCTCGAGCGGGCCGGGTTCGCGGTGCAGATAGCGCACGACCATGTCGATCAACACCCGCCGCTCGGCCTGCCAGTCGAAGGGCCCACCGATGATCATCTGCGCCAGCACGATTCCGCGCAGCGCCGCCCAGATCACCTCGGCGACGCCCGCGTCGGCGGGATCATCGGAGACCAGCCGGCCCACGCGGCTGATCGCGTCGTTCATCTGCAACAGGTGCGCGTGCGACTGCTCGCCCAGGCTGCCGCGGGTGGCCCGCAGGATCTCGAACGCCGCCAGCGAGGTGGGGCTGGCGTAACAGCGCCACGCGGTGTCGACGACGGCTTCGATGCGCTCCCGCAGACCGAGCTCGCGGACGTCGACGGCGGACAGACTGGCCAGCAACGCGGCCACCCCGTCGTCGACCACGGCCATCAGCAGGCCGTTGCGGTCGCCGAAGTGGTACTGGATGACCCCCCACGTCACCCCGGCGCGTTCGGCGACGTGCTTGGCGGTCGCGGCGCCGAAACCCTCTTCGGTGATGCAGCGCACCGTTTCCTCGATGATCCGGGCGCGGGTGTCGTCGCCGCGTTTGCGGGGCGCGCTTGTTCGCCGGGTGGGGCCGGACGGCCGGGCGGGACCAGCGGAAACAGGCATTGTTGACTTTATAACATAGTCGGAACTATTTTTTACCGCGTGACCGAATCCAGGTATGCGTCGCTGTCCCGCGACGAGTTGGCCGTGCTGGTACCCGAACTGCTGCTGATCGGGCACATGATCGACCGATCCGGAATGGCCTGGTGCATCTCGGAGTTCGGCCGCGAGGAAATGGTGCAGATCGCCATCGAAGAATGGGCGGGCGCCAGTCCGATCTACACCCGGCGCATGCAGCGCGCGCTGGGCTACACCGGCGACGACATCTTCACCATCTTCAAAGGCCTGCAGTTCGACATCGGTTCACCGCCGCAGTTCATGGACTTCCGCTTCACCGTGCACGACCGCTGGAACGGTGAGTTCGAGCTGGCCAGCTGCGGCGCGCTGATCGATGTGGAGCCGATGGGCGACGAGTACGTCTTCGGCATGTGCCACACCATCGAAGACCCGACCTTCGACGCCACCGCGGTGGCCACCAACGTCCACGCGCAGGTCCGCCCCGTGCACCGGCCGCCCCGCACCCCGTCGGACCGGCAGCCGCACTGCCACTGGACCGTCATCATCGACCAGTCCTACCCGCCGGCCCAGCCGATCCCCGCATTGGCCGTGATCAGCCAGACCCGGGCGGCGACATGGGAGCTCGACGACATCGACCCCGCCGACGAGGGGCTGGCGGACTACACCGGGCCGCTGCTGAGCGACGTCGACTTCACCGCGTTCTCCCATTCGGCACTGGTCCGCATCGCCGACGAGGTGTGTCTGCAGATGCACCTGCTCTATCTGTCCTTCGCGCTGGCAGTGCGTGCCCGGGCCGGCTCGGACGAGCTGGCCGCCTCGGTGGGCCGGCGTCAGCTCACCGGCCTGGCCGGACTGGCCGCGATGCGCATCAAGAACGCGCTGAAGCTCCCGGCCGACATCGCCGGCGCGCAGCGGGTGTTCGAACTGCACCCGTTGTTCAACCCCATCGGCTACGTGCGCGCTGACTTCGGCGACAACTCCGTCGCGGTCCATCCGTCTCCCGCGCATCGCGACGGCGCCTGGATCAGCCTGTGCTCCCCGCAGGAGACCATTGCGCTGCAGGCCATCGCGACCGCGGTCAACCCGCACCTGCGGGTGCAGCTCGACGGGTCCGACGAGGCGTGGACGGCCCGCCTGGTCGAGGACGACACCGAGGCCAAGGAACTGCCCGAAGTGATGGTCGCCAAGGTGAGCAGCGGTGCGGGGTTCGTGTTTCGCCCCCGCACGTCACTGCCGCTGACGGTGGTATGAATCGGCTGATAGCCCGCAAACCGCCGGTGTGTCGCGAATCCGCGCCGCCGCCGCCCCGCCTAGGGTGAGGGCCATCCCAGCCGTTGCCGATCCAAGGTAGTCAGCCATGCCCGACCCGCAGGACGACGAGGCCACCAGGGAGGCGCACGCCGTCGACGCGACCGACATGGCGCCGACGGTGATGTCGACTCCCGAATCCGGTGCCGTCGTCGGCGCCCTCGCCTGGTCGCAGGAGGACGGCAGCGCCGGCGCCGAACCGGTGCCCTACGTCGACGACTTCTACGAGCACGACTTGGGCACCGGCCGGCGCCCGACGGTGGTGGTGCCCGCCGCGCCGGCTCCGGCCCCTCAAGCACCCTCCCGGCTGCCGCGAATCGCCCTCGGCGTGGGCATCCTGGTGGCGCTGATCGCCGTCGCCGGAGCGCTCGCCAGCCTGCTGGGCAGCCACCACGACACGACGCCGGTCACCCCCGAGAGCAGCGCCGTGGCGCCGCCCAGCGCGCCACCGCAGCCCAGCGCACCGGCGCCCCCGCCGGTGGCCACCACCTCTGTTGCGCCGCCGCCCACGACGTCTGTTGCACCGCCGCCGACCACGACGGCACCGGCCACCACGACCACCACCGCGCCGCCGACCACGACCACCACCACCAACCCGCCGACCACGACCACCACCACGGCGCCGCCCACCACGACGACTACCACCGCGCCGCCGACCACCACGGTTCCGCCGACCAGCGAGCCGCCCACCACCACGGTGGCCCCGACCGCCACCACCGTGCCGATGACCACCGAGTACCTGCGCATTCCCCTGGTGCCGGTGCCCATCCCCATCACCGTTCCGCAGAACTAGGCGCGAGCCTGGCCCCGCATGCGGCCGGCGTCCGGTGGTCGCCTGCGCATGGCCGGAATCGCCCGGCGCAGGCACACTGGGTGTGGCAGCGCGGTGAAAGGGGCTCGCAATGGGCGACAACGGGGCGTTCGGGTTCGACGCCGACGACTTGGATCGAATGATGCGTGAGGCCGGTGAGGGGCTGCGCGCGGCCTTCGACCGCTTCGCGGGAACCATGGGCACCGGCCGCGAGCGGGCCGGCTGGGGGGCCGTCTTCGCCGACCTGGCCCGTGCCGCGCGCGCGGAGCCGACGACTGCCGGCGAGACCGGTGACGGGGTCTGGGCCATCTTCACCGTCGGTGACGACGGCGCCGCCCGCGTCGAGCAGGTCTACGCCACCGAGATCGACGCCCTGCGGGCCAGCCAGCGCAATCCCGATCCGAAACGCCGGGTGCGGTTCCTGCCGTACGGGATCGCCGTCGGCGTGCTCGACGACAACGCCGACAACAATGAGGTGACATAAGGCACGCGCTCGGGCTTGTCCCGTTTGACACCGGTGCGGCGTGGGTTACATTGCCACCGTGCCAGAGATCAACCGCCGCCAAATAATGATGATGCTGGGTGTCGGCGCCGCCGCCGCCGTAGCTCCCGGCCCGGTGGCCAGCGCCGTTCCCGCGGCGCCCGGCGCACCGGGCGAGCCCGCCGCGCCCGGGACCCCCTCGGCGCCGGTGGCCAAGACCGCCGGCTTTTTGTGGCACGACGAGTTCGACGGCCCGGCCGGTTCGGCACCCGATCCCTCGAAGTGGACGATCTCCAACCACCGCACCCCGATCCGACGTCCGGTCGGTTGGGACCGGCCCGAGTACTTTCACCAGTACCGCGACAGCCGTAAGAACGTCTTCCTCGACGGCAATTCCAACCTGGTGATCCGCGGTACCCAGGAGGGCGAGCGCTACTTCGGCGGCTTGGTGCACGGCAACTGGCGCGGCGGTATCGGTACCACCTGGGAAGCGCGCATCAAGCTGAACTGCCAGACCTCCGGTGCCTGGCCCGCCTGGTGGCTGTCCAACGACGACCCGGGCCGCGAGGGTGAAATCGACCTGATGGAGTGGTACGGCAACGGCGAGTGGCCGTCGGGCACCACCGTGCACGCCAACCCGTACGGCACCGCATTCGAAACCTTCGCCTTCCCGGTCGACGGCAACTGGCACACCTGGCGGGTCACCTGGAATCAGAGCGGCATGTACTTCTGGCAGGACTACGCCGAGGGTATGGAACCCTACTTCTCGGTCCCGGCTGTTGGCATCGAGAACATCGACGAGCCGGGCCGGGAGTGGCCGTTCAACGACCCGGGCTACACCGTGTTCCCCATCCTGAACCTCGCTCTCGGGGGATCCGGGGGCGGCGACGCGCGCGCCGGGACCTACCCGGCGGACATGCTGATCGACTGGGTCCGGGTGTTCTAGAGCGGACTGACTCCGCCGGCTTCCGCGCCGTCCTCTCGGGCCTGAAGCCAGGCCTCACCCGCGCGGGCAGCCCGAATCAGTGCCCCGCGTTCGCCGAAGTAGCTGGCGAGCAGCCCGAGGCCGGGCAGCGAACCGAGGTGCTGGTAGAGCTTCTTGGGGTGCGGGCGCTTGCCCACCTCATCGAACGTCGCCCGCAGGATGCCGGCCAGCTGCCACACCGTCCGGGTCATCACCACCGGGGTCGACGACGTGATGGACCTCAGCGGTTTCCACCCCGGCGGCGGGCTCTCGGGAAGCGGTGGGGGATCGGACGGCGCCGGTAGCTCCAGGGTCTCGGGCAGATGCCGCCCGCACAGCACCTCGGCGAGCAGGCGCACCTTCGCGTCGCGATCGGTGACGCCGTACTCGCGGGCCAGCGCACACAGCACGACGGCTTGGTTGACGAATCCGGCCAGCTGGCCCACCGGCACCACACGGGCCAGCACCCCGAAGGCCCCCGGGGAAGCCACCACCAGCGTGTTCAGGGCGCCCACCCGGTGCACCCACCAGTGCGCGCGCTGGTCGCGGCTCATGCGCTCCCACGCCGCGGTGCCGGGGAGGTCGGCGGCATTGAGCAGTTGCGCCCCGGCGTTGAGGGCGCGGTCGGCGGCGCTGGGACCACGGCCGGCCTCGTGACGGCGCCGCCGCAGCCGGAACCGGCGGATGCGATGCGTCAACCCGTGAGGCGGTGCGGGCAACCGGCGGGTGCGTCTGCGCAGGCCGATGGGATCCGCCTGGGCGAGCAGGTCCAGCAGCGGGTCGATGACCGTGACCGCGCGGCTCAGCGCGTCGGCGACCTCGGCGTCGGTCAGGGTGGTGTGCGGCTTCGGAAACAGACCCATACCGGTGATTGTGGCGGGCCTCAGCCGGGCAGGGAGCGGTTTGGGGCCGTGATCACGCCGGCCCGGACGCGCGCCGGGACCCCGGCGGGGGCGCAGCGTAGGTCACCACCAGCACCTCGGCCGGGTCCGTGCCGACTTGTCGCAGCTTGTGCGGGGCGGATGCGTCGAAATAGGCGCAATCGCCGGTACCGAGCGTGACGAGGTGGCCGTCGTGATCGAGTTCGACCTCGCCGGCGTGCACGAAGACGAGCTCCTGGCCCAGGTGGGTCGAGTGGGGATGCGTTGCGAAGGTGCGGCCTGGACGCACGACGAAGGGTGACATGGACTTTCCCAGCATCTGAGACGCGATCGCGTGATGACGCACGGCGCCGCGCTCGGCGGCCCGCTCGACGCTGAAGGTGGAGACCTCTGGATCGTCGGAGAACAGCTGCGCCACATCGACATCGAGTGCCCGGGAGATCTTCAGGGCGGCGGCTATAGACGGAACACTCTGTCCGCGTTCGACCTTCGACAGATAACTCTTGGTCAAGCCGGTGTCGGCCGCCAGGGCGTCCAGCGTCATACCCCGCTGTTGGCGGACGGCGCGCAACGGGCCACTCACGGAATCCAAGATACATCATTGACTATAGGAAACCTTGCGTCATAGAGTTCCTCATGTGTCATGAGGTGCGGCGGAAGGGAGCTTCTGATGGCGGACACCATGGGCGACTCCAAGGCCGATCTGATGCGCCGCGCGCTCGACGACCTGACCCGCAACGTCGCCGAATCCCGGCTCACGCTCCGGGAGAAGCTGGCCCTGACCTGTCGTGCCCTGTTCGACGCCGGACACGACTCCGGCCTGGCCGGCCAGATCACCGCCCGCGCGGAGACGCCGGGAACCTACTACACCCAGCGCCTGGGCCTGGGCTTCGACGAGATCACCGCGGGGAATCTGCTGGTGGTGGACGAAGATCTCCACGTTGTCGACGGTGACGGAATGCCCAACCCCGCCAACCGATTCCACTCTTGGATCTACCGAGCTCGGCCGGACGTGAACTGCATCGTGCACACCCACCCGTTTCATGTGGCGGCGCTGTCCATGTTGGAAGTTCCGCTGATTGTCTCTCACATGGACATCGCACCGCTCTACGACGACTGCGCATTCCTGCCCGACTGGCCCGGCGTTCCGGTCGGAAACGAAGAGGGCGAGATCATTTCGGCCGCGCTGGGAGACAAGAAGGCCATCCTGCTGGCCCACCACGGGCACGTGGTCGCCGGAGCCAGCGTGGAGGAAGCCTGTTCGCTGGCGATGCTGATCGAACGAGGCGCCCGGCTGCAGCTGGCCGCCATGGCCGCGGGCACCATCGCGCCGCTGCCCAGCCGACTGGCCCGCGAGGCACACGACTGGACCCTGACACCCAAGCGCAGCCAGGCGAACTTCGCCTACTACGCCCGGCGCGCCCTGGTCCGCCACCCCGACGCCCTCGACCTCTGATCCCGCGACCCGAAAGACGCCCTGATGACCTCGACGCCCGAAATCCACGGCATCATCGCTTATCCCGTCACCCCATTCAGTCGCGAGGGCGGGGGTGTCGACACAGTGGCGCTGGCCGCCCTGGTCGAGCAGCTGGTCTCCACCGGCGCGCACGCCATCGCCCCCCTGGGCAGCACGGGGGAGTCGGCCTATCTGAGCGAGGCGGAGTTCGACACCGTCGTCGACACCACCGTCGGCGTCGTGAACGGCCGGGTGCCGGTGATCGTCGGGGCATCGGATCTGACGACCGCCAACACCATTCGGCGCGCCAAGCACGCCGAGCGGGCCGGTGCCGACGCGCTGATGGTCCTGCCGGTCTCCTACTGGAAACTGACCGACCGCGAGATCGCCCAGCACTACGCCAGCGTCGCCGCCGGCGTCGATCTGCCGATCATGGCCTACAACAATCCGGCCACCAGCGGGATCGACATGAGCCCCGAGCTGCTGGTGCAGATGTTCACCGACATCGACAACCTGACCATGGTCAAAGAGTCCACCGGCGACCTGACGCGCATGCAGCGCATCAAGGCGCTCTCCGCGGGGCAGCTGCCGTTCTACAACGGCAGCAATCCGCTGGTGCTCGATGCGCTGAACGAAGGTGCGGCCGGCTGGTGCACGGCGGCCCCGAACCTGCGGCCGCAACCATGCCTGGACCTCTACCGTGCGGTGCGCGACGGAGACCGGGCCGGGGCCCAGCAGATCTACGACGACCTCGCACCGCTGCTGCGCTTCATCGTCGCCGGGGGCCTGCCGACCACGGTCAAGGCGGGGTTGCAGCTGCTCGGCTTCGACGCCGGAGACCCCAGGGCGCCCCTGCTGCCGCTGGATGAGGCCGGCCGCGCCGAGCTCACAGCGATTTTGGCGGAGGTCTAGGCACTAGGCTGGACGGAGCCAAGATGCCGAGGGGCCGCCCGGTAACTCCGATAGCTGCGCAAAGACCTCATCAGAGTTCATTTGCTGTTGCAAAGACAAAACATAGATGACACATAACCTCATTAACGTTCGCCTCATGAAAATCGGCATAACAGCGATATTGCTTGCTGCCGCGCTCACGGGCGTGGCCACACCGGTGACAGCATCTGCGGCTTGCGGAGACCCCGGCGACGCGCCGTGCACGGGCCCCGCTCCCACCCCCGACGAGGTTCTCGGGGTGATGGCCGAGTTGACCGATCCGAACATTCCCGCCCTGAACAAATCCAATATCGTCACGCCCGGGTTCAGTCCCGGCGAAGCCCAGACGATCGACCAGCGCCTGAGGGAGACCCAAGACGCCGGGCTGCTGCCCTACCACTTCGTGGTCAGCAACATCCAGCCCGCGCCGGACAACTTCGCCGGGGCGACCGTCACGTCCGTGGGGGGCTTTCACGAAGAAAGCGCGCCCGAGTCCATCGTGCTGTCCAACCAGGGCGGACGGTGGCTGATCACCCACGACACCGCGGTCACCGTGCTCGAGCACTTCTGGCACAACGCCAACCGCCCCTTTGTCCCGATCGTCCCGTGGATCAAGTAAGCCGGTTTCCGGTCGATTGTTCGCGAGCGCCCGACCGCGACATGCGGGGCTACCTGGCGCCCCCTGCTGACGCGGGCCCGGCCCTGAGCCGGGCCGGCATCCGGGGCCGGCAGCGAGCGTTGTGGCTGCCGTGTACCTGGGGTGTCATCGACGACCGGTGATGCCTTCGGCGGCCGCACGTGTCGGTGGCCGCGGGTAGCTTCGCGGTTATGAACAGGACCGGCAGCCCGTGGGCAGCGACTGTCGCACACGGGATGTCGGGCGCGCTGGTTACCGCCGCCCTGGCCGTCTTCGGTGCTGCGCTCGGGGCAGCGCCCGCCGAAGCCGCGCCGCGCTGCCTGTTTCAGGGCGACTGGAACTGTGAAGGGCCCCCGCCCTACCACGGGCCGCTGCTGCCGACCTGGAACGCGCCCGGCACCTACGGCGGCTGGACCACCAACCCCGTCCAATGCGATGTGGTGACCAGGCAATGCCGGCAGGTCATGACCAAGCCCTGATTGGGGTGAGTGCGCAGTATCTCTGTTGCTCAAGCGTGGAGCCGATGACGGGAATCGAACCCGCGTATTCAGCTTGGCGGCGGCCGTCAACCGCAATACGCGGGCGTTCTTCAAGATGTTGCGAGGCAACACTTTCCGGTTTACCTAGTACGCCAAGATGCAGGTAAGTTCGTGCCGGATTGGGCGCGTTTGTGCGGGGAAAGTACGGAGGGCGCGCAAAGTCCCCGCGAGCGACGAGCGGCTTGCTAATCGTCGTCCTGTTCGGCAGTGAAGACGTGGCAGTCATGGCGCCGCGGCCTTGCCACGCGTGATACGAGCGGACACCCGATGGTGTGAGCCGGCCTAGATACGCGGGCAGTGCGCCGCCGACGAACGGCGCGTGGCCGGCGACGACGAGACGTGTGGGACCGGCGCGGGCAACACAACCAAAAGCAGAGAAGGGTGCTGCGGGACCCGGTCCTCAACCTCTTAGAGTTATACCTATGCCGCAGTACATGGGAGTGGATGCGAGCGACACTGGCCGAGTCTCGGTGGTCCTGTCGATTGTGTGTACAGGAGGTCCACCGGAGGCCGCGGGATGCTGGAGAAAGGCGTCATTTTCTGGCCGGTATGCATCTGCCTTGTATTCCGCCTGACATGGGACATTGGCCCGCCCAACAGGCGGATCCGCATCTCCTCCACCTGGCTTTCGGTGGAAGCCGGCCCGTTGCCAGGATGAGCGCCGAGCGGACCCGAAGGATTGGTGGCGATGAGCTCCGTCTGCTCGCGGCTGTCCGGGGCCCAGTGCGCGCGCTGGACGGCCGGCCTTCATTGCTGCTTGCAGATCGGCTCCTCGACAAGCGAATCGATTCTCAGCGCCACCCGCAGTGTGTTCCGTCGGCGGGGGGTGAGGTGCGTTGAGTGGTTTCCACGTCACTCAGATCGAGACGCACCTGCGATCGAACTCCAGCTCTGAAGACTGGAATGCGGACCTCGATGAGGTGAATAACCTATCGAGGCTCCTAGCCAAGTACGCCGTGCTATTGACACTTCCGGAATCGGGTGAGGCTTCGCAGAGCGTCGAGATTACGGATGGCGGAGGCGACCGTGGCATTGATGCCGTAGGCGTCGACGTCAACGCCAAGCTAGTAGTACTCGCCCAGTCAAAGTGGAGGAAGGACGGTAAGGGTTCAATTGTGTCAGGCGACGTCCTGAAGTTTCTCGACGGTGTTCGCGCCCTGCTCGGGATGAAGTCAGACAGTGAGCTCGTTCACGCGAGCGCCGAGATGCGCACGGCGATCCGAGACGTATTGATTACGCCGGGAGCTCGAATTCGACTCGTAACCGTGTCGACGGCCAGCGACCCCCTATCGGAAGACGTGGAGCGGCCCATCATTGATCTTTTGACGCAACTGAACGATCTAGAAGATGTAGACCCTGTAGCAACACACGACCACATCAACCAGGCAGACCTCTTCAGGTCCATTGTCGACAGCGGCCGTCAACAAATCGATATTGAGCTAACGATGAGCGATTGGGGTAAAGGCAATGACCCCATGAAGGTCTTCTACGGGCGAGTCAGTGCCGCCGAAATCGCTCATTGGTTCAAGACTTACGGGACAGACCTCTTTTCAGAAAACATACGAGTTGTCATTCCTCGCTCCGATATTAATGAAGGAATTCTAGACACAATCAAGTCCGAGCCCGACAAATTCTTCTATTACAACAATGGCATCACTATGCTCGCTAACGCCATTGTAACCAGCCCTACGGCGCATCTAAATCGCGAAACCGGCTATTTCAAGCTCATTGGTGCCAGTGTCGTTAACGGTGCTCAGACTGTATCTACCCTTGGGGCGGCGATCGGTACCCAGGCAGAAGATAACCTGGGCAAGGCTGTCGTTCTAGTCCGTTGTATCGAGGTCAAAGCCGAAGAGGGAGATCTAGGTCGACGAATAACTCGTTTCGCCAACACTCAAAATGTAGTCTCTAGCCAGGACTTTGCTTTCCTCGACCCGCAGCAGCACAGACTGGCTCATGAGTTGAAATCTCTGGGTTACGAGTATCTCCTGCGCGCTGCTGAAGTGCCGAAGTCAAAGGATCGGACCAAAGTCATCGAGGTTCGAGAAGCGGCAGTTGCTCTCGCCTGCGCCTCGTCGAATATTGGGCATGCGATGCTCGCTAAACGTGAAGTCTCACGACTATTTTCAGACCAATCGGTTTACAAAACGCTCTTCAATCCGTTGACCAGTCCCCTGCTGCTGCAGCGAGCGGTTCTCGTCTTGCGCGAAGTGGAGGACTACTTGGATGAACTGGCCGTCTTCTACAACGGTGGGCTCGACGCTGGCGTCGTCACCCACGGTGGCCGGGTTATTGCGCACCTCGTGATGCAGCGGATAACGCGCGAGTCGCTTGAAGACCCAGTATTCGATATTGAAGGTGAATTGCAGAAGATTAAAGACGAAGCCAAACACTACGCGGATGAAATGTATATTCATTTCCCTGAGAACGCCTACCCCGGCAATCTCTACAAAAATCAGACTCGGGTGTTGGAATTGCTTCAGCGGGCCAAACTAGTCCCGACATAGCAGCTATAACCGCCAGGACGCGTGGACCTCAGGTCGACCGTTCGCTCCACGGCAACCCGGTCGAGCAAGCGTTTCGTTTCGATTGCACCGGCCCGTTGGCGTCGCGGGTGCGCGTTCGGGTCGCTGCCACCGTCTTGGTCCGGCATGGCGTCGCGGCGCAACCCGCCACATTGATCAGGGGGGTGAGCCGTATTGCGAGAAGTTCCCCACCCATCGCCCCTGTGACGCACTCGATCGGATCGATCGGCGGCGAGCCGATCGTCACCTCGGGCAGATTCCAAGCTGTCCGACACGGCTGAACCGTTCTTCGAAAGTGCTTGCATTCTGTCACATCACTATGCAAACATAACATTTATGACGGAATCTTCGATCCCTTCGCTTCTTCAAGCCGTCCGTGCTGCACTCGACCTCACGCAGGCCGAGCTGGCCGAGCGGCTCGGTGTCTCGTTCGCCACGGTGAACCGGTGGGAAGCAGGTTCCAGCAAGCCACAGAGAGCCCAGCTCGCCAAGATCAACGCTCTGGCCGGGGATGTTGGCGTCGACGCCAGCGATGCCTCAGTCGCCGGTGGAGCGGTAGTCACCCGTCGTCGAGGCCGCCAAGCCAGACCCGCCGCTCCGACCACGAAGCCGATGGAACAGATGCTGTGGGATGCCGCTTGCTCGATTCGAGGCGAGAAGGACGCGCCGAAGTTCAAGGACTACCTGCTGCCGCTCCTCTTCCTGAAGCGCCTTTCCGATGTCTTCGACGATGAGATCGATCGACTTGCCGAAGAGTATGGCGACCGTGACGTCGCACTGGAGATCGCGGACAATGACCACGACCTTCTCCGCTTTTATCTACCAGCTGAGGCACGGTGGGCGGTCATCAGTGGACGTGGGCAGTACGACTGGCCTGACGACGAGCGCGGTCGGTCTACCCGACCACGCGACATCGGTGAGCACCTCACCAAGGCTGTGCGAGCCGTCGTCCGATTCAACCCGAGCCTCGCCGGAGTCATCGACGTCGTGGACTTCGCGGCTGAGCGCAATGGGGAGCGAGATATCAACCCTGCCAAGCTCAATGGCGTCGTCGAGACCTTCTCGGACCCGCGTTATCGCCTTGGCCTCGCCGACGTGCAGCCCGACTTCCTTGGCCGCGCATACGAGTATCTCCTGCGGAAGTTCGCAGAAGGCTCGGGCCAGAGTGCGGGAGAGTTCTTCACTCCCACCGAGGTTGGATTCCTCATGGCGCGCATCCTGCGGCCGAAGCCAGGACAGACCTGCCATGATTACGCTTGCGGTTCCGCCGGCCTGCTCATCAAGCTCCAGCTCATCGCACGTGAGCTGGACCCAACCGCGAAGGTTCCGCTCAAACTGTTTGGCCAAGAGCTCCAGGCCGAGAGCTACGCCGTGGCCCGGATGAACGCCATCATCCACGACATGGATGTCGACCTCCGCCGCGGCGACACAATGATCAATCCCAAATTCCGGACATCATCTGGCGCGCTCGATCAGTTCGACCTCGTCGTCGCCAACCCGATGTGGAACCAGCCTTTTGACCCGAGCATTTTCGAGGATGACCCCTACGACCGGTTCATCAAACACGGTGGCGCAACGGCAGGGAAAGGCGACTGGGCTTGGCTCCAGCAGACGCTGTCGGTGCTCAAAGACACCGGCCGGGCGGCGGTCGTCCTCGACACCGGTGCCGTAACTCGTGGTTCTGGCTCGAAGAGCCAAGATAAGGAACGCAACATCCGCAAGTGGTTCGTCGACCGCGACCTCGTCGAGGGCGTCATCTTGTTGCCCGACAACCTCTTCTACAACACGACGGCCGCTGGCGTCATCGTCGTGCTCAACAAGCGCAAGCCTGAGTCCAAGAAAGGCAAAATTACCCTGCTCAACGCGAGCAAGCGGGCCACCAAGGGCAAGCCCAAAAACCATCTCGCCGACGACGACGTCGTTGAACTCGCAAAGCTCTACAACACCGGTACTGCCGTCGAGGGAGAGGTTGCCGTAATCGACGTCGCACAGATTGCTGAGGCTGACTACAACCTCAGTCCCAGCCGCTGGGTTACGTCGGCGACCGTCGCCGAATCCATTGATCTTAAGGAGTTGGTCCGCGAACTCGGAGAACTGTCCGCCCAGATCGGCGAGTCTGATGCCGCAATCTTCAAGTTACTGGCGGGCGTAGTCCAGTGACCGCATGGCGAGTAGCAATGCTTGGCGATGAGATCGAACTCGCGTACGGCAAGTCCCTCCCCGAGCGATCTCGAATTGAGGGGCCGGTGGGCGTCTACGGCTCTAACGGTGCGGTCGGGAGTCATATCGAGCCATATGTGTCCGGACCCGGCATTATTGTCGGCAGAAAGGGCTCTGTTGGCGAGGTTGCCTATTCGTCGGGTGAATTCTGGCCGATTGATACGACTTACTATGTCGTGCAGAAGAACAACCACAATTGGCGGTTCCTCTACCACCTGCTTCGCTTCTGCGATCTGACAGACTTAAACAGCCACAGCACGATACCCGGCCTGAACCGCGAGGACGCATACAGGATCAAAGTCAGCCTTCCGGATCGGGCCGTTGAGGATCAACTCGCAGCCGCCCTTGATTGGATCGAAGGGGCCGCGCGCAAGGAATCCGACGCTATCGTCCGGACCGGACAGTTGAAGGCCGCTGCGATGCGGCGGTTGTTCTCGGAGGGTCTACGGGGGGAGGCGCAGAGGGAAACGGAGGTTGGCCCGATTCCCGAGAGTTGGGGGATAGCCGCTATCGACGAGCACTTCTCGGTCGTCTCCGGTGGTACACCGTCTCGAAGTAGCGCCACGTACTGGTCGGGGGGCACGATCCCATGGGTCAAGACGGCCGAGGTGAACTACTCGATGATCACCGAGACCGAGGAACACATCACACAGGCTGGGCTGACTGAATCGGCTGCGAAGCTGCTCTCCGCCGGCACGCTCCTGATGGCCATGTACGGGCAAGGCGTCACCCGCGGGAAGGTCGGGGTTCTTGGCATCCAGGCTTCCTGCAATCAGGCGTGCGCGGCAATAACTCCGACCGATGACGCCGTGGTCACGCAGTACCTCTACCACTACCTGACATGGCGGTATGAGGCGATCCGTTCGCTTGCTCACGGTGGGCAGCAACAGAACCTCAACCTCGACATCGTGCGCAAGATCGCCGTCGCAGTACCGCCAACCATCGTCGAACAGCAAGAGATCATCGATGTTCTAGATGCCTTCGACCGCAAAATCCACTTGCATCGTCGCAAGCATGCGGTGCTCGACCAGCTGTTCAAGTTGTTGTTGCACGACCTGATGACCGGCGAGATTTCGGTCGACGATCTCGACCTGAGCGCGTTACCCTCAATCGATCGGACTGCAGCATGAGCCAGATCAAGATCTCCGAGGCCAAGTCGGTGCAGTTCCCGATGGTGAAGCACGCTTCAGCCGTCGGCTGGGAACAAGTCACACCAGAGGAAGCCGAACGCATGCGTCGCGGTCGGGCCAACATGCTGTTCCCCGGGGTGCTGGAGAACAAGCTGCTGCAGTTCAACCCGTGGCTTACCGAGGACCAGGCCCGCGCGATCATCGAAAGCATTGAAGCTCTGCCCGCCACGATCGAGGGCAACCGGGAGGTGCTGCGATGGCTGCGAGGCGAACGCCAGTGGCACGACGAGAACGAACAGCGCCAGCGTCCGGTCCAGGTTGTCGAATTCGACCTACCCCACGAGAACGCCCTGCACGTCACGTGGGAGTGGAAGATCGAGCCGCCCGCCCGGGCAAAGGGCAACCGCGCCGACGTCATGTTCCTGGTCAACGGCATCCCGGTCACCATCGTCGAGCACAAGAACCCGAAGGACCGCGACGCTCTCACTAAAGCCGTTACCCAGCTTCGACGTTACGAGATGGAGACGCCAGAGCTCTTGGCTCAGGCGCAGCTTCACAACGAGACCCACCTGATCGACTACTGGTACGGCGTTACGTGGAACATCAACCGCCGCATGCTATTTAGGTGGAAGTACACGAGCGACGAGTCCTACCGCGATGCCGTACAGGCGTTCTTCGAACCGCGTGACTTTCTGCGCACTTTGCGCGAGTGGGTGCTCTTCTATGTCGAAGACGGTGAGACGAAGAAGTCGGTCCTTCGCGAGCACCAGCGAGGTGCAGTCAATGCGGTCGTCGAGCGGTGCGCCGACCAGACGAAGAGCAGGGGGCTGATCTGGCACACACAGGGCTCGGGCAAGACCTTCACCTTGCTGACGGCGGCGCAGTTGATCCTCCGCCAGAAGGACCGCTTCAAGAACGCAACCGTCATCCTCGTCGTTGACCGCACCGAGCTGGAGGGCCAGCTCAAGGAGTGGGTCGACAGACTGCTCGGCGAGATCCAGGCTAACGACATCCCAGTTCGGCGTGCCAACAGCAGGGATGACCTACAAGACATCTTCGATTCCGACTTCCGCGGCCTGGTCGTCTCGATGATCCACAAGTTCGAGACAATCCGGAAGGACAGCTCCAACCGCGACAACATCTTTGTCTTCATCGACGAGGCTCACCGGTCGGTCGCTGCTGACCTCGGCTCGTACCTCATGGCGGCGGTCCCAAACTCCACCATCATCGGCTTTACGGGCACCCCGGTCGGCGGCACAGAAGGCGGTGGCACAAGTTCGTTCCAGATCTTCGGATCACAGGACGAAATGGGCTACCTGCACAAGTACTCGATCATTGAGTCGATCGAGGACGAGACCACTCTGCCGATCAAGTACATGCTTGCGCCGTCGTCGATGTCCATGGCACCAGAGGACTTAGACGAGCAGTTCTACGCCCTTGCATCCGACGAGGCCGTCACCGACATCGATGAGCTCAACAAGGTTCTGCAGCGAGCAGTCGGACTGCGCACCTTCCTCGGCTCTGACAACCGTGTGACGCAGGTGGCTGAGTTCGTCGCGAACCACTTCAAGCAGAACGTAGATCCGCTGGGTTACAAGGCCTTTCTCGTCGCGGTCGACCGTGAGACATGTGCGAAGTACAAGCGCGCGCTCGACAAGCTGCTGCCGCCCGAGTGGTCCGAGGTGGTCTACAGCAAGAATGCGAGCGATGTCGTCGACCGTCCCGATGTACATGAGCTGCAGCTTTCCGATGACCGCGAGAAAGAGGTGCGCCGGCAGTTCAAGAAGGCCCATCAACAGCCCAAGATCCTTATCGTCACTGACAAGTTGCTCACCGGCTACGACGCGCCAATCTTGTACGCGATGTATCTCGACAAGCCGATGCGTGACCACGTTCTCCTCCAGGCGCTCGCGCGCGTAAACCGACCGTATGTGGATAGCGAGGGTGTGCAGAAGAAGGTGGGTCTCGTCGTCGACTTTGTTGGCATTTTGAAAGAACTTCACAAGGCGCTGCGGTTCGATTCCGCCGATGTGGAAGGCGCGCTGCAAGACCTCGATGTGCTGATGGCGGATCTCCTGCTGAAGGTCGACGGTGCGTCCGCCGAGTACCTGCAAGTCACGAGTGGCCACGGCGACGACGAGCAGTTAGAACGCATCGTTTACGGCAGATTCGTATCGGAGGACGAGCGCAAGAAGTTTTTCGACGACTACCGCGACATCGAGGCGTTGTGGGAAATTCTCTCGCCCTCAGCGGAGTTGCGCGACCACATCGCGACGTACAAGCGCCTATCTGTTCTATACGCGGCCGTGCGAAACGCCTACTCCGAGGCGACCACCTTCACTGCCGATCTGGAGCACAAGACAAAGCGTCTGATCGAGGAGACCGCAACTCAAGAAGGACTGGGTAGGTTCACCAAGGTTGCCACGTTCGACGTCCCAACGTTGGAGGCACTGGGTAGGGACGACGGACCACCCGAGGAGAAGGTCTATAACCTGTTGCGCGGCTTACGCAAAGAGATGGAAGACAACCCGGCGGCCGCGGTGGCGCTCCAGAGCATCAAAGAAAGGGCCGACCGTGTCATCGAAAATCTCGAAGAGCGAAAGGTCAGCGGTCTTGCCGCTCTAGACGAGCTCAAGGCAATCGCTGAGGAGAAGGACAAACTGCGTGAGTTCGCGAAGCAGAGCGGACTGTCGGATCGCGCCTTTGGCATCTACTCAGCATTGAGTTCCGAGGATTCCTTAAATGAGCTGAAGGTAGACATCCAACGGGTCGCGGTGAGCATCGAGGTGGCGGTAGATCAGTTTCCGCAGTGGCGGCAGAATCCCGACGAACGACGCCGCCTCCGAAGTGGACTCTACAAACCGCTGCTGGACAGTCAGGTTCCTGCAAATACCTGCGCCGACATCATCGACAACGTCATGAACGTGCTGGAGAAGCTTTAATGGTTCGGCGAAAGATGACGCTGACCGCCGATCAAGCGCTGACTCGGAAGGCTATGGCGTGGGCGAACAAGATTCGAGTCAATCCTTCCCGCATCATTATCTCTGAGCTGCCTACGAAGTGGGGCTCGTGCACGCCAGACGGTGCGATTACGCTCGCTGAGGACCTTGTCGACATGCCAGCGACCTTCCAGGACTATGTGGTCGTTCATGAACTGCTCCACCTGCGCTACCGGTCCCACGGAAGGGCGTTTACCGCAATGATGACTGCCCTCGTCCCGGGCTGGCGCGAGCTGGAAGCATCGAGCCCAGTGAGGGAGGGCGCGCGGCGACTTCCGCGGTAGTCGGGGCTCCCGCTAAATTCAGGCTGAAGTACTGATAGTGAAGCTGTTCATTTAGCCCCAGGCATCCTTTCATCGTCACCGAAAGAGTAGCCAGTGAGTAGCCGGTCAAAAGAAGCCGCTGAGGCCGCTATGCCCCGTCTGCGGGCTAGTCATGCCGGGGCAGCCCGACAAAGCGTAGCCCCACGATGATGGCGACACCCCGTGCCGTGGCAGTGGCCGCAATGTGCTGTGGCTGCGCAAAGCGCGGGTGCTCAGCGACCGGGAACTGGTGCAGTCGATGGCCCGCCACCCGCGCCGCATCAAGGGCAGCGTATGGGCCGCCTCCGGCGGCCTGCCGGGGGCTGGGCCGGCGGCGGTGACACCGGTCGCACACTCGCCGTCGAGACTTGGAACCAACGCACTGTGATTAGTCATAGGCGGTTGTCTCGAGCCGGATCCTGCCCCCGTACCGCCTTGGATCCACTCCACGATTGGAAGGCTTTGCAATGCCTGGAGCCGACCGCCGAACTCGGGCGACTCGACACCGTCAAATTCTCCGAGCCCCTAAGAATCCAAGAGCAGTCTTGGATCCATGCGGGGCTCGATCATCGAGCGAGCCCGGTATGCGCTGGAACTGCAGCCGTTCAAGCGTCGCCGCATCTCCATCATCGGGGCTTACCCGCGGTGTGCTCGTCGATCCACGTCAGCCCGCGCGCCCGAATCCGCGTATTGCCCTGGGCCAGCCCCCCCAGCACTCAGATCATCGACTCGTCCCACGGCTCGTCGGGCGTCGTGGCGACTGCCGATTTCACGCCGAGCTTTGACGAGTTGACAACAGCAGCCAGGTCGATCGCCTGAATCTGGTTGGCCACCTCCACCTGCCGCAGAATCAATGCGGCCAACGCAGGTCCCGTCGTCTTGGGGTCGTCGATCGCCGTCGCGATCCGATGCTGCAACGCAACGAGCAGTTGCCGGCGATCACCGCTCCTCGCTGCTTCCAGAACCGACTTCGGCAGCGCCTTCCGCGGAGCCCGCTTCGCGGGAGCCTCGCCCGCCTTCACGGCACGCAGTCTGCGCTCGGTCACGTCAGGAGCCTTCTTGTTGGAAAAATTGTGCGGAGGGGGTGGCGCCTATGCCTTGGGGGGCGCCGTTGTTCTTTCGAGGGGTCACCCGCCCCGGTCTGCTGCTCGGAGAGGGATGCCAGGTCACCGCCGGTGGAGGTATTCGCCGTAGTGGTGGTTGTCGTACGCGTTGATCGCCGCACGCAGGCGGGCGACGTCCGAGGCATCGAGGTCGTATGGGCCAAGCTCAAGGTGCATCCCGGCGGCGTTAGCTGTCACCCGGATCGGCATTGAGCAATACGAGTCGAGCTCGTCGATGTGGGGCTCGATCAGGCCAAGCTCTTCGAGTGCTAATCGGTCGAGTTCCGCGTTGGCGCCATGTCGGGAGTCGTCAAGTGCTGGGTATTGCGATGTCGTCATGGGAGTTACTCCTCGTAGGTGTGGTGGTGGCCTCGCGGCTGGCGCGCGCGGTGTGCGCTTCCCGGTGCGCCGGCCGCGGGACGGTCATGCGCCCCAGGCGTAGGCGATGGTGGCTTCGAACGACTGGTACCGCCGAAGTTGGGCAAAGTCGTTGAGGTCTTCGCCGGCGCTCGGGTTGTGCTTGACGTACTCGTTGACGATGCTGGTCCATCCGGCGTCGAGTGCACGTCCGAGCACTGCTGCGGCGAGGATTTTGTCGTCGGACCGTAGGGCTGCCGCGAATGCCTTTGCCGCCTCGTCACTTTGGGTGAGACGGGCTGCTCGGTCTTGCGAATCTCGATAGAGCAGAACTTGTCCGGGGTCGCTACTGGTCACACTGGACAGCCCGAACAGCCGTTTTTCGAGCTTCTGCTTCATGGCGTCGATGAGCTCCGTTTCCTTCTTGCGAAGATCTCGGAGCTGGTCGCGCGTTCGATCACGCTCGGCGTCACGCTTGGCCTGTCGGCCGACATCGGAGAGGCTGGCGTCGGTGGCGAGGCTGTCGCTGGCGCGGGCCGATCTCTTCTGGATGCTCGCGGCCTGTGCGCGTAGATCCGCGATTTGGGATTCGAGCTGTGCGAGAGACATTTGGTGCATTTCCTTTCGGGTGGGTTAGACCGCGGGTCGGTCCGCGGTGAGGTTCCAGAGTTCTTGTATGTGGGCTGCCACCGGGTGTTCGTCGAAGTGTCGGATGCCGGCCTGTACGACGTCTCTCCATCGCTCGTCGATCGCCACTCGCAGGATCCCGAGTACAGCGAAGCCGTCTGCGTTGTTGCTGGCGCAGATGAGGAGCCGGGCCGCGTCGGCCTCGTTCTTGAGGTCTTCGATGTCGCGGTTGTGGCCTGCGTTGCGCATCACGATGTGCCGCAGCTGCGCGACGCGTTCGGCGGTCCGGCGTTTGGCTTCGCTACGCCGTGTGGCCTCGACGGCTTCGCGGTCGATGTTCATCGCGGCCCGTTCGAAGATGGTCAGCCGGCGCGCGCTAATCGTCACCACCGCCGAGTAGCGATTTGATGAATGGTGCTTGGTCGTTTGCCGGTGACCTGCCTTTTTGTGGGCGCACCGATTCGATCAGTTCGTCGAATTCATCGTTGGGTAGCTCTCGAAGGTATTGCTCTACGCCCAGCAGTAGGTATTCCAGTGGGTTCACTTGCACTGACTTGCCTTTCGTTCGACGTACATGACGACGGTTCGTCGCGGGAAGAGCCATCGACCTCCGATGTCGCGCCCGTCGAGTTGGTCGCGGATGCGTCGGACCCAGCGGGTTGAGCAGCTCAGGATCGAGGCGGCCTCGGCCGTGTCGATGAGTTCTTCCTCTGTTGAGGGTGGCCATTGCGGTTGTGGGACACAAGTTTTGGTTCCGCGTACGGAACTGATGAGCTTGACGTGCAGAGTCTCGAACCCGTTCGGCAAGGGGGGTCGTATCCCGAGCCCAGCGCGGGCGACCAGATCACCGACGGCGTAGAGCAGCAGCTTGTTTTCGTCCGGGGTGAAGTTCATGATGCCAGCCGCCTTGCGCTCGTCGGCTTGCTCTTGCGATCGCCCTCATGTCGGCGTCTCACTACACGCGCGCGCGGTCGATGGATTACTTGGAAGTCCCCGGTTTGCGTAACCCTGTACGCAGACTCGGTAGGGGGTTTTGCGGCGCTCTTGCACCGCCAGGTGTATGAGCGGATGTGTATTCCAGCAGGTGTTTTCAGGTGTTGCACCAACGGGGGTGCAAGGTGTCCTGCACCGGTAGAGGTGCATGTTCGGACCCGTAACCTTGTACTTTTTTTGGTGCAAGGTGGCAGTGACCACCATGCACCAACGGGGGTGCAAGTTGAACGATCGGATGTTGCACCATTGGCAGTGCAAGGTTGAGCGGTCACAACGAGTCCCCTTTGGCATCATCGACCGACTTACGACATAACTTGGACGGCAGAACGATTGGCGCGGAGTAGTGGGATAGTTCGCCATCGGTGAAGCGGCGACCTCCGGCGCACACCACGTAGGCACGGCGCCTCTGTACCGGCTTGCCGTCGCGGACATACTCCCGGATCAGGAGCCGCTGATCCTTGACCGCTGCCCCGATGGCTGCTGTGACGCGCCGGCGGTTTCCAGGCCAGCCGAATTGCTCGGAGATTTCTGCAGCGGAGGTCTCCCAGAGCCGCCGGCCGGACTGGGCGGACGTTGCGACCGACAGCAGATAGGCCAGCACGGCGAATCCGTCGCTGCCGAGGGCGTTTTTATGCGGTCCGGTGCGGATCAGCTCGTCGGAGAGAATCGAGTAGCCAGTTCGCTGCTTATCGCCTACAACGTATATGGGGTTGCGGCGCCTCATCCCATCCACCTGCTTGTTTCTTCTGGCGTCCGTAGTTCGTCCGTCCGCCGTCCGGCACATGTCCGCTCGGAAGCTGGTATTCGGTACCGAATCTGGAAAGGTTTTCTTGACCGCTTGGACACCCCACTGGCTCCAGGGCAATTCCAGGCTGCAACCCCTCGGCTGACGAGTTGGCCAGCCATTAGGTATTCGGCTCGAACCGGCCACGGCGGTTAGTCGCCTGTTCCCGTCCTGCACCGGGGCCTACGAAAGCCGTCACTCTCCGAAGGTCCTCGGTGTTATCGGAATCAGGAATTAGACCGATGTCGGCGTGATTCTCTTGTGGCCAGCGCATCAGGCAGCGTCCGGCCCGGGCCGGACGGCGTGCTCCAGCCGCGCCAGGTACTCGTCAATCTGCCGATCCGTGCTGAAACGCCGACGTCCGATGGTGACCGAGGCCAGGTCGCCCGATGCCCATAGGTTGAAAACCACCGTTCGGCTCACGCCAAGGCGAGCACCTACTTCGGCGTGATTGTTATTCCGGTTCATCATCCTCCTGTCGAGTGCACGACCGTGCTGTCGCGAACTCGACAGTACCGATAAGTGTCGTGAAGTCAACAGTCGATATGCCATGATGTCGTCATGGACGACAGTAAAGGTTGGCCTCGGGAAGTCGCCGAGCGTCTTGGCGAGGCCGTCAGGTCGGCGCGTATAGAACGGGATATGTCGTACGTCCGTCTTGCGGAAGCGACCGAGAGGATCGGCGCCCCGGTTCACCGGGTAGCGATACCGCGGATTGAAAAGGGCGAACAGGGAGTCACACTGCCGGAACTGATTGCGCTCGGTGTCGCGTTGGAGGCGGATTGGTCCAAGTGGCTGGACAGGGCTACGGCGGGCGTCGACATTCCGGGCGCCCGCTCTGACCGGGCGATTCTGCGCATGTTGATCGCCGAAGTTGAAGAGAAGCTCGAGACGCAGCGCCACAACCTTTTCCAGGCTGAAGAGGGTGCCAAGCGCTTGAATATGCCCGAGGCCTATCGCGAGCGCCTTGTCGATGAAGCGGACCGGTACCGCGGGTTAATCGATTCGCTTGAAGTCGCTCTCCGCCGGTATCAACAAGACCTGCGCGGAATGGAAGACGATGCCTAGGCAACGCATGGCACCCGGGGAGCATGGGAAGATCACCGAACGCGAACGCAACGGAATCTACTATGCGACAACATATGTCAGACTACATAGCGGTAAGAGGCGGGAGCGTGAGGCGCGGTCGACAAAGTCCCCCGAGGATGCCCGTCGAACGCTGAAGCGACGTATCGCCGCGGAGCTAGTGGCAGGCGAACCCACCGGCGTGATCAACCATCGCACAACGCTTTCTGAGCTGTTCGACGCGTGGATTCCGGTGAAGGTCACCGAGGACCGGATCGGGGAGCGGACAGCGACGCTTTACCGGGATACGTGGAAATTGCACGGTAACCAACAGCTTGGTGCGCTCCGAATCTCGGAGCTGTCGACTAGCCGCGCGGACGCCTACCTGAAGGCCCTCCCGCCGGCGCCGGCCACCTATATGCGCATCATCTTGTCGGGCATGTATTCGTTGGCCGTCAGATTCGACGTTATGGGGCACAACCCGATCCGGGAGACGCGGACCGCGAAACATGATCGCAAGCCCGCGCGGGCTTTGACGGCGATGGAGTTCGAGCAGGTGCGTCTGGCGGTCAAGGCGTTCTGTGAACACAGGGGACCTGGGCCTCGGCGGGCTCGGATGCTGCTGGCGTTCGTCGAGCTGCTCGCGGCCACCGGCGCGCGGCCAGGGGAGGTGCTGGCGATCCGCTGGCAGGACGTCGACCTACTCGGTAAACCTCCGACTGTGACGGTCAACGGCACCGTGGTCGACGCGGGCAGAGTGGCAGGCAAGCCGCTCCATCGGCAGGACGGACGCAAAGGCGGTGCGCCCCCGCACACGGTGAGCTTGCCGGCGTTCGGTGTTCAGGTGCTGGCCGACCTGTACGCGGCGACGGGCCCCGAGGGGCCGGTGTTGACCAACCGTGACGGCGGTCTGGTGGCACTGACGAACATCCGGTCGTCGTTGCGGGAAGCGCTTGCCGGCCACGACCACCTCAAGTGGGTGACGCCGCACAGTTTTCGCCGAACCGTCGCTACGGTCGTGCGGGATGGACTCGGTGTCGAGGCGGCGCAGCGGCAGCTTGCGCATGCCCAGCTCGCAACAACAGAGGGTCATTACGTTCAGCGGGTGACGGCCGGTCCAGATGCCCGCGCTGTGCTGGAGGCATGGGCCAGCAACCAGTCTTGAGAATCGAATGTACGGGGAAAGTACGGGATTTCGAGCTTGCCGCTTAGCCGGCGAACTCGTGTACAGCCCCTACCAGGGCGCTTGGAGCCGATGACGGGAATCGAACCCGCGTATTCAGCTTGGGAAGCTGATGTTCTGCCATTGAACTACATCGGCACTGGTGCGCTAGCAGGCTAGCATCCCGCGCGAAACGCTCATCCGCTACGGCGAGCAGACACAGAATCGCACGTTTGTGGCGTGCTCGGTGCGATTCTGTGTCTGCTCGCCGACCGGCCCCGTACAGGCGACCGGCCACGTGCAGCGGATACGCTCGTGCGGTGCTGCTCTCCGATCGCGATCTGCGGGCCGAAATCGCCGCCGGCCGCCTCGGCATCGAACCGTTCGACGATGCCCTGGTACAGCCCTCCAGCGTGGACGTCCGCCTCGACAGCCTGTTTCGGGTGTTCAACAACACCCGCTACACCCACATCGACCCGGCGCAACAGCAGGACGAGCTGACCACGCTGGTCGAACCCAAGCCCGGTGAGCCGTTTGTGCTGCACCCCGGCGAGTTCGTGCTGGGCTCCACCCTGGAATGCTGCACGCTGCCCGAAGACCTCGCCGGCCGGCTGGAGGGCAAATCCAGTCTCGGGCGGCTGGGCCTGCTCACCCACTCCACCGCGGGGTTCATCGATCCGGGCTTCTCCGGACACATCACCTTAGAGCTGTCCAACGTGGCGAATCTGCCCATCACCCTGTGGCCGGGAATGAAGATCGGACAGCTGTGTCTGCTGCGCCTGACCAGTCCGGCAGAACACCCTTACGGCAGTACACGCGTAGGGTCGAAATATCAGGGCCAGCGCGGGCCGACGCCGTCCCGCTCGTACCAGAACTTCATCAAGTCCGGGTAGCCCTCGGATAGCAGGCCGCCCCGCGGCTGCGATGAAGCCGGTTTCGGCCAGCCCTGGTAGGGGTAAGGCCCGCATAGCTGGCCGAGCAGCAGCAGGGGAGGTTTTTGTGGAGATCGTTCTCGGGGTGTCGGTGGCGCCCTCGACGGTCCGCATGGTGTTGGTGGAAGGCGAGAACGCCGACGGGCTCACCGTGGAGCACGACAACTTCGACATCCCCGACGGAGCGCAAACCGCCACGCAACGGGCGGTGTCGGCGATCCTGGGCACCCATGAAGGTGCCCGCGACGGTGGTTATCAGCTCAGCTCCACCGGCGTGACCTGGAGCAGCGAAGCCGAGGCGACGGCGCTGCGCGAGGCGCTGGCCGGCCGCAAGATCGAGAACGTGATGCTGGTGTCGGCGTTCCTGGCCGCCGCCGCGCTGGCGCAGTCGGTGGGAAGCGCCACCCGGTATACCCGCACCGCCCTGCTGTTCGTCGAGCCGGAGACCGCCACCCTGGCCGTCGTCAACTCCGACGACGGTTCGATCTCCGAGATCCACCGCCAGCCGCTGTCACCCGACGACGACAGCGCCGTCGGCGAGATCACCGAACTGGCCGCCAACGCCCAGCGCCTGGAATCCCAGCCCGACGGACTGTTCGTCGTCGGCTCGGGCGTCAACGTGGCGATGATCAAACCGGAATTGGACAAAGCCACCCAGCTCCCGGTCAGCGTGCCGGAGGAACCGGACATGGCCCTGGCCCGCGGGGCTGCGCTGGCCAGCGCCCACGCGCCGTTGTTCTCGTGCTCCACCCGGGCGCAGGCCTGGGCGCAGGACCCGGGCACCGGGGAACTCGACCCCGCGCTGGCCGGCGCCTACGCCTATGCCGCAGCGCCCGGTATGGGCTACGGCGAGGACGTGGACTACAACGCCACCGCCAACAACGAGCCGCTCGCCTATAGCGCGGTTCCCGACCTCGCCGACGATCCCGCCCTGGTCGACTCCCGGATGCTGGACTTCACCACCGGTGTCCAGCCGCGGGAGCGCAAACCGATGCTGGTCACCGGCGGGGTCGCGGCGCTGTTCGTGATCGGCGTGCTGGGCCTGGCGATCGCGTTGGCCGTGGGCATGCGGGCCGCCAACCAGGACCGGCCCGACGTGCGGGCCAATATCGTCACCCCGCAAAAACCCCCGCCGGCGGCAGTGGTCACGCCTGCGCCACCGCCTCCAGCGGCACCGCCCGCCCCAGCCGGGGAGCCGGCTCCACCTCGGGCTCCGGTCCCTGCCGTCGAGGCGCCGGCGCCGGCCCCGCGGGCGCCGGCTCCCTTGCCGGTGGCACCGGCACCGCCACCCCCGGCCCTTCCGCCGCCTCCTCCGGCGCTACCGCCCCCGCCGCTTCCCAACCTGGGAATTCCGGGCCTGCCCGGCGGTCCGCCGCTGTTCGGCCCGCCCAAGGGCGGCGGCCGCGGCGGCGACGGCTGGGGACCCGGCCGCGGGCGGGGTCCCGGCGGCGGGCCCGGTGGCGGGCACGGCCGCGGCGGCGGCGGGTTCCCGTTCCCAATACCCGGCCTGCGCTTCTGAGCGGGCGTTCACTTCCTTGCGCTTGTAAGATGGGCTAAGAATCCGCTGGCAGTGGAGGAGGTGCGGTGGACATCGTCTTGGGGGTCTCGATGGCCCCGCTGTCGGTCCGCATGGTGCTGGTCGAAGGTGAGCGCGCCGGAGGCGTAACCGTCGACGAAGACGGCTTCGAAGTCGAGGCCGGCGACGCGGCGCTGCCGCACCAGGTCGTGTCGGCCATCCTGGGCACCCAGGAGAGTGCGCGCGAGAGCGGCTACCGGCTGGCCGCCACCGGGGTGACCGTCGCCGACCAGCTGCAGGCGGGTCGGTTGCGCGACGCCCTGGCCCAGCACCGGGTCGAGAACGTGATGTTGGTGTCGGCGTTCTTGGCAGCGGCCGCACTGGCGCAGACGGTGGGCAGCTCGGTCGGCTACCAGCGGACCGCGCTGATGTTCGTCGAGCCCGACGGGGCGACCCTGGCGGTCGTCGACTCAGCGGACGGCTCGATCACCGAGGTGCAGAAGGTGACACTGCCGGCCGATGACGCCGCCGCGAAAGGCGAGCTGACCCGGCTGGCCGCCGAGGCCGGCCGCCTGCCGTCGCAGCCCGAGGGTTTGTTCGTCGTCGGCTCCGGCGTCAACATCGGCGTGGTCAAGCCCGCACTGGATGCGGCCAGCGCACTGCCGGTCAGCGTGCCCGAGGAGCCGGAGACCGCGCTGGCCCGCGGCGCGGCGCTGGCCAGCGCGCACACGCCGCAATTCGACTCCTCGACGTCGGCGCTGGCCTGGGCCCGCGACCCGGGCACCGGCATGATCGACCCCGAGCTGGTCGCACTGGCATACGCCTATCCGGCCGATTACGACGCCACCATGGGCGAGTTTGCGCTGGCCTACAGCGCAGTTCCCGACGATGCCCCCAGCGGCTACCTGGACCTGGGCGCCGAGGGCTTCGACGGCACCGTCCTCGACTCCAACGACAGCTACCCGCCGAGTTCGGCGATCGGTGTGGTCGACGTGGATGAGCCCCTCCTGCGGCGCAGGCCATTCCTGCTGGCCAGCAGCGGACTCGCGGCGTTCTTCGTGGTCGGGGTCTCCAGCCTGGCGGTGGCGCTGGCGGTCAGCATCCGGCCCACCGCCGCCGATCATCCGGCGCCCAGTGGGCACATCATCGCGCCCACCCAGCAGGCGCCCGCCCCGGCGCCCGCACCCGAAGTGGCGCCCCTGCCCGCGCCCGAACCGCCGGCCGTCAAGGTCCCGGTGGCTCAGCCGGTGCCCGCTCCCGCGGCCCCGGCGCCCGCGCCCGCGGCTCCGGCAGTTCCGGTGCCCGCCCCAGCCGCTCCGGCGCCCGCCCCGGTGGCTCCCGTACCGGTACCGGTGCCGGTCCAAGTTCCGGCACCGGTCGAGGTTCCGGCCCCCGCCGCGCCGGTGCCCGCCCCACAGATCCAGCAACCCGAGCTGCCGCCGCTCTTTCGGCCGCCCGCCCAAAAGCCCTCCAACAACGGCGGCAATCCGTCGTGGCTGCCCGATAACGATGGTGGCGGCAAGAAGGGCGGTAACCCGTCCTGGTTCCCCGATAACGATGGGGGCAAGAAGGGCGGTAACCCGTCGTGGTTCCCCGATAACGATGGTGGCGGCAAGAAGGGCGGCAATCCGTCGCCATGGCTGCCCGGAATCGGCACCAACGGCGGCGGGGGAAATCCCTGGATCCCGGGGCTGGGGGGCGGAAGCAACGCCCGCGGCGGCGGAGGCGGCTCCTGGTTTCCCGGCTTCGGCGGGGGCGGTCAGGGTGGCGGCGGTAAGAGTGGCGGCTGGCCCTTCTGAGCAGGCGCACAATCCACTAGCCTGACGCCGTGGACTATGCCGCAGCACTGCTCGATGAGACCCGCGGATTCGGCGAGCTGATCCGGGCCGGCGATCCCGAGCGGGCGGTCCCGACGTGCCCCGGATGGAACCTCAACCAACTCTTCCGGCACTACGGACGCGGAAACCGTTGGGCTGCACAGATCATCGCTGACCGGATGGACCATCCGCTGGATCCGCGAGACGTTGCCGGCGGCAAGCCCCCCGCCGAGCCCGACGCCGCCATCGACTGGCTCTACGAAGGGGCGCAACTGGTACTGGACGCGGTCGCGCAGACGGGGCCGGACACGCCGGTCTGGACGTTCACCGGCCCGCGCCCCGCCGCATGGTGGGTGCGCCGCCGGCTGCACGAGGCCACCGTGCACCGCGCGGACGCCGCGCTGGCACTCGGTGATGCCGTTGCGGACTTCACGTTGCCTGCGGAGTTGGCCGCCGACGGGATCAGCGAGCTGCTGGATCTGACTCCGGCACTGCTGGCGCGCAACGGGCAGACACCGGCGCTTGCCGAGGGCCAGAGCGTTCACCTGCACGCCACCGACGAAGGCCTCGGAGCGGCGGGGGAATGGACGATCAGCCGGCCGGCCGGCGCCGACACGGTCAGCTGGTCGCATGACCATGGCAAAGGTTCGGTGGCACTGCGGGGTTCGGCCCTCGAGCTGTTTCTGGCGGTCACCCGCCGGGTCGCAGTCGCCGAGACCGGCGTCGCGGTCTTCGGCGACGCCGCGGTGTGGCAGAACTGGATCGACCACACCGCCTTCTGATCGGGCGGTAACTTGGGCGACCATGAGCACATCGGAGATCGCAACGGTACTTGCCTGGCACGACGCCCTGGCCGCCGGTGATCTAGACACGCTGGAACAACTGTCCAGCGACGATATCGAGTTGGCCGACGCCGACGGCGCCGGTCAGGGCCTCGAGGCATTGCGCCAGTGGGCCGCGTCAGTCGAGGTCAACGCCGGTATCGGCCGGATGTACTTCCATGACGGGGTGGTCGTGGCCGAACTGACCCCGGCGGGTGGCGGCGTGGCCCAAGCGGTCGCCTTCCGGGTGGTGCACGATCACGTCACCGCGGCGTTTCGCCACCAGGACCTGGAAGAGGCCCTGGCGGCGACGGAGCTCACCGAGGGCGATCGGGTCGATTAGTCCCCGGCGGGGATCCGCTTCACCCGGCTCCGCCGCGTTCGCGATCCCCGCTAAGCTCGACGCCATGCGCGGGATCATCCTGGCCGGTGGCTCCGGTACCCGCCTGCATCCGATCACCATGGGCGTCAGCAAACAGCTGCTGCCGGTCTACGACAAGCCGCTGGTCTACTACCCGCTGTGCACGCTGATGCTGGCGGGGATTCGGGACATTCAAGTGATCACCACGGGCCACGACGCCCCGGCCTTCCGGCGATTGCTCGGCGACGGTACGGCATTCGGCGTCGACATCAGCTACGCCGTCCAAGAGCAGCCGGACGGACTGGCGCGGGCATTCGTGATCGGCGCCGACCACATCGGCACCGAAAGCGTTGCGCTGGTGCTGGGGGACAACATCTTTTACGGCGCCGGCTTGGGAACCAGTCTACGGCGCCACCAATCACCTTCCGGTGCCGTGATTTTCGCTTACTGGATGGCCGACCCGTCGGCCTACGGGGTGGTCGAGTTCGATGCCGCCGGATCCGCGGTGTCGGTGGTGGAGAAGCCGGTGGCGCCGAGGTCGCACTACGCGATCCCGGGTCTGTACTTCTACGACAACGACGTCGTGGAAATCGCCAAGGGCCTCAAGCCCTCCGCGCGCGGCGAATACGAGATCGCCGACGTCAACCAGACCTACCTGGAGCAGGGCCGGCTCACGGTTGAGACGCTGGCCCGCGGCACCGCGTGGCTGGACACCGGCACCTTCGATTCCCTGCTGGACGCCGGCGACTACGTCCGCACCGTCGAACGCCGGCAGGGACTCAAGATCGGCGTCCCCGAAGAAGTGGCGTGGCGGATGGGTTTCATCGACGACGAGGCCCTGGCCGCGCGCGCCGCAGCCCTGTGCAAGTCTGGCTACGGGGACTACCTGCGGGGACTGCTGGCTCGGCCGTGAAGCCGCTCAGGGCCGGTAGCTGACCAGGAAGTTGCCCAGCCGCTCGATGGCGCTGGACAGGTCCCGGGCCCACGGCAGGGTCACGATCCGCAGATGATCCGGCGCCGGCCAGTTGAACCCGGTGCCCTGGGTGACCAGGATCTTCTCCTGCAGCAACAGGTCCAGCACCAACTGCTCGTCGCTGTCGATCGGGTAGACCTCGGGGTCCAACCGGGGGAACGCGTACAGCGCGCCGCGGGGCTTGACGCAGGTGACGCCCGGAATCTCGTTGAGCTTGTTCCACGCGACATCACGCTGTTCGAGCAGCCGCCCGCCCGGCAACACCAGGTCATCGATGCTCTGGTGACCGCCCAAGGCCACCTGAATGGCATGCTGGGCCGGCACATTCGGGCACAGCCGCATGTTGGCCAGCAGGTTGATGCCCTCCAGGAAACTGGTCGCGTGCTCCTTGGGGCCGGTGATCGCCACCCAGCCGGAACGGTAGCCGGCCACCCGGTAGGCCTTCGACAGGCCATTGAAGGTCAAACACAGCAGATCCGGGGCCAGGGTGGCCAGGCTGGTGTGTTCGGCGTCGTCGTAGAGGATCTTGTCGTAGATCTCGTCGGCCAGCAGCAGCAGCTGGTGCTTGCGGGCCAACTCGGCGATCTGGCTGAGCACCTCGCGGCTGTACACCGCCCCGGTCGGGTTGTTCGGGTTGATCACCACCAGCGCCTTGGTGCGTTCGGTGATCTTCGATTCGATATCGGCGATGTCGGGTTGCCAGTCCTGCGTCTCGTCGCACAGGTAGTGCACCGGTGTGCCGCCGGCCAGCGACGTCGAGGCCGTCCACAGCGGGTAGTCGGGGGCCGGGATCAGCACCTGGTCGCCGTTGTCCAGCAACGCCTGCAGCACCAGCGAGATCAGCTCTGATACGCCGTTGCCGAGGTAGACGTCATCGACGTCGAAGCGGGGAAAGCCCTCCACCAGTTCGTAGCGGGTGACCACCGCGCGGCGGGCCGGCAGGATGCCTTGCGAGTCCGAGTAGCCCTGCGCGTACGGCAGCGCCTGGATCATGTCGCGCATGATCACATCGGGTGCCTCGAACCCGAACGGCGCCGGGTTGCCGATGTTGAGCTTGAGGATGCGATGCCCCTCGGCCTCCATCCGGGCCGCCTGGGCGTGGATCGGACCGCGGATCTCGTAGAGGACGTCTTGCAGCTTGGTCGACTGCGCGAACGTACGCTGCCGTGGCTGACTGCCGGCGGCAGACCACGGCGTTTGATGCTGCAACGGATGAGCGGTCACGTTGACAATGCTCCCATAGCTGTCCAATCAAAATTTGCCAGAGAAATAAGTTGGGGCCGTATGTGCACCCATACGGCCCCAACCCGTTATCTCTAGCGTTTGCCCGGCGGTCGGGCCCCGCGCTGGATACCCAGGCCCTTCACCGGCGGCTGCTCCTTGGGTGCCTCGGCTGCCGGAGCCGGCTCGGGTGCCGCTTGCGCAGTCTCCGGCTCGGCCGCCACCGGCTCCGCGTCGACGGCAGCAGGCTGCGCGGCCGGGGCGGCCGGGGCCGCCTTCTTGGCGCCGGGGCGACGCGCGCCCGCAGCCATACCCAGTCCCTTCACCGGTGCAGCCGGTGCAGCCGACTCGGCGGGAGCGGCGGGTGCCGCCGGTGCGGCGGACTCAGCCGGAGCGGCAGCGGTCGGCTCGGCGGCGGTTGGGGCCGCCTTCTTGGCGCCGGGCCGCTTGGCCCCACCGGCGAGACCCAATCCCTTCACCGCCGGAGCCGCGGGTGCGGCAGCGGTCGCCTCGGCGGCGGGTGCGGCGGGTGCGGCGGGTGCGGCGGCGGCCGGGGCCGCCTTCTTGGCGCCGGGCCGCTTGGCCCCACCGGCGATCCCGAGCCCCGTGACCGGGGCCGCTGCGGCGGCCTTGGCCTCGGCAGCCGGCTTCTCAGGCGTCGCGGTGGTCGCAGCAGCCGGTGCCGCAGCCTTCTCGGCCACCTTCTTCGGCCCGGTCTCGGCGGCAGCCGCGGCGGCGGTGCCCTTGGCCGGCAACGTCACCGTCGACATGTCCAGGGACTCCAGCAGCAGCTGGGCGATGTCGCGCACGTCCACATCCGAACGCCCGGAGGCTTCGATGCGGTCGTCGACACCGTCGCTGACCATCACCCGGCAGAACGGGCAGCCGGTGGCGATGGTGGAGGCGCCGGTGGCCAGCGCCTCGTCGACGCGGTCGTGGTTCACCCGCTTACCGATGTGCTCTTCCATCCACATCCGGGCACCGCCGGCGCCGCAGCAGAAAGAGCGGTCCATGGTGCGCGGCATCTCGATCAGGTTGGCACCGGCAGCGGCGACCAGCTCGCGCGGCGGCTCGTAGACCTTGTTGTGCCGGCCCAGGAAGCACGGGTCGTGATAGGTGATGTCACGCGAGACCGGCGCCACCGGGATCAGTCGCTTGTCGCGGACCAGGCGGTTGAGCACCTGGCTGTGGTGCAACACCGTGTACTCGCTGCCCAGCTGCGGGTATTCGCGGGAGATCGTGTTGAAGCAGTGCGGGCAGCTGGCGATGATCTTGCGGTCCGGCTTGTCCAGGCCGTCGAAGACCTCGTTGAGCATCTCGACGTTCTGCGAGGCCAACTGCTGGAACAAGAACTCGTTGCCGGCCCGTCGGGCGGGGTCACCGGTACACGTCTCGCCGGTGCCCAGCACCAGGAACTTCACGCCGGCAGCGGCCAGCAGCTCCGCGGTGGCCTTGGTGGTCTTCTTGGCGCGGTCCTCGTAGGCACCGGCGCAGCCCACCCAGAACAGGTACTCGAAGCCGTCGAAGCTGTCGACGTCCTGGCCGTAGACCGGAATGTCGAAGTTGAGCTCATCGATCCAGGAGGTGCGCTCCTTGGCGTTCTGGCCCCACGGGTTGCCCTTGTTCTCCAGGTTCTTGAACAGCACACTCAACTCGGAGGGGAACTCCGACTCCACCAGCACCTGGTAGCGGCGCATGTCCACGATGTGGTCGATGTGTTCGATGTCCACCGGGCACTGCTCGACGCAGGCACCGCAGTTGGTGCACGACCACAGCACGTCGGGGTCGATCACCCCGCCTTCCTCGGCGGTGCCCACCAGCGGGCGGACCGCCTGCTCCGGGCCGGAGCCGCCGATACGCTCGAAGCCCTTCTCCGGCACGTGGTGCCCGGGCAGGGGCTTGGCGTCGGCCAGGTCGACCTCGCCGGTCGGCATCGGCTTCTCGCCGAGCAGGTAGGGGGCCTTGGCCATCCAGTGGTCGCGCAGGTCCATGATGACCAACTTGGGGCTCAGCGGTTTGCCGGTGTTCCAGGCGGGGCACTGCGACTGGCAGCGACCACACTCGGTACAGGTGGCGAAGTCGAGCATGCCCTTCCAGCTGAAGTCTTCGATCTTGCCGCGTCCGAACACTGCGTCTTCGGGCGGGTTGTCGAAGTCCAGGGGCTCGCCCTGGTACTCGATCGGCAGCAGCGGGCCCAGGCCATTGGGCAGGCGCTTGAAGGTGACGTTGATCGGGGCCAGGAAGATGTGCAGGTGCTTGGAGTGCAGCACGAGCAGCAGGAAGCCCAACGCAACACCGACGTGCAGCAGCAGTGAGACGGTCTCGATGGTCTCGTTGGCCGACAGGCTCAGCGGCGCCATGATCTTGCCCATGAGGTGGGACAGGTAGGCGGCCTTACCGTAGGGCAGGCTGCCGGTGTTGGCGGCGGCCCCGCGCAGCAGCAGGAACGTCCACACCACGTTGAGGATCATCACCAGGATCAGCCACGCGCCGCCGTTGTGCGAGCCGTAGAACCGCGAGGACCGGCCATGCTCGGCCGGGTTGCGCAGGATCCGGATGATCATGAAGACGAAGATGGACAGCGTGACCGCGGTGATGAAGAAGTCCTGCATGAAGCCCAGCACGTCCCAGTGCCCGATCAGCGGGATGGCGAAGTCGTGCTGGAACATCTGCCCGTAGGCCTCGATGTAGACCGTGATCAGGACGAAGAACGCCCACATGGTGAAGAAGTGGGCGATACCCGGGATGGACCACTTCAGCAGCTTGGCCTGCCCGGCGACCTCACGGATCTGCGTCTCGATCCGGTTCTTGATGTCCGAAGTGCGCTCAGGCCCGACCTTCTGACCGGATTTGACCAGGTTGAACAGCCAAAGTACCCGGCGTGCGGCCAGCGCGCCCACCAACGCCGTCATGGACAGGCCGACCACCAGCCTGATCAGCATCTGGGTATTTTCGGTCACGGAGAGCCTCTCCCATCCACAAGTTACCGGCCAGTAACTTCATCGTAGTTACTGGTTAGTAACTTACCGCCAATCGTGCGCAGGACCAGTTCAAGCCCTGCTCGGTGCTCGCTCATAGTGCCACCTCGGGGTCGCTCAGCGCGACAAAGGCTGACCTAACTGTATCGGCCGACGACCGTTCCGACGGGCGATCGCGGGCGGGCAGGCGACGCGGTATTCAGCGTCCGGGCAGCGGGATCACGATCGCCGGCGGCTGTCGTGTGGTGGTGGGCGTCGCGGGTGCGGTCGTGGTGTTCGGCGCGGTGGTCGTGCCCGGAGGCTCGGTGGTGGTCGGCGGCTCGGTGCTGCCGGTAGTGGTGGTCGGCGGTTCGGTGGTCGCCGGCGGCGGGGAAGTCGGGGGCTCGGTCTCCGGGGCGGGCGGCTCGCTTGCGCCCGGCGGGGCGCCGGGCGGCACCCACTGCGGGGCCGGGGCGCTGCGTTCCCCGGCGGGGGCGGTGGTCGTCGGGGTGGCCGGAGCCCCGGGGTCGGACTGTCTGTGCACCAGGCGGACCATGCTCCACACCAACAGGGTGATCAAGATCGCCGTGAGCGCGCCCAGGCCGACCAGCGCGACCGGCCGCTGATACCACGGGGTGGGTGGCGTTGACCGGTCGCGCTGGCGGTACTGGCTGTCGTAAGCCGGCTCGCTGTAGCCGCCGTAGTGGCCGTTCCCGCTGTAGTCGGCCATCTGGGTCGGCTCGTGGTGCGGGTCGTCCGGCGCTCGGCTCACACCCGTAGAGGGTAGGCGCCACGTCTGACGAAATGCCGCGCCAGCACCTGACGACAAGCTGTGCGACCTGGGGAAACCGCCTTAGCGGGGGACGCGGCGCCGCCGGGCGGCCAAGAAAACGGCTCGCCAGCCGAGCAGGAAAACCGCGGTCACCGTCGATGCGACCAGGATGAAACTCTTGGCCACGCCGGCCGAGGTCGCTTCGCGCAGCAGCATGCCGACCAGCACCGTCGAGACCCAGACGGTGACCCCGGTGGGCCACACGGCGGTGGGCCTGCGCCAGCCGCGGCTCAGCAACCAGCCCAGCACCGTGCCGCTCAGAAAAGGCCAGGTGGTGGTCGCCAAGCCGGTGATGGTCAGACCCTCGTCGTGGCTACGGCGGCCCAGCGCGCAGAAGATCAGCACGGCCACCACATCCATGCCGAGCCAGGCCGGCTTCTGCGGTTGCATGCGGCGAGAGTACCGGGGAGCCGGCCTACCGGTGCGGCGGCAGGGTGATCACCGTCGGCAGATCGGGCAGCTTGGGCACCGGCGGGATGGTGATCACCGACGGCAACGCCGGCAGGCGCGGCCGGTAGCGGTTCGGCGGCTCCTCGGGAGGCGGCGCCTGCTGCGCCGGAGGCTGTTGGGGCGGCGCCTGCCGGGGTGGGGCCGGCGGCGCGGTGGGGGCGCTCGACGGCGTGGTGGTGGCGCTACCGGTGGTGCTGGTCGCGCTGCTGGTGGTGCTCGACGAGCTGGTGGTCTGCGGGGTCGTGGTGCCGCCGGGGCCGCGACTGGTCAGCTGGACGATTCCCCAGATCACCAGCCCGAGCATCACCGCGATAAGCCCGAACCAAGCGATCAGCACCGAGCGGCGGCGAAACCACGGCAGCGCCGTGGGTGCCGCGAAATCGGTGGTCGGCGCTGCGGGCTGCTCCTCGAAAGGGTTGTAGGCGGCGGCGTACTGGGTGGGCGCACTACCGGTGTGATGGCTCGGATCGGCCGAGTGTGGCCCCGGACGTGGGGGGCCCATGGGCGCCGGGGCCGGGCCGGGCGGCTGCGGGCCGCGCTGACCGTAGGGCATGGACCGAGTCTGGTCCTCGCCGGGTTTGCCGGAACCACCTGAAGATCCGAAGCGCGCCATTTCACCGATCGTAACGGAAAGCCCTGGCAGGCGACTTGGACGAGAGATCAGAAGGTGTCGACGTTGTCGATGCTGACCACCATCCCGTGGCCGCTGCGGTCGTTGGTGAACCGGGTGCCGTCGATATCGGCATTGATCGTCCACCCCTGCGCCCGGTAGGTCAGGTAGTCGATGGTCACGACCGGAATATCGCCCAGGTTGCCCAGCACCCACTGCACGGTGCCGTCGGCGCTGACGCTGACCCCGTTGGCGTGCTGCCCGTCCTTGAGGGGGGAGTTGGTGAACTCCGCCTCACAGTCGACTTGCGGTGACGAGATCTGACAGCGGGTCCGCCCGGATTTCGTCTCGATGAAGACGTAACCGTTGTCGTCCGGCGGCAGCGGGATGGCATCGGCCGGCTGGTTCGGCGTCGCCGACGGAGCCGGGCGCGGGGGGCTCGACGGCGTCGTGCTGGTCCGGGGCGGCCGCAGCGACGGCTCCGGCGGACCACCGCCGCCCGGCGCTGCGGTCGGGTGACCGTCGACGGTGGTGCTGCAACCCGCCAGCAGCAGTGCGGCCGCCAGCGTCAGCTTTACGACCGTCGGGGGCTTCGCCTGCTCTGGTGCTCGCACTCATTCCCTCGCTGCCATGTATTGCGGCTCAGCGTACGCACCAAGTGACTCCCGTGGCTGTAGTGACGCGCGGTGCCCCGGTGGCGCGGGGGTCAGGAAAGATCGCGGAAGGCCAGTACCGCACCGGTGGCCGCCAGCACCGCCGCGAGCGCATAACCAGCCATCGACCACCAGCCGCCGTGCAGGGCCGCGGCGATTGCGACGATCGCGATGGCGCTGAAGATCAGCACCATTCCGTACAGCGGGGGCTTGGCTGCATAACGGTTGCGGGCCATGGGATCGCGCCTTACTACTCGTCCTACTCGTCGAAATCGGGCGGCACGGCCGCGGGCCGAGCCTGATCGTGCTCCGGCGCTGCAAGCGTGGCAGCGGCCTGGACCCGACCGCGCACCAGAAACCAGCCGCCGAACAGTGCCGGGCCCCCGATCAGCAGCACGCCCCAGACAAACGGGCCGCTGCGCTGGTCGAACAGCATCAGGCCCAGCACGCCGGCCAGGAACGCCAACGTCACGTAGCCGCTGTAGGGGGCCAGCGGCATCCGGAACGACGGCCGCTGCATGACGCCGGCGTTGGCGAGTCGGTGCAGCCGCAGCTGGCAGGCCACGATCGTGGCCCAGGCCGCCATCACCCCGACCGCGGCGATGTTGAGCACGATCTCGAACGCCTGCCCGGGGCGCACCGCGTTGAGCACCACGCCGAGCAGGCCTACCGCGCTGGTCAGCAGGATGCCGCCATAGGGCACCCCGTTCTTCGACATCTTGGCGGTGAACGCCGGCCCGCTGCCGTTGACCGCCATCGAGCGCAGAATCCGCCCCGTGGAGTACAGCCCCGCGTTGAGGCTGGAGAAGGCCGCGGTCAGCACCACCACGTTCATCAGACTGCCTGCGCCGGTGAAGCCCACCTTGGAGAAGAAGGTGACGAAGGGGCTCTGGTGTTCCTTGAACGCGGTGTAGGGCAGCAGCAGCGCCAGCAGCAACACCGATCCCACGTAGAAGATCGCAATGCGGGCCACCACCGAGTTGATCGCCCGCGGCATGATCTTCTCGGGGTCGGCGGTCTCCCCGGCCGCGGTGCCCACCAGCTCCACCCCGGCGTAGGAGAACACCACTCCGGACGTCACCAGCACCAGGGGCAGCAGGCCCGTGGGCAGCAGCCCGCCGTTGTCGGCCAACAGCTGCAGGCCGGTGTCCTGGCCGTCGACCTGGTAGCGGCCGCCCAGGAAGATGGTGCCGACGACCAGGAACGTCAGCAGCGCGACGACTTTGATCAGCGCTGCCCAGAACTCCAGCTCACCGAAGAGCTTGACCGAGATCAGGTTCATCGACAGCACCGCCAACAGCGCTATCAGGGCCAACGTCCATTGCGGGACCACCCCGAACAGGTGCCAGTAGTGGAAATAACTGGCGATCGCCGTGGTGTCGACAATCCCGGTCATCGACCAGTTCAAGAAGTACAGCCACCCCGCCACGTAGGCGGTCTTCTCCCCGAAGAATTCGCGCGCGTAGGAGACGAACGATCCCGACGTCGGCCGGTGCAGCACCAGCTCGCCGAGTGCGCGCAGGATGAGGAAGGCAAAGCCGCCGCATACCGCGTAGACGATGAACAAGCCCGGGCCGGCCGAGGCGAGCCGGCCGCCGGCGCCGAAAAACAGCCCGGTGCCGATGGCGCCACCCAGGCCGATCATCTGCAACTGCCGGGGGGTCAGGTCTTTGTGGTAGCCCTCGTCCTCGCGGGCCAGTGCGGCGGGAGAAGCCGGCTGCGGGGCGGGGGAAAGTGACATCGCTGCGAGGGTAACGCACGGAGATTGCCGATCCGGATCAAAACCGTGGTCACGGGCACGGCGGCTGCGCTCGGGCGCGGCGTCGCGCGACCACCCCGCCGCAGCCGCCCCGCAGCCGGATGCCATGGTGATCTGGTCAGGGAGGTGGACATGGGTGCGATCAGGTGCGGTATAGCGGGGTCGGGCTCATGAGGTGGCGAATCGCCGTCGTGGGCGCCGGCGTAGCCGGGCTGGCGAGCGCGGTCGGGCTGCACCGGGGCGGCCATGACGTCACCGTCTTCGAAGAGCGCACCGACACCTCCTCAGGCGCCGGCATCAGCATCTGGCCCAATGCGCTGGCCGCCCTGGACCGACTCGGTCTCGGGGATGCGGTCCGCGCGGTGGGTGGGCGGATCACGGCCGGGGCGGCGCGTTGGCACGACGGGTCCTGGCTGCGCCGCCCGGAGCCCGAACGAATAGTCAGGGCGCTCGGTGAACCGCTCGTCGTCGTGCAACGCTGGGCGCTGCGCGACATCGTCGCCGGCGCGTTGCCGGTGGGCGCCGTCGAGTACGGTCTGGCCGCCACCGACGTGGCGACCACCGGTGCGGCGGTGCGGCTGCAATTCTCGGACGGTTCGGCCCGCACCTTCGATGCCGTGATCGGTGCCGACGGCACGCACTCGGTGGTGGCCCGCCAGCTCAACGGCCCGCTGCAGCAGCGCTACGTCGGGTACACCGCGTGGCGCGGCGTCGCCGCCTATGCGATGGATCCGGACCTGGCCGGCAAGACCCTGGGGCCCGGCGTGGAGACCGGCCACGTGCCGATGGGGCCGGGGCTGACCTATTGGTTTGCCACCGAGCGGGCGCCCGCGGCGCAGCGGTCCCCCGAGGAGGAGCTGGCCTACCTGCGGGCGAAGTTCGCCCGGTGGGCCGAGCCGCTGCCCAGCATTCTTGCCGCCACCGCGGCGGCCGACGTCCTGCGCGACGATCTCTACGACCGCACCCCGGCCCGGCGCTGGGCGCGCGGACCGATCGTGCTGGTGGGCGACGCGGCCCACCCGATGCGCCCGCACCTCGGCCAGGGCGGCTGCCAGGGCTTGGAGGACGCGGCAATCCTGGCCGCATTCATCGACCAGGCCCCCGACCCGGCGACCGCCTTCGCGCGTTTCGAGTCCTTTCGCCGGCGCCGCGTCACCTCGGTGGTGCGGGAGTCGGCCTGGCTCGGCAAGGCCATCAACGTGCGGTCGGATCTGCTCAGCAGCCTCGTCAGCCGCTCCACGGCGATGGTGCCGGAGGTCGTGTTGATGAGGCATCTGGCATCGATCGCCGCGCGCACGGCGTTCGCGCTGCCGGGCGCCGGTGCGCGCCGATGAGGATCCCCGGCGGCGGTCGATGATGCAACCGGGTCTGTGGCTGCGGTGGGCGGTATTGCACGGGCTGCCGCGCGCACTTCTGGCCGTGCAGGCGCGGCGGGGAGAACCGATGGCACGCCTGTTGGTCGGCCCGCTGCGCGGCGGCGACCAGGCGCCGTTGATCGAGCAGATCCGCGCGCGTGGGCGTCTGACGCGCACGCCGGCCGCGCTGGTGACCGCCGACCATGAGATGTGCCGAACCATCCTGCGCGACGACAGCTTCGGGGCGAGCAATCCGGCCAACATGAATCTGCCCAAGCCTGTTCGCTGGGTGTTCTACCGGACCGATCCCCAGTTGCCGAATCCGGCCGAACCGCCCTCGATGCTCGTGGTGGACCCGCCTGCCCACACCCGCTACCGGCGAGCTGTGGTGCGGGCCTTCACTCCCCGCGCGATCGAGCGGCTGCAGACCCGGATCGTGGAGATCACCGAGGAGCTGCTGGACCGGATGGCGACGGCGGCGCATCCGGACCTGATCGCCGATTTCGCCGCTCCCTTACCCGCCTTGATCATCGCCGAGATCCTGGGAATACCGCAGGATCAGCGGTCGCAGATGCTCGACCGGGGCGACCGGAGTGCCCCGTTGCTCGATATCGGGTTGTCCTGGAAGACCTTTCGATGCGCCATGCGCTCTCTTCGAGAAGGCGACCGCGAGTTCAGCGACCACATCGAGCTGTTGCGTGCCGACCCCGGCGAGGACGTCTACAGCCAGGTGATTCGCGACGGGCAGCTGGACCGGCGCGAGCTGGGCGTGACGGCCTTGCTGCTCGCCGGCGCGGGCTTTGAGACCACCGCCAACCTGATCGGTAACGCGATCGTGCTGTTACTGCGCCACCCGGATCAGCTGGCGAAGCTGCGCGACGACCCCGGTCTGTGGCCGGCCGCCGTCGAAGAAGTCCTGCGCTACGACAGCCCCGTACAGATGACCTCGCGCAACGCGCTGTGCGACCTGGAGCTGGCGGGGCAGCAGGTGGCCGCCGGCGAGACGGTGGCACTGCTGCTGGGAGGCGCCAACCACGACCCCGGCGTGTTCACCGAGCCGGACCGCTTCGACATCACCCGGGCCAACGCCAAAGACCATCTGTCTTTCAGCAGCGGAATCCACGCCTGTCTGGGAGCCAACCTGGCCCGCATGGAAGCCACCATCGCCCTGCGCGCACTGTTCGAACGCTTCCCCGACCTGCAGCTGGACGGGCCGCCGACTCCCCGTGGGTTGGCCACCCTGCGCGGTTTCCAGCGGATGCCGGCGACCACCTGATCCATTGCCCGGGTGTCATTCAGGGCGTGACACCTTCGACGTGACCAGCCGTGCGCCCAGTTCGCCGGGCTCGATGCGGTGACCTTCGGTGCAGCGAATCTCAACCAGGGCGTCCGCGCCGCAGTCCAGATGCGTCAGACGTAGTCGCCCCCGGTTGGGCAGGTGGCGTTGTCCCCACTGGAACATGGCCCAGACCACCGGCATGAATTCAGTGCCGGCTTCGGTCAGGACGTACTCGTCGCGGCTGCGCTGGCCGGGCTCACGGTAGGGCCGGCGGGCCAGCAACCCGAGGTCGACAAGTTCTGCGAGCCGTTTCGCGGTCGCTGCTTTGGTGATGCCGACCCGGATCGCGAAGTCATCGAATCGGGTCGTGCCGTAATAGGCCTCGCGCATGATCAGCATCGCGGACTTCGTGCCGACCACCGCCATGGTCTTCTCCACCGGGCACTCACCGATCGCCGACCAGCTGTCGCGGTCTGCCAGCGGTCCCTGCAGGAATTTCATCGCAGTCCACCTCCCTATCTGGGTTGACTCTACTATACCCAGGGTGTATAGCTGAGTATAGATAACGATACTTAGCTAGCCAGGAGGGCCATGATGGCCGAATATCAAGGTCGCGACGCCGTCATCGTCGGCGCCGTTCGCACTCCGATCGGCAGGGGCAAGCCCGGCGGCGCACTCCACGAGGTCCTGCCTGCCGACCTGTTGGCGCACAGCCTGCGAGAGCTGGTGCAGCGAACGGGAATCGATCCGATTCAGGTCGACGATGTCATCGCCGGCGCCGTCACCCAGGTGGGTGATCAGGCCTTCAATATCGGCCGCAATGCGCTGCTGGGTGCCGGCTTCCCGGAATCGGTTCCCGGCACCACGATCGACCGACAGTGCGGCAGTAGTCAACAGGCGATCAGCTTCGCCGCCCAAGGCGTGGTGGCCGGCGCCTACGACGTCGTCATCGCCGCAGGAGTCGAGTCGATGAGCCGCGTACCGATGGGGGCGTCGCTGCTGCCGGGCAGTCGTCCCCGTGGTGAAGCGATGACCCGACGCTATCCGGAAGGTCTGGTGCCGCAGGGCATCAGCGCCGAGCTGATCGCAGCGCGATGGGGGTTCTCCCGGACCGAACTCGACGAGTTCTCCGCCAACAGTCACGAGAAGGCGGCGCGGGCGACCAAGGACGGGCTCTTCGATGACGAGCTCACTCCGATCGCAGGCCTGACCACCGACGAGATCATCCGGCCCGGAACCAGCGTGGCCGCTTTGGCAGGGTTGAACCCGGCGTTCTACGACGAGGCGATGAAGGCACGCTTCCCGCAGATCAATTGGGAGATCACCCCCGGCAACTCGTCACCGCTGTCGGACGGCAGCGCAGCGGTGTTGATCACCAGCGGCGAGTTCGCCCGAAAGATGGGTCTGCGACCGCTGGCGCGGATTCACACCAGCACGGTCGTTGGGTCGGATCCGCTCTACATGCTGACCGGGGTGATTCCGGCCACGGAGAGGGCATTGCGCCGTGCCGGGCTCCGTCTGTCCGACATCGATCTGTTCGAGGTCAACGAGGCCTTTGCCCCCGTCGTACTGGCATGGGCCAAGGACACCGGTGCAGATCTGGCCAAGACGAACGTCAACGGCGGAGCCATCGCGATAGGGCATCCGTTGGGCGCCAGTGGCGCGCGCCTGATGACAACCCTGGTCCACGCGTTGCAGCACAGCGGAGCACGTTTCGGTCTGCAGACCATGTGTGAGGGCGGCGGGATGGCCAACGCCACCATCATCGAGCGGATCGAGGGCTGACGACGATGAGCACGATTCGAGCAGCGGCGGTGCAGATCAGCCCGGTGCTGTACAGCCGGCAAGGGACCGTCGAACGGGTGGTGGCGAAGATCGAGCAGCTGGCCCGCCACGCAGTGCAGTTCGCGGCCTTTCCGGAGACGGTGATCCCTTACTACCCCCATTTCTCTTTCGTCCAACGTCCGTTCGAGATGCGCCCGCAACACCTCACGCTGATGGAACAGGCCGTGACCATCCCATCGGCGGAAGTCGATGCGATCGGAGCAGCGGCCCGGCAGGCGAAAATGGTCGTCTCGATCGGTGTCACCGAACGTGATGGCGGCTCCCTGTACAACACGCAGCTGCTCTTCGACGCCGACGGAAGCCTGCTGCAGCGCAGGCGCAAGATCATGCCCACCTATCACGAGCGGATGCTCTGGGGGCAGGGCGACGGCAGCGGACTGCGTGCAGTCGACAGCACGGTCGGGCGGGTCGGGCAACTGGCCTGTTGGGAGCACTACATGCCGCTGGCGCGCTACGCCCTGATCGCCGACGGGGAACAGATCCACTCGGGCATGTGGCCGGGATCGTTCGCCGGCGACCTGTTTGCCCAACAGATCGAGACCAGCGTGCGCAATCACGCCCTCGAGTCGGCCGCATTCGTCGTCAACGCCACCGCATGGTTGGACCCCGACCAACAGGCGCGGATCATGGCCGACACCGGATGTCCGATCGGGCCCATCTCCGGCGGGTGCTTCACTGCGATCATCAGCCCGCACGGCGAACTGCTCGGCGAGCCGTTGCGCTCCGGTGAGGGCGAGGTGATTGCCGACCTGGACTTCACGCTGATCGATGCCCGCAAGTCGCAGATGGACTCCCGCGGGCACTACAGCCGCACAGACCTGCTGACCCTGCTGGTGGATCGCACCCCGCGTGTATCTGTCCAGGACCGTGTCGGCGGCGAGATTGCCGGCGCCGAGGTCGAGGAGGTGGATCGTGTCGCAGTGTGATCCTCAGGAGCGCCGATTCTCCGGCGTCCAGATGCGGTATCAGAGCACTAAGAGTTACGAGGAGCTGGTTGCTGCGTTGCTTGCCGACGTGGGCGAGCGGCCGGTTCCGATCGATGATTTCCCGAAGGATCACAGCAGCTGGGAAACCTACCGATACGAGGTCGAATCCCACGTCGGCGCAAGCGGATTCATGCTGTTCGCGACGTTCGACCATGGCGGATGGATCAAGAAGGCCGGGATCGACCGCAAGGTACTGCGTGTGATCATCGGCAACCCGCTGATCGCGCTCACGATGTTGCGTCACGATGTGACCGCGGGGCTGTTCGCTCCGGTGGAGCTGCTGCTCGTCGGCGAGGAAAGTGCTGGCAGCAGCCTGATATACGTCAAACCGTCCTCGTTGATGGTCGTCGAACCCAACCCCGCCCTGCTTGCAGCCGCTGAGGAACTCGACGCCAAGTTGGCTGCGCTGGCGAGGAAGGTCGCGGGATGAGCATGCGCGTGTTCTTTGCGGGTGCTTCGGGTGTGATCGGGAGCCGGCTGGTTCCGATGCTCGTCGAAGCGGGCCATACCGTCGGCGCCATGACGAGGTCGGCCCAGAAGGTCGACCAGCTGGCCGCAATGGGTGCACAGCCGATCGTCTGCGACGTATTCGATCGTCCGGCTCTGACCCGGGCCGTCCGTTGGTTTGCGCCGCACGTGTTGCTGCATGAGCTGACCGATTTACCAGACAATCTGGCCGACCTGCCGCAGGAGTCGCTGCTCAACGCGCGTATCCGGGCCGAGGGCACCCGCAACCTCGTCGGGGCGTTGGAGGGATTGGGCGCGACGAAGATCATCGCCCAAAGCGTCGCATGGAGGATTCGTCCCGGCCCCGAAGCCGATGCGGTCGCACAGCTTGAGGAAGCGGTGCTGGTGGCGAACGGCGTAGTCCTCCGCTACGGACTGTTCTACGGGCCCGGCACCTACTACCAGGGCGAACTGCCTCCGGAACCACGGGTGAACATCGCCACCGCCGCCGCGCGGACGTTCGACGCACTCGATGCTCCCGCGGGCATCCTGACGGTTGTCGACGACTGATTCGGCTGTGCCGCGCCAGGCGATCCGTCTGTGCCTCTTTCGCCGGCACTGTGCCATTCGGGAACAAACCGGGAACCCAGCCCGTTGACCACATCGACAAGGTTGAGTCGGAATCGCTCAAGTCCAAGTTGACAGCGAGGCTGGCAAAGGAGGATCGTTGAGCGCAGTCCGCTCAGACTAGGGATTATCGTCTACCAGGGAGGAACCACAATGGCTCGTGCGGTCGGAATCGACCTCGGGACCACCAACTCGTGCGTCGCAGTGCTGGAGGGCGGGGACCCCGTCGTCGTAGCCAACTCGGAGGGCTCGCGCACCACCCCGTCGGTCGTCGCGTTCGCCCGTAACGGCGAAGTGCTCGTCGGCCAGCCCGCCAAGAACCAGGCGGTCACCAACGTCGACCGCACCATTCGCTCGGTCAAGCGCCACATCGGCTCGGACTGGAAAGTCGAGATCGACGGCAAGGACTACACCGCGCAGGAGATCAGCGCCCGCGTGCTGATGAAGCTCAAGCGCGACGCGGAGGCCTACCTCGGTGAGGACATCACCGACGCCGTGATCACCGTGCCCGCCTACTTCAACGACGCCCAGCGTCAGGCCACCAAGGACGCCGGTCAGATCGCCGGCCTGAACGTGCTGCGCATCGTCAACGAGCCGACCGCGGCCGCGCTGGCCTACGGCCTGGACAAGGGCCACAAGGAACAGACCATCTTGGTGTTCGACCTCGGCGGCGGCACCTTCGACGTCTCCCTGCTGGAGATCGGCGAGGGTGTGGTCGAGGTGCGGGCCACGTCCGGTGACAACCACCTCGGTGGTGACGACTGGGACGACCGCGTCGTGGACTGGCTGGTCGACAAGTTCAAGGGCACCTCGGGTATCGACCTGACCAAGGACAAGATGGCCATGCAGCGGCTGCGCGAGGCCGCCGAGAAGGCCAAGATCGAGCTGTCGAGCTCGCAGAGCACCTCGATCAACCTGCCCTACATCACCGTGGACGCCGACAAGAACCCGCTGTTCCTCGACGAGCAGCTCACCCGGGCGGAGTTCCAGCGGATCACCCAGGACCTGCTGGACCGCACCCGCAAGCCGTTCCAGTCGGTGATCAAGGACGCCGGTATCTCGGTGTCGGAGATCGACCACGTGGTGCTGGTGGGCGGTTCCACCCGGATGCCCGCGGTCACCGACCTGGTCAAGGAGCTGACCGGCGGCCAGGAGCCCAACAAGGGCGTCAACCCCGACGAGGTTGTCGCCGTGGGCGCCGCGCTGCAGGCCGGCGTGCTCAAGGGTGAGGTCAAAGACGTTCTGCTGCTTGACGTCACACCGCTGTCGCTGGGTATCGAAACCAAGGGCGGCGTGATGACCAAGCTGATCGAGCGCAACACCACCATCCCGACCAAGCGCAGCGAGACCTTCACCACCGCCGACGACAACCAGCCGTCGGTGCAGATCCAGGTCTTCCAGGGTGAGCGTGAGATCGCCTCGCACAACAAGCTGCTCGGCTCCTTCGAGCTCACCGGCATACCGCCGGCCCCGCGCGGTGTCCCGCAGATCGAGGTCACCTTCGACATCGACGCCAACGGCATCGTGCACGTCACCGCCAAGGACAAGGGCACCGGCAAGGAGAACACGATCAAGATCCAGGAAGGCTCCGGCCTTTCCCAGGACGAGATCGACCGGATGATCAAGGACGCCGAGGCCCACGCCGAGGAGGACCGCCAGCGGCGCGAAGAGGCCGACGTGCGCAACCAGGCCGAGTCGCTGGTCTACCAGACGGAGAAGTTCGTCGCCGAGCAGCGCGGAGCCGAGGGCGGCTCCAAGGTTCCCGAGGACACCCTGGCCAAGGTCGGCGCCGCGATCGGCGACGCCAAGAAGGCGTTGGAGGGCACCGACATCGGCGCCATCAAGTCGGCCATGGAGAAGCTGGGAGTCGAATCGCAGGCGCTGGGCCAGGCCATCTACGAGGCCACCCAGGCTGAGCAGGCCGCTGCGGCCACACCGGACTCCGGCGGCGACGACGACGTCGTGGACGCAGAGGTGGTCGATGATGGAGACATCAAGTGAGCCCCGAGGGCGCCGCGAACGGCTCCGACGTCCCGCCGGAGACCATCACCGTCACCGATAAGCGGCGTATCGACCCCGAAACCGGTGAGGTGCGGGAGAGTTCCTCCGGACCGGCCCCCAGTGGGCCGGCTCCGGAGGAGCCGCCCGCCGAAGAAGACCAGGACGACCCGCTGGCCGAACTCACTGCGGACCTGCAGCGAGTGCAGGCGGACTTCGCCAACTACCGCAAGCGGGCGCTGCGCGATCAGCAAGGTGTTGCCGATCGCGCCAAGGCCTCGGTGGTGACCGAACTGCTCGCGATCCTCGACGATCTGGATCGCGCCCGCAGCCACGGTGACCTGGAATCGGGTCCGCTCAAGGCGATTGCCGACAAGTTGACCGGTGTGCTCACCGGGATGGGCCTGTCGTCGTTCGGCGTCGAGGGCGATGAATTCGACCCGCAGCTGCACGAAGCGGTCCAGCATGAGGGTGACGGCACGCACTCGGTGATCGGCACCGTCCTGCGGCGGGGCTACAAGCTCGGCGAGCAGGTGTTGCGGCACGCGATGGTCGGCGTCGTAGACACCGTCCCGGACGCCGGATCGGGCGGAGCAGTTGTCGACGGCGACAGCGCCGACAAGAATTGACAGGTAAGGAGGTGACGCGGCATGGCTCAGCGTGAATGGGTCGAAAAAGACTTCTACAAGGAGTTGGGCGTCTCCTCCGACGCCAGCGAGAAAGAGATCAAGAGCGCCTACCGCAAGTTGGCCTCCGAACTGCATCCGGACCGCAACCCGAACAACCCGGCTGCCGCGGAGCGATTCAAGGCGGTCTCGGAGGCCTACAGCGTCTTGTCCGATGAGGCCAAGCGCAAGGAATACGACGAGACCCGACGGCTGTTCGCCGGCGGCGGCTTCGGCCGGCGCTTCAACGGCGGGGGCGGCGGCTTCGGCGGCGGCAACTTCGACCGGTTCTCCACCGGCGCCGACGGCGGCGAGTTCAACCTCAACGACCTGTTCGGCGCCGCCGGGCAGACCGGTGGGGCCAACATAGGCGATCTCTTCGGCGGCCTGTTCGGGCGCGGGGCTCAGCAACGGCCCAGCCGGCCGCGGCGGGGAAACGACCTGGAGACCGAATCCGAGCTCAGTTTCCTCGAGGCCACCAAGGGTGTGGAGATGCCGCTGCGCCTGACCAGTGCCGCGCCGTGCACCAACTGTCACGGCAGCGGCGCCCGGCCGGGCACCAGCCCGCGGGTGTGCGTGTCCTGTAACGGATCCGGGGTGATCAGCAGCAACCAGGGCGCGTTCGGGTTCTCCGAGCCGTGTACCGAATGTCGCGGCAGCGGCTCGATCATCGAACACCCGTGCACCGAGTGCAAGGGGACCGGGCGGGCCGCCCGGACCCGAACCATCAACGTGCGGATTCCGCCGGGCGTCGAAGACGGCCAACGGATTCGGCTGGCCGGTCAGGGAGAGGCAGGCCTGCGCGGCGCTCCCTCGGGCGACCTCTACGTGACGGTACGGGTGCGCCCGGACAAGGTCTTCGGCCGCGACGGCGACGACCTGACGGTCACCATCCCGGTGAGTTTCGCCGAACTGGCCCTGGGCACCACCTTGTCGGTACCGACACTGGACGGCAAGGTCGGCGTGCGGGTTCCCAAGGGCACCGCAGACGGCCGGATTCTGCGGGTGCGGGGGCGCGGCGTGCCCAAGCGCGGCGGCGGCCACGGCGATCTGCTCGTCACCGTCAAGGTTGCGGTTCCCCCCAATCTGGAAGGCTCGGCGCAGGCGGCGCTCGAGGCCTACGCGGCGGCGGAGCAGGCCAGCGGGTTCGACCCGCGGGCCGGATGGGCGGGTAACCGGTCATGAGCAACTCGGAGAACTCCCGCACCTTCTTGATCTCGGTGGCCGCGGAGCTGGCCGGGATGCACGCGCAGACGCTGCGCACCTATGACCGCATCGGGCTGGTCAGTCCCCGGCGCAGTTCCGGTGGCGGGCGCCGCTACTCCGAACGTGACGTGGACATGCTGCGCGAGGTGCAGCGGCTCTCCCAGGACGAGGGCGTCAACCTGGCCGGGATCAAGCGCATCATCGAGCTGACCAATCAGGTGGAGGCGCTGCAGTCGCGGATCAAGGAGATGTCGGCCGAGCTGGAGATGTTGCGCGCCAAGCAGCGTCGGGAGCTCGCCGTCTTGCCCAAGAGCACCGCCGTGGTGGTCTGGCAGCCCCGCAGCTAGCGATTTCCCCGCTGACTCTGCGCCCACCAGGCAATCCACTCGCACATCTGCCGGGTACGCGCAGAGTCAATGCTCAGGCGAGCCGGATCGAGAACTGGGCCACACCCGGCCGGCCCGAGCGCGCCACCGCGTAGCCGCCGCGGCGCAGCGCGTCGGTGGGCGCGGCCATCGGCTCGAAGCAGACCACGTCGTCGGTGGCCGGCGCATAGATCTGCGCCGCCGGATACCCCGCGTCGAAACACACCTCCACGCGGCGGCCGCCGCCGGAGACCGCGAACACCGATCCCGGCTGCACCTCGTCGAAACCATGGTCGAAGACCTGCTCGCCCAACAACTGCGTGGTTGCCGGGTGTGCGGCGACCGCCCCGGTGGGGATGCCGTGCGGGTCCACGATCCGGGACCGCATCGCCGGGGTCTGGATCAGCCACTGCGATCGGGGCACGTCGGGAAGCTGCAGATAGGGGTGGAAACCGAAGCACAGCGGCACCACCGTGTCACCGGTGGCTGTGACCGTGGTGCGCACCGTCAAGGTGCGGTCCGCCAGTGTCACCGCCAGCTCCAGCAGGTGCGGGAACGGAAACGCCGCGAGCAGATCCGGGCGCGATCCGAAGTCGAGCTGCGCGGTCAGCGCCGACGCCGACCGGGCAGTCACCCGCCAACCGGGCTCGCCGGCCAGGATCCCGTGGATCGGGGCGCCGTAGTCGTCGGTGTGCACCCCGCCGGCCCCGGGGGCCAGCGTCACCGTCGTATCGCCCACCCGGTAGGTGTTGGCGCTCAAGCGATTCGCCCACGGATACAGCAGCGGGATGCCCATGGTCTTGTGCTCGGTGACATAGGCGGCCACACCCCGCAGTTGGCCGAGCAGTTCCACGCCGTCGTCGGCCAGCGAGGTGCCGATCATGCCGGCGTGCGGCCGGAAGGTCGCCGTCAGCGGTGACGACGGATCCGACAGGACGCAGGCGGCGAGATCGGTCACGCCGACAGGGGGTCGTGTTGAATGCGTTGCGGGGGAGTTCCTTTGGCGATGAGGGCGGCCACGGTCGCGCGTGTCATCTCCGGGCCGCCGCAGACCAGGATCTGCCGATCGCCCCAGTTGCCGTAACGGGTGACCACGTCTGCCAGTCGCCCGGTCTGGCGCAGATGCAGTCCGCGCGGCGGTGTCACGTCGGGATAGTCTGCGGACCAGTCGGGGTCGCGCGGGTATTCCGACACCGGGGTCACCGATAGCCAGGGATTGTGCGCCGCGATCTGCCACAGGGTGGGCAGATCGTAGAGCTCGCAGGGATAGCGGCCGCCGAAGAACAGGTGCACGCGCGGATTCTCGCCCCAGCGGGTCAGGTCCATGATCATCGACCGCAGCGGCGCCAGGCCGGTGCTGCCGGCCACCATCAGGACATCGCCGCCGCCCCGGTCCACGTGCAGGCCGCCCAACGGGCTGGACAGGCGCCACCGGTCGCCGGGCCGGGTCTCGTTGACGATCGCGGTGCTGACCAGTCCGGCCGGAACCGCCCGCACGTGAAACTCGATCGCCCCGGTTTCGTCGGCCGGAATGCTGGGGCTCAGGTAGCGCCACGACCGAGGGCACTGAGGTACCTCGACTTTGACGTATTGGCCGGGGTGGTACGGCATCGGCTGATCCAGCTGGAGCCGGATGACGGCGATGTCGCGCGAGACCCGGAGATGCTCGATGACGGTGCCGTCCCACCAGGCCGGACCTTCTTCGGCATCGGCGGCGCCGCCCATCACGCCGATGATCAGGTTCAGCGCCTCGCGGGCGGCTTCGTCGACGGCCGCAGTCCAGCGGTCGGCCAACGCCTCCCGCAGGGTGACCAACAGCACCTGGCCCACGCTCTGGTAATGGCGTTGGGTCACACCGTACTTGCGGTGATCGCGGCCCAGTTGAGCCAGGAACGACACGGGTGGTTGCGCCCGATGGGCGAGGAATTCACCCAGCACCCAGCTCATGGCGTGGGCGAAGGCGTCCCGCTGGGGGCTCAGGTCGGCGGGGAACAGGTCGCGGACCGACGGGTCGGTGCCGAACCATCGGTTGAAGAACTGGGCGACAACACCGGAAGCGTCGCACGGCGCAGCGAACGCGTCATGCAGAACGCGCAGCGCATCGCGGTCGTCCAGGCCCACGGCGCGATCTTAACGGCGCCGGTGGGTCGCCGGTCAGAGCGCGTGAATCCCGTTGTAGACCACCATCGCACCGATCAGGATCAGGATCACCGCGACCAGTGCGGCGTGCTGGCGCTCCATCCAGTCTTTGAGCCGGTGCAGTGCCGGATCCAGCCGGTCGCTGGCGGCCACGTAGCCCAGAATGGGAATCAGGACCGAGGAGGCGGAGAGCGCGACGAAGAATGCCGCCGTGGGCCAGCTGTCCTCGGCGGGCAGTCCGGCGCTGCCGATGGTCAGGCCGGCGGCGGCGCACATGAACAACACCTCCGGCCGGACGACGGCCAGTACCGCGCCCATCAGGCCGGCGCGCAGCGGTGCCATCGTGGTGAAGGCGCGCATCCAGCGGGGCATTTCGCTGTGCCCGTGCCGGGCCGTCCACCGGTAGAGGCCGAACCCGATCAGCGCAGTACCGACGACGATCCGCAACCAGGACGCCCAGCCCGGCGGCGTCCTCTGCAGACCGCCGGCCAGGCCGGATGCCGCGACGAACGCGGCGGTCAGAGCCGCCAGACCGGCCAGCCATCCGAGCAGGAAGGCCAGACCGGTCTGCCTCGGGCGCGCGGTGTGCAGCACGAGCACGGCCGGGATAACGGTGATCGGGGACAGCGCCACCACCAGGGCAAGGGGTATCAGGGCAGTCCACACCGAAGCCAGGCTGGTCGTCATAGCTGCACCGTAGCGGACCGGATCGGACCGGCCGTGCACCCCGGGCACGCCTTGCCAGATACCCCTACGGGGTATAGGTTCAGCGTCACAACCTTGGGGAGGGCGGGATATGTCAGCTACGCCGCAGCGCGACTTGGCCGGTTCGGCGAAGCCTGCCGGACGCAGGTTCGGGGTGGCGGGAGCGTTCGCCGCGCTGACCTGCACGCTGGCCTGTTGTCTCCCGGCGGTCCTGGCCGCAGTCGGCGCCGGAGCCTCCGCGGCGGCCGGCGCCGGCCACGGCGCGCACGACGGCGCGCGGCCCCGGGGATCAGGTGGCGCTGCGCTCGAGGCGTTACATCGGATCAGTCCCGTCCTGCTGATCGTGTCGATCGTGTTCGTCACGGTCGCGCTGACCCTGCGGCGTCGGGCTGCCGCGCTGCCCGCGCTGATCGTCGGGGTGGCGCTCTACCTCAGCGTGCACGGCCAGTCGGATCCCACCGTCATGTATGCCGGGATGGCATTGGGCTACGGCGCCTGGATCGCGCTGTTCCTCTGGAGCCGGCCACCGGCCGGCGCCCGATCGTGCGAGACGTCGGCATCGTGTGAGACCTCAGGGTCCTGAATCGCCGGTCCCGGCCAGGCCCGCCAGCACCAGCGCGGTCGCGAAGGCGACCAGCTCGGCGCGGCTGGCGCGCAGCCGGCCATCGGCCCAGTCGAGAACCAGCGCGGTCAGAGCTCCCGACAGTGCGCTGGCGTGCATGGCGCGGCTGGTGGGGCTGCCCGGCGGGTCGGTGACGCCCGCGGAACCGGCCAGCTCGGTCAGGAGCCCGGGCAGTACATCGGCCCGGTGGGCGGCGAGCAGATTGCTGGACTGCGGCTCGCGCAACAGGATCCGCAACCGACGGGGGTCTGCCTCGAAGTAGCCGGCGGCAGCGTCGACCGCCGCCGCGACGGGAGATTCCGGGTCGGTGGCGCCGGCGATGGCGTCCAGCAGCTCGGCGTTGCAGCGATCGTAGACCGACAGCATCAATTCATCTGTGTCGCTGAAACTTTCATAGAAGTAGCGCGGGCTCAGCCCGGCGTGCCGGCAGACCGCCCGCATGGTGACTCCCGAGGTGCCCTCGGTGCCCAGCAGCTCGAATCCGGCCCGCATCAGTTGCGCTCGGCGGAGTTGGGCCCGGTCGTCATGAGTCTGGCCACGCCATACTCGCGGCGCCGTCGTGTCCATTGGGCCACCCCATCCGCTTGAGAATCACTTGATTCTACTTCCTCGGCCTGCTTTGATTGCGGGAATCAGGTGATTCCAATGCGGCGGGAAGGTGGGTGGCATGTTCGACGAGGCGCTGTTCAGGGAGGCCATCGCCAAGCCGAGGCTGCGTCAGCCGCTACCGGATTACCTGCCCGGAAACCGCGCCGGCGGCAAGGTCAAGGTGCTCACCGAGCCCGAGCTCAACGCCATGACCGAGCAGTGGTTCCTCGACCTGGACCGCAAGATCGCGCACTACGCCGAGCGCGGGATCGACGTGGCCTTCGCCGCCGAATGGGCCAAGAAGTATTGGTGGAGTTGGCTGATGCGGGATATGTCGCTCAACCACGAGCTCTACACGCCGGATCTGCGCTACAAAGACCCCACCACCTTCGGCCGCATCATCGTCGGTCTCGAGGAGTTCGAGCGCTACAACTTCTCCTTCCTCGACGCCATCCCGGACTGGCGCTACGACCCGCTGCCCGGGCAGGTCTATTTCGACGTCACGCCCGAGGGCGAGACGCGGGTGATCGTCCGCTACATCGGCAGCGGACACTTCAGCGGCACGCTGCGCTTCTACCCCTACGACGAGTCGGCTCCGGCGATCCACGGCGTCGGCACCTTCGTGCAGTGCACCGCGGTGGACCGCTACCACTTCAACGCCGACGGGCTCATGTACGAGGGGGAGACGCTGTTCGACCTGCTCGACGCCACCCAATCGGCCGGCGTGCTCCCCTCGGACGACAGCTGGCTGTTCCGGGCGCTGATGGGCGCCTCGCGGTTGCCCCGGATGATGCAGGATGCCCGTCGCGCGTTGCGTCTTGGCTGATCGGGCGGGGTAAGTCGGCACTCAGGAGAATTGATCAGACCTGAGCGGAACAGACTCAACGTTGACGGCGTTGGAAAACACGACAAGCATTTTTGGCGGGCGTTTGTGAGGCCCGTCACTAACCCCGAATGGAGGTGTCGTGGACTCTTTCAACCCGACCACCAAGACGCAGGCAGCCCTCACCGCCGCTTTGCAAACGGCCACGGTCGCCGGCAACCCCGAAATCCGGCCTGCGCACCTGCTGCAGGCCCTGCTGACCCAGAACGACGGGATCGCGGCGCCGCTGCTGGAGGCGGTCGGGGTGAACCCCGCGACGGTCCGGACCGAGGCGCAGCGGCTGATCGATCTGGCGCCGCAGGTGACCAACTCCAACGCGCAACCGCAGCTGTCCCGCGACGCGCTGGCCGCGATCACCGTTGCCCAGCAGTTGGCCACCGAACTCGACGACGAGTACGTGTCGACCGAACACCTGATGGTGGGCCTGTCCACCGGCGACTCCGATGTCGCCAAGCTGCTGACCGGTCACGGTGCCTCTCCGCAGGCATTGCGGGAGGCGTTCGTGAAGGTGCGCGGCAGTGCGCGGGTCACCAGCGCGGACCCCGAGGCCAGCTACCAGGCGTTGGAGAAGTACTCCACCGATCTGACCGCCCGTGCGCGTGAGGGCAAGCTGGACCCGGTGATCGGGCGTGACACCGAGATCCGCCGGGTGGTACAGGTTTTGAGCCGGCGCACCAAGAACAACCCGGTGCTCATCGGCGAGCCCGGCGTCGGCAAGACCGCGATCGTCGAGGGACTGGCGCAGCGCATCGTCGCTGGCGACGTCCCGGAGAGCCTGCGCGACAAGACCGTCGTCAGCCTGGACCTGGGTTCGATGGTGGCCGGCGCCAAGTACCGCGGCGAGTTCGAAGAACGCCTCAAGGCCGTCCTGGACGAGATCAAGGAGTCGGCCGGGCAGATCATCACATTCATCGACGAGCTGCACACCATCGTGGGCGCCGGTGCCACCGGCGAGGGCGCGATGGACGCCGGCAACATGATCAAGCCGATGCTCGCGCGCGGCGAGCTGCGACTCGTGGGCGCGACCACGCTCGAGGAATACCGCAAGTACATCGAGAAGGACGCCGCCCTGGAGCGCCGCTTCCAGCAGGTCTACGTCGGCGAACCGTCGGCAGAGGACACCATCGGCATCCTGCGCGGCCTCAAGGACCGCTACGAAGTCCACCACGGGGTGCGCATCACCGACTCGGCGCTGGTGGCCGCGGCCACGCTGTCCGACCGCTACATCACGGCCCGATTCCTGCCGGACAAGGCCATCGACCTGGTCGACGAGGCGGCCTCGCGACTGCGCATGGAGATCGACTCCCGGCCGGTCGAGATCGACGAGGTCGAGCGCCTGGTGCGGCGCCTGGAGATCGAAGAGATGGCCCTGACCAAGGAGTCCGACGAGGCCTCCAAGGACCGGCTGGACAAGCTGCGCGCCGAATTGGCCGACCACAAAGAGAAGCTCGCCGAGCTCACAACCAGGTGGCAGAACGAGAAGAACGCCATCGACGTCGTCCGCGAACTCAAGGAGCAGCTTGAGGCGTTGCGTGGCGAGTCCGACCGTGCCGAACGCGACGGCGACCTGGCCAAGGCCGCTGAGCTGCGCTACGGCCGAATCCCGGAGGTGGAGAAGAAGCTTGACGCCGCACTGCCGGTTGCTCACGCTCAAGAAGACCTCATGCTCAAGGAAGAGGTCGGCCCCGACGACATCGCCGATGTGGTGAGCGCCTGGACGGGTATCCCGGCAGGCCGGCTGCTGGAGGGCGAGACCGCCAAGCTGCTGCGCATGGAGGACGAGCTCGGCAAGCGGGTCGTCGGTCAGCGCAAACCGGTGCAGGCGGTCTCGGACGCGGTGCGGCGCAGCCGGGCAGGTGTCGCCGACCCCAACCGGCCCACAGGCTCCTTCCTGTTCCTGGGACCCACCGGCGTGGGCAAGACCGAGCTGGCCAAGGCGCTGGCCGACTTCCTGTTCGACGACGAACGGGCCATGGTCCGCATCGACATGAGCGAATACGGCGAGAAGCACTCGGTGGCTCGCCTGGTCGGCGCGCCTCCCGGCTACGTCGGTTACGACCAGGGCGGTCAGCTGACCGAGGCGGTACGCCGCCGGCCCTACACGGTGGTGCTGTTCGACGAAGTCGAGAAGGCGCACCCGGACGTGTTCGACGTGCTGCTGCAGGTCCTCGACGAGGGCCGGCTCACCGACGGCCAGGGCCGCACGGTGGACTTCCGCAACACGATCTTGATCCTGACGTCCAACCTGGGTTCGGGTGGCACCGACGACGAGGTGATGGCCGCGGTGCGGGCCGCGTTCAAGCCGGAGTTCATCAACCGGCTGGACGACGTGCTCATCTTCGAGGGCCTCAACCCCGAGGAACTGGTGCAGATCGTCGACATCCAGCTGCAGCAACTGGCCAAGCGCCTGGCGCAACGGCGGCTGACCATCGAGGTCTCCTTGGAGGCCAAGAAGTGGCTGGCCCGTCGTGGCTTCGACCCGGTCTATGGGGCGCGCCCCCTGCGCCGGCTCATCCAGCAGGCCATCGGCGACCAGCTGGCCAAGATGCTGCTGGCCGGCCAGGTGCACGACGGCGACGTGGTGCCGATCAACATCAGCGCGGACGGCGAGTCGCTGATCCTGGGCTGAGCCCGCCCAGACGTCACAGCCCCCCGGATTGGTTCCGGGGGGGCCGTGACGTAGGACGCCTGCTTTACGGATGCGGTGTTCTGGCTGATCGGTTAGCCTTGCCGTTACTGAGAAATTCCCGCGAGTTTCGGGTGGCGGGCGTCCAATCGGAGGGGTGATCATGGCAAGTCGTCGCCATCGGCTGGTGGGTGCCGTCGGCGCCGCCGGCGCATTGCTGGCGCTGAGCGCCCCGGCCCCCGCCGCGCACGCCGACTGGGACGACCTGCTGCAGCCCCTGCTCGACGCGATCAGCTGGGTAGACCCCGGTATCGCCGCCGACACCGATCCGGGTTCGGCCCTGGCCTCGCTGGACACCCTGTTCAACGGCTGGTACCAGGACCTGGTCTACAACCCGCTGAACAGCATCGCGCCGTGGCTGTTCGGCCCCGATGTCGCCGGCAGCGCCGCCGACTACGGCCCCGACACCCCGCTCGCCGATCTCCCCACCAGCTTCACCGTCCCGATGGACGTCAACCTGGTCACCCAGCCGGTCATCAACGTCTCCGTCGGCGGCGGCCCGCAGACCGAGGTCCTGGTCGACACCGGCGCCGCCGGACTGGTCATGCCGATCTGGAACATCAACCCCTTCGGCATCACCGGCCTGCCGACCGGATTCAACATCGGCCAGTTCGGTGGCTACCTGAACTACTTCTACCTGGAACTGCCCACCACGGTCACCTTCACCGGCTTCGATGAGAACGACGTCGCCGGTACGGTCACCGCCGACACCTCGGTCGCCGCGGTGCTGTTCGCGTTCCCGGCGGACTTCAACATCTTCGGCCCGTGGTCCATCCACGACTACCTGGCCGGATCCTCCACCGGCATCTTGGGCATCGGGCCCAACGCGCTCGGCCCCACACCCGACCACATTCCGACCGCCGATCTGCCGGGCGAGCTCGGCCGCGGCGTGCTGATCGACCAGCCCAACGGGGAACTGATCTTCGGGGCCAACCCGCTGGAAGGTGGGATCGCCGTCAACGGCGCCCCGTGGTCGGCCCTGTACGTGAGCCTCAACGGCGCCACACCTCAGCAGGTCAACGGGGTGATCGACTCCGGCGGGGTGTTCGGAACCATGCCGTCGTCGGTGCTGAGCAGCGCGGGCATCACGCCGACGGCCAACGGCACCCTCCCGGACGGGACGCTGATCCGGGTCTACACCCCGGGCGGGCAGCTGCTCTACTCCTACACCGTGAGTTCGACGACCTACTCGAACGACCCCGCCGACGCGTCGACCCGTGGCCCGGTGGTGATCAGCGGCAACAGCATGAACACCGGTAACTTGCCGTTCGCGATGGAGCCGATTTACGTCTCCTACGACACCGGGCAGACCATCTTCGGCGGGGTCGCGCCGAACACCGTGCAAATGTGACGTTGACCTGTTGGAACAGTGCTGATACACGGTTGTGACCTGCGAGCATTCTCGGTTCGGGCCCGAGAGCAGATACGCTAGGCCCAATGGTCCCGCTTTGGTTCACGCTGTCCGCGCTGTGCTTCGTCGGCGCGGCAGTACTGCTGTACGTGGACATCGACCAGCGGCGCGGCCGCAGCCGGCGCCGTAAGTCCTGGGCACGGTCGCACGGCTTCGACTTCGAACCGGAATCCACCGAGATTCTGCGCCGCTGGACACGCGGCGTGATATCGAGCGTGGGCGGCGAGGCGCCGGTGCGCAACGTGGTGCTCGGCCAGATCCGCGGCGAGGCCGTCTACATCTTCGACCTCGACGAAGTGGCCACGGTGATCGCCCTGCATCGCAAGGTCGCCACCAACGTCGTGGTCGATGTGCGGCTCAAGGGCCTCAAGGAGCCCCGCGAGAACGACATCTGGCTGCTCGGTGCGATCGGCCCGCGCATGGTCTACTCCACCAACCTCGACGCGGCACGCCGGGCCTGCGACCGGCGGATGGTCACCTTCGCCCACAGCGCTCCCGACTGCGCGGAAATCATGTGGAACGAGGAGAACTGGACGCTGGTGAGCATGCCCATCACCAGCACCCGCAGCCAGTGGGACGAGGGCCTGCGCAGCGTCCGCCAGTTCAACGACCTCCTGCGGGTGCTGCCCCCGGTCCCACGCCGCCAGACCGCCGAGACCACCACGGGACGCCGCAACGGCCAGCCCAGCCGTCCGGCCGGGCCGCCGAGCGCCGCGGAGGCAGCCGACGACAGTGCAGCCGACCAGCCCGCATCGGCATCGCGGGCGCCCGCGTCCGCTCCGGGCGAGCCGGCGCCGCGCCGCCGGGCCGGCCGGGACGCCGCCTCGGACGGGCGTTCGGCCAAGGGCGGTCACAACGTGCGGCAGACCGCGCACTATCAGCGCTGACGGCCGACGCCGCTCGACACCAGCGGCTTGGTTACGCTGACGGGCATGTCTCGCCCCGTCGCCGTGGTCACCGGGCCCACCTCTGGGCTGGGCGCCGGCTACGCGCGCCGCTTCGCCGCCGACGGACATGACCTGGTGCTGGTCGCCCGCGATGTCGAGCGCCTGGAAGCACTGGCCACCGAACTGCGCGACGCCCACGGCGCCGCCGTCGAGGTACTGCCCGCGGACCTGGCCGACGCCCACGGGCGCGCGCGTGTCGCCGAGCGCCTGGCCGCCGGGGTGCAGGTACTGGTCAACAACGCCGGATTCGGCACCGCCGGGGAGTTCTGGACCGCCGACCCCGCGCTGCTGCAGGCGCAGCTGGACGTCAACGTCACCGCGGTGATGCAGCTGACCCGGGCGGCGCTGCCCGCGATGATCGACAAGGGCGCCGGCCGCGTCATCAACATCGCCAGCGTCGCCGGGCTGCTGTCGGGACGCGGCTCGACCTACTCGGCATCCAAAGCCTGGGTGGTGTCGTTCACCGAGGGACTGGCCGGCGGCCTGCACGGCACCGGCGTCGGCATCCATGTGGTCTGCCCCGGATACGTCCACACCGAATTCCACCAGCGTGCCGGCATCGAGATGGCCACCTTGCCGTCGTTCCTGTGGATGGAGGTCGACGACGTGGTCGCGGCGAGCCTGGCCGACATCGCCCGGGGCGAGGTGGTCAGCGTCCCGGGCCTGCAGTACAAGGCATTGGCAGGCGTCAGCCGACTGGTTCCGCGCGGGCTGTCGCGGACGCTGACCAACAAATTCGGGAGGGGCCGTGGCCGCACTTAACAACGACGAACGCGACGAGCTGGCCGCGCTGGTGCGCAAGCTGTCGGTGGTGCACGGCCGCGTGACCCTGTCCTCGGGAGCCGAAGCCGACTACTACGTCGACCTTCGCCGTTCCACCCTGCACCATCGCGCCGGTGCCCTGATCGGACGGCTGGTCCGTCAGCTCACCGATGACTGGGACTATGTCGCGGTGGGCGGCCTGACCCTGGGCGCCGACCCGGTGGCGACCGCCGTCATGCACGCCCCGGGCCGCCCGATCGACGCTTTCGTGGTGCGCAAATCAGTGAAAAGCCATGGCATGCAGCGCCTTATCGAAGGATTCGACGTCGCCGGCCACCCGGTGCTGGTGGTCGAGGACACCAGTACCACCGGCGGGTCGGCGCTGACCGCGGTGCGGGCGGTGCGGGAAGCCGGCGGTCACGTGGTGGGCGTGGCCACCGTGGTCGACCGTGCCACCGGAGCAGCCGAGGCCATCGAGGCCGAGGGCGTGCCCTACCGCAGTGTGCTCGGACTGGCCGAGCTGGGGCTGGACTGAACGCACCGAGGACCGTTGTGCGAAGTCTGATCGCGCTGGTGTCGGCGCTGGCCGTCGCCTGCGTCGCGGCCTGCGGGGGCTCGGAAACGGCCGGCCCCTACGGCGCCCACGGCACCCGGCTGGGTTCGCCGCTGACCTTCCTCGGCTGGGAGATGACCCTGTCCAACCTGCGGTGGGAGGTCGACTACGCCCTGATCGACGTCAAGGCCCAGGTCGCCGAGGAGCACGGTCCCCACGCCGCGCCCGGCGATCTGCGGTTCGGGGTGTACGGCACCCCTCCGCATCCCATCGAAGCCACCGGACGTAGCAGCTGCACGCTGCTGGGCGAACTGGTGCCGGCGCCGCTGTCGGCCCCGCAACCCGATCGGCTGAGCGGCACCGTGTGTCTGGGCCCGCTCAAGGAACGCAGCGCCCTGCGCGGCGTGTACCTGTATTCGCCTGCCGACCGGATCAAAGACACCACGGTGGCCTACCCCGCGGCGTTCCCGGTGGGGCTGGCGCCGGTCAACCCCGCCGACACCGGTCTGCTGCTCACCGCCCAGGGAGTGGCCGCCTACCGCGCCGACGGCGTGCCGCTGGCCCCGACCGCCCTGGGCGACCCGAAGGCGTTCACCGGCAACGGCTACATGGTGCTGAGCCTGACGGCCGACGCGGTGCCCGGCCAGTACCGAGACGAGGCAGTCGCGCGGGGCGGACCGCTGATGCTGGTCGCCGGGCCGTCGACACCGATGCCCGGGTTGGGCCCGGACTGCCTGGCGGTCGGGTCATCGGTGCTGATCCTGCCGGAGGCCTCGCTGAACTCGGTGCACGTACCGACAGCGCTGTGCACGCATGGCGAGATCAACGCCGCGCTGCTCTACCCCTCGGTGTCGGTGGTCGGCACGCATGCCGCCGTGTGGACCACCGGGTGAGCGAGCGCTCCGAGGGGCCCGGCCCCACTGAGTGGTTCTCGCCGGCGGACAACGGGGTGGGGCCCTGGGCGGGGCCACTGCCCAGCGACCCGCGGTACGACCCGGAACTGCTGCGCGACGGCGACAGTCGCAACGTCGTCGATGCCTACCGCTACTGGACCCGCGAGGCGATCATCGCCGATATCGATCGCCGTCGGCATCGGCTGCACGTCGCGATCGAGAACTTCGGCCACGACGCCAACATCGGTTCGGTGGTGCGGACCGCCAACGCCTTCGCCGTGCACACCGTGCACATCGTGGGGCGGCGGCGGTGGAATAGGCGCGGCGCCATGGTCACCGACCGCTACCAGCGGCTGGTGCATCACGAGACGGCCGCCGACCTGCTGGATTTCGCTGCGCGGCAGGGACTGACCGTGGTCGCGGCGGACAATGTCGCCGGCGCCGCGCGCCTGGAGCAGACCCGGCTGCCCGCCGACTGCCTGCTGGTGTTCGGCAGCGAAGGCCTCGGCATCAGCGACGAGGTGCGAGCCGGTGCCGGCCTGACGGTGTCCATCGCCCAGTTCGGCTCGACTCGCAGCATCAACGTCGGGGTGGCCGCCGGGATCGTGATGCACGCCTGGATCACCGCGCACGCGGATTTCGATCAGGCTTGGTGATCGGCGGCCGAGGAGCCGTACCCGTCAAGTTCTCATAGGGGCCTCAGAACCTGCTGGCGTTAAGACCCCGCCAAGATGCGCAGGTGAGGAGTGCTGTTCCAGGCGCAAAGTCCAGGGATTTCCCTGTATCGGACGCGGGGCCGCCGTCGCTAGCGTGGCGACTATCAGGTTCTTGTCAGAAATGAGGAATTCACCATGCACGCACGTACGAAAACGCGTCCCTACGCCCTCTTCGGCGCCGCGCTGGTGGGCGCCGGTGCCATCGTGACCGCGCCCGCGGTGGTGCCGGCCCTGCCGGCCGACGCCATCGCTGCCGATGTGGCACTGACCGCCCTGGACTGGCCGGATGTCGATGTCTTGACCCCCGACGGCTGGTTGACCTTCGACTCCCTTGCCGCGGCGCAGGCCTATGCCGAGGAACTGACCGCCACCACCCTGTCCTACGCCCAAACGGCCGTCGAGTGGGCTGGCTGGCTGGACCCGTTCCTCTCCTTCGCCGGAATCTCGGGGCTGGGGGACTGGGTGTCCGATCGCTACGACATGTTCGAAGAGATCCTCAGCCCCGGCTGGAATCCGCTGACCTGGATCGAAGGGTTACTCGAGTCCATCAGCGCTGACCCCGAAGTTCTCTTCGGCCCCGTCGCCGACTTCGACCTGGGCTGGCTGTACAGCCTGCTGGGAGTCTCGGCGCAGGACGGCGAGCAACTGGACAGCCTGCTGGAACTCGCCTCCGGCTACTACGGCGGTCAGATCACCTTGGGGTTGCTGACCGTCTATGGAACAGGGCCCGGGGCGATCAACGCGATTGCCGACGGCATCATCACCCTCGACGACCTGTTCCCCGAGCTGGGCAGCGAGCTCGACGTGCTCAACAACCTGGCCGGCGAATCGATCACCACCTGGTTGACGGAGGCGGAAGAGACGCTGACCGCCCAGATCGAGTTCGCCTCGGACGTCCTTGAGGCCGCACCGGCGATCCAGTGGATTCTGGACCTCTTCGGCCAGCTCACCGACGGGGGCGGCTTCGAGCTGCCCTTCTGACCCCTGAGCGCAGGATCTTCCCGCGGATCGCCGGTCCGCGGGAAGATCCTCGTTCGGCGAATACGGCAAGATCAACGGCTATGGACCACCTCTGGGCGAACCGTGCCGAAAGCGCCGAAGCCGCGGTCACCTCACGCCACCTCAAGTCGCTGTGGCATCTGCCCGGCACGCAGCTGGGCGTCGTGGCGTGGCCGCCGATCAAGCGCGCCCCGCACTGGCACTACTGGTGGCAGGCGCATCTGCTGGACTGCCTGATCGACGCCCAGCTGCGCGACCCGCAGCCCGAACGGGCCACCCGCATCAAGCGGCAGATCCGCACACACCGGCTGCGCAACGTGGGCCGCTGGACCAACGCCTACTACGACGACATGGCCTGGCTGGCGCTGGCGATCCAGCGGGCGGCCACAGTCATCGGCGTGGACCGGCGCCGCGCCTTGGGTACCTTGACCCGCCAGTTGACCGACTCCTGGATGCCCGAAGCCGGCGGCGGCATCCCGTGGCGCAAGGACGAGCAGTCCACCGAACCGTTCTTCAACGCGCCGGCCAACGGACCTGCCGGAATTTTCCTGGCCCGCGAACCGGGGTGGCTGCAGCGCGCCGTGGAGATGGGCGACTGGATCGATGCCACGCTGATCGACCCGGAGACCCACCTGGTGTTCGACGGCATCCGGGCCGGTTCGCTGGTGCGGGCGCAGTACACCTACTGCCAGGGCGTGGTGCTCGGTCTGGAAACCGAACTGGCGGCGCGCACCGGTGCCGAAAGGCACTTCGTCCGGGTCCACCGGCTGGTGGCCGCCGTGCGCGAGCATATGGCTCCCGGCGGAGTGATCAAGGGAGCCGGTGGTGGCGACGGCGGGCTGTTCGCCGGGATCACCGCCCGCTACCTGGCGTTGACGGCCACCGCGCTGCCCGGGGACAGCGCGGCCGACACCGAGGCACGCGACACCGCGGCACAGCTGGTGCTGGCGTCGGCGAAGTCGGCGTGGGACTACCGGCAATCGGTGAACGGACTACCGCTCTTCGGTGCGTTCTGGGACCGGGCCGCCGAGGTGCCCCGTGGTGACGGCGCGGTGGCCACCTCGATTTCCGGCGCGGTGTATGAATCCGAGGTCCCCGAGCGGGATCTGTCGGTGCAGTTGGGCGGGTGGATGCTGATGGAGGCCGCGGCAAGTCTGCGTTGACTCTGCGCTGACCAGCCGCCCTACTCGGAGTTTTGCGTGGTGAGCGCAGAGTCAGCGTCACCTGAAGGGGCCCTGCGCCGGGACAGATACGCCTTGACCGCCGAGTAGATCGCCGGAAGCAGCGAGACGAACAGAATCCCGATGATGATCAATTCCAGGTGGTCGGTGATGCCCGGCACCTTGGTGCCCAGCCAGTACCCCGTCAGGGTCATCCCGGCGCCCCACACGACGCCACCCACGATGTCGAACGCCAGGTAGACCGGGTAGCGCATGTAGGACACGCCGGCGATCGCCGGGACGAACGTCCTGGCGAACGGTACGAAGCGGGCCAGAATGATGGCGGCCGGCCCGTACTTCTCGAAGAAGGCGTGCGAATCGGTCACGTAGTGCTTCTTGAAGAAGCGGGAGTCCTCTTTCTTGAACAGTGCCGGCCCGATGCGGCGGCCGATGAAGTAGCCGGTCTGATCGCCCAATATCGCCACGACCGCCACGGCCGGGGCCAGCACCCAGATGTCGGGGTTGCCGGCGGCGGCCAGCAGACCGCCGGTGACCAACAGCGATTCGCCGGGCAGCAGAGGAAACAGCAGACCGGTTTCGACGAAGACGATCACCAGGATGGCCGGCAGGACCGCGTGCTCGAACAGGCCGCCCTGCCCGATCCAGTACATCGGGTCCAATATGTGGGGCATCGCCGCCACCGTCATGCTCATGAGGCCCCAACATACCGGTGTCGTGGGCGATTAACCGTTGGGGATACTGGGGGGACACCGTTTGCACCCAGGAGGAGAGAGTTCCATGCCCATCGCTACCCCCGAGGTCTACGCCGAGATGCTGGCCCGCGCCAAGGAGAACTCCTACGCGTTCCCGGCGATCAACTGCACATCGTCGGAGACCATCAACGCGGCGATCAAGGGCTTTGCCGACGCCGGCAGCGACGGCATCATCCAGTTCTCCACCGGCGGCGCGGAGTTCGGCTCCGGCCTGGGTGTCAAGGACATGGTGACCGGGGCGGTGGCCCTGGCCGAATTCGCCCACGTGATCGCCGCCAAGTACTCGATCAACGTGGCCCTGCACACCGACCACTGCCCGAAGGACAAGCTGGACGGCTTCGTGCGGCCGCTGCTGGCGATCTCGGCTGACCGGGTCAAGGCCGGCCAGAACCCGCTGTTCCAGTCGCACATGTGGGACGGCTCGGCCGTGCCGATCGATGAGAACCTGACCATCGCCCAGGAGCTGCTGGCGCAGGCAGTGGCCGCCAGGATCATCCTCGAGGTCGAGATCGGTGTGGTCGGTGGCGAAGAGGACGGCGTGGAAGCCGAGATCAACGAGAAGCTCTACACCTCGCCCGAAGACTTCGAGAAGACCGTCGCCGCCCTCGGTGCCGGCGAGCAGGGCCACTACCTGCTGGCCGCCACCTTCGGCAACGTGCACGGCGTCTACAAGCCGGGCAACGTCAAGCTGCGCCCGGACATCCTGGCCGAGGGTCAGAAGGTGGCGTCGGCCAAGCTGGGCCTGGCCGAGGGTTCCAAGCCGTTCGACTTCGTCTTCCACGGCGGTTCGGGCTCGCTGAAGTCCGAGATCGAGGAGGCGCTGCGCTACGGCGTGGTGAAGATGAACGTCGACACCGACACCCAGTACGCCTTCACCCGCCCGGTCGCCGCGCACATGTTCACCAACTACGACGGTGTCCTCAAGGTGGACGGCGAGGTCGGCAACAAGAAGACCTACGACCCGCGCAGCTACCTCAAGAAGGCCGAGGCCTCCATGACCGAGCGGGTCATCGAAGCCTGCAACGACCTGCACAGCGCCGGCAAGGCCCTGGCCTGAGTCGTTGACTCTGCGTCCACGGCGGGGAAGTTCGAGTGAGCCCCGCCGTAGGCGCAGAGTCAACGAACGTCATCAGCTGCCGTGCGACTGGCAGATCTTCCACTGGTCGTCACGGAACTGCAGGTCGAAGCTGCGGGTTGAGCGCACCCGCGGCTCGTAGGCCATGAACGCGGTGACGTTGGCCTCGGCGTGGCCGTCGTTGACCACCACCTCGTCGATGCTGGCAACCACCGGGTACTGCTTGGCCGCCGCGATCCGGCGGTAGGTCTCGTCCCAGACCTTCTGGTCGTAGTTGACGTAGCGGTCGCGGATGTCGCCGCAGGTGAGACTGCGCAGCGTCGCCAGATCGCCGTTCTGCGTGGCGATGTCGAAACTTTGGATCGTGGACCGGACGTGTTCCTCCTGGGAGGCCGCCTGGCGGGTTTCGCGGGTCAGCCACAGCGTGCCCAGCACGGCGATCACCGCGAGCGCCAGGATGATCAGGATCACCGCCATCACCCAGCCCCAGCTGCGCGAGACGGTGCTGGGCAGCTTGGTGCCGACCCGTGCCGGAATCTGTTGCGGTATCGCCTTGCCCGCGTCATCGCTCTGCTGAGCGATCAGTTCGGTGTCGGCATCATCCACCGACGGGATGACTTCGGTGTGCCCGGCGTCGAACCCGGGAGCGGTGAACCTGCGCTCCGGTGAACCGTCGGTACCGGGCGCGGCCTCGGTGGCGATCACCTCGGTGACAGCGTCGGCGTCGGCCGGTGTCTCCGCCAGGGCGGCCGTCGCCGTCTCGTCGTCTGAGTCGACGGGCTGGATCTGGGTGACCTGGTCGTCGCCGTCGGGATGCTGCTCGACCGGGGCAGCGCCGGTCCCGGAACCCTGATCGGATGCGGGCGGTGCGGGAACGTCGTCGCGGTCGGGGCCGGATGGGTTCGGCATGGGCTACGGCTGTCCTCCCGCTAGCTAATCTGCTACGCGCCAGCTTACTGAGGGAGCCGGCGGATTGCCGGAGTGGCTGGCCATGGACGGCACGGCAGAATGGACGATGTGACTCACACCGGTGATCTCCTCCGACCCGATCCGACCCTGCTGCCCGGCGACCCCGACGCCGAGGCCGCTCTGCGGGGCAACCAGAACCCCGAAGTTGTCGCGGCCGCGTATCCGGCCGCCTCGGTGGCGTGGGCGGTGCTGGCCGAAGCGGCATTGGCCGAGAACAAGGCTGTCACTGCCTACGCCTACGCGCGCACCGGTTACCACCGGGGCCTGGACCAGCTGCGCCGCAACGGGTGGAAGGGCTACGGCCCGGTGCCGTATTCGCATGAACCCAACCGTGGTTTCTTGCGGTGTGTGGCCGCGCTGGCGCGTGCCGCCACCAGCATCGGCGAAGCCGACGAGCAGGCACGCTGCCTGGCTCTGCTAGACGACTGCGATCCCGGCGCCCGCTCCGCGCTGGGGCTGAGCTGACCCCTCAGCATCCGAGCGGGCAACGAACCCCCTGCCCGGCAGGCTCCACCTGCACGGTGGCGTGCGTCAACCCGCGAGCGGCCAGCACGGCGCGCGCGTCGGCCAGCACCCGGCCCGGATCAGCGCTGGTGCCCAGGTGCGCTGTGGCCATGTCCTGCCCCGGAACCAGCGTCCACACGTGCAGATCGTGAACGTCGGTGACACCGTCGATGCCGGCGAGTGCCGCGCGGAGTTCCGCGACGTCGATGTGGCTCGGTGAGGCCTCCGAGAGAATTCGCAGTGCCGCCCCCGCCAGGGCGAACGCGCGCGGCAACACCCACAGCGCGACGAAGACCGCGACCACCACGTCGGCGTAGGGCCACCCGGTGGTGAGGGTGACAACCCCGGCGATCAGCACGCCCACGCTGCCGACGGTGTCGGCCAGCACCTCCATGTACGCGCCGCGCACCGCCAGACTCACCGTGGAGTGGGACCGCAACAGCGCGGCGACCCCGAGGTTGACGACAAGTCCGGCCAGTGCCACCACGATCATCGGCACACCGGGCACATCGGGCGCGGTACCGATGCGGCGGATCGCCTCGGTGAGGATGAACGTCGCCACCCCGATCAGCAGCACCGCGTTGGCGACCGCGGTGAAGACCTCGGCGCGGTGCCAGCCATAGGTGTGCGACGGCGGGGTGCTGCCGCGCCGGGCCAGCATCACCGCCGCCGCCCCCATGAACAGGGCGGCCAGGTCGGTCAGCAGATGGCCGGCGTCAGCCAGCAGCGCCATCGAATTGATCATGATCGCGGTGGTCAGCTCGACGGCGAAGAACGCAGTCAGGATCGCGGCGCCGATGACCATCCGCGACAGTCGGGTGTCGGTGGTGGTGTGCTCGTGACCGGAGCCCATGGGAGGTGAATATAGGCGGGCGGGCCCGCCGCCGGGTGAAGTCGGGTTGCGGCGCGAGGCTGACCCGCGACGCCGGGCCCTGTCAGAACCAGGCGTTCCAGAACTGGGTCAGGCTCAGCCCCCACGAGACCAGCAGCCGCGGCACGGCGAAGAGGTCGAAGAACCACAACACCAGGGCGAAGAACTTCTGGCTCAACGCCGGTGAGGCGAACAGCAGCACCACCAGCGCCAACAGGCCCCACTGTTGGAACGGTGCCACGGCGCGGCGGGTCGCCGGACTTAAGTGCGGCTCCAGCGCGCCGTAGCCGTCCAGCCCCGGCACCGGCAGCAGATTGAGCACCAGCGCGGTCACCTGCAGGAAGCCCAGAAACGCCACCCCGGACCAGAACACCGGATAAGCGGGGTCGTAGAACGCGCGCGTGACGCCCAGCAGCCCCACCGCGAGCACCAGGTTGGCCGCCGGGCCCGCCAGGCTGACCAGGGTGCGCCGCCGCGGCGTCATCGCCGAGGTCTGCACGTAAACGGCCCCGCCCGGCAGCCCGATCCCGCCCAGCGCGATGACCAGCAGGGGCAGCACCAGTGAGAGGCCGGGATGGGTGTAACGCAAAGGGTTGAGGGTCAGATAGCCGCGCATTTCCGCACCACGGTCGCCGAACCGCCAGGCGGTGTAGGCGTGGCCGAATTCGTGCAGGCACAGCGAGACCAGCCACCCGGCGATGACGAGCACGAACACCCCGGCGTAGGCCAGCGGCCCGATCTTTTCGCCCGCCCGCCAGGCGAGTGCGCCGCCGACGGCGGCCAGCGCCACCAGACCCAGGAACACCGGGCTGGGCCGGACCGCCCGGCCGCGCAGGGGTTGCACGTTCACCGCCCGAACCTATCGACTTTGCCGGAGCTTCGCTGGCCCGGCCCGCGCGGTCATCGCACGAGCAGCCAGTCCTCGATGTGGCGGTAGAAGGTGGATCGCTTCACGGTACGGCTGCCACAGACCCCGTCGCGTACCACCAGCGCGCCGGTGGTGCCCAGCTGCGCCGCCCGGCCCGCCACCCAGCGCCGTGCCCGGCGGCGCCGGGGCAGCACCGCGGCGCGCACACCCGGGCCGGTGCCGGTCGGCTCGATCACCACCCCGGCGACATCCCCGTCGAACAGGGCGGTGTCATCGACGATGCCCTCCCCGTGCAGCACCTGGGCGCCGTCCACCGGCAGCCAGCGGGCGGTGCCCACCAGGACGGTCCCGGCGTCGTCACGGACCAGCGGCACCGGATGGGCGGCGCCCCGCAGGGCCCTCCGCGCGGCCCGCCATCCCGCCGGCAGCCGGTAGGCCGCGGTGGCCGGTGTCCGGCCTCTGGGCGCATAACCCACCTCGACGTCGAGCCGGTCGGTGCGCAGCAGCCGGGTCGCCAGGCACGCCAGGTCGGCGTCGGCGCCGACGACCACCAGCCGGCGGTACCGGTCGATGGCCGCGTCGAAATCCTCGCGTCCGCTACCGTCGCCGAACCGCACGGTGGGCAGCCCCCGCAAGGGGCGCGGCAGCGGCCGTCCGTCGAACACTAAGACGGCGGTTTGCGGCGCCGTCACAGGCGCTCCGTGCCCTTAGTGGCGTTCAACACGCTCCTCGTGAATCGCTTCAGATAGGCTCAGTCCCCGGCTGGACCACAGTAAGCCAAGACAGTTAGCGAGAAATCCATGCCGGCAATCGTCGTCATCGGCGCCCAATGGGGTGACGAGGGCAAAGGGAAAGCGACCGACCTACTCGGCGAACGAGTGCAGTGGGTGGTGCGCTACCAGGGCGGCAACAACGCCGGCCACACCGTGGTTCTGCCCACCGGGGAGAACTTCGCACTGCACCTGATCCCCTCCGGGGTGTTGTCGCCGCACGTCACCAACGTGATCGGCAACGGTGTGGTGGTCGATCCGGGTGTGCTGCTCGAGGAGCTGGCGGGCTTGGAGGGTCGCGGTGTCGACACCTCCCGGCTGCTGATCTCCGCGGATGCGCACCTGCTGATGCCCTACCACGTCGCCATCGACAAGGTGACCGAGCGCTACATGGGCAGCAAGAAGATCGGCACCACCGGTCGCGGCATCGGCCCCTGCTACCAGGACAAGATCGCCCGGATCGGGATCCGGGTCGCCGACGTGCTCGACCAGGAGTCGCTGGCCGCCAAGATCGAAGCCGCCCTGGACTTCAAGAACCAGGTGCTGGTCAAGATCTACAACCGCAAGGCGCTGGAGCCCGAGCAGGTCCTTGAAGATCTGCTGGAGCAGGCCGAGGGTTTCAAGCACCGGATCGCCGACACCAGCCTGCTGCTGGGCGCCGCGCTGGACCGGGGCGAGAACGTGCTGCTGGAAGGCTCGCAGGGCACCTTGCTCGACGTCGACCACGGCACCTACCCCTACGTGACGTCGAGCAACCCGACCGCGGGCGGGGCAGCCGTGGGTTCAGGTGTCGGGCCGACGCGCATCACCACGGTGCTGGGCATCCTCAAGGCCTACACCACCCGGGTCGGTTCGGGGCCGTTCCCCACCGAGCTGTTCGACGCGCACGGCGAGTACCTGTCCAAGACCGGCGGCGAAGTCGGGGTGACCACTGGGCGCCGGCGCCGGTGCGGCTGGTTCGACGCGGTGATCGCCCGCTACGCCACCCGGGTCAACGGCATCACCGATTACTTCCTGACCAAACTCGATGTGCTCTCCAGCTTGGAGACGGTCCCGGTCTGCGTCGGCTACACCGTGGACGGCAAACGCACCGACGAGCTGCCGATGACGCAGGAGGAGTTCGCCCGCGCCGAGCCGGTCTACGAGGAACTGCCTGGCTGGTGGGAGGACATCTCCGCGGCCCGCACGTTCGAGGAGTTGCCCGCCAACGCACGCGACTACGTCTCGCGGGTCGAGGAGATCGCCGGTGCGCAGATCTCCTGCATCGGGGTCGGTCCCGGACGGGAACAGACCATCGTGCGCCGCGACGTCGTCAGGGATCGTGCGTGAGCGAGCCCCAGCCAGAGGATCTCGACCCCGACTACGCCACCCACGGGGGCTTCCCCGACCACGCGGTGGTCGACCCGAGCCCGGGTTTCGTCCGGTTCCTGACCACCATGCGGCGCCTGCAGGATCTGGCGGTGTCCACCGACCCCGACGACAGCACCTGGGACGACGCCGCTGATCGTGCCGAGGCATTGGTGGGGTTGTTGGAGCGGTTTCCGGCGCCCGAGGGTGTGGCCCCGGCCGGGCGGGCGCCTTCCCTGGAGGGCATGGGCAGCCTGTTGATGCCGCCGTGGCGGATCAGCCGGTTCGACCCCGATGGCGTCTCGATGTCCGGGTCGTTCAGCCGCTTCCACGTCGGCGGCAACTCCGCGGTGCACGGCGGTGTGCTGCCGCTGCTGTTCGACTGGTTGTTCGGGATGGTGGTGCATGCCGCGAACCGGCCGATCAGCCGGACAGCGTTCCTGCATGTCGATTACCGCAAGGTCACACCGATCGACACCCGGCTGTTCGCGCACGGCCGCATCGAGAGGGCCGAAGGGCGCAAGGCGTTCATCGGTGCCGAACTCACCGACGCCGACGGCACCGTGCTGGCCGAGGGGCAGGGGCTGATGGTGCGGCTGCTGCCGGGGCAGCCGTAGCGATGCGGCGCGCTCGGCTCTAGCGCCGGGCGCTGCGTTGCGGACCGCTGAGCGTCATCGCCGCGAACAGCGTCAGCAGCGACGCTGCCGGCACGGTGTTGGCGATGCTGTCGCGGACCCGGATATGCGCGCCGACGGCAAGGACGAAGTACAGCGTCAACGCGGCGGTGGTCAGCCGTGCCAGCCGCGGAAACCGGTGCACCGACAGCAGCCCGACCGCCGCAGCGGCCTTGACGACCGGCAGGATCGGTCTGATCTCCTGCGGGCATCCGACGGTGTCGAGTGCTGTCGTGATGAACGGTGCCGGGATGGCGCACAGCGCCGCGTCGGCGGCTTGCAGTGCGGCCAGGCCCGTGTAGGTCTTCGGTGACGTCAGCACACTCATGGAACCGACTCTAGGCCTGGGCGGTAAGGCCCGGCACCCCTGCGCGCAGCAAACAACCGGTCCGTTCCCCCGGGTTCGCCGGCGCTGCAGCACCGTGAGCGTTCCCCCTATCCTGGAGCGGCATGCAACATTGCCGGGGAGGGGTGGCGGTGACGAGCGAGGCGGGCGAGATCGTGACCGAGCGGCTGGCCGCGGACGGTCCCAGCCGCACCAGGGTGGCGTTGCTCGGGTCCGGTGATCTCAGCCGTGAACTGGTGCGGGCGCTGCAGCGCCTGGGTGCCGAGGTGATCGCCGTCGACCGCTACGCCGACGCCCCGCTGCACGGGGTTGTCGATCGTACGGTGGTGGTCGACCTGGGCGACAACGACGAACTGGCGGCGGCCATCCGGTGGCTGCAGCCGAAATATGTGGTGGCGGGCTCCGAGGTGGTGGCCACCGACGCGCTGACCGCCGCCGTCGACACCGGCTTCACCCAGCTGGTGCCGGGCATCCGCGGGGCCCGGCTGGCCGCAGACCCCGAGTTGATGCGGCGGCTGGCCTCCGAGGAACTGGGGCTGCCCACCGCGCCCTTCTGGTTTGTCGGATCGGTTGAGGAACTGCGGGCGGTGGCCGAGCAGGCCGGCTACCCGATGTCGGTCAAACCGGTGGGCGGGGCGCTCGGGGAGGGCCGCTCGGTGATGGTCCGCGACAGCGATATCGAGCCGGCCTGGCAGCGTGCCGTGGCGGCCTGCGCCCCGGACATACCGCCGCGGGTGTTGGCCGAGACGGTGGTGGAGGTCGACAGCGAGGTCATACTGCTGGCGGTGCTCCGCGACGGCCACGACGGACCCGCCCTGGACTTCTGCGCACCGATCGGTCATCGCAGCATCGAGGAGCCGAACGGGCAGCTGACGGTGGAGTTCTGGCAGCCGCACCCGATGAGCTCCGTGGCCCTGGATGCGGCCAAGTCGATCACCGCGCGGGTCGCCCGGGCGCTGGGCGGCCGCGGCCTGTTCGGGGTGGAGCTGCTGGTACACGGCGACGAGGTGTACTTCGGCGGGGTCACGGTGCGCCCCTACGACGCTGCGCTGCTGACCTTGCGCACCCAGCGGCTCTCCGGTTTCGAGCTGCAGGCGCGCGGGATCTTGGGCATGGCGACCGACACCATCATGGTCTCGCCCGGCGCCGCCCGGCTGATCTACTCTCGCCGCGGCGCCGGCACCGGGGCCGTCACCACTTCGGACAGCGTGGCGGTGGTCGCCGATGCACTCAGCGTGACCGAAAGTGACGTTGTGGTGTTCGGTCACCATGAAGGCCACCCCCGCCGCCGGCTGGGCTTGGCGCTTGCCACCGGGCCAGACGTCGCGGTCGCGCGCGACCGCGCGGCGCGGGTGGCCACCGTGCTGGGCACGCTCTGGCCCTGACCCCCCGTGGCGGGAAACCGCCCCAGGTGCGACACTTCCGCAGGTGAGCTACGCAGGAGATATCACGCCCGAGCAGGCCTGGGAGATACTGCGCGACGACCCGGCGGCGACGCTCATCGACGTGCGGACCGACGCCGAATGGCGCTTCGTCGGGCTGCCCGACCTGTCCGCGCTGGGCCGCGAGGTGCTCTGTATCGAGTGGGTCCACTCCGACGGCACACCCAACCGCGACTTCTCCCGCCAACTGGCGGCCCGGGTCGCCGGCGGGCCCGCGATCTTCCTGTGTCGCTCCGGCAACCGCTCCATCGGGGCCGCTGAGACGGGTACCGCGCTGGGGCTGACCCCGTCCTACAACGTGCTCGACGGTTTCGAAGGCCACCTCGACGAGCACGCTCACCGGGGCGGAACCGGCTGGAGGGCGGTCGGGCTGCCCTGGACGCAGTCATGAGCGAGCCTGGCCCCGCCCGCTCGGTCCGGCGGCCCAAACCGCTTCCCGAGGGTGTCAGTGCGGCGACCATCGGCGTGCGCGGCGGCCTGCTGCGAACGCAGTTCGAGGAGACCGCCGAGGGATTGTTCCTCACCTCGGGGTATGTCTATGAGTCTGCGGCCGCTGCCGAGCAGGCATTCACCGGCGAAGTGGACCGCTTCGTCTACTCCCGCTACGGCAACCCGACGGTGTCGATGTTCGAGGAGCGGCTGCGCCTGATCGAGGGGGCGCCGGCGGCCTTCGCCACCGCCAGTGGCATGGCGGCGGTGTTCGTGGCGCTGGGCGCGCTGCTGAAGGCCGGTGATCGTCTGGTGGCCGCGCGCAGCCTGTTCGGGTCCTGCTTTGTGGTCTGCAACGAGATTCTGCCCCGCTGGGGGGTCGAGACCGTCTTCGTCGACGGCGAGGATCTGGCGCAGTGGGAGCAGGCGTTGTCGGTGCCCACCGATGCGGTGTTCTTCGAGACGCCGTCCAATCCGATGCAGTCTCTGGTGGACATCGCCGCGGTCACCGAGCTGGCTCATGCCGCCGGCGCGAAAGTGGTGCTGGACAACGTGTTCGCCACGCCGCTACTGCAGCAGGGGTTCCCGCTGGGGGTGGACGTCGTGGTGTATTCGGGCACCAAACACCTCGACGGGCAGGGTCGGGTCCTGGGTGGGGCGATCCTGGGCGACCAGGACTACATCGACGGCCCCGTGCAGACCCTGATGCGTCATACCGGCCCGGCGCTGAGCGCCTTCAACGCCTGGGTCCTGTTGAAAGGCCTTGAAACGCTGGCTGTTCGGGTCGACTACGCGAACTCTGCGGCGCTGAAGATCGCGCAGTTCCTGGAACAGCATCCGGCGGTGCGCTGGGTGCGTTACCCGTTCTTGGCGTCGCACCCGCAGTACGAGCTGGCGCGCAAGCAGATGTCGGGCGGCGGCACCGTCATCACTTTTGAGCTCGACAGTCCTGACAGTGCTGCCAAGCAGCGGGCCTTCGAGTTGTTGGACAAGCTGAAGCTGATCGACATCTCCAACAACCTGGGCGACGTGAAGTCCTTGATCACCCACCCGGCAACCACCACCCACCGGGCCATGGGCCCGCAGGGGCGTGCCGCGATCGGACTCGGCGACGGGGTGGTGCGGATCTCGGTGGGCCTGGAAGGCACCGACGACCTGATCGCCGACCTCGATCAGGCGCTGGGATAGCGGGGCTGCTCAGTCGCCTTCGACGACGCCGGTGGCGTGCTGCGCGCGATCCTCGTAGGCCTTGCGGGCCGCGGTGTCGAACTGCAGGAAGACGGTGTCGTTGTGGGTCTTCTTGTTCAGCCAGCGACGGCCCCGGTCCGGCAGCAGGCTGGCCAGGATCGAGACGCGACGCCCGAACCCGGGCACCGAGAGCAGGGTCCGGGGCTTGTCGAGCACCTTGACGACACCGGCGGCGATGTCTTCGGGCTCCACCGGCTTCTGGGCGCCAGAGGGCGTGGTGCCCGAAATCAATTCGGTGTTGGTGAAGGTCGGCAGCACGGCGGAGACCTTGACGCCCTGCGGGGCGAACTCGTCGGACATCGCGGTGCTGAGCCCCACCACCGCGAACTTGGTTCCGGCGTAGAGCACCTGACCGGGCACCGCCACGATGCCGGCCAGCGAGGCGATGTTGATGATGTGGCCGCTGCGCCGCTTGATCATTTCCGGCAGCACCAGCTGGCAGCCGTTGAGCACGCCGTAGAAGTTGACCTCGGTCGCCGAGCGGATGGACTCCGGTGACTGCTCCAGGAACGGGCCCACCGGCATGACGCCGGCATTGTTGATCAGCACGTCGATGTGGCCGTCGCCGTCGGCGCGGGCCTTGTCCAGGAAGGTCGAGAAGGATTCGCGGTCGGTCACGTCGAGCGGGTGGCCGCTGACCTGGCCGCTGGCACTGAGTCGCTTGACGGCGTGCTCGAGGACCGCGACGTCGCGGTCGCCGATGACGACGCGGGCGCCCCTGGCGAGCAGGGCCGTGGCAGTGGCCAGCCCGATACCCCGGGCGGCACCGGTGATAGCAATGGTCTTACCGCGAATGTTATCCACGGCGACAAACTTAACACGTGTCAAGTTCGGTTGTCGACGGCAGGGGATGGTAATGGGACCGCCGGTCAGCGGAAAGCGGAAAGACCGGTGAACGCCTGGCCCAGGACCAGCTGGTGCATCTCCGGAGTGCCCTCGTAGGTCAGCACCGACTCCAGGTTGACCATGTGCCGAATCACCGGATATTCCAGGGATATCCCGTTGCCGCCCAGAATGGTCCGCGCGGTACGACAGATCTCCAGCGCGGTCCGCGTGTTGTTGAGCTTGCCGAAGCTGACCTGCTCGGGCCGCAGCCCGGCGCTGTCCTTGAGCCGGCCCAGGTGCAGGGACAGCAGTTGCCCCTTGTGCAGCTCGAGGGCCATGTCGACGAGCTTGGCCTGGGTGAGCTGGAAGCCGGCGATCGGTTTGCCGAACTGGGTGCGCTGGGTGGCGTAGTCGCGGGCCGCCTGCCAGGCCGAGCGTGCCGCGCCCATCGCACCCCAGATGATCCCGTACCGCGCCTCGGACAGGCTGGCCAACGCTCCCTTGACGCCGCGCGCCCCGGGAAGCAACGCCTCCGCCGGCAGGCGCACGTCGTCCAGCACCAGCTCACTGGTGATCGACGCGCGCAGCGACAGCTTGTGGTGGATGGTGTTGGAGGTGAAGCCGGGGGAGTCGGTGGGCACGATGAAGCCGCGGATGCCCTCGTCGGTGGCCGCCCACACCACCGCCACGTCGGCGATCGAGCCGTTGGTGATCCACATCTTGCGGCCGTTGAGGATCCAGTCGGACCCGTCCCGCCTGGCCCGGGTGGTCATGGCCGCCGGATCGGAGCCGACGTCGGGCTCGGTCAGCCCGAAGCAGCCGATCAGCTCACCGGCCGCCATCCCCGGCAACCACTGCTGCTTCTGTTCTTCGGAGCCGTTGTTGTAGATCGAGTACATCGCCAGGGAGCCCTGCACGCTCACCAGCGAACGCAGGCCGGAGTCGGCGGCCTCCAGCTCCACGCAGGCCAGGCCGTAGTGCACCGCCGATGACCCGCCGCAGCCGTAACCGTTCAGGTGCATGCCCAGCAGCCCGAGCTTGCCGAACTCCCGGGCCAGTTCGCGGGCCGGCAGGTCGCCGATCTCGAACCAGTCGCCCACATGCGGCAAGACGTGCTCGGCGCAGAACTTGGCGACGGTGTCGCGCAGCGCGATTTCGTCGTCGGAGAGCAGGGTGTCCAGGCTCAGCGGATCGATCGGATCGAAAGGCGCGACGCTGCCGGTTGCCATCCGTTCATCCTGCCACCTGTTCGGCGGCGTGGATCAGGTCAGCTTGGGCTGTCGGAGCCTGCGCTGGGTGTCCCGGGCGCGCCCGGGGTTCCGTCGGCCCCGCCGGTCCCGCCGGTGCCGCCCGCCGCACCGGTCACACCATCGGGCTCGCCGTCGGCGCCGTTGCCGCCGGGTCCGCCGTTGCCGTCGCCCTTCGGGCCGATCTGGCCGCCGGTGCCGCCGGCGCCGCCCGCGCCGCCAGCCCCACCGGGGCCGGTCTCGGTGGCGTGTGCGCCGTTACCGCCGTTGCCGCCGGCACCCCCGTCGCCGCCATCGGCCGCCGAATTGCCAAGGCCGCCGTCGCCGCCGGCGCCACCGGTGCCGCCGGCACCTCCCGGCTGGGTGGTGGAGTCAGTCGAGTCGTCGCCCGGCGTCGTGTGGTTCCGGCCGCTGAGGCCGGCGTCTCCGCCGGTCCCGCCGGCCCCGCCGGTGCCGCCGTCCAGCCCAGCGCCGCCGTTTCCGCCGGCACCGCCCTGCGCGGTGGTGCTCACGCCGCCGGTGCCGCCGGTGCCGCCGGTGCTGCCGCTACCGATTCCGGCACCCCCGTTGCCGCCGGTGCCGCCGGCGACGCCGCCGCCGATGGCAGGCAGGAGGCCGCCCTTGGCGCCGGCGCCGCCGGTGCCTCCGGTCCCGCCGTCGATTCCGGCGCCCCCGGTGCCGCCCTGGCCGCCGGCGGACTGGACACCGGCACCGCCGGCACCACCATTGCCGCCGGTACCGGCGTTACCAGCACCGCCACCGCCGCCACCGCCGCCACCACCCGTGCCGAGCGGCGGCGGGGTGCCGCCGTTGGCGATATTGCCGAGTCCGTCGAAGAAGCCACCGATCCCGGCGGCGCCGCTGCCGCCGGCACCGCCCTGGCCGACAACTCCGCCGTTGCTGCCGCCCCCGGCCCCACCTGTTCCGCCGTTGCCGCCGGTGCCGTTGAAGAAAGAACCCGCGCCGCCGGCGCCGCCCGCGCCGCCGTACCCGGCGGCTGCACCGCCGGTGCCGTCTCCGCCCGTCCCGCCGTTTCCGCCGTTGCCTCCGTCGCCGGAGAACAGGCCGGCCGATGCGCCGTTTCCGCCGTTTCCGCCGTTGCCGGCGAGAGCGTCGGTGCCGCTGGCGCCGCCACCGTCACCGCCGCGGCCACCAGTCCCCGGCATACCCGAGCTGCCCAGCAGGCTGCCGCCGCTGCCGTCGCCGCCATGCCCGCCGTCACCGGCGTGCCCGCCGGCGCCGCTGGCGTTGCCGCCGGTTCCGCCGGCACCGCCATCAGCGCCGGTGCCCCCGAAAGCCGAGGTCAGTGCGGCCAGCGGATTTCCAGCCAGCCCGGGCAGTCCGGTGAGCTCGTCGAGCCGGGCTTGCACTTCCTCCGGCGATCTGCCGGACATGACCGAGAGTTGGGTGAGGGCGGCACCCAACTGGTCGGGCGAGCCGAAGACGCTGCCGAGCGAACCGGCATTGCCGCCGGCACCGCCGTCGCCCGCGGTGCCGCCGGTACCGGTGCTGGCGCCGCCCGTTCCTCCGGCGCCGCCGGTGCCGGCGCTACCACCGCTGACCACTCCGCCCAGTCCGCCGCCACCCCCGTCGCCGCCCGCGCCGCCGACGCTGTTGGCGCCCGTGACCGCGCCGCCGGACCCGCCGGTGCCGCCGGTCCCGCCCTGTCCGCCGAACAGGAATCCGCCGATGCCCCCGAAGCCCCCGTCGCCGCCCGCGCCTGCCGTGCTGCCGGCGCCATCGGCGGCTCCGCCGGCACCACCGTTACCGCCTGCCCCGCCGCTTCCGCCGAAGATCGCGAGGGTGGTGCCGCCCTGCCCGCCGATGCCGCCGGCTCCTGCGGTGGCCAGGTCGCCGTTGACGGCGCCACCGGCGCCGCCCTGGCCTCCGGTGGCGCCGGTGCCCCCGAACAGTGCGAAGGTGCCGCCGCCCAGGCCGCCGTTGCCGCCCGCGCCGGCCACCTCGGTGGCATCGCCGCCGGTGCCACCATCACCGCCAGCCCCGCCGACGATCCCGCCGTATCGTGCCCACGACAAGCCGCCGTCGCCGCCGGTGCCCCCCGCGCCGCCGGTCAGGCCGCTACCACCGGCGCCGCCGGTGCCCCCGGCGCCGCCGATCTTGAACAGCCGGGCCCCGATCGCCGGCCTCGAGCCGTCGGCGACCGGGCCGTTCGGGCCGGCGGTGCCCCCCTCGCCGCCGCGGCCGCCGGCCCCGCCTGCGCCGTCCAGCGCGTCGCCGCCGGTGCCGCCGTTGCCGCCGACGCCGCCGAAGGAGAACCACTTCCCGACCGCGTCGCCGCCGTCGCCGCCGTCGCCGCCGTTGGCCCCGGCCAGACCCGCGCCACCCTCGCCGCCGGCACCGCCGAAGCCGATCAGCGTTCCGCTGGTGCCGCCGTCGCCGCCGTCGGCGCCGTCGCCACCGATCCCGCCGGCCCCGCCGTTCCCGAACCAGCCGGCCGCGCCGCCGTCGCCGCCGGCTATCCCGGCGATGTCGGAGTCATATCCCGCGCCGCCGTCGCCGAACAACCAGCCGCCGGTGCCGCCGTCGGGGTCGATCTCGGTGCCGTCGACGCCGTTGCAGATCAGTCCGCACACCGTGTCGGAGGAAAACAGTGGGTTGATCAGATCGCCGAGCTGCTGCCCGAACGAGCTGGACATCCAGTCCTGCATGCCGGTGTGCACCTGCAGATAGATGCTCTGGGCGAAGTCGTCGAGGCTGAAGGCGGCGAAGCTGTAGTCGGCCGCGCCCAGACCGTCGAACCAGCTCGAGAGATCCCCAAAGCCCAGGGCGCCCGGCTCGAACACCGCGCTGCCGACATCGCCGAAGCTGCTGGAGTCCGACCAGTTGGCCGGTTCGAACCAGTAACTCGGGTCGAGGAGATCTTCCAAGTCGGCGTTGGCGGTGGGTACCCACACCAGCGGGCTCAGCCCCAGGGCCAGCACGGCCGCCGGCACCCCCATGGCGAGTCCCCGGCGGCGGTGGGCGATCTTGCGTCGACGCGACATAATGGCCTCTCAATGGGGGCGGTCGCGGCGGCAACACCGAACCGGATCAGTTGTGATCCGGAATTTACCGTAACTTAAGTAATTTCGCAGTGCGCTGACTGGCCGGCGTTGGTCAATGCAAAGGGTGACGGAGTCCCAAGCGGCACCGCCGGGCAAAGCCGCCATTCCTTTTATTGATCACCGTGACTTTTTGATGCCGCCAATCGTCGCTCTGCGACAACCGGATCGCAGCCGCGGCATCGGCTGTCGGAAAACGCGAATGGTGTGCCGCGAGCGCATCGGCGCCTGGTTGTGATGGGCGTCTCAATTGCGCGCTGCACCAAGGGAAATGGGCGATTCTGCGCGCGCGATGACCATCCGGATGACGGAAAGTGAACGGAATTTGAACATTGCCGTCGGAGGGGCTTCAGGGGTCGCCTGACCGGGCGGGAAACGGCTACGTTCTTCCACGCCCGGCGCAGCATCGCCGGCGCGCAGAAGTCAGGAAGGACGTCGCGGATGAGCAGTCCCCGCCGGGGTGGATCGGGCCGCGGGAGAGCGGTGCGTGCCCGGATATCGGCGACCGTGATGTCCGCGGGACTGTGGCTGCTGGCCGCACCGACGGCGCAGGCCGACTTCGACGACATGCTGGACACCCTGTTCGGCGTGGCCGGCGCAGACCCTGCCCTCGTGGCCAACCTGCCCGACGCACCGCTGGACTTCCGTACTTCCGACGCCGACCCGCTGGCCCAGCTCGAAGAGGTGCTACGCCGCGCACCCGCTGACTCCGACGCTCCCGGCGACACCACCCGGCCGGGGGACTCGCCTGCGACCGACGATTCCGGCGATCCGCCGAGCCTGCCGAAATTCAACATGCCCGGCGCCGGCAGCGGCGGCAGCGGGGGCTCCGGCGGTGGTGGGGGCGGCCCCAGTAACCCGGCGCCCGCCCACAGCAAGACCAAGACGAACGCCAGCGCCGCCAAGCACAGCGCCCCCCTGCCCAAAGAAACCGGCGCCGAGTAGGAGGTCGGCTGCGGCGCTGAGCCGCGCGATGGCAGTCTGAACCGGTGCCAGGTTCGATCTGCGACATCCTGCCGTCCGCGGCAGCTCTGCTGGGCGTTCCCGGCGCGACCGACACGCTCGGTCTGCGCGAGCCTGTCGGCGACGTGCAACGGGTGGCGGTGGTGCTCGTCGATGGGCTGGGTTATCACCTGTTGCCGCAGCTGGCCAGGGATGCGCCGTTGCTGTCCGCGGTGCTGGCCGGCTCCACCGGCCACCTGATCGAACTGCGCAGTACCTTTCCCTCCACCACGCCCACCAGCCTGGTCTCCCTGGGTACCGGCGTATCGCCGGGCGAGCACGGCGTGCTGGGCTTCACCGTCAACATTCCCGGGACCGAGCAGGTGCTGACGCACATCTACTGGGGGGACGAGCCGTCACCGGCGCTCTGGCAGCCCGTACCCACCTGGTTCGAGCGACTGCGCGCCGCCGGGGTGAGTGCCCGCGCAGTGCTGCCGGAGATGTTCATCGGCAGCGGTTTGACCGAGTCCGCTTATCGGGGCGCAGAGTTTCGTCCGGTGGCCAAAGGCCAGCCCTACGTGCAGCGGTTCGTCGAGGCGCTCGATTCCCCGGGACTGGTCTACGGCTACACCGCCGCGCTCGACCACGCCGCACACGTGTCGGGGATCGGCTCATCGCACTGGCATGCCGCAGCCGCCAAGGTCGATGCGCTGCTGGGGCATCTGCTCGAGGAGCTGCCCGGCGATACCGTGCTGATGGTCACCGCCGACCACGGCGGCATCAACGTGCCCGATGCGGCGCGCCTCGACCTCGATGCCGACCCGGCGCTGCGTGCCGGGATCCGGATGGTCGCCGGTGAGCCGCGGGTGCGCTACCTGCACACCGAACCCGGTGCCACGGCCGACGTGCTGGCGGCCTGGACCGAGCGGCTGGCGGGCCGGGCGTCGGTGCAGACCCGCGAGCAGGCGGTGGCCTCTGGGGTTTTCGGGCCGGTCCGCGACGAGCACTTAGCGCGCATCGGCGACATCGTGGTGACCTGCACCGGCGACAACGCGATTCTGGCGACCGCGCACGAGCCGCCGCAGGCGGCACAACTGGTCGGCTTCCACGGCGGGTTGGCGCCGGAGGAGACGGCGATACCCCTGATCGTCTTCTCCCGTTGACTCTGCGCCCACCAGGCAGTCCACTCGCACTTCTACCCGGTACACGCAGAGTCAGCGGGTGGCGCGGTTACTCAGAGTCGCCGTACTCGTCGAACCAGTGGGCCAGCTTGCCGCGCCGGCTGACTGCCCGCAGCCGGCGTTCGGCCGACACGCGGGTCTTGGTGGTGGTGACGATCAGCAGTTCATCGCCGACAGTGATACGGGTGTCGGGTTGGGGCACGAAGGTGTCGCCGTTGCGGATGATCAAGGTGATGACGCTCGGATCGGGCAGCCGCAACTCGAGCACCGAGACGTTGTGCAACTTCGAGCCGGGCTGCACCGTCATCGTCAACAGCTCCGCCTCCAGGACGTCCAGCGGCGCGGCCTCCACCTGGATCTCCCGGGTGCTGTCGCGCGAGATCAGGTGCAGCCAATGCGCGACCAGTCCCAGGCTGGGACCCTGCACCACGGTGTAGACCACGACCAGGATGAAGACGATGTTGAGCAGGCGATAACTGTCCGGGACGCCCTCCACGATGGGGAAAGTGGCGAGCACGATCGGCACCGCGCCGCGCAGGCCTGCCCAGGACAGGAAGATCTGCTCACGCCACGGCACCCGGAACCAGATCAGCGAAGCCACCACCGACAACGGCCGGCTCAACAGCAGTAGCACCGCCCCGACGATCAGCCCCGGCACCAGCTCCCCGGACAACTGGCTGGGGCTGACCAACAGCCCGAGCAACACGAACAGCCCGATCTGCGCCAGCCAGCCCAGGCCCTCGGCGAACGAGCGGATGGCCGCCCGGTGCGGCAGGCCGGAGTTCGCCAGCACCACGCCGGACAGGTATGCCGCGATGAAACCGCTGGCATGCGCCGAGGAGGCCGCGGCGAACGCCACCATCGCCAGCCCGAACGTCGCCAAGGGGTACAGACCGGACGCCGGCAGCGCAGCACGGCGCAGCATCATCGCGCCGAGCAGCCCGGCGATCAGGCCGATAGCCGAGCCGGCCACCAGCTCATAGAACACGCTGCCGACGGCGTGGACCGGGTCGATCACCAGTGGGGTGGTGCTCAGCATCAGCACCACGATCGCCGCCGGCGCGTCGTTGAAACCGGACTCGGCTTCCAACAGGCCGGCCACTCGCCGTGGCAGCGGCAGCACGCGCAGGATGGAGAACACGGCGGCGGCGTCGGTGGGCGACACGATCGCGCCGAGCAGGAAGGACAGCTGCCAACTGAGACCCAGGAGCAGGTGCGCGGCCACCGCGATCACTGCCATGCTGACCGCGACGCCGACGGTGGCCAGCACGGCCGCCGGCGCCAACAATCGGCGGATGTTGGCGAAGCGGGTCGTCAGACCGCCTTCGACCAGGATCACCGCCAGCGCGGTGGTGCCCAGGTCGCTGGCCAGTTGCACATCGGAGAAGTCCAGGCCCAGGCCGTCGTTTCCGATCGCCACCCCGACGAACAGGAACAGCAACAGGCTGGGCAATCCGACCCGATCAGCCGCGCGGGTGGCGATGATGCTGGCCAGCAATACCAAGCCCCCGATCAGCAGAGCTATGTAGAGCTGTTCCAGGCTCATCTGCTCCCCGTTCGGGCTGTTGGTGGCGGTCGGACCCGCCGGTGTGATTCGCTCAGGGGCAGCGGGTTCGTGTTAGGTGTCAGTAAATCAGTACCTCTGTCACAACCGTGTTACGCCCGTAATGGCCGGGGCCAGCCCGGGGACGAGGGGAGTCAGCATGCGCATCGGGATCGCCGGCGCCGGCGCGGTCGGGCGATCGGTCGCCAGAGAGTTGATCGGTGACGGCCACCGGGTGCTGCTGATCGAGCGCAACCCCGATCACTACCGGCCCAGCACCGTCCCGGAGGCAGAGTGGCTGCTGGCCGACGCCTGCGAGCTGAGCTCGCTGCGGGAATGCGGCATCGAGATGTGCGATGTGGTGATCGCTGCCACCGGTGACGACAAGGCCAACCTGGCCACGGCGTTGCTGGCCAAGGCGGAGTTCGGGGTGGCGCGGGTGGTGGCTCGGGTCAACAACGCCCGCAACGAGTCCCTGTTCACCGAGGAGTGGGGTATCGACGTCGCGGTCTCCACCCCGCGGGCGATGGTCGCCGCGGTGGAGGGCGCCATCGACGTCGGTCATCTGGTGCCGTTGATGGCCTTGCAGCGCGGTCAGGCCAGCCTGACGAAACTGACGCTGCCCGACGACAACCCGCTGATCGGCCGGCGGGTCTGCGATATCGAGCTGCCCGAGGGCGCGGCCCTGGTCGTGGTGCAGCGGGGCGACCGGGTGATCCTGCCGCGCGCGACCGATGAGCTGCAGGCTGGAGACGAGATGCTGTTCGCCGCGGCGACCGGGACCGACGACGAGGTGCGTGCGGTGGTGCACGGTGTGCCCGCCGGCAGAAGGTCGTATTGACGCCATGCCGCTGCGGCCGGCACCCGTCAGCGCGACGCCCACCGGGCGCGACGACGCCGGGAGCCTTGCCGGCGATGCCGGGGTCATGGCCACGGTAGTGGCGGCCGCGCGGGCCGCGGCGGTGTCGCGCGGCCTGATCAACGACCCCTTCGCGGCCCCGCTGATGCACAAGGTGGGCCTGCAGTTCTGCATTCGGATGGCCGACGGCGACCTGGACATCAGCGGGCTGGGCAAAGACGGCGGGTTTCCCCGGCTCGCGGAGTTCTCCGCGGCGCGAACCCACTACTTCGACGTGTTCTTCACCGACGCGGCCCGCGGCGGCATCCGCCAGGCGGTGATCTTGGGGGCGGGGCTGGACACCCGTGCCTACCGGCTGTGGTGGCCACCGGAGACCACCGTTTACGAGGTCGACCATCCGCATGTCGTGGACTTCAAGACCGCCACGATGCGCACCTGGGGCGCCACCCCCAGCGTCGACCGCCGGGCCGTGGGGGTGGACCTGCGCGGTGACTGGCCGCAGGCGCTGCGGCGGGTGGGCTTCGACGTTGCCGCGCCCACGGTGTGGGTCCTCGAGGGACTGCTGGTCTGGCAGCTGGCCTCGGATGCGCAGAACCGATTGCTCGACGGTGTGACCGAACTCAGTGCCGCGGGCAGCAGGCTCGCGGCCGATCACGCGGTGCCCCCGAGCCGGCCCCAGGCGGTGCACCAGCAGTCCCTCGTCGACGGGTGGCGACGACGCGGCCTGAGCGTCACCGGGCCGGGACCCATCTACTCCGGAGAGCACACCGACGTGGTGCGGCATCTCACCGAAAGTGGCTGGACTACCAGCGATTCCGGCATAGCGCAGGTGTTCGCGGCGGCGCGGTTGCCCCGGCTTTCCGAGCGTGAGCTCGATGGCGCACTCGCGGCCATCCGCTACCTTGCGGCCAGCCGGAACTGACCGGCCGGCGTCATCCCGCCATGAATTCCGCGTAGGCCGAAGCCAATTCGGGCGGAAGTGCCGTGGTGTTGCATTGACGCTGGGTCTCCCCGATCGGTGCCAGAATCCCCCGCAGTTCGAAGTACTCCTGGGGGTGAGCGGTGAAGTAGTTGCGGATGTCGGCGGCGGCCTGCGGCCGAGGCAATCCGACGGCGTGGTTCACCACGGCGCCGGCTCCGGGGTGGGTGGCCAAATACTGCTGGGCTGAACCGGTGACCGCGTTCACCGTGTTGGACACCCCAGCCGGACTGCAGTCCGGCGTTGCCACAGCCGTTGGGGCGCCGACCACGGCGGCAACGGTAGCGCCGCAGAGTCCGGCTCCCAAAGAGAATCGGCGAATCCTGGTGAGGCCGTGTGCTTTCGGCATGAAGGCTTCCTTCCGGGTTGTGAGTGCGATTCCCGTCCGAAGCCCAACGTACGCGCGGCCCACGGCGGCGCCGTGCGTCCCGACGCGCCCCGATCCCAGGTGACCGCGGGCGTTTGCGGCAGATGTCGGCGATTTCGTCCCAAGCACCCGCAGGTGCGGAGACCGACGCTAAGACCCGTTCTTAATGTCCGTGGTCGGCGCTTATCCGATTGTGACCTTAAAGTTTGCCCGCCCGGGCGATCGCGGCCTCGGCGGCCTCCTGGATGGGCCCGTGCCAGACATCGCCGTGGCCGGGCGCCAGGATCTCGGTCTCCAGCAGCGCCAGCGCACTGAGGCTGCGAACACTGTCCTGCTGGCTGTAGCTGAACAGCGCGGGCAACAGCTGCGGTCCGGAGTGGGCCAGGACCGGGTGACCGGTGATCAGGGCGTCCCCGCTGGCCAAGACACCGTCGACCAGATACGAGCAATGCCCTCGGGTGTGCCCGGGGGTGGGGATGGCGATCGGCTTTCCCGGCAATTCGGCGGCGACCTCACCGGTCAGCGGTTGCGCCGACGGAATCCCCTCGCGGCTCAGGCCGCCGCTGCGCACCACGTGCGCGGTCCACAGCGCCCAGCTCGGCCGCCACAGGCGCGCACCCAGCGCCAACGGCGAGACCTGCTCCAGGTACTCGCGTTTGGCGTGGCCGACCTCCTCGGCGTGACAGTAGACCGGGGTGCCGTACGTTTTCGCCAGCCAGACCGCCGCACCGAAATGATCGACGTGGGCGTGGGTGAGCAACACCGCACGCACATCGCCGGGCGCAAAGCCCAGCGCACCCAGCGACGCCAGCACATCGGTGCGATCGCCGGGGTAGCCGGCGTCGATCAGCATCACGCCGGTGTCGTCGGCGACCAGCAGCCAATTGACGGCTTCGCCGCGGGCCACATGCACGTGCTCGGTCACCGGAACAAGTTCGACGAGCTTCTCACCCATGCCCGTGAGTTTAGAAAGGGGACGGGAGAGTAGAAAAGGTGGAATGGCGCAACTGAAACTCGGGTACAAGGCATCGGCGGAACAGTTCGGACCTCGCGAACTGGTGGAACTGGGCGTAGCCGCCGAAGCGCACGGCATGGACAGTGCCACCGTCAGCGACCATTTCCAGCCCTGGCGTCACGAGGGCGGGCACGCCCCCTTCTCGTTGGCGTGGATGACCGCGGTCGGCGAGCGCACGCACAAAATCCAGTTGGGCACCTCGGTGCTGACCCCGACGTTCCGGTACAACCCCGCCGTCGTCGCGCAGGCGTTCGCGACGATGAGCTGCCTGTATCCGCAGCGCATCTTTCTCGGTGTCGGAACCGGCGAGGCCTTGAACGAGATCGCCACCGGCTTCACCGGCGAGTGGCCCGAGTTCAAGGAGCGGTTCGGGCGGCTGCGCGAGTCGGTGCGGCTGATGCGCGAACTGTGGCGCGGCGACCGGGTGGATTTCGACGGCGACTACTACAAGCTCAAGGGCGCCTCGATCTACGACGTGCCCGAGGGCGGGGTCCCGGTCTACATCGCGGCCGGTGGGCCGGCGGTGGCCAAGTATGCGGGGCGCGCCGGCGACGGCTTCATCTGCACCTCGGGCAAGGGCGCGGAGCTCTACACCGACAAGCTGATGCCGGCGGTGCTGGAAGGCGCAGCGGCCGCCGAGCGCGACGCCGACGCGATCGACAAGATGATCGAGATCAAGATCTCCTACGACCCGGACCCCGAACTGGCGTTGAACAACACGCGGTTCTGGGCGCCGTTGTCGCTGAGCGCCGAACAGAAGCACTCCATCGACGACCCGATCGAGATGGAGAAGGCCGCCGACGCGCTGCCGATCGAGCAGATCGCCAAGCGCTGGATCGTGGCCTCAGACCCCGACGATGCCGTGGAACAGGTCGGCCAGTATGTGAAGTGGGGACTCAATCACCTGGTCTTCCACGCGCCCGGCCACGACCAACGGCGCTTCCTGGAACTGTTCGCCACCGATCTCGAGCCGCGGCTGCGCCGGCTGGCCTGAGGCCACGCCCTCAGGCGTAGCCGCACCCGGGATCGGCCGCGTCCTCGAACAGCGGGGCGCCGATCGGCAACAGATAGACCGCCTGCATCACCACCGGGGTGGAGCCCAGGTTGCGGCCGATGTGTGCGTGCGCCGGCCCGCCGGGCTCGGTGATGGGGTCGCCGGGACCGTAGACGCCGTCGAGGCTGCAGTCGGCGCGGTTGTGGGTCAACGTGCCCTGCCGGACCACCCCGAACACGGTGCCGTCGTGCCAGTGCCAGCCGGTGCTGCCGCCGGGTTCGATGGTGATCTCGCGCAGCAGGTAGTCGCGGCCGTCGACCGTGGTGTGCGACAGGGTCACCCCGTTGGTCTGGTCGCTGGGCGTGGCGGTGGCGCTCGGCGGCAGCGCGGCCGAGGACACGGCGGCCGCCACGAGCGCCGATAACGCGGAAACTTCCCGAAGCCGGCTGCTCATGGCCAGTTATCGTTTCACACCGGCGGGCGAGCTAGAACGTGCTCATGGGCCGCACCGCGTTCGCGGTGTCGACCAGCCGATAGCGATGCTCCTGGGTGGGCGCCAGCCGGGCCAGGGCACGCAGCGCCATCTCCACCCCGAGCCGCAGCCCGTGCTCGGTGAACGGGAATCCGAGGATGTGGTTGGTGCTGGCCTCGTGTTCGGTCAGCCAGTCCATGGCCGCGCCCAGGACCAGCGCCCGGATCTGCAGCACGCGCGGTTCGGTGTCCGGCAATGCCTCGACCCGGCGTGCGGCATCGCGGATCTGTGCCTCGGTGATCTCGCTGGACGACCGTCCCGACAGCAGCGTCACCGCACTGGTCAACCGCGCAGTGGTGAAATGTCTTGAGGTGGCCGGAACTTCGTCAAGGGTGCGAACCGCCGCGGTCCGGTCGCCCTCCACAGACAGGGCGCGCGCCAAACCGAAGGCGGCGGAGATGACGCTGTCGTCGGTGCGCCACACCGCCTCATAGAAGCCGCGCTCGTCTTCGGTCCCGGCCAGCTCGGCGGTGGCGGCCAGGGCCATCTTGGGTGCCAGCTCGCCGGGGAACATGTCGAGCACCTCGGTGAAATCCTTGCGGGCTGCCTCGTAGTCCCCGGTGAGCAGCTCGGCCACCCCGCGGAACCACACCAGCCGCCATTGCCACCCCACCTGCTCGGCCAGTTCGTCGAGCTTGCTGGTGGCTTTGGTGACGTTGCCCAGATCGAGCAGGGCGCGCACCTCCATCAACGGCAGTCCGGCGGACGCCGACAAGTCGATACCCTCGGAGTCCAGCGAACTGTTCCGCACGGCGCGCAGCGACTCCAGCGTCTGCACCGGCTCGCTGAGCTCCATCGACGACAACAGCGGGGCGGCGACGTCCCCTGGGTCGATCAGCGGCACCTGCAACGCGGTGACGATCTCGCGTGCGGTCAGGTTCTGGGAGTGCACGTGCCCGTCGAGGTAGACGTCGGTGTGCGCCACCAGCAGATGCACGCCGAAGGTGGACCGGGAACGGGTGAACACGGTGGAAAGCCCCGGACGGGGTGTACCGGTGTCGCGGGCGACCACCTCGCGCAGCACGCCCATCAGCTGCGCGGACATCTCCTCTGCGGAGGTGAACCGCCGGCGCGGGTCGGGATCGATGGCGCGGCGCAGCAGCCGCCGGTAGGAGTCGTACTTCTTCAAGACGGGGTCGTCGTCGGGCAGGCCGTCGACGTAGCGGCCGTCGCGGGTGCGCAGCTTGAGGGTGAGCGCGGCCAGGGTCCGGCCCACGGTGTAGATGTCGGTGGCCACGGTGGGCCCGGTGCGGACGATGTCGGGCGCCTGGAAGCCCGGGGTGCCGTAGAGGTAGCCGAACGAGTTGATGCGTGCCACCGCGCCGAGGTCGATCAGCTTCAGCTGCTCGGCCGTCAACACGATGTTCTCCGGCTTGAGGTCGTTGTAGGTCAACCCCAGCGAGTGCAGGTATCCCAGCGCGGGAAGGATTTCCAGCATGTAAGCGATGGCCTGCGCGACCGGCAGCCGGGTATCGCGGCGCTGTTTGAGCGACTGCCCGCCGACGTATTCCATCACGATGTAGCCGACCGGATCGCCGTGGGAATCCGGGTGCTGGACGAAGTTGAAGATCTTGACGATCGAGGGATGGGTGACCGCGGCGAGGAACTGCCGCTCGGCCATCGCGATGGCCTGGGCTTCGGCGTCGCCGGAATGCACCAGGCCCTTGAGCACCACCGGGCGCTCGTTGACGTTGTGGTCGACCGCCAGATACACCCACCCCAGACCACCGTGGGCCACGCAGCCCTTGATCTCGTATTGTCCGGCCACCATGTCGCCCGGTTTCAGCTGCGGCAAAAAGGAGTACGGACTTCCGCAGTGCGGGCACCAACCTTCCGCGGCGCCCTTGGCCGCACCGGTGGACCGGCCCACCGGCCGGCCGCAGTTCCAGCAGAAGCGCTTGGACTCGGCGACCTCGGGATCGACCATGAGCGCCGCAAGCGGATCGATCTCGGGAACGCGGGGGATCTCCACCAGGCCACCGCCCAACCGGCGTCGCGGCGCGACGGTGCGCACCACCGTCTGGTGCGAATCGCCGGAGCCCGGGGTGTTCGAACCCTCCCGGGGACGGAAGATCGCCTGGGTCGACATCGGCCGGCGCACCGACGACGACTCGGCCAGCACCTCCGCTCGCTGGGTGGCCGGGCCGTCGTCGTCGGCCTCGGCATCGCCGCGGTGTGCGTCGTCGTGGTCGCGGGCGGTCATCAGTCCGAATACCTCGGGGCAGGGGGCACCGGGGCCGGCCCGAGCACCGTCAACCACTTGCGGTACAGGGTGTTCCAGGTCCCGTCGCGGCGGATTCGCTCCAGCGTGCCGTTGACGAAGCGCACCAGCCCGGTGTTGTCCAGCTTGATCCCGATGCCGTAGGGCTCCTCGTCCATGGACGGCCCGACGATGTGCAGGTAGGGGTCCTGCGCCATCAGACCAGCCAGGATGGAGTCATCGGTGCTGACGGCGTCGACCTGGCGCTGTTGCAGCGCCACCAGGCAGTCGGCCCAGTTCACCACCGAAACGATGATCGGCGCCGGTGCGATGTCGCGGATGCGGCGCAGCGAGGTGGTGCCCTGCGCCACACAGACCCGCTTGCCCGACAGGTCCGAGGCCTGGCGGATCGCGGAGTCGCGCGGCACCAGCAGACGCTGGTTGGCGACCAGATACACCGTCGAGAAGTTCACCAGTTCCCGGCGGCGGCAGGTGATACTCATGGTCTTGACCACGATATCGACCTCGGATTTCTGCAGCGCCGCAATCCGTTCGGCCGACGCCAGGATTCGGTACTCGACTTGCGTCGGTGTACCGAAGATGTCGCGGGCCACCTCGCCGGCGATGTCGACGTCGAAGCCGGTGATCTCCCCGGTGATCGGATCGCGGAAGCTGAACAGGTTGCTGCCGATGTCCAGGCCGACCACCAGCCGGCCGCGCTGACGGATCTTGGCCACCGCCGCATCGGCTTCGGCCTTGGTATGGAAGGGCCGCAGGCTGGCGGTGGCGTCGCAGTCCTCGGTGCGCGGCTCCGGCGGGCGCGGCGCCTCGGGCGCCAGTTCCTCCATGCCGGCCGGGGTGGGCGGCGGCAACGTGGGCATCGCCGTCGCGGTCACGAACTCGGTGCGCCCGCAGGCGGTGAGGCCGGACAACACCAACGCCGTGCTCAGCGCGGCGAGCAGGAAACGGGGCCGACGGCGGATCATCATCTGTACTCGTTCAGTCGAGGCCACAACCCGAGCGCGACCGCGATCGCGGCGCCCATGCTGAGCACCGCGCCCCCCACCGGGGCCACCGACAGTACCCGACGGGCGTTGAGGACATCGCCACGCAGCTGGTTGCGGCTGTGCTGCAGTGCCTTGTCCAGCGCCGCGTCGAGCTGGTCGAACGCCGGTGTCGAGTCGTCGCCGCTGCCGCCCAGCGCCACCTGGGTGGCGGCCCGGTAGTTGCCGACGCCGATGTAGGCGTTCATCCGGTCGTTGGCCTGGCGCCAGCGCGCCAGCAGCTGCCCGGCGTTGGCCAAATCCGCCTTGTCCACGGCGTCGGCGCGCTCCAGGTAGGACTCCAGCTGCTGCTGCATGGTGTCGATGCGCTGGTAGAAAGTCTGCTTGCGGGTCTCCTCGTCACCGCGCCGGATCAGTGACAGCGTCTCGTCGGCGCGCGCCTGCTGCGCGGTGATCGCCAGGTTGGTGATCGCCTTGAGCGATTCGGCCCCGGTGTCTTTGGCATTGCGGCTGCCCGCGGTGGAGATCACCAGCACCGTGCCGACCCAGATGATCATGAGCAGGATCGCCAGGCCGCCGGCGACCAGGCCGGGGTTGATCCGGCGCCGGGTGTGCCGGGCCAGCCAGCGGTGGGCGAAAGCCCCGAACAGCACGGTGGTCGCCACCACCAGGATCACCGGGGCCGGCACCCGCGTGGACGCCGTGGTCTGCTGATCCACCGCCGCCGAGGTCGCCTGGTAGAGACGCTGGGCGTCGGGAAGGATGGTGTGCTGCATCAGCTCGGAGGCTTCCGACAGGTAGGAGGAACCGACCGGATCGCCGGATCGATTGTTGGTCCGCGCCGTCTCGATCAGGCCGGTGTATACGGCCAGCTGCGCGTTGATCCGGCCGAGCAGTAGCAGCAGCGGCTCGTCGTCGAGGCCCCCCGAAGCCCGGGTCACCGCCACCGCCGCGGCGGTGATGGCCTGTTCATAGCGCTCCCGCACCGCCCGCGGCTCACCCTGGGCGATGAACGCGGTGGCCGCCGCGGCGTCGGCAACCGACAGGGTGGTGTAGAGCTGCCCGGCGGCGTACGCCAACGGCTCGGTGTGGTTGAGCACTGTGGTCAGGGTGTTCTGCCGGTTGTTGATGGTGGTGGCGGTGGCGAAGGCGCTGATTCCGCCGAGGGCGGCGAGGATGAGTCCGATGGCCAGAATGCGTCCGGGTGTGGTGGTGAAGAACCACCAGCGGGGTCGGGCCGGTTCGTTGGGCGACCGCGACCCCGCCGGCTCGGTTGACGGGTGCGCCAACTCAACGGTCACGTCTGATCGGACTCCATCTCTGCGGCTGCTCGCGGCACCAACGATAGTAAAAGGATTCTAAGAGCGCAGGCGGTGTCCGCGGGGACTCTCGATGCGGTTGGTGTCGAAAACGTCGCGCGATCTCGCCAGAACCGAGACCTTGCCAGTGCCGATACGCTTCCAGGCGTGCGTGGTGACGGCGATGGGTGGGCGTTCTCCGACACCGGCGCCCGGTTTTGGGGCCGGCATGGTGCGGCAGGTCTGCTGCTGAGGGCACCGCGTCCAGACGGTGTGCGCACCGTGTTGCTGCAGCATCGCGCCTGGTGGAGCCATCAGGGCGGGACCTGGGCATTGCCCGGTGGTGCTCGCGACAGCCACGAAACCGCCGAAGAGGCCGCCATCCGCGAGGCGCAGGAAGAGGCCGGCCTGCCCGCGGATCGGATCGTGGTGCGGGCCGCGGTGGTGACCGCATCGGCCAGCGGAACCAGCTGGACCTACACCACCGTGGTCGCCGACGCCGACGAACTGCTCCCGGTGGTGCCCAACGGCGAGAGCACCGAACTGCGTTGGGTGGATGAACATGAGGTCGCCGGGATGCCGTTGCACCCGGGTTTCGCCGCCAGCTGGGAGTTGTTGCGCGGGTATTGAGCTGGCGGCCGCCGCCCGGCCGCGGCGAACGTGCACTCAGGGCGAGAAATGCGGGGAAATCTCGGTCTCAGTGCACGTTCGGCGGCGCCGGGATCATCGAGTGTCTGCCAACCCCGCCCGCAGGGCGGCAGCGGCCGCGCGCGGATCCTCGGCGGCGGTGATCGCCCGCACCACCACCACCCGGCTGGCCCCGGCCGCGACCACCTCGCCGAGCCGGTCGAGGTCGATCCCGCCGATGGCGAACCACGGCTTGGGGTCGTGGCGGTCCGCGGCGAAGCGCACCAGCTCCAGTCCCGGTGCGGAGCGGCCCGGCTTGGTCGGGGTGGGCCAGCACGGCCCGGTGCAGTAGTAGTCGACCGCCTCGACCAGCGCCGTGCCGACCTGGTCGCGGTCGTGGGTGGAGCGCCCGATCAGCACGTCGGGTCCGACGATCTCGCGGGCGTCTGGCAGGGGCAGATCGTCCTGGCCCAGGTGCAGGACGTCGGCACCCGCGGCGCGGGCGATGTCGGCGCGGTCGTTGACCGCCAGCAGAGCCCCGTGCCGGCGTGCGGCGTCGGCCAGGATCTCGCACGCCGCCAATTCGCCCCGCGCCTCCAGCGGGCCGAACCGCTGCTCGCCCGCCGAACCCTTGTCCCGCAGCTGGATGATGTCCACGCCACCGGCCAGTGCGGCGTCGGCGAACTCGGCCAGGTCGCCGCGTTCCCGGCGGGCATCGGTGCACAGGTAGAGCCGGGCCTGGGCAAGCCGATCGAGGCGGGACGGACGGTCGGAGCGTTTATGCACACCGCGACGCTAGCGGCTAGCTTGGTGTGTTGACACGCGAGCAGGTGGAAGGGAGCAGCGCATGCCCGCACCCTCGCTCGGTTCGCTGGCCGTGATCGGCGGCGGCGTCATCGGGCTGTCGGTGGCGCGGCAGGCTGCCCGTGCCGGGTGGACGGTGCGGGTGCACCGCACCGCCGAGTTCGGCGCGTCCTGGGTGGCCGGTGGCATGTTGGCCCCGCACAGCGAGGGCTGGCCGGGCGAGGAGCAGCAGCTGCGGCTTGGCCTGCGCTCCCTGGAGCTGTGGCACGACTTCCTCGACGGGCTGCCCGTTGAGCTGGTCACCGCACGCGAGTCGCTGGTGGTGGCCGCCGACCGCGCCGACGTGGCCGACCTGCGCAGGGTCGCCGATTGGTTGTCCGCGCAGGGCCACCCGGTGTTCTGGGAGTCTGCGGCCCGCGACGTCGAACCGCTGCTGGCCGGCGGCATTCGGCACGGATTCCGCGCCCCCACCGAGCTGGCGGTCGACAACCGCGCGGTGGTGGGCGCGCTGGTCGGCGCCTGTGCGGAACTCGGGGTGTGCTGGGCTCCGCCGGTGCATGACTTGGCCGAGGTGGCCGCCGATGACGCTGTGGTGATCGCCAACGGGATCGACGCCCCGGCGCTGTGGCCCGGTCTGCCGATCCGGCCGGTCAAGGGGGAGGTGTTGCGGCTGCGCTGGCGCAAGGGCTGCCTGCCCCCGCCGCGGCGGGTGATCCGCGCCCGGGTACACGGCCGCGCGGTCTACCTGGTGCCGCGCCCGGACGGCGTGGTGGTGGGCGCCACCCAGTACGAACACGGCCGGGACACCGCGCCCGCGGTCTCCGGGGTCCGCGACCTGCTCGACGATGCCTGCGCGCTGGTCCCGGCGCTGGGGGAGTACGAGCTGGCCGAGTGCGCCGCGGGCCTGCGACCGATGACCCCGGACAACCTGCCGCTGGTGCACCGGCTCGATGCGCGGACGGTGGTGGCGGCCGGACATGGCCGCAACGGGTTCCTGCTGGCACCGTGGACCGCTGAACAGGTTGTGTCCGAATTACTTCCAGTGGGAGTGCAGCAATGATCATCCGCGGCGCCGACGATGCAGAGCGAAGCGATGAGGAGGAGCGGCGCATGATCGTCAATGTCAATCAGAAGGCGGTGGAAGTGGCCGAGCAGACCACGGTCGCGGCGCTGCTGGCTTCGATGGGGTATCCCGACCGCGGGATCGCGGTGGCGGTCGATGAGGCGGTGCTGCCGAAGTCGCGATGGTCCACCCCGCTGTCCGACGGTGCCCGGCTCGATGTGGTGACGGCGGTGCAAGGTGGTTGACGCCTCGAAGCTGACTATCGCCGGCCGGGAGTTCAGCTCTCGGCTCATCATGGGAACCGGTGGGGCGCAGAGTCTTACCGCCCTGGAAGAGGCGCTGGTGGCGTCCGGTACGGAGCTGACCACCGTCGCGATGCGCCGCGTCGACGCCGAAGGCGGAACCGGCATGCTGGATCTGCTGAACCGGCTGGGAATCACGCCGCTGCCCAACACCGCCGGCTGCCGCAGTGCCGCCGAGGCGGTGCTGACCGCCCAGCTGGCGCGTGAGGCCCTCGGCACCGAATGGGTCAAGCTGGAGGTCATCGGCGACGAGCGCACGCTACTGCCCGACGGCATCGAACTGGTTCGTGCTGCAGAGCAATTGGTCGACGACGGGTTTGTCGTTCTGCCCTACACCAATGACGACCCGGTGCTGGCCCGCCGGCTCGAGGACGCCGGATGCGCGGCCGTGATGCCGCTGGGCTCGCCGATCGGCACCGGCCTGGGCATCGCCAACCCGCACAGCATCGAGATGATCGTCGCGGCGGCCGGGGTGCCCGTGGTGCTCGACGCCGGAATCGGCACGGCCAGTGATGCGGCACTGGCCATGGAGCTTGGGTGCGACGCGGTGTTGCTGGCCACCGCGGTGACCAGGGCGGCCGACCCGCCGGCGATGGCCGCGGCCATGGCGGCCGCCGTCACCGCCGGGTATCTGGCGCGCCGCGCCGGCCGCATCCCCAAGCGGTTCTGGGCACAGGCGTCGAGCCCGGCCCTATGAGGCCGACCGGCCGCGTCCGGGCAGGCCGGCGGGCGTGAACCGCTATGTTGCCCTGGGAAGTTCGATGGCGGCAGGTCCCGGAATCCGTCCCCGCGCCATCGGGGCGCCCCGGGCCTCGGGCCGCTCCGCGCGCAACTACCCGCACCTGGTCGCCCGGGCGTTGAACCTCGATCTGGTCGACGTCACGTTCTCCGGCGCCACCACGGCCCATCTGCTCGGCGAGCGCCAACACGGCGCGCCACCGCAGATCGACGCCCTCGACGGTTCGGAATCTTTGGTCACCGTCACCATCGGCGGCAACGACGTCGGCTATGTGCCGCTGCTGATGGCTGCAACGTTGCCGGTGGCATTGCAGTGGCTGCCCGCTGTCGCGAACCTGCTCGATCCGCAGCAGCGCGAGCGGGCGCTGGGCGAGGTCGAAGCGGCGCTGCGAGCGGTGGGCGCAGCCGTGCGGGACCGGGCGCCGCACGCGCGGGTGATCTTCGTCGACTACCTGACTCTGCTGCCACCGGCCGGGCTCCGGGCCGGCCGGCTGCCGGCCGGCGTCGTGGACCTGGCCCGGCACATCGCCACCACGCTGGAACGCCACACCGCTGTGGCGGCGGCCGCGACCGGCTGTGAGATCGTCCGGGCCGGCCATGCCAGCCGCAAGCACCATCCGTGGTCGGCGCGCCCATGGACGGTGGGCGCCGGACTGCCGCTGCCGTGGCGGCCGTGGCCGTTTCATCCCAACGCCGCCGGGATGGCCGCGGTCGCCGAGTTGGTCGCCGTGCACTGCGGCGGCCGGGCCTGAGTCCATACCCCATGTGCACCCACTAACGTGGGCACGGTGGAGTACAAGTCGAAGTTGATCCCCGCCCTGAGCGTCGTGCTGGTCAGTGCACTGTTCGGCGCCGGCTGCAGCCGCACCACCGACGGGGTCGAGCACGCAGCCGATCCCGCCGCGGCGGCGGAGTTCGCCAACGGCCTGCGCGACAAGGTCGCCGTGGACGCGATGATGGCCCACCTGCAGAAGCTGCAGGAGATCGCCGATGCCAACAACGGCACCCGCGCCGTCGGCACCCCTGGCTACGAAGCCAGCGTCGAATACGTGGCGGGCAGCCTGCGGGAGCACGGCTTCGATGTGCAGACTCCGGAGTTCGTCGCCCGGGTGTTCAAATCCGAGCCCGGGTCGGTGCAGCTCGGCGGCAAGACCGTCGAGGCCCGTGCCCTGATGTACAGCCTGGGCACCCCGCCCGAGGGAGTCACCGGCCCGCTGGTGGCCGCTCCGGCTGACGACAGTCCGGGCTGCAGCGCCGAAGACTATGAGGGGCTGGCGGTCAAGAACGCCGTCGTACTGGTAGACCGCGGCACCTGCCCGTTCAAGGAGAAGATGGCCGTGGCCGTCGAACTGGGCGCGGTGGCGATGGTGGTTGCCGACAGCGTCGACGAACCCAAGATGGGCGGCACGCTCGGCGAGCAGACCGAGGTCAAGGTTCCGGTGGTGAGCGTGACGAAAGCTGACGGAGCGATGTTGCGCGCCGGACACGGTCCCATGACGGTCAAACTCGACGCGCACACCGACAACATCCCGGCCCGCAACGTGATTGCCCAGACCAAGACCGGAGCCACCGACAACGTCGTCATGGCCGGGGCGCACCTGGACAGCGTTCCGGAGGGGCCGGGCATCAACGACAACGGATCGGGTGTCGCCGCAGTGCTGGAAACCGCTCTGCAGCTGGGACATTCGCCGGACGTGCACAACGCCGTGCGGTTCGGCTTCTGGGGTGCCGAGGAGCTCGGCCTGATCGGATCGCGCAAGTACGTCCAGTCGCTCGACGTCGAGCAGCTCAAAGACATCGCGCTGTATCTGAACTTCGACATGCTGGGTTCGCCGAATCCGGGCTATTTCACCTACGACGGCGACCAATCGCTGCCGTTGGACAAGCGGGGTCAGCCCGTGGTGCCCGAAGGTTCGGCCGGTATCGAGCGGACGCTGGCCGCCTACCTCAAGTCCGCCGGCAAAGAGCCGCAGGACACTTCGTTCGACGGCCGGTCGGACTATGACGGCTTCACCCAGGCCGGTATTCCGTCCGGCGGGCTGTTCTCCGGCGCAGAGGCCAAGAAGTCGGCTGAGGAAGCGGAGCTGTGGGGCGGCACCGCCGACGAGCCCTTCGATCCGAACTATCACCAAAAGGGCGACAACATCGACAACATCGACCGCGACGAACTGGCCCTCAATGGCCGCGGTGTGCCCTACTCGATCGGGCTGTACGCGCAGGATCTCAGTGGCCGCAACGGAGTTCCGGTGCGCGACGACCGCACCCGCCACATTCTGACCCAGCCATGATCCGCCCGGCGGGAGTCCTGCTGGTCGCCGTCGGCGTGCTGGCGGGCTGCTCGCCGGAGCCGGCCCAACCGCTGCTGCCCGACCGGCTCGCCGAACAGGTCACCGTGGCGGCCATGCTCGTGCACCTGCAGCGACTGCAGGAGATCGCCGACGGGCACCAGGGGAACCGGGCCGACGGAACGCCGGGCTTCGACGCCAGCGCCGACTACGTTGCCAATGCCCTGCGCGACAGGGGTTTCGAGGTGACCACCCCGGAGCTGACCAGGTTGGACACCACCTCGCCGGGCAGGCCCTCGCTGACTGTCGGCGGCATCGGCTATCCGGTCGACCAGGCGTCGCTGCTGGTGCGCACGCCGGCCGGCGGGGTCAGCGGCCCGGTGATCCGGCCGGCGCGACCGTCGGGCTGCGCCGCCGCCGACTACCCGCCGGACATGCCCCGCGGGGCGGTCGCGGTGGTCGGCGATGCCGACTGTTCGGTGGTGGCCAAGCAGGATGCGGCAGCGCAACGGGGAGCTGCGGCCCTGGTGGTGGTGAGCCCGCCGAGTCGCGCCGGAGCGCCCGCCGGATTGTTTCCGCCCGACTACTACGACCAACTCAGGATGCCGGTCGCGGTGGCCGGGCGCGACGCGGACGGTGCGTTGCGCCGCACGACCGGCCGGGTGAAGCTGGTGCTGGACGGCGAAACCGTCAAGACCACCTCGCGGAATGTCCTGGCGCAGACGAAGACCGGCTCCGAGCGTGACGTGGTGATGGTGGGCGCGCACCTCGACGGTGCACGGGGCGGGCCGGGAATCAACAACAACGGTACGGGCGTGGCCGCAGTGTTGGAGACGGCGTTACAGCTGGGGCCGCAACCGGAGGTGGCCAACGCAGTCCGGTTCGCGTTCTGGGGTGCTGCCGAACAAGGGCTTGGGGGTTCCAGCGACTACGTGTTCGGGCTTGATCGTGATGAGCTCAACGACATCGCGCTCTACCTCGACTTCGACATGCTGGCGTCGCCCAACCCCGGGTACTTCACCTACGACGGCGACCAGTCGGCGCTGCCGGGCCGCGACATCGCCGCGTCCGATGTGCCGCTGGGTTCGGCCGGAATCGAGCGCACGCTGGCCGGCTACCTCAATCTGGCCGGGGTGCGGCCCGCCGATATGCCGCTGTCCAGTGACACCGACTACAGCCCGTTCGTCTTCGCCGGGGTGCCGGTCGGGGGGATCACCACCGGGGCGTCTGGGCTCAAGACCGCCGCGCAGGCCCGGTTGTGGGGCGGAACGGCGGGTGCGGCGTTCGACCCGAACTACCGCGGTCCCGGGGACACCGTCGAGCACATCGATCGCGGCGTGTTGGAGCTAACCGGCGCCGCAGCGGCGTTCGCAGTGGCACACTATGCGCAGTCCATCGGCGGACCCAACGGGGTCCCGGCCCGCGACAAACGTCAGCGGGCGCCAATGGGGCCGTAGGAACAAGCGGACTCAACGCCGAGGCCGCTGTAGGCCGTTAACCCGGCTGTGTTAATAATGCTGTGCACATGACAACGCTGACCTGAGTTGATCGGGGGGTGGTGACCTCGCTAGGTGCCACGAACGACCCTGTCGCCCGTAATGGCGCCCGAATAAAGCGGCGCCCCAAAGATCGCAAGGCCCAGATCACGCGTGCTGCCGCGGAGACCTTCAGCGCGCAGGGCTACCACGCCACCAGCATGGAGGCGATCGCTTCCAAGGTCGGGATCTCAGCGCCGGCGCTCTACCGGCACTACCCCAGCAAGTACGAGATGTTCGCGGTCGTCGTCGGCTCGCTCGGCCAGCAGTTGGTGGATTCCACGGCGTTTGTCGATGAGGTGTCCGATGGCGAGGTGCACGACGACCCCTCGGCCGTGCTGGACCGGATCATCGACGGGCTCATCACGTCATCGATCATCAACCGCGAGGCCAGCGGACTGTTCCGGTGGCAGGCCCGCTATCTGCAGTCCGACGACTACACCAAGCTCATGGCACAGATGCAGACGGTCGGTGCTCGCCTGAAACGGCCGATCGCCGTACTGCGTCCCGAACTGAACACACTGGAGCAGTGGACGCTGACGGTGGCGCTGGTCAGCGTCACCCGCAGCATTATCGGGCACCGGCTGCAACTGCCGGACGACGAGATCAAGCCGCTGCTCATCGCCGCGTCGCGATCCGTGGTCGCCGCGCAACTGCCGCGAGCCGACGAGATCGTGGTCAGCCGGCCCTCGGTGTGGCGCATCTTCACCCCGGACGCCGGCCCCTACGAGGCGCTGCTGCACTCGGCGGTGCTGCTGTTCGGCAAGCAGGGATATGCCGAGACCGGCGTGACCGAGATCGCCGACGCCGTCGGCGTGCCGGCGTCCGGCGTCTACCGCTACTTCTCCAGCAAGAGCGATATTTTGACCACCGGGCTGCAGCGCGCAGTGGACCGGATCGCCGGGGAGATGTCGGCCATCGCCGGTGTCTTCGCCGAGCCGGACGAGGCGCTGCGCCGGTTGATCGAGGCCTACGTGGCCACGGTATTCGCCAACCCCGAGTTGGCGTCGGTCTATGACACCGAGCGGGTCAACCTGGCGCCCGCCGAGCGCGAACTGTTGCGCGCTTCCGAACGAGCGTTCATCGAAACCTGGACCCGGCCGCTCATGACGATCCGGCCGGAGCTGGATCGCAAGCACGCGAAGTTCCTGGTGCACGCGCTGGCAGCACTCGTGGACGACTTGAGCCGGGTGGCCCGAGGCGGCGAGATTCCCGGTCCCGGATTCCTCGCCGGAGGACCGGGTTACGCGCAGGCCTGCCTGCGCAGACTGATGGAGTCCATCGTGTTCGACGGGATCAGCTGACGCGGATCGGCGAACTCGCCCGGCCTATGAGGCGGTTCCAGCTTCGCCTCTCCTGCGTCGAGCCTCGCTGAACCGCCCGGCCTATGAGGCGGTTCCAGCTTCGCCTCTCCTGCGTCGAGCCTCGCTGAACCGCCCGGTGGACCAGGCGATTTCGTAGTCCTCCAGCGGAAAGTGGGAGCCGTCGCGCACCGCGTTGCGCACCGTGGTGGGCCGCAGCAAGGTCGCTTCGCCGCTGGGCAGCTCGCCGAACAACCGGCCGATGTGGCGCATCTGGTACTCCATGGTGTTGAAGAACGACAAGCCGCAGAACGCATACGGGCTGGCCAGGCTCAGGAAGTTCGGGAAGGCCGGAATGGACACGCCCTGGTAGGCCTGGAAACGGGTCTCGCGCCAGCACTTTCCGAGGTTGCGGCCGCCGCGCCCGACGATCTCGATGGCCGGGAAGTTGGCCTCCCACATGTCGAAACCGGTGGCCAGCACCAGTGTGTCGATCTTGGCCTTGCGCCCGTCCACCAGCCAGCGCTGTGCTCGGAGTCCCAGCGGGCAGGCCACAACCATCCTCCGAAGCCCGCACCCACGATGACGACGTCGAACTGCTCCATACTCATGAAAATTACGGTGGCCGACCCCCGGTGGCCGCGATGCGGTGCTAAGGCGGGGCACGGGCGTGTACCGCTGCCGGCGGCGTACCGGTGGACGTGACGGCCTGTAAGGGCCGTTATGGTTAGGCGCTTGATTCAGCTGTTGCCTACCACCGAGAGACGTCCTGTTGAGCGAAATTCGCCACCCTGCGGCATCCAGATCGATCGGTCTGCTCGGCGTCGGGGCTGCTCGCCCGGCCCGGGTGGTCACCAATGACGAGATATGCGCGCGTATCGACTCCTCCGACGAATGGGTCTATTCCCGGACCGGGATCAAGACGCGCCGCTTCGCCGGGGACACCGACACGACGCTGAGCCTGGCCGTCGAGGCCGGCCGCGGGGCGCTGTCTCAGGCCGGTGTCGACGGGTCCGGGGTCGGCGCGGTGATCGTGGCGACCAGTACCAACTTCCGGCAGACGCCGTCGTGTGCGCCCGCGGTCGCAGTCGCCCTGGGCGCGAAAGGCGTCCCCGCCTTCGACGTGGCCACCGGCTGTGCGGGGTTCGGATATGCCCTCGGGGTGGCAGCGGATCTGTTGCGCGGCCGCACTATCGACACCGCTGTGGTCATCGGCTCTGAGGTGCTTTCCCGGACCATCGACATGGACGATCGCTCGAACTGCTTCATCTTCGGGGATGGCGCCGGTGCGGTCGTGGTCGGCGAGACGACGGGTAATGGCATCGGACCGACGGTCTGGGGCAGCGATGGCGAGAACTGCGAAGCGATTCGCCAGGACATCGACTGGATCAGCTACACCGAGCAGCCGCACGGTCCCCGGCCGTACCTGCGCATGGACGGCAATGCGGTATTCCGCTGGGCGGCCTACGAGATGAGCGGGGTGGGGCAGCGCGCCATTGCGGCGGCCGGACTGCAGGCCCACGACATCGATGTCTTCATTCCCCACCAGGCCAACTCCCGGATCAACGCGCTGATCGCCAAGAGCCTTGAGCTTCGTCCCGACGTGGTTGTCGCCAACGACATCGAGAACAGCGGCAACACCTCGGCGGCATCCATCCCGCTGGCGATGGAGCAGCTGCTGGCCGGTGGCCTCGCCAAGTCCGGCGACCTGGCCCTGCTGCTGGGATACGGATCGGGTCTGAGCTACGCGGCCAGCGTCGTCACGCTGCCCTGATCAGCGGGTTTCGCCCAGCAGTCGCAGCGCCGCGTCGACCGCCAGCGCCGGGACGTCCAGGGTCTTGGATGCCAGATCGTGGCGGGCGCCGGTGATCTCGACGACGTCGTGCGGCGCGGGCATGAGCGCGGCGGCGGCGCGGATCTCCGCGCAGGTGCCGAAGCTGTCGGAGCTGCCGTGCGTGAACACCGTCGGTACGCCGATCTCGGGCAGATGCTCGGTGCGGGTGCGCTCCGGCTTTCCCGGTGGGTGTAGCGGATAGGAGAACAGCGTCAGCAGGTCGACGCGTGCGTCGCCGGCGGCCACCACCATCGAGGTCTGCCGGCCGCCGTAGGAATGACCGCCGACGATCAGCGGACCGTCGGCCAGGGCACGGGCGTATCCGATCGCCTCGGTGATACCGTCTCGATCCCCGGCACCCGACCCCGACGGAGGGCCTTTGGGGCGGCGTCGCCGGAACGGCAGGTTGTAGCGGATCGCCAGGAATCCGCGGCGAGACCATTCGTCGCACAGCCGCTGCAGCATCGGTGAATCCCGGTCGCCCCCGGCGCCGTGGGTCAGCGCCACCACGCCGGTGGGTGTGCCGGCCGGGTGATGGGCGACCCCGGCCAGTTCCGGCAGTTCTTCGCAGCTCATGAGCCGTGGAGCCCCAGGCGGAACAACGGTGAGACGGGGCCGTGCCCGCGGCCCAGCGGGTATGCGGCGCGCAGGCACTCGGTCACCCAGCGTTTGGCGAACGCCACCGCGTCGACAACGCCGAACCCATGGGCCAGCGCGGCCGCTGCGGCCGCTGCCAGCGTGTCGCCGGCACCGTGGTCGTCGGCGGTGGCCACCCGTGGGCCGGGGAACTCCAGGAAATCGGTGCCGTCATAGAGCAGGTCCGGGCTGTGCTGCGCCGACGGCAGATGCCCCCCTTTGACCAGTGCCCACTGCGGCCCCAGCGCATGCAGCGCGCGTGCTGCCGCACGTTGGGAGGCGGCGTCCACTACCTCGATGCCGACCAGCAGCCGCACCTCGTGCAGGTTGGGAGTGACCAGAGTTGCCAAGGGAAAAAGCTTGTCGCGCAGCGCATCCAATGCCGATTCGGCCAGCAGTGCATCGCCGTGCATGGACGCCGACACCGGATCGACCACCAGGGGGACCGTCATGCCCAGTTCCCGCCAGGTGTCGGCCACCGCGGTGATGATCGGCGCGGAGGCCAGCATGCCGGTCTTGGCGGCCTGGATTCCGATGTCGGGCACCACCGCGGCGATCTGGGCGGCGACGGTGTCCGGCGGCACCTCATGAAAGCTTTTGACTCCCACGGTGTTTTGGACGGTCACCGCGGACACCGCGACGCAGGCGTGAACCCCGAGCAGCGCACAGGTACGCATGTCGGCCTGTATGCCGGCTCCGCCGCCGGAATCCGATCCGGCCACGGTGAGGATGCGCACCGGTGTGGCCCCGGGCGGGGCCAGCGGCAAAAACCCCACTAGGAGGAGATGGGCAGGTACACCCGGTTGCCGTGGTCGGCGAACTCGGCTGACTTCTCGGCCATGCCCTGCTGGATGGCGGCGTCGATGTCCTCCTGAGACTCCAGCCCGTGCTCGCTGGCGTAGTCGCGGACATCCTGGCTGATGCGCATGGAGCAGAACTTCGGGCCGCACATCGAGCAGAAGTGTGCGGACTTTGCCGGCTCGGCGGGCAGGGTCTCGTCGTGGTACTCGCGTGCGGTGTCGGGGTCCAGGGACAGTGCGAACTGGTCATACCACCGGAACTCGAAGCGCGCCTTCGACAGTGCGTTGTCACGCTCCTGGGCGTGCGGGTGTCCCTTGGCCAGGTCGGCGGCGTGCGCGGCGATCTTGTAGGCGATCACCCCGTCCTTGACGTCCTTGCGGTCGGGCAGGCCCAGGTGCTCCTTGGGGGTGACGTAGCACAGCATCGCGGTGCCGGCCTGGGCGATGATGGCGGCGCCGATCGCCGAGGTGATGTGGTCGTAGGCCGGTGCGATGTCGGTGGCCAGCGGTCCCAGCGTGTAGAACGGCGCCTCGTCGCACCATTCCTCTTCCAGCCGGACGTTCTCGACGATCTTGTGCATCGGGACGTGGCCCGGGCCCTCGATCATCACCTGTGCGCCGCGGGATTTGGCGATCTTGGTCAGCTCACCCAGGGTGCGCAGCTCGGCGAACTGGGCTTCGTCGTTGGCGTCGGCAATCGAACCGGGCCGCAGCCCGTCGCCGAGGGAGAACGTCACGTCGTAGCTGGCCAGAATGTCGGCCAGTTCCTCGAAGTGGGTGTACAGGAACGACTCCTGATGCCGCGACAGGCACCACGCCGCCATGATCGAACCGCCGCGCGACACGATCCCGGTGACCCGCTTGGCGGTCAGTGGTACATAGCGCAGCAGTACCCCGGCGTGCACGGTCATGTAGTCCACGCCCTGTTCGCACTGCTCGATCACGGTGTCGCGGTACAGCTCCCAGGTCAGTTTGGTCGGGTCGCCGTTGACCTTCTCCAAGGCCTGGTAGATCGGCACGGTCCCGATCGGCACCGGCGAGTTGCGCAAAATCCACTCGCGGGTCTCGTGGATGTCCTTTCCGGTGGACAGGTCCATGACGTTGTCGGCGCCCCAGCGGGTCGCCCACACCAGCTTGTCCACCTCTTCGGCGATCGAGCTGGTGACCGCCGAATTGCCGATGTTGGCGTTGATCTTCACCTTGAACGCCTTGCCGATGATCATCGGCTCCAGCTCGGGGTGGTTGTGGTTGGCCGGGATCACCGCCCGCCCGCGGGCCACCTCGTCGCGAACCATCTCGGCGGGAAAGCCCTCGCGGGCGGCGATGAAGGCCATCTCAGCGGTGATCTCGCCGGCTTGGGCGCGCTGCAGCTGGGTGCCCCGATTCCGCACCACACCCGGGCGCGGGGGCAGGCCTCGGTGCAGGTCGATGTCGGCATGAGCGTCGGTGTAGGGCCCCGAGGTGTCGTAGACGTCGAAATGCTCACCGGTGGTCAGGTTGATCCGCCGAAACGGCACCTTCATGACTACGCCGCCGGGGGCTTCGATCTCCCGGTAGACCTTCTCGCTGTAGGGGATGGGCCCGGTGGTCACCTGCGGCTGGACTGCGACATCAGTCATGATCTTCCTCTCCCTTGCCGGAATTACCCGGTCAGGTTCGTACGGTCGACGGCTCGGGCCGTCCTCTCAGCGCACCGGTTGCGCTCCCGCGGTTGTGTGGTGTGTGCACTGCGATCCGTGCACCTGCCACGCTATCGCAGCCGGGCAGCCGGCGTAAGACGCTGTGCTGGGTGCTGAGCGAGGAAGCCGGCCGGGGATTAGGCAACTGATCATTTGCTTAGCTAATATATGCGCCCAGGGAATAGGGAGCTGGGAGACTCATGACGGCGCAGATCGAGCGGGAGGGCCTCGGCGCCGGGGACCCGGGCGCCGGCGCCGAAGATGCCACCGCCGGTCGCCGCCTGCGCTTGGACCGCGATCACCCCCGATACAAGTGGATCGCGCTGTCCAACACCACATTGGGCGTACTGCTGGCCACCATCAACGGCTCGATCGTGCTGATCTCGATGCCGGCCATCTTCCGCGGGATCGGCCTGAACCCGCTGGAACCGGCGAACGTCAGCTATCTGCTGTGGATGCTGATGGGCTATCTGCTGGCTTCGGCGGTGCTGGTGGTGTTCTTCGGCCGGCTCGGCGACATGTTCGGCCGGGTGCGGATCTACAACCTGGGTTTCGTGGTCTTCACCGCCGCGGCGATAGCGCTGTCGATCGACCCCTTCGACATGGGCCGCGGCGCCCAGTGGCTGATCGGGTGGCGGGTGGTGCAGGGCATCGGCGGGGCGATGCTGATGGCGTCGTCGTCGGCGATCATCACCGACGCGTTCCCGGCCAATCAGCGCGGCATGGCCCTGGGGGTCAACCAGGTGGCCGCGGTCACCGGCTCCTTCGTCGGTCTGCTGATCGGCGGCGTCCTCTCCGAATGGGACTGGCGTGCGGTGTTCTGGGTGGGGGTGCCGATCGGCGTGCTGGGCACCGTCTGGTCGATGCGTTCCCTGCACGAGCTCGGTGAGACGGCGCGGGCGAAGTTGGACTGGGCGGGCACCGTGACGCTGGGACTGGGGCTGACGGTGGTGCTGACGGCCATCACCTACAGCATTCAGCCGCACGGGTCTGCGCCGACCAGTTGGACGAGTCCCGTCGTACTGGGTGCGCTGGTAGTGGGCGTGGCGCTGCTGGTGCTCTTCTGTGTCATCGAGCTTCGGGTTGCCGCGCCCCTGCTCGACGTACGCCTGTTCGCCGTTCCGGCGTTCGGCATGGCCAACGCGGCCGGGCTGTTGGCGGCGATCGGTCGCGGCGGCCTGCAGTTCATGCTGATCATCTGGCTGCAGGGCATCTGGCTACCGCTGCACGGCTACAGCTATGAATCGACCCCGTTGTGGTCGGGCATCTATCTGCTGCCGATGACCGTCGGGTTCCTGCTGGCCGGTCCGGTGGCCGGTTCGCTGGCGGACCGCCGTGGTGCCCGTCCGTTCACCGTCGGCGGCATGGTGCTGATGATGGCCACGTTCGTGGGGCTGGTGCTGCTTCCGGTGGACTTCGACTACCGGGTGTTCGCGGCGCTGGTGTTCCTCAACGGGCTGGGCGGCGGGATCTTCACCGCGCCCAACAGCGCCGTCATCATGTCCAGCGTGCCGGCCGCTCAGCGTGGCGCAGCCTCAGGTGTGCGGGCAACCTTCTTCAACGCCGGCACGTCGCTGTCGATCGGGATCTTCTTCTCGCTGATGGTGGTCGGCTTGGCCAATACGCTGCCGGCGGCTCTGAATGCCGGGCTCCAGCAGCAGGGGGTGCCCGCGGGTGTCGCCGAGCAGCTGGCCGACACCCCGCCGGTGGGCAGCCTGTTCGCGGCGTTTTTGGGCTACAACCCGATCGCCGAACTGCTGGGGCCGTCCGGAGCGCTGGGGCAGCCCGGCGTCGACGCCGCCACCCTGACGGGCCAGAGCTTCTTCCCGCAGTTGATCTCCGGACCGGTCCACACCGGGCTGGGTGTGGTCTTCACCGCCGCTGCGCTGATGATGCTGCTCGGGACGCTCGCATCGTTGCGCACCCCCGGCCGCTACGCCCTCGAACCGGTGCGCCTGCCAAGCTGAAACGGCGTGGGGCGACCCGCAATAGCGACCGGTGGGGCACCCGGAATACCGCAGGTGCAACGCCGGGGTGTCGGTTGGGCAACGGTGTGCCGAGACACGCCGATGTCGAGTTGACCGAGCCTGGTGCGTCGTGCACTATGGACAGTGCAAGCACCTCGCTAGGTGAGGCGTCTGCACGGACACAGGCCACTGACCCCGAACGTCGAAAGACGCCCCGGGTCAGGACAGCTCCTCCCGGCTTAAGGGTTGAGCCCAAGTGGCTTCCCGAATGGGACACGCCGTGCAGTGCCAAAGCTCTGACGAGAGGGGTGCGGTCTCCCGACAGTAGTCGGAGCAGCCTCCCTGAGCATGCGGTGAATCCGGCGCGCTGGTGCGCGCCCGCGACCGAGAGGAGGTGAGGGACGAATGAGTTCCGGTGATAGTCCGAGCCGATATCTGACGTCTGTTCCGTCCCCAGCCGAACGGTCGCATACCGCCTCCAGCTGAGCCCCTACCGGCCTCCAGCTGAGCGCGTAGCGCCGTTACGCGACAAGGAGGCCATCATGGTTGCAATCGCTTACACCGACATCACGGCTCCGGCTTCGCCTGCTGTCAGCATGGCCAAGAAGCTGGACCGCCGTCCCGCCGCGCCCGCATCGGACCCGGTGGTCGACGTGACCACTCGGCTGCTCAGCGGTCCGCTGCACCAGATGTACGCATTCCTGTGGCGCGTCGGCGTGCTGACGGTCAACGACTGAGCCGCGCTCACGCGTCGGCCGCGGCGTCAGGCCTCTTCCAGGGCCTCGCCGATCTGTTCGAGCACCTCGCTGCGGTGGTTGCTGGCCAGGATGTGGCCGGCAGCCACCGCCACGGCCACCGGCCAGTCGATGATCTCGAAAGCGGCCAGCAGGGCCAGCCCGCCGTAGTAGGCCAACTGCTCCGGCCGCGGCACAGCCACCTTGCCGATCACCGGCAAGTCGACGGCGAACCCCTCCGCCTCGCGAATACGGGCAACTGCCTCGCTCTGCGATGCGCTGCGCCGCGGCGTGTCCGCCATCATGAACCTCCTGGGGGCGACGTATCGCCGGATGATCGGGCCGCGACCGGCGCGCGGCGGGAGTCAGTGTCCTCATTGTGCACAAGCCGCAGTCGCGGCGCCGCCTGACCGTTGGCCGGTTGCGGGTGGTCGGGCTGCCGCGGTCCGGGAACGATGAACTCCCGGGGCTTGGCGGCGTTGTCCTGCACGCCCGACAGCAGCCGGGGCACCACGGCTGCCCCGAAGGTGGCGACTGTCGCGGTGCCCAGTGCCTGCGACCAGCCCAACGGGCCGATCGGGGTACAGCCCAGCAGCTGACTGATACCCGGGATGGTGATCAGCGTCCCCATCACCCCGAGCGAGCCGACAGCGGTCGCCACCACCAGGGGATCACGCGAGTCCAGCAACGTCTGCCCCAACTGGGTGGCCACCAGCGACACCAGCGCCACCGTGGAAGCCCGCTGCGGACGCCCGGTGACCGAGGCCAGTCCCCACGCGGCCACCGCGGCAGATGCTGTCGTCACGCCGCGCACCGCCACCGTGCGCCACAGCGCGCGCTCGTCGGGGCCGTGTCCGCCGTGGGCGGCCTGTTCGTTGAGCGAGCTGACCGCCAGTGCGGTGGCCGGAAGGGCGTCGGTCAGCATGTTGACCAGCAGCAGCTGGCGGGCGTTGAGCGGTGACCGACCGGTCAACGCACTGCCGATGATCGCGAACGCCACCTCGCCGGCGTTCCCGCCCAGCAGCACCGCCACCGCGGCCTGGACCCGCTGCCACAGCTCGCGGCCCTCGTCCAGCGCGTCCAGCAGGGTGTCAATCCGCTCATCGAGCAGAACCACATCGGCAGCGGTGCTGGCCGACTCGCTGCCGTGCGCCACCACCGCGATCCCGACGGTGGCGGCTCGGATCGCCGCGGCGTCGTTGGCGCCGTCGCCGACCATCGCCGACACCTTGCCGGCGCGCTCCAGCGTCTGGACGATCTGCACCTTGTTCTCCGGAGACATCCGGGCGAACACGACACGCTCGTTGACCGCCTGTTCCTGGCCTTTGCGGGACAGCGCATCCCACTGGGCCCCGCTGATCACCTGATCGTCGGCTACCTCCAGGCCCATTTCCCGGGCGATCGCCGTGGCGGTCAGCGGGTGGTCGCCGGTGATGAGCCGCACCGGGATCTGGCGGCGCCGCAGGTCGGCGAGCAGTTCGGCGGACTCGTCACGCGGGGTGTCGGACAGTCCGAGCAGACCGACGAAGGTCAGTCCGTCGTGGCAGTATTCGGCGATCTCCTCGGGCTCCGGATCCTCGCCCAGCGCCGCACGTTGGGCGGCGGTCAGCTCACGCCGGGCCACCGCGATCACCCGCAGGCCGTCGGCGGCCAGGGCAGCGACCGACTTCTTGATCGCCGGACCGGCCCCGGTGCAGGCCAGCACCACCTCGGGCGCACCCTTGAGGGTCAGTTCGGTTCCCCGCACCGACGCCGAGTACGGGCGCCCGGAACGGAACGGCAGGTGCGAGACGGGCCCCTCGGATGCGCCGATGACGACGCCAGCCTTGGCGGCGCCCTCCACGATGGCGGTGTCGGTGGCGTGCACCTGGCGGGCTCCGTTGGGCACCGGGGCCGCGCTGGCCGCGAACCGCAGCACGTCCTCGTCGCTGAAACCGGACGCGGGGTGTACCTGCGACACCCGCAACCGGTTCCGGCTCAAGGTGCCGGTCTTGTCGAAGCAGACCACGTCCACCCGGCCAAGCGCCTCCACCGAGCGCGGCACACGCACCAGCACCCCGGCTTTGGTCAACCGGCGGGCCGATGCCTGCTGTGACAGGGTGGCCACCAGGGGGAGCCCCTCGGGGATGGCTGCGACGCTGACAGCGATGCCGCTGGCCACCGCCTGACGCAGCCCGATCCGGCGGGCCGTGCCCAGGCCGGTCACCAGGGCGCCGCCGGCCAGGCTGATCCGCCACGCCTTACTGGTGAGCAGGCTCAGCTGATGCTGAAGTCCGACCGCCGACTGTTCGCCGGCCACCAGGTCGGCCGCCCGTCGCCCGTGGGTGTCGCCGCCGACGGCGGTCACCAGCGCCAACGCGGTTCCGGTCACCACGGTGGTCCCGGCGTAGATCATGCATTCGCGTTCGGCCAAATCGGCGCCTGGCGTGGCCTCGACCTGCTTGACCACCGTCAGCGACTCCCCGGTCAGCGAGGATTCGTCGACCTCCAGGTCGATCGCCTCGATCAACCGGCCGTCGGCGGGTACCACCTCGTGGGCGTGCACTTCGATCACGTCGCCCAGACGCAGTTCCTCAGCCGGAATCTCGCAATGGCTGCCGTCGGGCAGCACCTTGCGGGCCGGCGGCACCTGTTCGTTCAGCAGGACGTGGAGCCGGCGCTCGGCGATGAGGCGCTGCGCGGCCGCCAGCATCGCATTGCCGCTCAGGACCGAACCGACCAGAATCGCGTCGACGGGGGAGCCCAGCACCGCGCTGGCCGCGGCCCCCAGCGCCAGCACCGGGGTGATCGGGTCGGACAGCTCGCTGCGCACGGCCTGGGCGAACTGCAGCAGCAACCGGGGTGGCGCGGTCTTCTGCGCCCCGCGGCGTGCCAAGTCCACGGCGGCACGGGCAGCTGCAGCGGCGGGCGGCGCATGGCTTTGTTCCGGCTCCGGTGCCTCCGGCGCAGGCAGCGCCGCCCGGACCTGCTCGACCGACATCGCATGCCATTCGTGCGCCGGCGCCGGCCGCGGCACTGCGGCGTCCACGGCACGCCGCGCCAGCCAGTAACCCGACACTGCGCCCGCGGCCGCGCCGGTGATCACCGGTCCCGGCCCGCTGCCGCGCACGCCGGGCAGCAGCAGCAGTGAGCCCAATGCAGTTGCGCCCGTGGAGATTTCGACTCCACGGTGGCTGGCAGAGCGGGCGGCGGGCAAGGCGTGCAGCACGCGCCAGGCTGCAGCCAGGTCGGTCAGCAACACGTCGGCGCACCATGGCGGCGCGCCCCCGTCCGGCGCCACGCCCAGCGCCACGTCAGCGGCCGCCAGAGCTTCCACGGCCACCGAGGACAGCACCGCGACGTCGTGACCGTCGGCCTGGTAGGCCTCTACCGCGGCCAGCAGTGCCAGGTCTATGGACACCCCGTCCAGAGACCGGATCTCGTCGAAGATCGGCCGCAGCTCGCCGAGCACCTCGGCCTCTACCGAGACCACCTCGACGTCGGCACGGCGGGCCTCGGTCACCAACGCCGATGCCAGCGGCAGCAGCGCGGGCTGGAACGATGCCTCCACGCCGGGGCGTGGGCCGATCGGATGCCATCCGGCCTGGAGTTCGGGGTCGCTCAGCCGTGCCTGCGCCTGTGCCCACACGGCGCGCAGTTCGTCGTCGTCGGCGCCGCGCACGTGCATCACCCGCAGGTCCTCCCCGCAGAGCACCCGGGGGTCGATGATCACAGTGTCGACGCGGTCGAGCTCACGCAGGCTGCCCGGTCGCAGCACCACGGTGTCGTGCCGATCGGCCAGACCTCGGCCCAGGGTCGCGGCGAACGATTCGCGGGCGGTGCGGGTGGCCTTCGGCGCGGTCACCGCCGCGGCCGTTCCGGCCAGATCGGGATTCCTGGTTGCCGCGCCGATCACGCCGGCGCCGAGGACTTGCGCAAAGGCGCTGCGCGTCAGGTGGCGTTCCACCGGCCCCGGGGGCCGCGGCGCCGGGCGCTCAGGGACGTCGATCGCCGGCTGCTCGGCGTGGTCGGCGAGCGCCGGTTCACGGCGGCGCCAGGCCCGTGCCTCAGCGCGTTCCTCCCCGGCGCGCATCGCCTCCACCGACAGGTCGACCGCCAGCGCGGTGGGCGCCTGGTTGAGGGTGTGTACGCCGGCGCTGGCCAGTGCCAGCAGGGCATCGGTCGCCTGTTTGCCGATCCTGTCCTCCAGCACCCGGCGGATCCGAGGCTGGTAGTCGATGACCACCACCCCGGCCTCCAGGCCGAGGGGCAGGCCCGGCAGGCGCAGCAGCTGGCCCACCGTCGCCGCCCCCAGCCCGACGACGTTGGCGCCGACGGTCAGGGCGCGCAGCGCTTGGGTCAATCCGTCGCCGGGCAGGCTGACGGGGGCCTGCCCGCTGGTTTTCGCCGGGCGGAATCGGTGTTCGGTCTCGGCGACCACCTCGCACAGTTCACTCATCGAGACGACGCCGATGCCACCGGATTCGAGCCCGACCACCAGCCGCGACAAGGGCTGGTTCAACCGGACGGAGACGACACCGGGCAGAGCGCGGGCTGCGTCGAGGACGGCTGTCGCCAGTTCGGCCCCGGCCGGACCGTCGAGGCCCCGGATCTCGACCCAGGCCCGGCCCTCGCCGCGGAAGCACCGCCGGGACAGCACCTGGGCGCCCTGGCCGGTCGCCACAGCACCGATGAGGCCGGCGGTCTGAGTCGAGGCGTCGATCAGCGCCGATGTGAGTTGAGCACCGAAGTTTGCTGCACGCAGCGGGAGAGAGCGCCTGTCGGCACGGCCTGAATTCACTCGGACCCGTCTAGTGGCGAGTGCGGTTGCCGGCGGCAGTGCTGCGCGTCTGCCGGGCCGCCGTCTTCTTCGGAGCCGGGCTTCGACGCGACCGCGTGGACGCGCCGGTCGGCTTGGCAGCCGACTTCTCCACCGGCTTGGCCACGGACTTCGCCGCTGGCTTCGCGGCCGGCTTGGCCGCGGGCTTCGCCGCCGACTTCGGCGCTTGCGCCACCTTCAACGACCGTGCCGGCGCGGCGGGAGCCTGCCCGTCATGCGACCGGTTGGTCAGTTGCCTGAGCACCAGCGCGGTGCCGCCCACCGCCACCAGCACCGGCCACTCGACCAGTCCGGCCACACCGAGCGCGCCCAAGGTCAGTCCCGCCGCGGCGGTCGAGTGGCTGCCGGAACGCAGCCCCTGTTGCACACCGCTGGCTGCCCCCTTCACACCGCCGATCGCCCCGTTGATTGCGGCTCCGCCGATCGCTCCGGCAGCCTCAGTGGTCATGGTGACCGCGCGGTTCGCCGCTCCGGCCACCTTTTGTACCGTCCCTGCGACGGCGTTCATGGGAATTCCCTGCCCTTCGAATGAGCAAATTGGTTAATCCGCCTATCCTATGCGCGATTCGGGAATCGGGCCGAAATCCACACGGAATTCATAGAACCGCGCCCGCTCAATCCCGCCGGATGTCCACCAGCACAGGGGCGTGATCGCTCGGTGACTTGCCCTTGCGTTCCTCGCGGACGATCTCGGCGTGCGTGACGCGCGTCGCCAGCGCCGGTGAGCCCAGAATGAAATCGATGCGCATGCCCTGCTTCTTCGGGAACCGCAGCTGGGTGTAATCCCAGTAGGTGTAGACACCGGGTCCGGGCGTGAAGGGCCGCACCACGTCCAGGAACTGCGCGTCGGTGATCGCCTGGAACGCCTTGCGCTCCGGTTCGGAGACGTGTGTCGCTCCCTCGAAGAACTCCATGCTCCAGACGTCGTCGTCCTGCGGCGCGATGTTCCAGTCACCCGCCAGGGCGATCGGCGCCGACGGATCGTCGCGCAGCCAACCCGCCGCGGTGTCCCGCAGTGCGGCAAGCCAATCCAGTTTGTAGGCGTAGTGCGGGTCGGCCAGGGTGCGGCCGTTGGGGACGTAGAGGCTCCACACCCGCACTCCGCCGCAGGTGGCGCCCAACGCCCGCGCCTCCACGGCGGGATCGGCGTCGGCCTTGCCCCACGCCGGCTGGCCGGGAAACCCGATTTCGACGTCGTCCAGACCGACCCGCGAGGCGATCGCCACCCCATTCCACTGGTTGGCGCCGACATGGGCCACCTCGTAGCCCAGTTGGTGGAACGGCAGGGTCGGAAACTGCGCGTCGGTGCACTTGGTCTCCTGCATGGCCAGCACGTCGACCTCAGCGCGGGCCAGCCAGTCGGTCACCCGGTCCACGCGGGTGCGGATGGAATTGACGTTCCAGGTGGCCAGTCGCAGCGCAGTCACGCAGCCACCCTAGAACGCGGGCGCCGGGTCAGGGCCGCGCGGTGCGGGCGTCGATGTAGCGGGTGCGGTGCTGGCCGGCGAACCCCGCCGCCTCGAAGAACGTGAACGCGCGGGTGTCGGAGCTGGGCACCTGGACGTAACCGCGGGTGGCGCCACGTTCGGCCCCCCAGGACCGCAATGCGTCGCAGACTGCGCGGCCGTGGCCCTGCCGGCGCCGGTCCGCGCTCACCCGCAGCGCTGTCAGCCCCAGCCAGCGCGTTCCATCGGGCCCGTCGGTGACCGCGCCCCGCCCAACCGCCACCCCCGGGATCGTGGCGAAGACCACCTCGCCGCCGGCCACCGCGGTCAGCACCTGCAGCGGTGCCGCCGCGTCGTCGGTGCGGTAGACCGCGAGCCAGTCGGTGCCGGGCGCGGCGGCCAACACCACACCGTCCGGGGCCGTCGCGGTCGCGATGTCGCCCACCATGGTGCGGGTCTCATGCCGGGCCGGAAGGTCCGGCGACATCCGGAGCAGCCGCTCCGGCACCGCCAGGTAGGGCGGCAGGCCCCGCTGGGCGTACCAGTCGATGATCGCTGCCGCGGTGTTCAGGTGGGCGAACATGTCGAGTGGCACAGCCGAATTGGCGGCCAGGTCGGCGCCCGGCCCGGCCCGCAGCAGCCAGCCGTCGAGCCATTGGTGTTCGCTGCCCGGCCAGGCCAGCGCGGCGGCGTGCTCGACGGAGCGGATCGCCGAGTTCTTCACCGGCCGGTCGGTCAGCCGCCGCACGTACAACACATCGGCGTGCCGGCAGTCGTGGAGCGCGCCGTCGGCCGAGCGAACCCGCACCAGCGGCCCGGTCTGCTCCAGATGCCCGATCACGTCGCCCATCGGGGGCTGCGAACCGGGTGGCCGCAGATAACGCAGGCTCACCCGCGTTCCGACTTCGGGCAGTTCGGGCGGCGGGCTCATCGCCGGCTCAATCAGTGACCGAACGGATCGGGTACGTCGCCCGGCGTCCACGACAGGCCGGGGACACCCCAGCCGTTGGCCTTGACCGTCCGCTTCGCGCCGCGGGCGTACCGGCCCACCAGCATGTCCAGGTAGAGCAGTCCGTCGAGGTGGCCGGTCTCGTGCTGCAACATCCGGGCGAACAACCCGGTGCCCTCCAGAGTGACCGGGTTGCCGTCACCGTCCAGACCCGTGACTCGCGCCCATTCGGCTCGGCCGGTCGGAAACGATTCGCCGGGAACCGACAGGCAGCCTTCGTCGTCCTCGTCGGGGTCGGGCATGGTCTCGGGCCGCTCCGAGGTCTCCAGCACCGGGTTGATGACCACGCCGCGGCGCCGCGTGGTCGACCGTCGGTCGTCGGCGCAGTCGTAGACGAAGAGCCGCAGGCCCACGCCGATCTGATTGGCCGCCAAGCCCACACCGTTCGCGGCGTCCATGGTCTCGAACATCGTGGTGATCAAGTCGCCCAAGTCGGCCGGCAGCGAGCCGTCGTCGGCGACGGGCACCGGGCTGGTGGGGGTGTGCAGGACGGGATCGCCCACAATGCGGATGGGTAGGACGGCCATGACCGCAAATCTTAGGTGGGCGGTTTAGCGAGGCTCGACGGAGGAGAGGCGAAGCTGGGACCGCCGGGTTGGTGGGCGGTTTAGCGAGGCTCGACGGAGGAGAGGCGAAGCTGGGACCGCCGGGTTGGTGCCGCCGCCGGTCAACTGCAGCGGCCACGGCGACTCGCCAAGCGGGCTCCCCGTTCAACACGGCTTGCCGTGATTCAATATTCGCTCAGGACACGCCGCCGAAAATAAGCGAACGTTGCAGCGAGAGACTTTCCGGAAGGGCCCAGGAAACGATATGGACGGCGCCATGGCGCAGGCGAATCGGTCAGGGGACGATTCGGAACCCACCGACGGTCTGAGCCGTCGCGAACACGACATCCTGGCCTTCGAACGAGACTGGTGGAAGTACGCGGGCGCCAAAGAGGAGGCCATCAAGGAGCGCTTCGCGTTGTCGGCCACGCGCTACTACCAAGTCCTCAACGCGCTTGTCGACCGGCCTGAGGCGCTGGCCGCCGACCCGATGCTGGTCAAACGCCTGCGTCGGCTGCGCTCCAGCCGACAGAAGGCACGTGCCGCGCGCCGCCTCGGTTTCGACATCACCTGATCGCGCGACCACCTTGATTGCTGGGCGTTTATAGGTCATGGCCCGCCTCTGGATACAGTGGGCGCAATGAACGACCACGTTCCCGACTCCTCCCGCCTTCCGCTCCGGGCGATGGTGATGGTGCTGCTGTTCTTGGGCACCGTCTTTTTGCTGGTGGGATTCCAGGCACTCGGATCGTCGGGAACCGACGACGACACCGGCCAGCCGCCGACGGCGCAACCGGTCACCACCGTCTCGGCGCCGGCCAAGCCGGAACATCCCGTCCACAAGGCCGACGTGCGGGTCTTCAACATCTCCGAGCAGCCCGGCCTGGCCGGCCAAACGGCCGAGCGGCTACGCGAAGCCGGCTGGAACGTCACGGAGATCGGCAACCTCGAACTGCCCGAGGTAACGCAGACCACCGTCTACTTCGGCGACGCCGAAGGTGAGCAGGATGCGGCCCATTCGGTGGGCGAGGTGCTGGGAGCCGCTGTTGAGCCACGCATCCCGGACGTGGTGGAGCAGCCACCGGGCGTCATCGTGGTAGTCGCGGGTTAAGCTCCTCGCATGGTCACAGGTCACCGCAGAGCTCTCGCCGCCGTCGTTTTCGCCACCCCGGTTGTACTGCTGGCGGCGTGCAGTCCCCCCAACGAGGTGCCTTCCGACGTGCCCGGCACCACTCCGGCAATCTGGACCGGCTCGGCGGCGCCGTCGACCGAACCGGCAGAGCCGGGTGCCTCGGCCGGCGCGGACAACCTCGTCGCGCACCTGAACACCCCCGATGGCGGCCAGGTCGCCACCGCGACGTTCGAGTTCAGCAAGGCCGGCGGCAAGGAGTTCGCCACCGTGACCGTGCGGACCACCAGCGCCGGGGCGCTGACCCCCGGTTTCCACGGCCTGCACATCCACGCCGTCGGCAAGTGTGAAGCCGAGTCGGTGGCCCCCACCGGCGGGGCGCCGGGCAGCTTCCTGTCGGCCGGCGGGCACTTCCAGGCGCCTGGGCACAACGAGCACCCGCAGAGCGGGGACCTGACCTCGCTGCAGGTGCGCTCCGACGGCAGTGGGCTGTTGGTGACCACCACCGACGCGTTCACCAAGGCCGACCTGCTGGCCGGGGACGGAACCTCGATCATCGTCCACGCCGACGACGACAACTTCGCCAACATCCCCGCGGACCGCTACACGCAGGTCAACGGCACGCCGGGCCCGGACCAGACCACGCTGACCACCGGGGATGCCGGAAAGCGGATTGCGTGTGGTGTCATCGGCGCCGGATAGCCTGCCGGTCAACAGGGCTTCTGCGAGGTCGCAAGCCCGAATTGAGTTTGCCCGCAGCCCCCGGCCCACCATTGGCGTGGAATGGGAATTGGCTCTGGTCGACGCTCAGACCCGCGACCTGAGCAACGAAGCCAGCGCGGTCTTGTCCGAACTCGGCGAGAACCCGCGGGTGCACAAGGAATTGCTGCGCAACACCGTCGAGCTCGTGACGGGCATCTGCGACACCACCGGTGAGGCCATCGAAGATCTGCGCCAGACCCTGGCGACGGCCCGGCCCATCGTGCAGGGCCGGGGGATGGAGCTCTTCGGTGCCGGCACCCATCCGTTCGCCCGATGGTCGGCGCAGAAGCTGACCGATGCGCCGCGCTACGCCGAGCTGATCAAGCGCACCCAGTGGTGGGGCCGGCAGATGCTGATCTGGGGCGTGCACGTCCACGTCGGGATCTCCTCGGCGTACAAGGTGATGCCGATCATCACTTCCTTGTTGCAGCACTATCCGCACCTGCTGGCGTTGTCGGCGTCGTCGCCGTGGTGGGACGGTCACGACACCGGCTACGCCAGCAACCGCGCGATGATGTTTCAGCAGTTGCCCACCGCCGGTCTGCCGTTTCAGTTTCAGACCTGGGCGGAGTTCGAGGGTTTCGTCTACGACCAGAAGAAGACCGGGATCATCGATCACACCAACGAGATCCGCTGGGACATCCGCCCCTCGCCGCATCTGGGCACCATTGAGGTACGCGTGTGCGACGGCGTGTCCAACCTGCGCGAGCTAGGCGCACTGGTGGCGTTGACGCACTGCCTGATCGTCGACCTGGACCGGCGGCTGGAGGCCGACGAAGCCCTGCCCACCATGCCGCCCTGGCATGTGCAGGAGAACAAGTGGCGCGCGGCCCGCTACGGGCTGGACGCGGAGATCATCCTCGATGCCGACAGCAACGAGCGGTTGGTCACCGAGGACCTCGACGAGCTGCTCAACCGATTGGAGCCGGTCGCGGCGCGGCTGCACTGCGCCGATGAGTTGGCCGCTGTCGCCGACATCTACCGCACGGGCGCGTCATATCAGCGGCAGCGCCGGGTCGCCGAGGAGCACGACGGCGATCTGCGGGCCGTGGTCGACGCGCTGGTGGACGAGCTCGACAGCGCGTGATGCAGCTGCCGATGTTCCCGCTGGAATGGGTTTTGCTGCCTGGCGAGGAACTGTCGTTGCGGATCTTCGAGCTGCGCTACACGGCGCTGGTCGGCGACCTGATGCGCAGCGGCGATCCCCGGTTCGGGGTGGTGCTGATCGCCCGTGGCCGTGAGGTGGGCGGAGGCGAGCAGCGCAACGATGTCGGCGCCATGGCCACCATCACGCGATGCACCGAGCTGGGGGCCGGCCGTTATGCGCTGCGCTGCCTGATGGGGGAGCGAATCCGGGTGCGCGACTGGCTTGCCGACAATCCCTACCCCCGCGCCGTGGTCGAGATGTGGCCCGACGAGCGGTCAGAACCGTTGACCGAAGAGCAGTTCCGCGCGCTCGAAGACCGCATCGACGCGCTGCACCTGCGGATGGCCCAGACCGGCCGGTATCCGGTTGGGCCGGCTCGAGGCAGTCTCGCGGACGCGCAGCGCCTGCGATCGCTGAATCCGGAGCAACGGCTGTATTCGCTGGCCTGCCGGGTCCCGATGGGGGAAGCTGACCGCTACGCGGTGCTGGCGGCGCCGGCGCTGCCGGAGCGGGTGGCGGCGCTTTATGAGGCGATTGCGACCGTATCGGCCCGGATCGAGTTCGATACCCCTCGTTGACTCTGCGTCCACCCGGAAAAAGTGCGAGTGAGGTGTCTGGTGGACGCAGAGTCACCGGGGTACTTCAGGCAGCTACCCGCGTCGACAGTGAGGGTCAGTCCGGTGATGTAGCGCGCCTCCTCGGACGCCAGGAACGATGATGTCCGCGCCCTCCTGCGCCAGCCGTTCGGCGTGACTGCGGCCCTGACCGCGCGCCGCACCGGTGATGAAGGCGACCTTGCCGGCCACTCTTGCGCTCATGTTCCGCGCCTCCGCGATATTGGTCGATCGATCAGCAGTAGGCGCAACCGTGACACCGGCGCGGTGGTGTTGTCAATGGTCGGTGCTGCGGCAGCCCTCAGGTGGTGGCCCGCGGCGGTGTCAGCGTGCCCAGCAGACGATCGACCAGCGCGCGCAGTTCGTCATGGCCCCGGGTGACGCCGACGCCGCTTTCATTGCACAAACTTCGGGCGGTCTGGGCGATCAGCATCGAGACCGCGACGGGAGGGTAGAGCTGCAGGTCGACGTCGTTGGCGCGCAACGCCACCGTCACCGCTGCGGTCTCGATGTCACGCACCCTCTCCGCATACGCCTTGAGCTCGGCGCCGATGGCCTTGCGGTGGTTAGCCAGCGCCATGAACTCGGTATTTAAGCTGGTCACGCGATCATCGCTGTTGATCTCCCACAGGGCGCGAAGCGGATCGTCGTGGGTCAGGGCGGCGCGCATCCGCTCCAGGGCGGCGTCTGCTCCGGACCGCAGTACCTCCACGAAAAGGTCGTCCATGGTGGGGAAGTAGTAGTAGACCAGAGCCTGCTTCACCCCGGCCTCGGCCGCGACCCGGCGCGATGTCGCCGCGGCGTAGCCCTCCTCACGCATCAGTCGCGCCGTCGCCTCGATCAGGCGGCGACGGGCGGCGTTGTCGGTCGATTTGGCCTTGCGTGTGGCTGTCATTCACGTCAGCCCGGGATGCGGAATGCTTGACCGTCCGGCGCCGCGCGTGGTAGGCATGACCCATTGTAGCAATTTGATCGGTCGATCAGCACGACGAGAGCGTGGACACGGGCGAAGGGCGGGCGATGACGGATCTCGCAGTGGTCGACTACTTCTCCGACCAGGCCGTCACGCAGGATCCCTACCCCTACTACGAATACCTGCGTGGATGCGGGCCCGTGTTCGCCGAGCCGCATCACGGCGTCGTCGCCGTCACCGGCTACGACGAGGTGCTCGCCGCTTTCAAAGACCACGACTCGTTCTCGGCGGTCAACGCCATCGGCGGGCCGTTCCCCCCGCTGCCGTTCGAGCCCGAGGGCGACGACATCATCGAGCAGATCGAGGCGCACCGCCACGAATTCCCGATCTTCGAGCACCTGGTGGTCATGGATCCGCCCGCCCACACCCGGGCCCGTTCGCTGCTGAGTGGGCTGCTCACCCCGAAACGCCTGCGGGAGAACGAAGAGTTCATCTGGCAACTGACCGACACTCAACTCGGCGAGTTCATCGGCAACGGGCGCTGTGAATTCCTGTTCGACTACGCCAAACCGTATGCCACCCTTGCCATCACCGACCTTCTGGGGGTCCCCGAGGAGGATCGCGCCGAATTCCGCAGTGCGCTGGGCGCGGGATACCGGCCGGGACAGCATGTCGGATCCCTCGACGGAACTCCGGTGGGCCTCAACCCCTTGCAGTACCTCGACGAGAAGTTCAGCGGCTACCTCGCAGAGCGGCGGCGCCGGCCCCGTGGCGACGTGCTGAGCGGTCTGGCGGCCGCCACCTACCCGGACGGCGCCACGCCGGACTTGCTGGAAGTGGTGCGTCCGGCCACGTTCCTCTTCGCGGCCGGCCAGGAGACCGTCACCAAGTTGCTCGGCTCCGCAGTGCAAACCCTGGGTGACCGCCCCGATCTCCAGCAGGCCTTGCGCGCCAATCCCGCCCTGATTCCCGCCTTTATCGAGGAAGCGCTGCGCATCCAGAGCCCCACCAAGATCGACTTCCGGCTGGCCCGCAAGACCACCACTTTGGGCGGGGTGCCGATCAAGGCCGGAACCGTGCTGATGCTCTGCCTGGGCGCGGCGAACCGGGACCCGCGCAAGTTCGACAACCCCGACCAGTTCCGCCTGGACCGTAAGAACGTGCGTGAGCACCTTGCCTTCGGTCGCGGAATCCACACCTGCGCCGGAGCGCCGCTGGCCCGGGTCGAAGGCCGCATCACCATTGCGCGGATGCTGGACCGGATGCGCGACATCAGAATCAGCGAGACCCGGCACGGACCGGCCGACCGGCGGCGCTACTCCTACGAGCCCACCTTTCTGCTGCGCGGACTGGCCGAGTTGCACATCGAGTTCGACCCGGTGTCCTAGTATTCGGCCGCCCGGACTGCCTTGCCGGACGTACGCTCGCGCCATGACCGACATCGCGTTCACCTCGGTCGCACCGGTCATCCCGGTTCGAGACCTCGATGCAGCGCTCGAACGTTACCGCCGGCTGGGCTTCACCGCGCTGTCCTACAGTGGCCCAGCTCGGTACGGATTCGTGGATCGCGGCCGTGTTTCGCTGCACCTATCCGAGTGGGCCGAGCACGACCCGCAGCGCACCGCCGCCAGCGTGTACTTCTACGTCGACGATGCCGATGCGCTCTATGCCCAATGGACATCGTCGGGAGTGCCGGGTCGCTTCACCGAACCCGCCGACACCGACTACCAGCTCCGGGAATTCGCCTATATCGACCCCGAAGGCACCTTGCACCGGGTCGGCTCGCCGCTGTCGTAACAGCGGAGTCAACGGTTGTCGGCAAAGGACCGCAACGCCTCGATCTGAGCGGGATCCAGTGACGGGCGCACCGTTTCGCGTGCAACGGCGACGTCCTCGGGGGTGACATCGGCGGCGTCGATGTCGCGCCGCATCGCGGTCAGTGCCGCCTCACGCAGCAGCGCCACGCAGTCCGCGGCGCTGTAACCCTCCAGATCCGCAGCCAGCGTGTCGAGGTCGACATCGGCGTGCAGGGGGACGGATTTTCCGGCCACCCGCAGAATCTGGCGCCGGGCGTCGGCGTCCGGCGGCTCGACGAACACCAGCTTCTCCAGCCGGCCCGGCCGGGTCAGAGCGGGGTCGATCAGATCCGGTCGGTTGGTGGCACCGACCACCACCACGTCGCGCAGCGGGTCGACGCCGTCAAGTTCGGTGAGCAGCGCGGCGACCACCCGATCGGTCACCCCGGAGTCGAAGCTCTGGCCGCGGCGCGGTGCCAGGGCGTCGATCTCGTCGAGGAACACCAGTGACGGCGCCGAATCGCGGGCCCGCTGAAACAGCTCGCGCACCGCCCGCTCGCTGCTGCCCACCCACTTGTCCATCAACTCCGCGCCTTTGACGGCATGCACGCTGACCCGGCCCGAGCCCGCCAGGGCCCGGATCACAAAGGTCTTGCCGCACCCCGGCGGTCCATAGAGCAGCACCCCGCGCGGCGGGTCGACGCCGAGCCGGGTGAACGTGTCCGGGTGCTGCAGCGGCCACAGGATCGCCTCGGTCAGGGCCTGCTTGGTGGCGACCATGTCGCCGACGTCGTCGAGGGTGACTGATCCCACGGAAACCTCGGCAGCCGCCGACCGCGACAGCGGGCGGATCACGCTGAGCGCGCCGAGGAGGTCCTGCTGGGTCAGCTGCGGCTCCTCGTCGTTATCGCTTGCTCGCGACGCCGCCCGCAGCGCCGCCTCCCGGACCAGCGCGGCAAGATCTGCGGCCACGAAACCCGGTGTGCGATCGGCGATCTCGCTCAACGTCAGGTCCACGGTGGGAACCGCGATCAGCAGCGTCGCCAACAGCGCGGCGCGGGTCGCGCCGTCGGGAAGGCTCAGCCGGATCTCGCGGTCGCACAGTTCCGGCGCCCGCAACCGAGGATCGGCATGGTCAGGCAGCGCCGAGGTCGCGATGAACGCCACCCCTTCGGTGGCCACCACCGCACGCAGTTCGACGAGGATCAGCGTGGCCACCGGCTCCGGCGGCTCGGGCAGCAGGGCGTCGACGTCGGCGATCAGCAGCACGCCCCCGCCGTCGCAGACCTGCGCCGCCGCGGCGCGCACCGCGGCCAGCCGCTGCTCGGCGGCGAGCGCCCCGATCTCGGGGCCGTCCAGCTCGATCAGCCGGCGGCCCTCGCACACCGCCCGGACCATGGTCGTCTTGCCCACGCCTGCCGGGCCCGACACCAGCACCCCGAGATTCGTTCCGGCGCGCAGGGCCTTGAGCAGCGCAGGTTCGTCGAGCGCGAGTTTGAGCCATTCGGCGAGCTTTGCCGCCTGGGCTTCGCAGCCCTTGAGTTCGTCGATGGCGATCCGGGCCGGTGCGGCCGGTGCGGCGACAGTCGCCGCCGGGGCACTGGGCCCGGCGCCGAAGGTGACCAGCGAGTTGGGCTGCACGCTGACCGGCCCCGCCGGGTCCACCCCCGTGACCGTCAACAACTCCGACGTCCAGCTGATCCCCACCGCCGAGGCCAGCGCGGAGGTGGCCGCCGACGTCGAGGTGCCGGGACCCAGATCACGGGGCAGGAGCGAGACCGCGTCGCCGACGGTCATCACCTTGCCCAGCAGCGCTTGGCGCAGCGTGGTCGGCGACAACGTCTGAGACGCCAGGGCAGAGCCGCTCAGCGTCACCGACCGGGCGCCGTAGACGGTCACCGCGGCCACCACCACCTCGGTGCCGTCGCGCAGGCCGGCGTTGGACAGCGTCACGTCGTCGAGCAGCGCCACCCCGGCCGGAGCGTCCGGGCCGGTGAGCCCCGCCACCGCCGAGGTGGTGCGAGAACCGGTCAAGGACACCGCATCCCACTCCCTGATACCCAGGGCGGCAACGGCTTCGGGGTGCAGTCGGACGACTCCACGGCGGGCGTCGACAGCGGAGGTGTTGAGCCGGGCGATCAGTGTCAGATGCCGGGAGGTGCCCACTCGGCGGTCTTCTTGGCGCTCATCGATGGAACCCACCCGGCCATTATCGGCATAGCGGTCAGTGGCCTCCCCGGTAACAGGCGGATCCGCCGGGCAGGTTTGAATATCACCATGCGGACTGGTGTGCTGGTATGGGTGATCAGTGCGGTCGGTGTGCTGATGATCCCCGCCCCGGCCGGGGCGCAGGGCCCATCGCCGTTGGCCGAGCTGGTGGATGCCGCCGCCCAGCGGCTGCAGATTGCCGATGACGTAGCGGCGGTCAAGTGGCAGACCGGCGGTGCCATCGAGGATCCCGCCCGGGTGGGGCAGCAACTCGACAAGGTCGCCGCCGACGCTACCGGTGCCGAGCTGGACCCCGACTACGTACGCCGGATCTTCGCCGACCAGATCGCCGCGACCGAGGCCGCCGAGCACTATCGGTTCGCGCAGTGGAAGCTGGATCCTGCGGCCGCCCCGGCCGCCGCTCCCGAACTGGCGGCTTCCCGGGCGCGCATCGACGGTTTCAACCAGGCGATGCTGGCCCAGATCGGCCGCCGATGGGAACTGCTGCATTCGCCCGCGTGCCCCGGTGAACTCCGGGAGGCGACCCGGGCCGTCAGCGACGCACGGCAGCTCGACGAGTTCTACCGGCAGGCGCTGTCGTCGGCGACGAAGGACTACTGCGCCGGCTGACCGCGCCGTCAGCGACTCGGCTTGCGCAGCCGCAGCCGTGCCATCGACTGACCGCCGGGCCGGCGGATTCCCCGCCGCACGCCCGGGCGGCGGCTCGGCTGCGCCCGCCGGATGGCCCGCCGCGCGGCCCGGCGCTCCCTGGGGGCGTCCTCCCATGCCTCCGGGTGGGCGGCCACCCAGCGCTGGCTGCGGACCGAGAACGGGATGGTGCACAGGTAGGCCCCGATCAGCACCAGCACCAGCACGTAGGGGAACAGGAACGCCGCGGCTGCCACCAGTGCCAGCACCGCCAGCAGGGCCGCCGCCAGATGCGGCGGCACCGACACGGCGTGCATCTTGCGCATCGGGATCCGGCTCACCAGCAGCATCGAGGTGCCCACCACCCAGATGCAGGTGAACCACTGCGACGTCCACCATCCCTCGCCGAACTGCAGCTTGGCGGCCAGCAGTCCCATTAAGGTGATGGCTCCGGCCGGTGCCGGCATCCCGACGAAGAACTCCCGGGTGTAGGCGGGCTGGGTGGCGTCGTCGAGCAGGGTGTTGAACCGGGCCAGTCGCAGCACCACACACACCGCGTACAGCAACACCACGATCCAGCCCGCCGGTTGCGTCGACAACAGCGACACATAGATCACCACCGCGGGAGCCACCCCGAAGTCGACGGCGTCGGCCAGGGAATCGATCTCGGCGCCCATCCGCGACTCGGCGTCCAGGATGCGCGCCACCCGGCCGTCCAGACCGTCGAGGATGGCGGCGGCCGCGATCAGCGCCATGGCGATGTGGGGCTGCCCGTCGAGGGCGTACTTGATCGAGGTCAGCCCCGCGCAGATCGCCAGGACCGTCATCGAACTCGGCAGGATGTGCAGACCTACCGGGCCCCGGCCCCGGGCCGGGTCGGCGGTGGTGGTGGTCATGGCAGGTGGGCCAGGACGGTTTCGCCGGCCACCATGCGCTGGCCGACGCCCACCAGCGGCTGAGTCCCCACCGGAAGGTAGACGTCGAGCCGTGAACCGAACCGGATCAATCCGTAGGTGTCACCGATCGCCAGGTAGTCGCCGGGCCGGGTGTCGCAGATGATGCGCCGCGCGACCAGTCCGGCGACCTGCACGGCGATCACCTCAGCACCGTCGGCGGTGCGGATCCGCACGCTGTTGCGTTCGTTGTCCTCGCTGGCCTCGGTGCGGTCCGCCGACCCGAACCTCCCGGCCCGATGCAGCACCGCGATCACCTCGCCGCCGACCGGAGCCCGCTGGACGTGGGCGTCGAAGACCGACATGAAGATGCTGACCCGTGGCAGCGGGGTATCGGGCAGATCCAGCTCCGGAGGCGGAGCCGCCGAGTCGACCAGGCACACCGTGCCGTCGGCGGGAGCCACCACCACACCGGGGCGGGTCGGCGGCACCCGGTGCGGATGCCGGAAGAACCCGGCGCTGGCCCCGGCCGCCAGCAACCCGGCGGTGCGCGCCCAACGGCGCTTACGGCCCAACAGCGCCACGCTCAGCGCGCCGCCGACGAACGGTAAGCCAGCGCTGTGCATCGGCGGCACCGTCGAGCGCACCAGCTCGATCAGATGCCGAAGGCCGCCGGGATCATCTGCTGCGCGAGGGCGTCGGGCCATTGGGCCATCTTAGAAGCTGCGGTGTCAACGCACCGCCGGGATCACCACCCGGTCAGGTCCCAGACTTGCACTTCGGCGCCCGCGGGCAGTTCGGTGACGTCGTCGGCGATGTCGAGCAGGCAGTTCGCCGAAGCCAGGTAGCGCAGGTGGTGCGAGGCCGGCGGTCCGTAGCTCGTGACGGTAGCGGTCTCGTGGTCGAGCAGTCCGCGGCGGAACTGCCGCTTACCGGCCGGAGAGATCAGCTTCTCGCGCAGAACGGCGTTGCGGCGCGGCCGATCCGGGGACGGCAGGTTCATCGCGCGGCGCAGGGCGGGCCGGACGAAGACCTCGAAGGACACCTGTGCGCTGACCGGATTGCCGGGCAGCGTGATGATGGCGGCGCCGCTGCCCGCGCCGCCGATTCTGCCGATACCCTGCGGCATCCCAGGCTGCATGGCCACCTTGACGAAGTGCACACCCTGATCGCCGTCGCGCCCGAAGACATCCTTGACCACCTCGTAGGCGCCCGCACTGACCCCGCCGCTGGTGATCACCAGATCCACCGCCCCGTCATACACGCCGTACCGTTCGAGCACTCCGGTGAACGCGGCGGTGTCGTCGGCGACGGTCGCCGTGGCCACCACCTCGGCGCCGGCCTCCCGCACCGCGGCCGAGAGCATCACGCCGTTGGACTCGTAGATCTGTCCGGGTGCCAGCGGCGTGCCCGGTTCGACCAGTTCGGACCCGGTGGAGATCACCAGAACCCGCTGCCGGGGCTGCACCGGCAGTTCGGCCAGGCCCAGCGCCGCCGCCAGGCCGGCCGTCGGCGCGTTGACCAGCTGCCCCGCCCGCAGCACGGTGGCGCCCGCGGAGACATCGCTGCCGGCCGGCCGGATGTGGCGGCCCCGCGTGGTGGCGGCGCCGATCCGCACCACATCGGCGCCGCCGTCGGTGGCCTCCACGGGAATCACCCCGTCGGCGCCGTGCGGAACGGGTGCGCCGGTCATGATGCGGTGCGCGGATCCCGGTGTCAGCGTGGGGATATCGGTGCGGCCGGCCGGAATGTCCTCGGTGACGGGCAATGTCACCGGATTGTCGGGCGTGGCGCCGGCCACGTCGTCGGCGAGCACGGCGTAGCCGTCCATGCCGGAGTTGTCGAAGACCGGCAGCGAGATCGGTGCGATCACGTCCGCGGCCAGCGCCAGGCCCTCGGCATCGGACAGTGCGACCGTGACCGGTGGCCGGGGACGGATCAGATCGGCGACGGCCCGCTGGTGCTCTTCGACGGATCGCATGCCGACAGTCTGACTCAGACCGGGAAGGTGACTCCCGTCAGCTCCTGCGAGACCGCCCACAGCCGCTGCTGCAACTCGACATCGTGCGCCTGCTTGCTGGCCTCGACGAGCTTGGGGTATCCGCGCTGCTCACCGATGCCGCCGGGACCGTAGTACTGGCCACCGGTCACCTCAGGGTCGGTGGCTGCCCGCAGCGTGGGCAACGCCCCCATGGCGGCGCTCTGTACCACCAGCGGCATCAGCAGCCGGTCCGCGGGGCGCAGGAACGGCGGGAGGTGCCGGGTCAGTTCGGTGTTGGCGGTGCCGGGGTGGGCGGCGACGGCGATGGTGGAGCGGCGTTTGGCGGCCAGCCGGCGCTGCAGTTCGTAGGTGAACATCAGGTTGGCCAGCTTGGACTGCCCGTAGGCGGCGATCCGGTTGTAGCCGTGCTCCCACTGCAGATCGTCGAAGTGGATCGCCGCCATGATCCGGTGCGCCATGCTGCTCACGGTCACCACGCGCGACTGCCGCACCCGCAGCATTCGTGGCAGCAGCAGACCGGTCAGTGCGAAGTGCCCCAGATGGTTGGTGCCGAACTGGAGCTCGAATCCATCGGCGGTGTGCTGTTTGGGCGTATACATGACGCCGGCGTTGTTGATCAGCAGGTCGATGCGGGGATGTGCGGCGCTCAGGGCCTCCGCGGCGTCGCGGACCGAGGCGAGCGAACTCAGATCGAGCTGCTGAACCTCGACGGCGGCCTGCGGGCTGGTCTCGCGGATCCGCTGTGCCGCAGCGTCGCCCTTCGCCAGGTCGCGGACCGCCAGCACCACCCGAGCGCCGTGCCCAGCGAGCTCCGCGGCGGTGTAATACCCGATTCCGGTGTTGGAGCCGGTGATCACTGCAACGCGCCCGGTTTGATCCGGTAGGTCCGCAGTCGTCCACCGATCCCGCCCACCCATGTGTCAAACGATACTCAGGTGGCGCGGCGTGCGCTGGATGAGTTGTCGCAGAAGCGGCGGTGACGATGCGGTGCGGACCGCACCCTGCCATCCTCTCCTACATGACGCAGCACGCAGACCAGTCCGACGAGATCATGCTGCTCGATCCCGCCACTCCGCCCAGTTCCCGCGCACCTCTGGTGTGGGCCATGGTCGGTGCGGTGCCCTGGCTGATACTGGCCCTGCTGCAATTGGGTTGGGCGCTCGCCGACGAGCAGGTGGCCGAAGCGACCGTGCGCTACCCGCAATGGCTGCACACCGCAGCCCTTGCCGTCACGGCGCTGGGCCTGTTGGTGTCGGTGGTGATCGCGCCGTTGTGGCGCTACCGCGTGCACCGGTGGGACATCAGCGACCGCGCGGTGTACACGCGCACCGGCTGGTTGGTGCAGGAACGCCGGATCGCGCCGCTGTCGCGGGTGCAGACAGTCGACACCTACCGGGGCCCCCTGGATCGGCTGTTGGGCTTGGCCAATGTGCGGGTGACGACCGCGTCTTCCGCAGGTGCGGTGCACATCGTTGCGCTGGATGCCTCGGTCGCCGACTGGGTTGTCGAGCAGCTGACCGACATCGCCTCACTGGGGGCAGGAGATGCCACGTGAGCACCATCGCCGAGGAGCCGGCCTGGCAGCGGCTGAGCCCGCGGATGCTGTTGGTTCATCCGCTGCACGAGGTGCTGCGCGAGCTGCCGCTGTTGGTCGCCGTGGTGGTGTTCGGCTCAGCGACCGACAATCAGCTCTGGGTGCTGCCGCTGGTCGGGTTGATCGCGGTAGTAGGTGTGACGCGTTGGTTCACCACCAGCTACCGCATCGAACCCGACCCCGAAGCCGGCCGGGTCCAGCTTCGGTCAGGTCTGGTGCGCCGCAAGGTGCTGTCGGTGCCTCGGAATCGAATTCGCTCGGTGGAGACCGACGCCCGGCCGCTGCACCGTCTGTTGGGTTTGACCGTGCTGAGGGTCAGCACTGGCCAGCACGCAACTGGAGACCGCGCCTTTGAACTGAACGCGGTCCCGAGCAGCCAGGTGCCGCAGTTGCGGGCGACGCTGCTGGCGCATACCGGGCAGCCCGTACCGACGCCGACGGAGCCCGCGCGTGCGACGGTGCTGGCGCGCTGGGAGCCGTCGTGGCTGCGCTTCAGCCCGCTGAGCCTGTCCGGGCTGGTGATGGTCGGTGCCGCGGTGGGGGCACTGTTTCAGAGCGGAGTCTGGGCGGCGCTGCAGGATTCACCGGTGAGCAGGGGCTGGATCGAGGCCGCTGAACAGTTCGGCCTTCGGCAGAGCGCGGTACTGATCGCCGCCGTGCTGTGGGTGGTCTCGATGGTGCTGGCGGTGCTGCGGTCTTTGCTGACCTACGGGAACTTGGTGCTGTCTCGCAGTTCGGGGGCGGCTGCGGACGTGCTGGCGTTGCGATATGGGCTGCTACGGGTCCGTCACTACAACTACGACATGCGTCGGTTGCGCGGCGGAACAGTGCGCCGGCCACTGCTGGTGCGGGTGTTCGGTGGCGCGCGACTGGACGCGGCGATGACGGGAATCACCGGTGAGGGTGAGTCGTCGATCCTGCTGCCTCCGTGTCCCCGAGCCACCGCTGAGCAGGTGCTGACCGGGTTGATCGGCGATCCCTTGGTGGTCACCGGGCCGCTGCGCAAGCACGGGCCGGCCGCGGTGCGCCGGCGTTGGACCCGGGCGATGATGGGACCGGTGGTTCTGGGGGTGGGACTCGCTGTTGCGGCGGCGGTCGGCGACGTGCCGCAGTGGTGCTGGCCGGCGTGGGCGGCGATGACGGTGGGTGCGGCGTTGCTGGCCGCCGACCGGGCGCGTGCCCTGGGGCATCGTGTGGACGCGCACTGGCTGTCGGCGCGCACCGGCAGCTGGGAGCAGCGCCGCTACTGCATCTCCACCGCCGGCATCGTCGGCTGGACCGTGCGTCAAAGCTGGTTTCAGCGCCGCGCCGGGGTGGCCACCCTGATCGCGGCCACCGCCGCCGGTGTCAAGGCCTACCGGGTGATCGACGTGCCGCAGGAGTGGGCCTGGTCGGTAGCGGCGCAGGCCTCGCCGTGGGTGGCGCACAGTCGCTGGACGCGGCGGGGTTGAGCGACGGCGCCTTCGGTTACAGCTGCCGGATGGCCTCGATACGCGCCCGCAACTGATCCGACGTCGCCGCCGCCACCGGGGGGCCGCCGCAGATCCGGCGCAATTCGTTGTGGATCCAGCCGTGCGGCTTGCCGAGACGATGATGTGCCGCCGACACCAGCGCGTTGAGTTCGTGACGCAGCGCCCGCAACTGACCATGCGTGGTCACCGGTGCAGGAGCGGCCCCACCCGCGGCCGCCACCTTCGAGCGGCGGTCCAACTGCTCTTCCTGGCGTCGCCGCAGCAGGTCACGCATCTGGTCGGGGTCGAGCAATCCCGGGATGCCCAGGTAGTCGGCCTCTTCCTCACTGCCGGCGGGGGTGGCGGTGCCGAACGAGGCGCCGTCGAAGATCACCTGGTCCAGCTCGGCGTCGGCCCCCAACGATTCGAATTTGTTCTCCATTTCCGAGGGCTCGTCGCGACGGCGCTCGGCCTCGGCGAACTCGTCGCGCTCGGACTCCCGGTGGGGTTTGCCCAGCACGTGGTTGCGCTGCTGTTCGAGTTCGCTGGCCAGGCCCAGCAGTGACGGCACCGACGGCAGGAAGATGCTGGCGGTCTCCCCGGGGCGCCGTGACCGCACGAACCGGCCGATCACCTGAGCGAAGAACAACGGGGTGGACGCGCTCGTGGCGTAGACGCCGACCGCCAGCCGGGGCACGTCGACGCCTTCGGAGACCATCCGCACCGCCACCAGCCAGGGGCTAGTGGCGGCGGAGAACTGCGCGATCTTGTCTGAGGCCCCGGCGTCGTCGGAGAGCACCACGGTGGGCGCCTCCCCGGTGAGGTTCGTCAGCAGCTTGGCGTAGGCCCTGGCCGCCTTCTGATCCGAGGCGATGATCATGCCGCCCGCATCGGCCATGCCGCCGTCACGCAACTGGCGCAGCCGTTTGTCCGCGGCGGTGATCACCGCCGGCATCCATTCCCCGGCCGGGTCCAGTGCAGTGCGCCATGCGCGGGCGGTGTACTCGGCGGTCAGCGGCTCGCCGAGCCGGGCCGAGTATTCCTCGCCGGCGCTGTCACGCCAGCGCGCTTCGCCGGAGTAGGCCATGAACACCACCGGGCGCACCACGCCGTCGGCCAGCGCATCGGTGTAGCCGTAGGTGTCATCAGCCACCGACCGCAGGTGGCCGGCACCGTCGGGCTCGTAGTTGACGAACGGGATCGGGCTGTCGTCGCTGCGGAACGGGGTTCCGGTCAACGCCAGCCGGCGAGTCGCGTCGGAGAACGCTTCCCGGATGCCGTCGCCCCAGCTCTTGGCGTCGCCGCCGTGGTGGATCTCGTCGAAGATCACCAGTGTCTTCATGGCCTCGGTGCGCACCCGGTGCCGGGCCGGGTGGCTGGCGACTTGGGCGTAGGTCACGACGACGCCGTGGTACTCCGCGCTGGTCTGCGAGTCGGAGTTGGAAAACCGCGGATCCAGGGCGATGCCGTGGGCCGCGGCGGCTGAGGCCCACTGCACCTTGAGGTGCTCGGTGGGGACCACGATCGTGATCCGCTCGACGGTGCGGTCGGCCAGCAGTTCGGCCACGATGCGCAGAGCGAACGTCGTCTTACCGGCGCCGGGGGTGGCGACCATCAGGAAATCTCGTGGCTTGGCGCTCAGATAGCGCACCAAAGCCCGGCGTTGCCAGCCCCGCAAAGCCCGGGTGCTGGGCGCTGGTTCAGCCCGCACCCGGTCTCCTATCTGATCAAGATCGAAGTCTAGGGCAAGCCGATAGCATCGCTGGTGTGTCCACCCCGCCGGAACCGGAATCCGTTCGAGTCGAGCGGCTTCGCGACGCGCAGGCCAAGGCGGGCGCCCTGTTCGACGAAATCGAGCGCCGCGCCATGATCCGCCCCGGAGTCGGCGAGCGCCGCCTTTCCGAGGAGATCGCCGCGCTCGCCGCCGACCTGTTCGGGGTGACGCGGCACTGGCATCGGCGGGTGGTGCGGGCCGGGGAGAACACCCTGCTGCCGTTCCGCGCCGACCCGCCGGACCGGGTCATCACCGACGACGACATCGTCTACCTGGACCTGGGGCCGATCTTCGAGCAGTGGGAGGCCGACTTCGGCCGCACCTTTGTGCTCGGCGGTGCTGATGCTGACCCGGACAAGCTGGCGCTGCGCGACGCGCTGCCCCGGGTGTGGAATGCCGGCCGGGAGTTCTTCGAGGCCCACGCCGACGTCACCGGTGCGCAGCTGTTCGACCACGTCGTCGGCTTGGCCCGGGACGAGGGCCTGGAGTTCGGTGCACCGATCGCCGGACACCTGCTGGGGGAGTTTCCGCACAAGAAGATCAGCGGGGACGAAGCCCGGTTCTACGTCGCGCCCGGTTCCGATGAACGGATGCGCCGGACCGACGCCACCGGCCGGGTGTGTCACTGGATCCTCGAGGTTCACCTGGTGAACCGCGCCCGCGGGTTCGGGGGTTTCTACGAGCAGCTGCTCGACATCGTCTGAGGCCCGGTTGACCGGCCGGATCGCCCCCTGCCGGATCCGAGCTGGCAACCTTGCACTCTCCATGGCCGAGTGCTAAAAATGACATTGGCACTCGCGACCAGTGAGTGCTAGGTCGGGACGGTGAGGCGCGGGGCCGCACCTGCGGAGCACACCCACAGCCGTCCGTCGCGGGCACTGACCCGACCAACAAGACGTGCACCCCCTAACCGGAGGAAACACTTCGCAATGGCTAAGCAAATTGCGTATGACGAAGAGGCCCGTCGCGGCCTCGAGCGGGGCCTCAACGCCCTCGCCGACGCGGTCAAGGTGACGCTGGGCCCCAAGGGCCGCAACGTCGTCCTGGAGAAGAAGTGGGGCGCCCCCACGATCACCAACGATGGTGTGTCCATCGCCAAGGAGATCGAGCTGGACGACCCGTACGAGAAGATCGGCGCCGAGCTGGTCAAAGAGGTCGCCAAGAAGACCGACGACGTCGCGGGTGACGGCACCACCACCGCCACCGTGCTGGCCCAGGCTCTGGTCAAGGAAGGCCTGCGCAACGTGGCCGCCGGCGCCAACCCGCTCGGCCTGAAGCGCGGCATCGAGAAGGCCGTGGAAAAGGTCACCTCGACTCTGCTGGCGTCGGCCAAAGAGGTCGAGACCAAGGAGCAGATCGCGGCCACGGCCGGTATCTCCGCGGGCGACCAGACCATCGGTGACCTGATCGCCGAGGCCATGGACAAGGTCGGCAACGAGGGTGTCATCACCGTCGAGGAGTCCAACACCTTCGGCCTGCAGCTGGAGCTCACCGAGGGTATGCGCTTCGACAAGGGCTACATCTCGGGCTACTTCGTCACCGACCCCGAGCGCCAGGAAGCCGTCCTGGAGGACCCCTACATCCTGCTGGTCAGCTCCAAGATCTCGACCGTCAAGGACCTGCTGCCCTTGCTGGAGAAGGTCATCCAGTCCGGCAAGCCGTTGCTGATCATCGCCGAGGACGTCGAGGGCGAGGCCCTGTCGACCCTGGTGGTCAACAAGATCCGCGGCACCTTCAAGTCCGTCGCCGTCAAGGCCCCGGGCTTCGGTGACCGTCGCAAGGCGATGCTGCAGGACATGGCGATCCTCACCGGTGGCCAGGTCATCAGCGAAGAGGTCGGCCTGTCGCTGGAGAGCGCCGACGTCGCCCTGCTGGGCACCGCCCGCAAGGTCGTCATCACCAAGGACGAGACCACCATCGTCGAGGGCTCGGGCGACTCTGACGCCATCGCCGGCCGGGTGGCCCAGATCCGTTCCGAGATCGAGAACAGCGACTCCGACTACGACCGCGAGAAGCTGCAGGAGCGCCTGGCCAAGCTGGCCGGCGGTGTTGCGGTGATCAAGGCCGGAGCTGCCACCGAGGTGGAGCTCAAGGAGCGCAAGCACCGCATCGAAGACGCCGTGCGCAACGCCAAGGCTGCCGTTGAAGAGGGCATCGTCGCCGGTGGCGGCGTGGCCCTGCTGCAGGCCGCTCCGTCGCTGGACGAGCTGAAGCTCGAGGGTGACGAGGCGACCGGTGCCAACATCGTGCGCGTCGCGCTGTCGGCTCCGCTGAAGCAGATCGCCTTCAATGCGGGCCTGGAGCCCGGCGTCGTCGCCGAGAAGGTCACCAACTCGCCCTCGGGTACCGGCCTCAACGCCGCCTCGGGTGTGTACGAGGACCTGCTCAAGGCCGGCGTTGCCGACCCGGTGAAGGTGACCCGCTCGGCGCTGCAGAACGCGGCGTCCATCGCGGCACTGTTCCTGACCACCGAGGCCGTTGTCGCCGACAAGCCGGAGAAGGCGTCCGCACCTGCGGGCGACCCGACCGGTGGCATGGGCGGCATGGACTTCTAAGTCAGTAGCCAACGGGAAAGCCCGGTCCCCTCGTGGGGCCGGGCTTTTCTTTTGACGCCGAGCAGACGCAGAATCGCACGAAGTCGACGCAATAAGTGCAATTCTGCGTCTGCTCGCCGACGGGGAGGTGCCATGGAGATCGTGCTGCTGGGGACCGGCAGCGCCGACGGGTGGCCGAACCCGTTCTGCGGGTGTGCCTCCTGCCGGTCGGCGACCGCAATCCGCGCCCAGACCGCGGCGCTGGTCGACGGGGTTCTGCTGCTGGACTGCGGGCCGGAGGCGCCGCGCGCCGCGATGCACTGGGGCAGGTCACTGGCGCAGGTCCGGCACATTCTGTTCACCCACGGCCACCCCGACCACGTCGGACCGGCGGCCCTGCTGATGCGGCACTGGACCGGGGCCACCGAACCGCTGGATGTGGTCGGCCCGGCCGGCGCACTCGACCAGTGCCGGGACTGGGTGGCGCCGCACGATCCGGTCCGGTTCCAGACCGTGCGGGCCGGTGACCGAATCCGGCTGGGGGACTATGACGTGCGGGTGCTGGCCGCCGCCCACGGTTCCGACATCGGCGGCGACGCGGTGCTCTACGACGTGGGCTCAGCCGACGCCCGCGTCCTGTGGGCCACCGACACCGGTCCACTCCCCGAGTCCACCTACACCGCGGTGTCCGGGGCCGGCTATGACGCGGTCTTCTTGGAGGAGACTTTCGGGGCGTACACCGAACACGGCACCGAGCACCACGACCTGCCGGGGTTCGCGACGACGGTGGCGCGGCTGCGCGACTGCGCCGCCGTCACCGATGCGACCAGCATCGTTGCGGTCCACCTGAGTCACCACAATCCTCCTGAGCCGGAATTGACTGCGATACTGTCGGATTCGGGCGCTCGGCCGGGACGCGACGGTGAGGTGGTGCGAGTGGGGGCAGCCACGAGTCGACCGGTGCGCACCCTGGTGCTGGGCGGCGCACGTTCCGGCAAGTCGGCGCACGCCGAGGCGCTGCTGGCCGGCAAGCCGGAGGTGACCTACCTGGCCACCGGCGGGGTGCGCGAGGGCGACGCGGAATGGGCGGAGCGGGTGCGGGCGCACCGGGCGCGGCGCCCGGACTCCTGGCGCACCGTCGAGACGGCCGAGGTGGCCGAGGAACTGCGGTGCGCCCGCCAGGCGGTGCTGCTCGACTGCCTCGGGACCTGGCTCACCGCCCGAATGGACCTGCACCGCGTGTGGGACGGCGGCGACGATGGGCGCAACGCCGTCTCGGCCGATATCGACGAGCTCGTGTCGGCCTGGCGGGCGTGCCCGGCCCCGGTGGTGGCGGTCAGCAACGAAGTGGGCAGCGGCGTGGTTCCGCCCACCGCATCGGGGCGGCTGTTCCGCGACCTGCTCGGAGTGCTCAACGCGCGAGTGGCCGCCGAGTCCGACGAGGTGGTGCTGATGGTGGCCGGGCGACCGCTCAGGCTTCCCGCTGACTGACTGAGAGATCGATACAATCGTTGTAACAGCGTGTCCCACGCGGTGATTCAGGGGTAGGTACCCGGATCAGGACGGCTCGGCTGGCGCAGATGGACACCTGCGCCGACTCACCGGTGCCGGACACCTGCGCGGTGCCGTCGACGATCACGGTGTAGCCGCCCGGCGCCGGTGGCGGCCACAGCACGGTCACCTCGGCGGTGCGGGCCAGGTTCGCCCGGCTGCGCCGGCCGCCGAGCGCACCGATGTAGACCGTGCCGGCCCGCAGGACCGGCGTCACCGGGACCGGATGCGGACGATTCTCGGCGTCGACGGTGATCAGGTAGGCGTGGTCGTAGCCCACCAGCTTCTCGGCGAGCCGAGCGAAATCCACCTCGGAACTCATGAATCTCCAGCCTAACCCCGTGGGCCCTCAGTCGGCTTTGAGCTGCACACAGTCATGGGCCGTGCCTTGTGCGCGCTGGGTGCCCGGATCCAGCACCGGCCGGTGCAACAGGGCCTTGGTGGGCGTCACCAGCACCGGAGCGGCCGGATCCGCGGGCACCTCAGCCTGGCCGTCGACCAGCAGCGAGTAGTCGCCGACGTCGCGGGCCGGCCAGATCACGGTGACGGCCGTGCAAGACGACAGGTTGGCCCGGCCGTGCGATCCCACCGGGCCGACATCGAGCCGGACGCCGTCGAAGGTCGGGGTGATCGCGGTGGTGTGGATGCGGTAGTCGTCACCGACGGTGACCAGGAAGGCGAAGGGATAGTCGGCCAGCAGTGCGGCAAGGCGTGCGAGGTCGACGGGCTTGGCCATGACGTCGAGGATAGTGATCCGCCAGCAGACACACCCAGGTCTGGTGAGCCATGATGGCGTTATGGAATTTCGCTACCTGGGCAACTCCGGCCTGCAAATTTCGGAAATCACCTATGGGAACTGGCTCACCCATGGTTCGCAGGTGGAAAACGACGTCGCCACCGCCTGCGTGCACGCCGCGCTCGAGGCCGGGATCACCACCTTCGACACCGCCGACGTCTACGCCAACGGGCGGGCCGAGGAGGTGTTGGGCGCTGCGCTGAAGGGCCGGCGCCGCGAATCGCTGGAGATCTTCACCAAGGTCTATTGGCCGATCGGCCCGGCCCCGTTGGGCCGCAACGACACCGGCCTGTCCCGCAAGCACATGATGGAGGCCATCGACGGATCGCTGCGCCGGCTGGGCACCGACTACGTGGACCTGTATCAGGCGCACCGCTACGACTCCTTCACGCCGTTGGAGGAGACCATGCAGGCCTTCGCCGACATCGTGCGGGCGGGAAAGGCGCTCTACATCGGTGTCAGCGAATGGACTGCCGAACAGATCCGGCAAGCCCACGGATTGGCCCACCAGCTCGGCGTCTCGTTGATTTCGAACCAGCCGCAGTATTCGATGCTGTGGCGAGTGATCGAACCCGAAGTGATTCCGGCCTGCGCAGAGCTGGGGCTGAGCCAGATCGTCTGGTCGCCGATGGCGCAAGGTGTGCTCTCGGGCAAGTACCTGCAGGGCCGGCCGCCGCCGGCCGGCTCGCGCGCCACCGACGAGAAGGGGGGTGCGAACTTCATCAAACGTTTCATGACCGACGATGTGCTGACCCGGGTGCAGCAGTTGAAGCCGATCGCCGCGGAACTGGATCTCAGCACGGCCCAACTGGCGATCGCCTGGGTGCTGCAGAACGACAACGTCGCCGCCGCGCTGGTGGGGGCGTCACGGCCGGAGCAGGTCAGCGAGAACGTCAAAGCGGCCGGCGTGCGGATTCCCGAGGAGTTGCTGGCCCGCATCGATGAGGTGCTCGGCGATGTGGTCACCAGCGACGCCGCGCTGGTCGCCCGCTCCACCCCGCAGCAGCGGCTGATCTAAGCGGCTACACCCGACACAAGATCTCGCTGTTCAGGAACGCCAGCCAGCCGTCGGGATGATCCGCCCAGGTACGCCATGCCAGCGAAATCGCCTGCAGTTCGGCCGGATCGGCGGCACCGCTGGCGAGTAGCTGTTCGGTGATGGCGGACTGCAGAATCCGATCGGCCCACATGGCGCCCCAGTGCTGCCGGTCGGCGGGCGTGGCGTAACACCATGCGGTCGCCGTCGGGGTGACGTCGGTGAATCCGGCCGCGTGCGCCCAGGCCAGCAGATGCCGGCCGGCGTCGGGCTCGCCGCCGTTGGCCCGCGCCGCGTCCCGATACAGCCGCAGCCAGTCGTCGAGCTCCGCCGACGCCGGATACCAGGTGAACGACGCATAGTCGCTGTCCCGGGCGGCCACCACGCCGCCGGGTCTGCAGACCCGGCGCATCTCGCGCAACGCGGTCACCGGATCGGCGACGTGCTGGAGCACCTGATGGGCGTGAACCACGTCAAAGCTGTTGTCGGGGAACTGCAGTGCGTGCACATCGGCGACCACGAAGTCGATGTTGTCCTGCCCCCGCTCGCGCGCGCAGGAGCGGGCCAGATCCAGCGCCCCGGGCACGGGCTCGACGGCCGTCACCCGGCCGGGTGCCACGAGAGCCGCCAGATCGGCGGTGATGGTGCCCGGCCCGCAGCCCACATCGAGCACCCGCAAGCCCGGTGCCAGCGACGGCAGCAGGTAGGCCGCCGAGTTCTGCGCCGTTCGGACCCGGTGGGCCCGCAGAACCGATTCGTGATGGCCGTGGGTGTAGCGGGGCGACGTCACATCTGGAGACGGTACTCGCCGGAATCGGCGCCCCGCCCGGATCGCTGCGCGGGGAGTTCGCCAGGCCGGCGGGTCAGGCCGGCGCCGGCTGGCGCCCGCGTACCAGCTTGCCCGGACGGGCTGCGGTGGGTTTGCCGTTCTCCGCGATGATCTCGCCGGAGACGATCGTCGCGACGTAGCCGTCGGCGGTCTGGTCCAGTCGGCGGCCGCCGGCGGGCAGGTCGTAGGTGACCACCGGCTTGTGCAACCGCAGATTCCGGTGGTCGATCACGTTGAGATCTGCCTTGTAACCGACCGCGATACGTCCGCGGTCGTCGAGTCCGGCGACGCCGGCAGGGGTAGACGTCAATTCGCACACCGCCGCTTCGACACTGAGCCGGCCGGCCGCGCGGTCACGCGCCCAGTGTGTCAGCAGATAGGTGGGAAAGCTGGAGTCGCAGATCATTCCGTAGTGCGCGCCACCGTCGCCCAGGCCCAGCACCACGTCGTCGCGCCGCATCAGAGTGCTGACGGTGTCCAAGGAGTGGTTTTCGAAATTGGCCAGGGCGTCGAGCAGGATCGCCTGCCCGCCGTCGTCGAGCAGCCGGTCATACGCTTCCTCAGCGGGGGAGACACCTCGCGCTTTGGCGCGCGCCGCAATGCTTTTCGACGGGTCGGGTTCGTAGTCGGGGTCATCGCCGAGGGGGAACATCCAGTCCCAGGACTGGGTCATGTAGGCGATCGGGTTGGCGGCGGTGATCGTCGGGCGATCAGCGAGAATCCGTTGCCGCACCTCCGGTTTGCGCATTTCGGCGACGCGCTGCTCCAGGGGCAGGCCGGCGATCTGCTGGTAAGCCGGGTACAGCATGAACGGGTGCATACTCAGGTCCAGGCCGACCATCAGCCCGATCGGGCGCGGAAAGACCTGCGCGGTGATCGAGGCGCCGGCGGCATTGGCCTGCTCCACCATGGCGATGGCGTCGTGCCACAGCGGAGGGCCGTAGTTGCCGATCAGCAAGCTGAACGTGACGGGCAGGCCGGCGTCGGTAGCGGCGTCGAAAACCTGTTGCAGGACGGGGCGGTACGTGCCGGAGGGCAGATCGGGGACAAACTGGATCAACCCGCCGCCGCCGTCGGCCAGGCCGCGGCTGATTGCGAGCAGTTCGGTGTAGGCGGCGTCAAAGCTCGGGATCTGGGAGCCGGTCCCGGTGCGGTGGGTGTTCAGCCGCGACGACGAGAACCCCAGTGCTCCGGCTTCGGCGGCCTCTTTGGCCAGCCGGCGCATCTTCGCCAGGTCTTCGGCTGTCGCGGATTCGCGGTCCACACCGCGTTGACCCATCACGTAGACGCGCAGCGGCGAATGCGGCAGGAAGGCCGCGACGTCGATGTCGCGGGGACGCTGGTCGACCGCGTCCAGGAACTGCGGGAAGGTCTCCCAGGTCCACGGCAGGCCGTCGGTCATCACAACGCCGGGAATGTCTTCCACGCCGGCCATCAGATCCACCAGCACGTCGTGGTCATCGGACCGGCACGGGGCGAAGCCCACCCCGCAGTTGCCCATCACCGCCGTCGTCACGCCGTGCGCCGAAGAGGGATTGAGCCGATCCGACCAGATGGACTGCCCGTCATAGTGGGTGTGCAAGTCGACGAACCCCGGAGTGAGCAGCAGCCCGGTGGCATCGATCACCCGGCGTGCGTCGCCGGAGACGGTCCCGATCTCGGTGATGACGCCGTCGCGGACCGCGACGTCGCCGACATAGGGTCCGCCGCCCAGGCCATCGACGATCGTGCCGTTGCGGACCACGAGGTCGAGGCTCATCCGGTTAATCTACGACCCCGCGGTACCGCATGCCAGGATGTCTTTCGTGATGGACCACGTGGGCATCAACTGCGCCGACTACGCCAAATCCCAGAAGTTCTACGACGCCGTGCTCGAGGTGCTGGGCTACTCGCGGCAACTGGACGTCGGCCCGGCCCTCGGCTACGGCCGGGACGGCAAGCCGACGTTCTGGATCGCCGATGCGACCGCCGGCGACGCCACGGGGCCCAACCGCGAGGTCCACGTCGCGTTCAGCGCCGTCGATCGCGAGCAGGTGCGGGCGTTCTACGACACCGCCGTGCGTCTGGGGGCCGAGGTTTTGCACGCCCCGCGGTTGTGGCCGGAGTATCACCCCGCCTACTACGGTGCCTTCGTTCGCGACCCGGACGGCAACAACGTAGAGGCGGTCTGCCACTGCCCCCAGGGGTAGCGTCGCAGGTATGACCGACACCGCGACCACCGCACTGCAGCGCCTGCTGGCAGACGCGTTCACGCGGCTGATCGAACACGCCGACGAACTCACCGACGGGCTGACCGACGAGGTGGCCGACTACCGGCCGACCGAGCAGGCCAACAGCATCGCCTGGCTGCTCTGGCACAGCGCGCGGGTGCAAGACATCCAGATCGCCCAGATCGCGGGCGTCGAGCAGGCATGGACCCGCGACGGCTGGGTGGACCGGTTCGGCCTGGACCTGCCGCGCGGTGACAGTGGTTACGGCCATGGTCCTGCCGAGGTCGCCAAGGTGCGGGCGCCGGCGCAACTGCTGGCGGGCTATTACCACGGCGTACACCAGTTGACGCTGGGCTACCTCGACACCATCACCGTCGAGGAGCTGGACCGGGTGGTCGACGAGCACTGGGATCCGCCGGTGACGGCGGCGGTACGGCTGGTCAGCATCATCGATGACTGCGCGCAGCACCTGGGCCAGGCTGCTTACCTGCGGGGCTTACAAGGCCAAGCGCCCTAGACTTGACACCTGTCGAGGCGGGGTGCGATCCGGGTCACAACGCGGGTTAGCATGGCGTTATGACCGCGATCACTCCCGCCAGCGCCCCGCTCTCCGGCACCGATACGGTGTCCAACCCCGCCACCGGGGAGTCGGCCGGCCAGGTGCGCTGGACCGAGCCCGCCGAGGTCGACAAGATCGCCGCCGGGCTGCGCACCGCGCAGCGCGAGTGGGAGCACCGCGGCGCCAAGGGCCGGGCCAAGGCGCTGGCCCGCTTCGCGCTGTGGCTCGGCGACAACCGGGACGAGATCGAGCGCCTGCTGATCGCCGAGACCGGCAAGTCCGCCACCGACGCCGCCCAAGAAGTCCCCCTGCTGATCATGATCCTGTCCTACGTGATCAAGGTGATGGAGAAGGCGGTGGCCCCGGAGACCCGGCCGGCGTCCACCCCGGTACTCAAGGTCAAGAAAATCACCATCCACTACCGGCCGCGGCCGGTCGTCGGCGTCATCGCGCCGTGGAACTACCCGGTGGCCAACGCGATGATGGACGCGATCGGCGCGCTGGCGGCCGGGTGCGCCGTGCTGCTCAAGCCTTCCGAGCAGACCCCGCTGACCGCCGAACTGCTACGCAAAGGCTGGCTGGACTCCGGGGCTCCGGACGTGTTCGCGGTGGTGCAGGGTGCCCGCGAAGTGGCCGAAGCGGTGATCGACAACTCCGACTACGTTCAGTTCACCGGCTCCACCGCCACCGGGCGCAAGGTCGCCGAACGGGCCGCCGGCCGGCTGGTGCCGGTCAGCCTCGAACTGGGCGGAAAAGACCCGATGATCGTGTGCGAGGACGCCGACATCGACCTGGCTGCGCACGCGGCGGTCTGGGGCGCGATGTTCAACGCCGGCCAGACCTGCGTGTCTGTCGAGCGGGTGTACGTGCTCGAACCGGTCTATGACAAGTTCGTCGCCGCGGTGGTCCGCGACGTCGAGGCGCTGCAGGTGGGCACCGGCGAGGGCAAGCACTTCGGGGCGCTGATCAGCGAACAGCAACTCGCCATCACCGAGCGGCATGTGAAGGAGGCATTGGCCGCCGGCGCCCGCGCGCTGACCGGCGGTGAGCGCTCTCCCGGACCCGGCAGCTTCTACCCGCCCACCGTGCTGGTCGACGTCGACCATTCGATGGCTTGCATGACCGAGGAGACCTTCGGGCCGACCCTGCCGATCATGAAGGTCAGCAGCGTGCAGGAGGCGATCCGGCTGGCCAACGACAGCCCCTACGGGCTGAGCGCCTCGGTGTTCTCCAAAGATGTCGCACGAGCGAAGGACATCGCGCTGCAGTTGGACTGCGGAGCGGTCAACGTCAACGACGTGATCTCCAACCTGATGTGCACGACAGCGCCGATGGGCGGCTGGAAGACCTCGGGTATCGGGGCGCGCTTCGGCGGCGAAGACGGCATCCGCAAGTTCTGCCGGCAGGAGACCGTCGTCGTGCCGCGCACCAACGTCGGCGCGGGTGGTAACTACTACCACAACTCGCTGGCCACGCTGGCTCGGACCAACCGGTTGCTCACCCGGATCGTGTTGGCCCGCCCGCGCCGTACCGCGAAATAGTGCGGCTCTTCTCGGCGGCGCTGTTCTGGTTGCTGACCACCGCGACACTTGCGGTGGCGCTACCTACCGCGTGGGCGCAGCACAACCTCGTCGATGCCGACGGTTACGCCCGGCTGGCCGCCCGGGCCGCAACTGTGCCCGCCCTCCAGGACGCGGTCGCGGCCGAGCTCAGTGCCCAGACGGTGCAGCTGATCCGGGGGAGCGGCTTGCGCATCGACCCGGCAGAGGCCCGCGAGGCGGCTCGCGAGTACACCGCCGGACCGGAGTTTCCGGCTCAGTTCGTTCGGGTCAACCGGGACGGGCACGCCTGGTTGCTCAACGTCGGCGATCCCGGGCCCTGGGAGATCGACGTGATGCCGATGCTGCGTAGCGATGCCTTCGCCCAACTGCTGGCCGTCTACCCCGTCACCCTGCCGGCCTCGTTGACGGTGCCGCTGACCTCGACCTCCACCGAGGTGATGCGCCCGGCCGGGCTGCACCGGCTCGCGGTGTGGGGCCCGTTGCTCACCGTCGTGCTGGGCGCCATGGCCGGGTTGTGCGCGGTCATGACGGTGGTCGCCGCCCGCCACCGCGGCAGGGCCCTGGCCAGCTTGGGTGTCTCGGCGCTGCTGGTGGGAGCCGGCGTCTGGTCGGCCGTCGAAGTGGCGCGGCGCTACCTCGATCAAGTGCTGCGCCAGGCCACCGGCGACATCCGCCGGATCGCCGAAGCCTTTGCCGACGTGGCCGAAACAAGTCTGCATCAGTGGCTCACCGTAACCTTGGCTGCCGGGGCGGTATTAGTGCTGGTAGGAGTGGGTGTGGCATTGCTGGGTGGGCTGCGCAAAACCTGAATGTCGCCCGAACGGTGGATACCGAACGGCCGTTGACTTTTGCAATGATCTCGGCGAAGGAGTTTCTTTTTCCCCGAGAGGCGGGTTCGCCCCCATGAGTGACCACGACGTGGCGTCGGTCGGACCGAACGCGGACGGGCCTGGGCCACTATCGCCGGCTCCGTTGGTCCGGTTCGACTTTCAGCCCTATCACGTGCTGCGTGTACTGGCCGGGGCCTGGGCGGTGGCCGGCCTGGTCACCTGGCCGGGTATCGGCTGCTGGGTCAGCGCCGCGGTGTCGGCCTGGGCGGACTGGTACACCCGCAAAAACCGGATCGGCTGGCCGATCGATGTGGAGGACTTCCTGGTGGAGCGGGGATGGGCGCTGCGTCGGCCCCGGCACCGTGCTGCCGACAATCGGCCCCTGATCCCGTTTCGCCCCATGACCGTTCCCGAGTTGTATGCCGCCGCCGTCAAGATATTGCTGCGCAACTGGCCGACTCTGGTCGGCGTCCCGGCCGTCATCTGCACCGGATTCGGGGCGGTCTTCGTGATGATCATGCACAGCCTGGAGGCGCCTACGCCTGCGCATGTGGCGCAGCTGCTATTCAGCGGCCACGACACGATGCTCAGCGTGTCGAGCATGACGCTGGCGGTGCTGGTGGTGCTCTACGCCCTGGTTCTGCCGGCCGATGCGCTGCTGATCCTGCTGGGGGTGCAGGCCACCGACAAAGTGATCGGCGGCAAGCGCGTTCGATTCGAGGAGATGCTCTGCAGTGCTACCGAACGGGTGTGCACGGTGTGTCGCCTGACCTTCGCCTACTACATGATCGGGGTGGTGGCGTTGCTCCTGCATGTGGTGGCGCGTTACAGCGGTTTCTATGCCGCAACCATTCCCCTCCTCGTGGTCGCCAGCGTCGCCGCATTTGTGCTGGCACGGCTGCTGAGCATGTCACCGATCGTGCTGATCCGGGAAAACCGCGGAGTCGCCGAATCATTCAGGCGTTCGATCGAGCTCTGCAAGCCCGCGGCGGGACGGATCATCGGTATCTACGTGCTGTGGATGGCCGGCATGGTGGCCGTAGCGCTGCTGTCTTCGGCGCTGACCTGGGTGACCGTGGTGATCACCTACCCGGTGTTGATCGGCCTGGTCCGGTGCCTGCAGATGCTGGTCTACACCGACCTGCGGATTCGGCAGGAGAATTACGCGCCGGAGCTGTTCGCCGAGTGGATGCGCAACATGGGCCGGGAGGGGCTGGCCAGCGGCTAGCCTGCGGCGGGGCCGCCCAGCATCCGCCGCAGGAACGAAAAGCTCAGCGCCGACTTGAAAGCTGCCTGGGCGTTGTCGGCCGCGCCGCCGTGGCCGCCCTCGATGTTCTCGTAGTACCAAACCCGGTGTCCGGCCGCCTCCAGTGCCGCGGTCATCTTTCGGGCATGTCCGGGATGCACGCGGTCGTCACGGGTCGAGGTGGTGATCAGCACCGGCGGATAGACGGTATCGGCCGAAATGTTCTGGTACGGCGAGTACTTACTGATGAACTCCCACTCAGCCGGGTCATCGGGGTCGCCGTACTCGGCCACCCAGGACGCACCGGCCAGCAGCAGGTGGTAGCGGCGCATGTCCAGCAGCGGTACCTGGCAGACCAACGCCCCGAACAACTGCGGGTAGCTGGTCAGCATGATGCCCATCAGCAGTCCGCCGTTGCTGCCGCCCACCGCGCCGAGCTGCGCGACGGTCGTGATGCCACGGTCCACCAGGTCGGTTGCGACCGCGGCGAAATCCTCGGCCACCAGGTGCCGGCCCGAGCGCATCGCCTGGGTGTGCCAGTGCGGGCCGTACTCGCCGCCGCCGCGGATATTGGCCAGCACGTAGGTGCCACCGCGTGCCAGCCACAGCCGGCCCAGCACGGCGTCGTAGCCGGGGGTGCGTGCCACCTCGAAGCCGCCGTAGCCGCCCAGCAGCGTCGCACCGGTCGCATCGGCCGGGCGAACCACGAAGTAGGGGATCGCGGTCCCGTCTTTCGAGGTGGCGAAGTGCTGCTGCACGGACAGCCCGTCGGCGTCGAAAAGCGCGGGAGCCGATTTGATCTCCGTCAGGTCGCCATCGGCGGGACCGTGCAGCAGGCGTGACGGCCTGTCGAATCCGCTGGAGTCCAAGAAGATCTCGTCGCCCGTGTCGTCGGCGGCCACGATCACGGTGTTGGTGTTGGGCGGCACCGCATCGATCGGTCGCCGTTGCCAGTCGACCGGCGAGACCACTTCCACCCGGCTGGCCACGTCGCGCAGGGTCACCAGCACGAGATGATCACGGGTCCACGCGTAGTGATGCAGGGCGGTGTGGGCGTCCGGTTCGAAGACGACGCGGCACTGCGCGGTGCCGGCGAGGAATTCCTCGTAGTCGGCGGCCAGCAGCGACCCTGCTCGATACGACGCGGTGCCGGTGTCCCAGTCGGTGCGCAGCTCGATCAGGATCCACTGCCGGTGTACCGACACCGAGGCGTCGGTAGGGGCGTCGATGCGGATCAACTCTCCGGCACGCAGCTCGTAGACCTGATCGTTGTAGAAGTCGATCGCCCGCGACACCATGGTGCGCTCGAAGCCCGGGGTACGGTCTGCGCCCGCGGCCACCAGCACATCGGTGACCGAACCGGTGAACACCGTCTCCGCCTGGGCCAGATCCTGGCCGCGACGCCACCGTTTCACCATCCGGGGATAGCCGGATTCGGTCAGTGAGTCGGCGCCGAAATCAGTACCCACCAGGACGGTGTCGTCGTCCTCCCAGCTGATCCGCGTCTTTGCCTCGGCAAGCGCGAATCCCTGACGGTCCGGCTCAACGAATTCTCGTGTCGTCATACCGAATTCGCGCACCACCACGGCGTCGGACCCGCCCCGGGACAGCGATATCAGGGCTCGGCTGTGATCGGGCTCGATCACGTTGGCGCCGCCCCACACCCAGTTCTCGTCGTCGGCGCGGGCCAACTCGTCGAGGTCGATGACCACATCCCAGTCCGGGTTGTCGGTGCGGTAACTGTCCAGGCTGGTGCGCCGCCACAGACCCCGGGGGTTGGCGGCGTCACGCCAGAAGTTGTAGAGGTAGGCGCCGCGGCGCCGCACATACGGGATGCGGGCGTCGGTGTCGAGCACCTCGCGCGCGGCGGCGCGCATCGCCTCGAAATCGTCGCCGGCGAACTCGTCGACAGTGGGGGTGTTGTGGGCGCGCACCCACTCCAGGGACCGTTCGCCGGTGACGTCCTCCAGCCACAGGTGGGGGTCGTCGCAGTCGTGGGCGGGCATGGAGTTCATTGTGACCGTGACGGTAATGTGAGTTGAGTAACACCCACGCCTAAGGAGCAACATCGATGACCGTTTTCGCACGTCCGGGTACCACAGGTGCGGTGATGAGCTATGAGTCCCGGTACGGGAACTTCATCGGCGGGCAGTGGGTGGCACCGGTGGGCGGTGAATACTTCGAGAACACCACTCCGGTCACCGGGCAGGCGTTCTGCGAGGTTCCGCGCTCCACGGCGGCCGACATCGACTTGGCGCTGGACGCCGCGCACGCCGCCGCGCCGGCCTGGGGCAAGGCGTCCCCGGCCGACCGGGCGGCGATCCTGACCAAGATCGCCGATCGGATCGACCAGCACCGCGAACAGCTGGCGGTCGCCGAGGTGTGGGACAACGGCAAGCCGGTCCGGGAGACCCTGGCCGCCGACATTCCACTGGCCGCGGATCACTTCCGCTACTTCGCCGCGGCGATCCGCACCCAGGAGGGTGCGCTCAGCCAGCTCGACGACGACACCGTCGCCTACCATTTCCGCGAGCCGCTGGGCGTGGTCGGCCAGATCATCCCGTGGAACTTCCCGCTGCTGATGGCCGCCTGGAAGCTGGCGCCCGCGCTGGCCGCCGGAAACGCAGTGGTGCTCAAGCCGGCCGAGCAGACGCCCGCATCCATCCTGTTCCTGATGAGCCTGATCGGCGACCTGTTGCCGGCCGGAGTCGTCAACGTGGTCAACGGATTCGGTGTCGAGGCGGGCAAGCCCCTGGCGTCGAGCAACCGGATCGCCAAGATCGGCTTCACCGGCGAGACCACCACCGGGCGGCTGATCATGCAGTACGCCAGCCAGAACATCATTCCGGTGACTTTGGAACTGGGCGGCAAGAGTCCCAACATCTTCTTCTCCGATGTGCTCGCCGCCAACGACGACTTCCAGGACAAGGCGCTGGAAGGCTTCGCCGGTTTCGCCCTCAACCAGGGCGAGGTGTGCACCTGCCCGTCGCGGTCCCTGGTCCAGGCCCCCATCTACGACGAGTTCCTGGAACTGGCCGCGATCCGCACCAAGGCGATCCGCCAGGGCGACCCACTCGACATCTCCACGATGATCGGGGCGCAGGCCTCCAACGACCAGCTGGAGAAGATCCTGTCCTACATCGCCATCGGTAAGGAGGAGGGCGCCACCACCGTCACCGGTGGCGAACGCGCAGAGCTGGGCGGCGACCTGTCGGGTGGCTACTACGTGCAGCCGACGATCTTCGCCGGCCACAACAAGATGCGCATCTTCCAGGAGGAGATCTTCGGCCCGGTGGTCTCGGTGACCTCGTTCACCGACTACGACGATGCGATCGCGATCGCCAACGACACCATCTACGGCCTGGCGGCCGGGGTATGGAGCCGCGACGGCAACACCGCCTACCGGGCGGGCCGCGACATCCAGGCGGGGCGCGTGTGGATCAACTGCTACCACGCCTACCCGGCGCACGCGGCGTTCGGCGGTTACAAGCAGTCCGGCATCGGCCGGGAGAACCACAAGATGGTGCTCGACCACTACCAGCAGACCAAGAACCTGTTGGTGTCCTACTCCCAGACGGCGAACGGCTTGTTCTGATGGCCGCCCCGGACCGGGTGCTGGTCACCGACGCCGCCGCGGAACTTCTGGCGCGGCTGGTGGCACGCCACGGCCCGGTGATATTCCACCAGTCCGGTGGCTGTTGTGACGGTTCGGCGCCGATGTGCTACCCCGACGGCGACTTCATCATCGGCGACCACGACGTGTTACTCGGTGTGCTCGACGCAGCGGGCGCCGAGGTCCCGGTCTGGATCTCCGGTCCGCAGTTCGCGGCCTGGAAACACACCCAGCTGACCATCGATGTGGTGCCCGGCCGGGGGGCGGGCTTCAGCTTGGAGGCGCCCGAAGGGATGCGGTTTCTGACCCGCAGCCGGGCCTTCACCGAGGCCGAGAACGCGGCGCTGGAATCGCTGCCGGTGATAACCGGGTCGCTACCGGGCTGACCGGCGTAATCGCCGTAAAATCTGGTGGTGTGATTCCGCTCCCGCGCCCCTGGTTGCTCAGCAGCGCCATGCTGGTCGGGGCGGCGCTCGGCATCCTGGCCGGTATCGGTGTGACCCTGCTGATCAGCGCGCCGCTGCGCCCGGACGTCGCGATCACCCTGGTGCTCGGTGCGCCCAGTGCCGCGGGGCTGGTGCTGGTGTTCGTCTCCTCGCGTCGGTGGGTAACCGCACTGGGTGCGTTTCTTCTCGCGCTGGGGGTCGGATGGTTCGGCACGCTGGCCGCGATTCAGGTGGTCTCCGGTGTCTGAGGCCACCGACACCGGGTCGCTGCCGATGACCGAGCCCCATATGGCTCCGATTTTCGACACCGGGCCCCACCCGGTGCCGCTGCCGTCCGAGGAGGTGGGTGAGCCGCCTGCCGACGATGTACCGCCGGCGCGGGTCCCCGATGCGCAATCCCGGCTGTCGCCGGCCAAAATGCCGGCCAAACCCGCCAAGCCACCCAAGCCGGTGTTCGTCGCGGGCCAGTATCAATTCCTCAAGTGGTGGCAGCTGGCCTTGGCGCTGGCCGCGGTGTGGATCCCGGCGGCAGGCATCGGCTTGGGGCTGTTCGCCTGGTGGTACTCCCTGGCCGACAAGGCGCCGGCCGTCTTCGTCGTCGTTGCCTACGCGGTGGTGTGTACGGTCGCCGGGTTGATCGTGGCGATGGTCGGGGAGAGGCCGATGGTCTCGGCGGTCGCGATCGCGCTGCTGTCGGCGGTGTTCGCCTCGGCGGTAGCCGCCGCGCCGCTTTATGGGCATTACTACTGCCAGCACGTCAGCCGGTGCGTCGCCGGCGTTCTTCCGTACTGACACTCAGGGACTCTGGACGATCCGCGGGGCCACTGACTCGATCCGGCGTTCCGCTCTGCAATTCATTTTTATGGACAAAGGCCTTGCAAAATGGCCGAGGCTCCCTTCTAATGTACTAGTTGATACCTTGAATTCTTTCAAGCGGAGGGTGGCGGCGTCGTGCGCGATCAGGCAAACCGAAAGGCCATGACGGGGCAGGGGCATCCGGCAAACGTGGCCGTCGCATTGACTTGGGTCTTGACTGCCACATTGATTCCGCTGGGGTGCGTTAGCTCGGCCCAAGCGCAGGTGGTCCCGGGCCCTCAAGCGGGCTTCATGGCAATGCCGTTTCCGTTTCCAGGCTACGACAACGCGGACACCTATCTCTGGAATCATCCCGACGCAAGCCAGGCTGATATCGACGCGCTGATCAACTGGGGTTATCAATACGGTTGGGGGGCAGATTTCGGCACTTATCAGATAGTTTATGATTCTGCACTGTCGAAGTACAACGCTATAATCGACACCAACGAGATGTTCCCCGGGTACTACCCGGTAGTGCTCGCTGAATATTACGCCGACATCGTAAACTTTCTGGCTGCCAAGGGTTTTGGTGAGGCCATTGGCGAGCCCGGTTTGCCGGAGAACCCCGACGAAGACAATGGCGGCCCGGATGCGATTAGGTCCTTCTTTTCATTCTTGGGGGCGATGTTCGATCCGTCATCTACATACGGGCCGGGCGACGCCGGAAGGTTCCTCGGCGACGGTATCAATAGCATTCTCGGACCGTTTGCTCAATTCGTGGACTTGCTAGGAATTGACCTGGGGCCGGTCGGCGGTATTCTCTCGATGCAAGATATTGCTGCAACCGTCATGGACTTGGGAACGCACTGGGCGGGCTTTCTCAACGGGGATCCGCTCGACGCAACCCACGTGTGGATTGAGATGCCGCAGATCCTCTTCGCGGGGGCTGGGGCGTTGCTCGGTGAAGTGCCCCTGCTGATGCCGCTGTCAATCGGATTTGAGGCGATCGGTAACGGACTAGGTGGTCTGGACTGGCTAGTTACAGAGATATGGGGGTGAGTTAGCGTTCGGCCCAACCTCCTAAAGTGGGCCTTATCGCCGGTGCTGAAGTTGACTTCTCATGGCTTGTCTACCTTCGGCAGGAGGAATACGCCTACGCCGCGGCCGGGTAGCCGGAGGCTGGTGGACGCCGCAAGTTCCCTGTCGACGACGCGAGGATGGCGGCTCGTCCTCGGTCGTCCGCCGACTTCCCGCCGGAGGCGGCCAACGGCTGCCGAGTCGGGCGCCGAGCAGGGACCTGACGCTAGGGTGGGCTGGTGACCCACTTTGACGTCGTCGTTCTCGGAGCCGGCCCGGGCGGATATGTCGCGGCAATCCGCGCTGCCCAATTGGGCTTGAACACTGCCATCGTCGAGCCGAAGTACTGGGGCGGGGTCTGCCTCAACGTCGGCTGCATTCCCTCGAAAGCACTGCTGCGCAACGCGGAGCTGGCACACATCTTCACCAAGGAAGCCAAGACCTTCGGCATCTCCGGAGAGGCCACCTTCGACTACGGCGCCGCCTTCGACCGCAGCCGCAAGGTCGCCGAGGGCCGGGTGGCCGGGGTGCACTTCCTGATGAAGAAGAACAAGATCACCGAGATCCACGGCTACGGGACTTTCACCGACCCGCACACGTTGTCGGTGGCGCTCAACGACGGTGGTGCCCAGACGGTTACGTTCAACAACGCGATCATCGCCACCGGGTCGAGCACCCGGTTGGTGCCGGGTACCTCGCTGTCGGACAACGTCGTCACCTACGAGCAGCTGATCCTGAGCCGGGAGCTGCCGAAGTCGATCGTCATCGCCGGCGCCGGGGCCATCGGCATGGAGTTCTCTTACGTCTTGGCCAACTACGGAGTGGACGTCACCGTGGTCGAGTTCCTTCCGCGGGCGCTGCCCAACGAGGACGCCGACGTGTCCAAGGAGATCGAGAAGCAGTTCAAGAAACTGGGCGTCAAGGTCCGCACCGGGACCAAGGTGGAAAGCATCACCGACGACGGATCGACGGTGTCGGTCGTGGTGAGCAAGGACGGCCAGACCGAAACGCTGCAGGCCGACAAGGTGTTGCAGGCCATCGGCTTTGCGCCCAATGTCGACGGCTACGGGCTGGAGGCGGCCGGGGTCGCGCTGACCGAGCGCCGCGCCATCGGGGTCGGGGAGTACATGCAGACCTCGGTGCCGCACATCTACGCCATCGGCGATGTCACCGGGTTGCTGCAGCTGGCGCATGTCGCCGAGGCGCAGGGCGTGGTGGCCGCCGAGACCATCGGCGGGGCCGAGACCATGTCGCTGGGCGACTACCGGATGATGCCGCGGGCCACCTTCTGCCAGCCGCAGGTGGCCAGCTTCGGCCTCACCGAGGAGCAGGCCAAGGCCGAGGGTTATGACGTCAAGGTGGTGAAGTTCCCGTTCACCGCCAACGGCAAGGCGCATGGCGTGGGCGACCCGAGCGGGTTCGTCAAGCTGATCGCCGACGCACGCTACGGCGAGCTGATCGGCGGCCACCTGGTCGGCCACGATGTGTCCGAACTGCTGCCCGAGCTCACCTTGGCACAGAAGTGGGATCTGACGGCCAACGAACTGGCCCGCAATGTGCACACCCACCCGACGATGTCCGAGGCGCTGCAGGAGTGCTTCCACGGCCTGACCGGCCACATGATCAACTTCTGACAGCCCGCCGCTAGGAAATCAGCGCGAACACCGCCAGCCCGGTGGCCATGCCGGCCACGTTCGCGCAGGCATTGACCACGTCATTGCCCACCCAGGGCCAGCCGGTGGACGCTTGTGCCGGGGCACCGCAGTGCCGTGCGTCCTCCACCGTGGCCCCGCACGTCGCGCAGACGAAGCGGGCCTGCACGGTGGCCCCGATCAGCGTGTCGACCAGCGAGCCGACGACTCCGGCCGCCAGGCCCACCGGCACCATCGCGACACCGCCGTACACCGCGCCGAACAGGCCGACGGCCAGCGCGCCCAGCACGGTGGCAGCAGAGCCCAGCGGGGACACCGCCCCCGAGGTGCCCTTGGGCACTCGGCCCCGGGTCCGCAGCGACAGCGGCTCGCGGGAGGAGAAGCGCCCGATCTCCGAGGCCCAGGAGTCGGCGATACCGGCCGCGATCCCGCCGATCGACACGGCGTACCAGTACGTGCCGCCGGTGAACGCATAGCCGATCACCGGGACCAGCACCGGCAGGCCGGCGTTCACCACCACCTGGCTCAGGGTGCGCATGCCCCCGGCCCGGGTCGGCCGGCGATACGCGGTGAGCAGGCTGGTGAGGGAGAAGAACAGGGCGGCCGGGATGATCCACGCCCACCCGCCCAGGCCGACCGCCACCGCGGCGATCAGGCCGCCGCACAGCGCGCCCGGCAGATCCAGCCAACGCATCCGGAGCATGAACGGCACGATTGCGCAGCCGAATACGATCGCCGACAGCCAGCGCAGCGCGTCGTCGGTGGACAGCTCGCGCGCTACGTGCAGCAGCAACGCAACCCACGGCGTGATCAGCAGGTTGTCGGCCGCCGGCAGGACCAGTAGCTCGACGGCGGCCGTCGTCATCGCGACGAACAGGGCAACCGACACCGCCATGAACATGTTCAGTTCAAGGCCGGCCCGGCAGAACGTCCACGTCACAGCGAAGGCGATGGCCACGAACGCCACCGAGCCCTCAAGGGAGCGAACTCCGCCGCCGGCCGCGACATGGTGGCGCCCATAGCGATCCCCGATCAGCGCCGCGCCGGCATCGGCAAGCCCCAGCACCAGGACACCGCCCGCGATGGCGACCCGGTCCGGCCAGAACGCCAGCACCGCCACCAACGCCCCGGCGGCAAATCCCACCAGTCCGTAGTCGCGGGACCGGGTCCCGTCGAAGACCCCCGGCACCGGGACCAGTCCGCGTTCCACGATGACCGCCAAGGCCACCGTGGCGACCGCCAGCACGCCGGCCACCACTGCCCCATGCGACAGCTGGAAGGCGGCCAGGGCCGCGAACAGTCCGCACAGCGCATGGGGGATCTTGCGGGTGACCAGGGGGCTCGCCCCCCGCCGCGCCAGTGCTCGCCCGACGACGATCAGCACAGCCGCGATGAACAGGACCCCGCCCCCGGCGACGGCCAGGTCATGGCTCACGGTGGCCGTCACGAAGGTCTACTCATCGAAGTCCAGCGGCACCCGCAGCGCGCTCAGGGTGGCGGCCAGTGCGTCGTATTGGCTGGTGAGCATGACGAATTCGATCAGCCGGGGCCGATCCAGATGCGTTGCCAGCAGCGCCCAGGTGGCATCGGAGAGGCTACGGGTCTCGATCAGCTCGTCGACCCCGGTCAGCAATGCGCGCTGACGGTCGGCGAGCCCGGGCGCATCCGGCCCCTGAAAGATCCGCTCCTGGGTGGCCTCGTCGAGCCCGACCGCCCGGGCCATCCGGCGGTGGTGCTGCAGTTCGTACTGGCTGTCGCGCAGGTGGCCGACCCGCAGAATCACCAACTCGGTGTCGCGGGCCGAGAACTTCCCGCCCCGCATGAGCATCCCGCCGAACGGCAGCCAGGACCACATCAGCCGCCGATGCTGTCCGAGCGTGGTGAACAGGTGCGCTCGGGGCACGCGCTGGCGGGCCGCGATGACTTTGCAGACCAGCCAGTTCGTGACGCCGAGGTCACGCAGGCCGGGGGATTCGGGGATACGAGCAATCACCGCTGTTGCTTTACCAGATACGGCGAGACAGTGCTGCGATGTTCGTTGAGATCCAGGTCACGCCCGAGCGCCGGGAAGGCCCGCTGAGGGCAGTTGTCGTGGTCGCAGACCCGGCAGCCCACCCCGATCGGCGTGGCCGGGACGTCGTGGCCGGCCGCCAGATCCAGACCTTCGGAGTAGACCAACCGGTGGGCGTGGCGCAGTTCGCAGCCCAGCCCGATCGCGAAGGTCTTGTCCGGCTGGCCCCAGCGGGAGGCCCGGCGCTCGACGGTGCGGGCGACCCACATGTACTTGCGCCCGTCGGGCATCTCGGCGATCTGAACCAGGATCTTTCCCGGATTGCCGAAGGTCTCGTAGACGTTCCACAGCGGGCAGGTACCGCCGCTGGAGGAGAAGTGAAAACCGGTGGCCGACTGTCGTTTCGACATGTTTCCGGCTCGGTCGACCCGGACGAAGGAGAACGGCACGCCCCGCATGGACGGCCGCTGCAGGGTGGACAGCCGGTGTGCGATGGTCTCGTAGCTGACCCGGTAGAAGGCCGACAACCGCTCGATGTCATACCGGAACGTCTCGGCGCGATCGTGGAACTGTCCGTAGGGCAACACGATCGCCGCGGCGAAGTAGTTGGCCAGCCCCAGCCGGGCCAGCGTCCGGGAGTCCTTCGAGGTGAACTTGCCCTCATCGACCATGGCTGCGATCTGCTCGTCGAACTCCAGGTAGGCCAATTCGGCGGCCATCTTGAACACCCGCTGGCCCCAGGACAGATGGTTGGAGATGTCCAGGGTGCGGGTCGCCGGGTTGTACCGGTGCAGCATCGTCTCGCCGAGGTCGATCCGGCGGTTGATGCGCACCCCGTGCACTTCGGTCAGGCGGTTGGCCAGCTCGACGGCCAACTCGCCCTGGTGCCGGCGCATCCGGGTGGCCAATTCTTCGGCCGCGGTGTCGAGTTCGTGCAGGTAGTTCTGGCGCTGGTAGAAGTAGTCGCGGACCTCTTCGTGCGGCATGGTGATCGCCCCGGTGCCGCTGCCGTCGGAGAAACGCTCCTCGGTGGCCGCGGCGAGTTGGGCCGTGGTGATGCGGTAGCGGCGGTGCAGGTTGACCATCGCGCGGGCCACTTTGGGGTGGGCGCTGACCACCTCGGCCACCTCGGCCAGGTCGACCTCGACGTCGAGGTCGCGGTCCATGGCGACCTCGCGCAGCTCGGCCACCAGCCGGGTGTCGTCGGGAGAGGCGAAGAAGCTGGCGTCCACGCCGAAGACCTCGGCGATGCGCAGCAGCACCGCGACCGTCAGCGGCCGGACGTCATGCTCAATCTGGTTGAGGTAACTCGGCGAGATCTCCAGCATCTGCGCCAGTGCGGCCTGGCTGAAACCGCGCTCGCTGCGTAACTGGCGCACTCGGGAGCCGACGTACGTCTTGGCCACCCCACCGACCCTACCTGCTGTGAAGCCGACATTCGCATTGTTGGCATGGCATGATCCGCTCAGGGAATGTCGACGGGGAGCCTCGATGCAGCAGACACAGCAGCCGATCGGCCTGGCCAAGGAATTGATGCCGGTGCCGGACCCACATCCCGACGTGTTCGACCGGCAGTGGCCGCTGCGGGTCGCCGACATCGACCGCGCGGGGCGGCTGCGGATGGACGCCGCCGCCCGCCATATCCAAGACATCGGCCAGGACCAGCTGCGCGAGTGCGGATATCAGGAAACGCACCCGCTGTGGATCGTCCGGCGCACCATGATGGATCTGATCGCGCCCATCGAGTTCCAGGACATGCTGCGGATCCGGCGCTGGTGTTCGGGCACGTCCAACCGGTGGTGTGAGATGCGGGTCCGCATCGACGGCCGTAAGGGCGGGCTGTTCGAGTCCGAGGCGTTCTGGATCAACATCAACCGCGAGACCCAGGGGCCCGCGCGCATCTCCGACGACTTCCTGGCTCGACTGAAACGCACCACCAGCGTCGACCGGCTTCGCTGGAAGGCTTACCTGACCGCGGGCAGCCGTGAGGACGCCGCCGAGATTCATGAGTACCCCATCCGTTTCACCGACATCGACCTGTTCGACCACATGAACAACTCGGTGTACTGGAGCGTGGTCGAGGATTACCTGTCGAGCTATCCAGAACTGCTCGGCGCCCCGCTGCGCGTCACCCTCGAGCACGACGCACCCGTCGCGCTGGGCGACAAGTTGGAGATCGTCTCCCACGTTCACCCGCCCGGCTCGACCGACAAGTTCGGTCCCGAGCTGACCGACCGCACTGTTAGAACGCTCACATACGTGGTGGGCGACGAAGTCAAGGCGCTCGCAGCGATCTTCCCGCTGTAACGCGTTCTAGTCAGTACGCGCGTACTGCTAAAAGCGGCGCTGACCTGTGCGGATAAGTTACCGGCCGGTAGCTTTCCGGGCGATTTCACGACCGGCTTTTCGGACGGTTCTTCGCAAACTTTGCAAATCGGGGTCGATGCATGGCGGAAGTTGGCAATGAAACGGCTGGACCTGGGCAGATGTGCTGTGCCAAGGTCGCTTCATCACACCAGTGGAAACGTCGGGGTGTTAGCAAAGCCGGGAAGCGATCCTCAGCGCTGCGCTAGGGCACGTCCGCCCCGACGAATCGAGACCGCAAAGGAGCGCATCCGATGTCGACCGTTGGCACGCCCAAGAGCCCCGAGCAGATCCAGCACGACTGGGACCACAACCCGCGCTGGAAAGGCGTCACCCGCACCTACACCGCCGAGGACGTCGTCGCGTTGCAGGGCCGCGTCGTCGAGGAGCACACCCTGGCCCGTCGCGGCGCCGAGGTGCTCTGGGAGCAGCTGCACGACCTGGACTACATCAACGCCCTGGGCGCGCTGACCGGCAACATGGCCGTCCAGCAGGTCCGGGCCGGCCTCAAGGCCATCTACTTGTCCGGCTGGCAGGTCGCCGGCGACGCGAACCTGTCCGGACACACCTACCCCGACCAGAGCCTCTACCCGGCCAACTCGGTCCCGCAGGTCGTGCGCCGGATCAACAACGCGCTGCTGCGCGCTGACGAGATCGCCAAGGTGGAGGGCGACACCTCGGTGGACAACTGGCTGGCCCCGATTGTGGCCGACGGCGAAGCCGGCTTCGGTGGTGCGCTCAACGTCTACGAGCTGCAGAAGGCGATGATCGCCGCCGGTGTGGCGGGCTCGCACTGGGAAGACCAGCTGGCCTCGGAGAAGAAGTGCGGCCACCTGGGCGGCAAGGTGCTGATCCCCACCCAGCAGCACATCCGCACCCTGACCTCGGCGCGCCTGGCCGCCGACGTCGCCGACGTGCCGACTGTGGTGATCGCTCGCACCGACGCCGAGGCCGCCACCCTGATCACCTCCGATGTCGACGAGCGCGACCAGCCGTTCATCACCGGCGACCGGACGGCGGAGGGCTTCTACCGGGTGCGCAACGGCCTGGAGCCGTGCATCGCCCGGGCCAAGGCCTACGCCCCCTACGCCGACCTGATCTGGATGGAGACCGGCACCCCGGATCTGGAGCTGGCCCGCAAGTTCGCCGAGGGCGTCAAGGCCGAGTTCCCGGACCAGATGCTGGCCTACAACTGCTCGCCGTCGTTCAACTGGCGCCAGCACCTGGACGACGCGACCATCGCCAAGTTCCAGAACGAGCTGGGCGCCATGGGCTTCAAGTTCCAGTTCATCACCCTGGCCGGCTTCCACGCGCTGAACTACTCGATGTTCGATCTGGCCCACGGCTACGCCCGCAACCAGATGAGCGCCTACGTCGAGCTGCAGGAGCGCGAGTTCGCCGCCGAGTCGCGTGGCTACACCGCCACCAAGCACCAGCGCGAGGTCGGTGCCGGTTACTTCGACCGGATCGCCACCACGGTGGACCCGGCGTCGTCGACCACCGCGCTGGCCGGCTCGACCGAAGAGGGTCAGTTCCACTAGGCCTCAGTGGCGGCCTCAGTGGCGGCAGCCAGGAGGCGAGATTCGCGCCGAGCGTGAACGTAGGGCGGCTTTCTTGTCGGATTCCCGCCCTACGTTCACACTCGGCGGTCAGCACCCCGGGGAGTTGACAGCGCAGGCCCCGTCCAGCCATGTTGGGCGGGGCTTGTTGCTGCCGCCGAGACAAAACTTGCCGTGAGGCCGAAAGGAACACAGTGTCGATCCAACGAGTAGGTGTCATCGGAGCCGGTCAGATGGGCGCCGGAATCGCCGAGGTGTCGGCGCGCGCCGGCGTCGAGGTGAAGGTTTTCGAGACCACCGACGCACTGGTGACCGCCGGGCGTAACCGGATCGTCAAGTCGCTGGAGCGCGGCGTGAGCGCCGGCAAGATCACCGAGCGCGAGCGCGACGACGCCGTCGGCAACCTGTCCTTCACCACCGATCTCGGGGACTTCGCCGATCGGCAGCTGGTGATCGAGGCCGTCATCGAAGACGACACCGTCAAGTCGAAGATCTTCGCCGAGCTGGACAAGGTGATCACCGACCCGGACGCCGTGCTCGCCTCGAACACCTCGTCCATTCCGATCATGAAGATTGCCGCCGCCACCGCCAACCCGCAGCGCGTGCTGGGCCTGCACTTCTTCAACCCGGTTCCGGTACTGCCGCTGGTCGAACTGGTCAGCACGCTGGTCACCGACCCGGCCGCCGCCGACCGCACCGAGGAGTTCGCCAGCGCGGTGCTGGGCAAGCAGGTGGTGCGCTGCTCGGACCGGTCCGGTTTCGTGGTGAACGCCCTGCTGGTGCCCTACCTGTTGTCGGCGGTGCGCATGCTGGAGTCCGGCTTCGCCACCGTCGAGGACATCGACAAGGCGATTGTCGCCGGACTGTCGCACCCGATGGGCCCGCTGCGGCTGTCCGACCTGGTCGGCCTGGACACCCTGAAGCTGATCGCCGACAAGATGTACGAGGAATTCAAGGAGCCGCTCTACGCCGCGCCGCCGCTGCTGCTGCGCATGGTCGAGGCCGGCCAACTCGGCAAGAAATCCGGCCGGGGCTTCTACACGTACTGAGCCGTTATCGCCCCGGCTGACGTCGATGCCCAGGCGTCAGTGCGTGGGGGTCACGCCGTACGCCGCCCAGCAGGGTTTGCCCTCCATGGGCGAGTCGAACGGCGTCGCGGTGCGGCGGAACCTCAGCGGCGGTGCGCGGCCGCCGCCCGCCGCCACGGCAGCACGGGCGACGGGTGCGGCCCGGCGTTGAACTTCTCCAGCGATCCGCCCACCTCGACGATCCCGCAGAGCGCGTTCCAGCTCAGCATCGTCAGGTAGTCGATCAGGTCATCGGCGCTCATCCGCGGGTCCAGCAGCCACGAGTGGGTGGCCAGTTGCACCCCGCCGACGATCATGTAGGCCCAGGGCTCGACTCCCTGGGTGTCCATGCCGACCGCTTTCATCCGGCGGCGCAGCATCACGGCGAGCATCCGCGCGATGATCCGCTCGGAGTCGGCGATCACCTTGCTCTTGCTGGCTGAGCTGTTGGCCATCACGAACCGGTACGGCTCGGGTTCGTTGGCCACCGTGTGCACGTAGACCCGGATGATCTCGCGGACCAGGTCGTAGCCATCGAGGTTCGCCGAGAGCGCCGAGGCCATATTCGGGATCAGCGTGGTCTGCGCGAAGCGCATCATCACCGCGGTGGTGAGGTCGTTCTTGTCGACGAAGTACCGGTACAGGACCGTCTTGGACACGCCGATCTCCGCGGCGATCTCGTCCATGCTCACATAGCGGCCACGGCGCCGGATCGCATCGATCGTCCCGTCGACGAGATCGTTGCGGCGATCGACCTTGTGTTGGTGCCATCGCCGTTTGCGCCCGTCGGTCTTAGCGGTGCCGGTATCGAGCTGCTGTGCCACTATCACGGATTCCATTCACTAGACCTAATAGATAATACGGCCTGGTCCAGCAAACTTCGTGGTCCGGTAACAGTAACCGGCGGCGCTGATGGCGGATGATGGTGTGGTGGCGGATCTACAGAATCAGCCGAGTTGGCCCGGGGCTGCGCAGACTGTGCAGTCCTTGGCGCAGTCGTTCGCCGGTGCTGATCCGGCCGCGGACGCGGACCGATTGCGGGACCTGCGCCGGATGAAGGTGGTGGCGCTGAGCTTCCTGCTCGGTGCCACCGTGGTGTTTCTGCTCTGCCGGTGGGCGCAGGCGGAGGGCCTGGCCCCGGCCTGGGTGGGCTACGTCGGCGCCGCGGCCGAAGCCGGCATGGTGGGCGCGCTGGCGGATTGGTTCGCCGTCACCGCGCTGTTCAAGCACCCTCTGGGCATTCCCATCCCGCACACCGCGATCATCAAGCGCAAGAAGGATCAGCTGGGGGAGGGGCTGGGCACCTTCGTTCGGGAGAACTTTCTGTCACCTCCGGTGATCGAGACCAAGCTGCGCGACGCGCAGATCGCCGGCCGGGTGGGCAAGTGGCTCTCGGAGCCGGCGCACGCCGAGCGGGTGGCCGGCGAAACCGCGACGGTGCTGCGGGTCTTGATCGAGATGCTGCGCGACGACGACGTTCAAGACGTGATCGACCGGATGATCGTGCGTCGGATCGCCGAGCCGCACTGGGGACCGCCCATCGGTCGCGTCCTGGGATCGCTTTTGGCCGAGAACCGACAGGAGGCGCTGATCCAGCTGCTGGCCGACCGGGCCTTCCAGTGGTCGCTCAACGCCGGTGAGGTCATTCAACGGGTGGTGGAGCGTGACTCGCCGTCCTGGTCGCCGCGCTTCGTCGATCACCTGGTGGGCGACCGCATTCACCGGGAGCTGATGGATTTCACCGACAAGGTGCGCCGCAATCCCGACCATGAGCTGCGGCGCAGCGCAACCCGATTTCTGTTCGAGTTCGCCGACGACCTGCAGCACGACCAGGCGACCATCGCGAAAGCCGACGCCGTCAAGGAGCAGCTGATGGCCCGCGATGAGGTGGCCAACGCCGCGGCCACCGCCTGGCGCACGCTCAAGCGTCTGGTGCTCGAGGGTGTCGACGATCCGTCCAGCGCGCTGCGCACCCGGGTGGCCGCGACCGCGGTCCAGGTCGGCGAGTCGCTGCGCGACAAGGCCGAACTGCGCGACAAGGTGGACAACTGGATCGTGCGGGGCGCCCAGCATCTGGTGGGCCACTACGGGGTGGAGATCACCGCGATTATCACCGAGACCATCGAGCGCTGGGACGCGGCCGAGGCCAGCCGGCGCATCGAACTGCACGTGGGACGCGATCTGCAGTTCATCCGGATCAACGGAACCGTGGTGGGCGCACTGGCCGGCCTGGCGATCTACACCATTGCCCAACTTATGTTCTGACCTGCGCTAGCAAGTGCTTGCAAAAGTTAGCACTAGGCATTATCGTGACACGTGTCAGCAATGATCGGATCGCGAAAGGGGTCACCGGTGTCGCAGGACGACAAGCTCGCGGCAGTGGTTTCCACGGCAGCGGCGGATATCGGCACTTTCATCCGGACACAGCGCGAAGCCGCGCAGGTGTCCATGCGGCAGTTGGCCGAGAAGGCCGGTGTCAGCAACCCGTATCTGAGCCAGATCGAACGAGGGTTGCGCAAGCCCTCTGCTGATGTCCTCAATCAGATAGCCAAAGCCCTGAGGGTCTCCGCTGAGGTGCTTTACGTCCGGGCGGGAATCTTGGAGCCGAGTGAGAAGAGCGAGGTTCGTGACGCCGTGGTCGCCGACATGGCAATCACGGAACGGCAGAAGCAGGTTCTGCTCGACATCTACGGCTCCTTCGTCCAGCAGAACGAAGCCGACGGTGAGGAGACGCCACCTGCCTGATCCTCATGCGTTCTCCTGACCGAATTGCCCACGCAAGATTTCAAACCGAAAGGAACCCGAAATGGCTGAGAACCCGACCATCGAAGAACTGAAGGCCCCGCTGCTCGCCGCGCTCGGCGCCGCCGACCTCGCCCTGGCCACCGTGAACGAACTCGTCACCAACCTGCGCGAGCGCGCCGGTGAAGCCCGCGAGGTCTCCAGCAGCCGCGTCGAGGAGAGCCGCGCTCGCCTGACCAAGCTGCAGGAGGAGCTGCCCGAGCAGTTCGCCGAGCTGCGCGAGCGTTTCACGGCCGACGAGCTGCGCAAGGCCGCCGAGGGCTACGTGGAGGCCGCCAGCGAGCGCTACAACGACCTGGTGGCGCGCGGTGAGGCCGCCCTGGTGCGGCTGCGCAGCCAGTCGGGTCTCGACGACGCCTCGGCTCAGGTGGAGGGCTACGTGGACCAGGCCGTCGAACTGACCCAGGAGGTGCTGGGCAACGTCGCGTCGCAGACCCGCGAGGTCGGTGAGCGTGCCGCCAAGCTGGTCGGCATCGAGCTGCCCAAGAAGGAAGCGGCCGCGCCGGCACCCGCCGAGAAGCCCGCGGCTCCGGCGCCCGCCAAGAAGGCTCCGGCTGCCAAGAAGGCCCCGGCCGCCAAGAAGGCCCCGGCTGCCAAGAAGGCTCCGGCCAAGAAGGTCACCCAGAAGTAGTCGCAGTTCGACGCCCGGGACGGTGCCCGCCTAGGCTTGCAGCGTGATCGCTGCGAACCTGGTGGGTACCGTCCTTGGCGTTTTGCAGATCGCCGTCTTCGCGACATCGGTGTATGCCTTCGTCCACGCGGCGCTGCAACGCGCCGACGCCTACACCGCCGCCGACAAACTCACCAAGCCGGTCTGGCTGGTGATCCTCGCGGTGTGCGGGCTGATGGCGCTGCTGCTGCAGGTGATGGGCATGGCCATCGCGGCCTGCGCGGCGGGGGTCTACCTGGTCGACGTGCGCCCCCGACTCCTCGAGGTGCAAGGCAAGTCCCACTAGCGCCATGCTGCGTTCGGTGTTTACAGGGGCGCTGGCGGGTGCCGCGGTCGCGGTGTGTTGTGCTGCGCCGGCCGTGGCAGAGATCAGCGGATACGTCGACCGCGCCGAGTGGGCCAGCTATGACGACGGCCTGAGCCTGCGGGTGTATCCGAGCGCCTCGGCCCGGGCGGCGGCGCTTCGCCTCGACGCCGCGGCAGGCGAACAGGCGTGGCGCGAGGTGCTCCAACATGCCCCGGAGGCCGATCGGCCCGGAATGCGCGAGCAATTCCTGTGTCACTGGAACTACGCCGAGTTCGCTCGGCCCGGCAAGCTCAGCTGGAATCTGGAGCCGTGGCGGCCCGTCGTCGACTGGGTCACCATGCTGGAGTCCGGCTGCAACCCCGGCGCCGCCGAGGAGGTCTTCTGATGTCCGCGATGTCCCCGAGCCGCTGGGGCCCTGACCAGGTTGCGCAGCGGGTCGACCACACGCTGCTCAAACCCGAGGCGACCGCGGCCCAGGTCGTGGCCACCGTCGCCGAAGCTGCCGAACTCGGCGTCGCCGCGGTCTGCGTGTCGCCCCTGATGGTGGCCGTCGCGGCGGCGGCGAACCCGGCCGGTGTCCCGATTGCCGCGGTCGCAGGCTTCCCGTCCGGCAAGCATCGGCCGGAGATCAAGGCGCGGGAGGCCGCGCTGGCCGCGGCGGACGGGGCGGCTGAGATCGACATGGTGATCGACATCGGTGCGGCGCTGGCAGGTGACTTCGCCGCGGTGGGCGCCGACATCGCGGCCGTGCGGGCCGCGGTGCAGGGCGCGGTGCTCAAGGTGATCGTGGAGTCCGCCGCGCTGCTGGAGTTCGCCGGTGATGCCACGCTGGTCGCCGCCTGCCGAGCCGCCGAAGACGCCGGGGCCGATTTCGTGAAGACCTCCACCGGCTTTCATCCGTGCGGCGGGGCATCGGTGCACGCGGTGTCGCTGATGGCCGACACGGTCGGGGGCCGGCTGGGGGTCAAGGCCAGCGGCGGGATCCGCACGGCCGCCGAGGCGGTGGCCATGCTGCAGGCCGGGGCGACCCGGCTGGGGCTGTCGGGCACCCGCGCGGTGCTCGACGGGTTGGGGTAGCCCAGCTCGCCGGCCCTCAGTCGGGAATCGAAGCCGGAGTGGGGACCACCACGGCGAAGAGATCCGCCATCGCCGCCAGGCTCGCGGCCTGCATGGCGGCGGCTGACACGGTGCCGTCGCCGCTCGGCAGGGCCCGCGTGGCGGTGGCCGAGGCAACCACGGTGGGCGCATAGCCCAGATTGAAAGCCCCACGCGCCGTGGAGTTGACGCACATGTGCGTCATGAATCCGGCCAAGATCAGATTCGTCGCGCCGCGTTGGCGCAGCAGGTCATTCAACTCGGTGCCGACGAAGGAGTTCGGATAGGCCTTCACCACCACCGGCTCCCCGGCGCGCGGCGCCACGGCGGAGACGATGGCGCCGGACTCGCCGTCGATGTCGTAAGGCGACCCGGGGCCGGCGTTGTGTTGGATGTGGATGACGGGAATCCCCGCGCTACGGGCCCGGTCCAGCAGAGCCGCTGTGCTGAGCAGGGCATCGCCGACGCCGTCGAGTTCCATCACGCCGCGGGTATAGGTGTTCTGGCAGTCGATGAGAACCACGGTGGATTCGCCCAATGCCGCAGGAGTGGTGGGCAATCCGGTCAGCGTGCGCAGGGTTTCGGTCATGGGTGCTCTTCTCCAGTAGTCGGGTCGATGATGCGTCGTGAGGTTGATTCGGTCATCCGGCGGCTGACTTGGCGGCTAGAACGTCGGATGAGAACGGGCTCAGCGCGAACCACTTCGGGAGGGCTCGCGCGAGCTTGGCCGGGCCTTCTACCAGGATCTCACCAGTGGCAATCGCGTCTTCCAGTTGACGATGGCCGAACCAGATCTGGTGCCACAGGCGACCGCTCCCGGTCACGCTGAGATCGACCGGGAAACGGGGATCGTGAAGGCAGACGGAGACTTCGGCGTTGGTGGCCACGATCCAGCCTCGTCTCACCTCACCGTCGGTGAAGTCGAACTGGATGGTGGTGCGCCCTTCGGGCAGCGCAGAGGTGACTCCTGCGCGCATGCGCCACAACAGCAGGGCATTGTCGACCTGTTCGGGCGCTGGTTCGGGGAACCACCAGCGCACCGTCCAGCGCCCCAGCGCGTAGATCAGTTCGTGGAGGTCTTCACCGGCTTCGGTGAGCCGGTATTCGTGGGTGCGCCCACTGCCTGTGGGCACCCGGGTGAGCACCCCGACTGCCTCCAGGTGCCGCAAGCGGGCCGCGAGCAGGCTACGGGACAATCCGGGCAATCCCCGCAGGATCGCACTGAACTGGCTTGAGCCGACCATGATTTCACGGACGATCAGCAGGCTCCAGCGATCACCGAGCACGCTCGCCCCGATCGATACGGGACAGTATTCGGCAGGTACTACGGGCATGACCGAGACGTTACACCCATATGGTCCATATTTAGAACTAAAATAGTAGTGATTCTAAACCTAGATCAGAACCGGCCTTCCTGGTTTGGTTGGCGCCTAAGACAGCAACCTCTGCCATGGAAACAGGTCACATGACGCTCGGAACTGCCTATGAGGATCTCACGATCTTCCAACAGATCTCTCCGGAGACTGATGCCGTGCAGGGCTGGCCCCTGCACTTTCCCGATGGGTCGCCGCCACTGTCGCCGGATTCGACCGCGCTGCGGTCACAGAACTGGTATGGATTTCGTGACCCGAACCGGTCCGTCTACGTCGACTGGGTAGCCGAGGCGCATCAGAATGAGACCGCGCTGGCCGACCAACTTGAGTTGCTGGACAAGGCGGTTGGCTCCGGTGGCGTTGATCCCGACTGGTTGCGCGAGGGGATCGCCGGTGTCGCGGCAGTGCTGCCATATGCGGACCGGTCCTACTTCCGGGTGCTCAGTCGTGCTCAGCGTTTGGCATTGTCTGACACGGTGACGCTCGCGCTCGTCTTCGGCGCCGCCGACGCACTTCGCCATGTCGAGCATGCGGCAGCTCAGCGTGCCGCCATCGAAAGCAGCTCCGGAGAAGCGACTTTCAGCGCTGTCGAGCATGCGTGGACGGCGGGCGCGGGCTGGCAACCGTTTCGTTCCGCAGTCGAGCAGGTGCTCGCCACCAGCGATTGGGTCGAGGCGTTGTTCGCGGTCAACACCATCCTGGAGCCGCTGGTGGGCCGGTTTCTGCGGCTGCACTACCTAGAGCGGGGTGGTCGCCGTTACGGCGATACCTACACCATTTCGGCAACCGCGACATGGCTCCAGGACCGTGACCGGGCCGGACGCTGGACCTTCGCGCTGATCGATCATCTGCTCGCCGACCCCGAGTACGGTGCCGCCAACCGGGTGATACTCACCGATTGGGCCAATCGGTGGGAGGCCCGGGCGAGCGAGGCGGTCGCCGCTCTTTCGGCACATCTGGGGGAATTCACTACCGCCCCAGACGGACTCGATGAAGCCTGGGCAGATGTTGTGCACACCTATCGTCGTGAGGTCGGCGACCGGTGGGCCACGAAGCTCACCGCGACGGGACTTTTCTGATGGCGCGCACAACGGCACAGCCGGCCGCGCGTGGCGTGGGCGCCAGCCTCATCAAGGGACCGGAAACCGACGCCATCGCCCGGTACCTGCGGCGCACCCAACCGACGGTCAACGTCACCGATCGGGGTGTGTACCTCAAAGCAGACGCTCCCGACGAGATCATCATCGATCTCGCCGAGGTGTCTGCCGAGTTCGGGCGACCGCTCGAAATCGAAGACGTCTTAATCGTTTTAGCAAGCTATTTCGGAGAGATCGACCCACAGCGTGGAGCGCGTCCCGGCGCCGGCCGACTGGTGTTGCGCGCAGACTCCCTGAGCGATCGCTCCCAGGAAGACGAAGGTATCCGATGACCGCGCCGACTACTCGCACCCACGATCTGATCAAGCAATACACGTGGGATAGCACCAGCACTCCGCCCGCCGCGGTCTTCCCGAGCCGCTACCGCATCCCGGAGCGGGGCCGGGATCCGTTCAAGCTGCTGTTCCGGGACTACGCGCGCATGGAGGTGGAGAAGGATCTCCGGGTGCAGCGGGCCATGGACAGCGCCGCGTCGCTGCGTACCACCGAGGCAATCGAACCGCGGTGGATAGAAGGGCTCAAGCTGGCGCTGCCCCTCACCGCCGAGGCGGAGTACCAGGCGATGAAGGGTGCCGGGCTGCTGATCTCCTCGATCAACAATCCCGAACTGCAGCAGGGCTACGCCGCTCAGGCGCTCGACGAGGCTCGCCACCTTCAGATCGTCGGTGCGCTGCGGCGGCACTACCTGTCCCACGCACCCGATACCGACGGCCTGCAGTTCGGGTCGCGGGCGCTCGCCCGCCACCCCATCGGTGCCGTCGCGCGAGCCGCATTCGCGCCCAATTCCGTCAACGACCCGATCGACGCGGTGATCGCGCTGAACGTTGTCCTCGAGACCGCTTACACAAACCCCCTGACCGTCGCATTGCCCCAAGTGGCCGCCGCCAACGGCGATGACGCCTATGCAGCGGCCTACCTGTCGATCCAGTCCGACGAAGTGCGCCATATGGCCAACGGGCACGGCACGCTTCGTGCCGTTGCTGAGATTGCGGACAATATTCCCCTGGTGCAGGGTTCGTTGGACCGCGCATTCTGGCACCAGCATCAAGGCGGCGACACCGCGACCGCTGTGGCGGCCGAATACTATGTCCGCCACCGCCCGTGGGCCTACCGAGACGCCTGGGAAGAATGGGTGGTCGATGACTTCATCGGCTCGTTCTCCCGCCGCTTCGGACCGTTCGGGCTACGCGAGCCCGCGCGGCTGGCTGACGTCGCTCGTGGCGTCGAATCCCAACACCACGCTGTCGCCATTGGGCTGGCTGCGCTGTGGCCGTTGAACTTCTTCCGGACCGATCCGCTCGATGAGACCGACTTCGAATGGTTCGAAGCGAACTACCCCGGTTGGTCGGCCGTCTACCAGCCGCTGTGGGAGGCATACGCAGCACTGTCAGACCCTGCCAACGGCCGCCTGTTGCTCCAGGAATTGCCCGGCGTGCCGCCGTTCTGCCAGGTGTGCCAACTGCCCTGCATCGTCCCCCGCTTCGAGGCGCCGGAAACCCGCATCATCGAATACCAGGGCGCTCGCTACGCCCTGTGCAGCGAAGGATGCGAGATCAATTTCTCGTGGAATCCGGTGTCGTACACCTCGTTCGGGACATTCTGGAGCCGTTACCATGGCTGGGACCTCGCCGATGTGGTGCTCGACCTGGGCTTCCTGCGATCGGACGGCCGGACCTTGGTCGGGCAACCGCATCTGCGCTCCGAGGGCCTATGGACGATCGACGACATTCGCGCGATCGGTGTCACTGTTCACGACCCATTGGCCTCGTGAGTGTCGACATGTCGCAGCCGGGCACCCTGACCGTAGAACCCTTCGGGGTGCGGCTGGCCGTCCAACCCGACGAGAAGCTGCTGCAGGCCATTCTGCGTAACGGCAACTACGTCCCGTTCGGCTGCAATCACGGCGGTTGCGGAACGTGCGCCGCCCAGCTGGTTGCCGGGGACCTTGAGCAAGACTCCGGAACCCTGACCACCCTCGATGAGCGAGCGCGAGCGCACGGACAGGTGTTGCTCTGTTCCTCGCGACTGGTCAGTGACAGCGCCGTGGTCGATGTCACCGCCAGTGGGATATCCGGTGAGGAATTCGCCGGCGCTCCATTGCATGACAGGGAGGTCACCGTCGACGACGTCACCGCTGTCAGCCCCGGTCTGAGCGTTCTCACGCTCAGTGCGCCGCCGCCACCGTGGACCCCGCGCCCCGGGCAGTTCGTCCACATCGAACTGCCGGACCGTACGGGATGGCGGGCCTATTCCCTTGCCTCGCCTGCTGAGGCGTCCCTGTTGCAATTCGTCATCCGGGCCGTGCCGGGTGGCGCGTTCACCACGGCCCTCGACGAGATCCGCCCTGGCGGCACCCTACGCATCCGCGGGCCGTACGGAGCATTTCAGCTGCGCACCTCCCATCGGCCCAAATTGTTCATCGGCAGCGGTGCCGGGATCGGGCCGATCCGCTCCATGATTCACGACCTCCTGCGATCTCCCGGGCATCCACCGGCTCACCTCGTCCATGTCGCGCGCAGTGCAGCAGAGTTGGTGTTCGGCGAGGAATTCGCAGCTCTGGCCAAGGCCGACAACGACTTCGCCTATCACCCGCTGCTGCCGCAGCACCCTCGCCGGGGTACCGACCGCGTGCTCGAATGGCTCGCTGCCCACGCCACCGCCGTCGAGTTACGTCGGACGGAGGCTTACTTATGCGGCCCGGATCGGTTCGTCGACATCACCGCCGGCGCTCTCTGCGCGGCGGGACTGCGGTCGCGCTATCTCGCTGCGGATCGTTTCACCGCGTCCGCCGGCCCAGCCGTTACCCCGCCCGCCTAGCAACCCCAACGAGGTCATCCCTCACCGCCGAACCAAGGAGACACCCATGACGGACACCCCGACCAGCCGCACCCTGGACATCGTCTATGCGGCACAGGAAGGACTCGATCGCCTCACCCCGCAGGAGGCTGCCGCCGCACTCAACGAAGGCGCGTTGTTCATCGACACGCGTACCAGTGAGGAACAGCAGGCCGACGGCACGATCCCCGGCGCGATCCACGTGCCGCGCAACGCTGTCGAAGCCTTCCTCGACCCAACGCACCGGCCGCTGTTCACGGCCGAGGAACTGGCCGATCTCCCGCCGGTGCCGGAGCCGGGCCAGCAGATCATCGTCCTGTGCAACCTGGGCCTGGCCTCCAGCCTGTCCGCCGCATCCTTGCAGCGCATCGGGCTCACCGGTGCCACCGACGTCGAAGGGGGATTCCAGGCCTGGAAAGCCGCCGGTCTGCCCGTCATCAGGCCAGGCGCAGTCTGATCCGCCGATGCCCTGGCTGCGGGCGGCGGTGTGCGCTTTAGAGCGAGGCGAAACATTCTCTCGACGAGGACGCCGGAATGGTGGCGTTGCGCGTCGAGAACGTCACCTGCACCCCGGAGTCGGTGACGCCGACGGTGTCGAGGTGAATACCCAGCGGGAGGTCGTCGGTCACCTTCGCGGTGAGCTCGTCGAGGTTGCGCTGCACACTGTCGCGGTCCAGATCACGGCCCAGGAGCTCTAACTCGGTCACCTGCAGTGACAGCCCGTTGTTCACCAGCTGCGGCTTGACCGTCGCCTTGTTGAGCAGGCCCTTGAGCTGCACGGTGCCGGCGTCGGGATCGGCGGTGACGCTTCCGGTGACGATGCTGCCGATCACCGGGACGACATCTTGGATCGAGTCCTTGATGCCCTCAGCCGGCCAGGTGATGGTGCCGTCGACCGAGCCGATGGTGCCCTTGGAGTCCGGCGTCGCGGAGTTCTTGGCGTCCTTGTTCAATCGCACGTCGCGGATGTCCAGGGCCAGTCGCATCCCCTTCGCCTGCCGGATCTGGTTGCCCGCGGTCTTCACCGAGATGTGGCTGTAGGCGTCGGTGAAGTACTGCGTCAGCACCGGGGGAGTGGTCCCGAAGGACACCTGGGCACTGTCCTGGGTCTCGCACGTGACGGCCTCGGCGACCAGAGTCTTGGCGCGGTGCCGGGCGTAGAGCTCACCGCCGATCATCGCCACCAGGGCCACCGCGAGGACCACGGTCAGCGCCAGCATGACTGCCGGCAGGCCGGAAAACCGAGGGGATGTTCCGGGAGCGCTCATCTTTGCAGGTTACAGATTGGCGAAGCAGGGGTCATCCGACCGCGGGATGGGGGCGTTGCGGGTGGAGAACCGCGCCACCACCCCGGTGTCGGTGACTTCAATGCCGTCGGCGCGCAGCCCGAGCGGATAGCGCTTCGTCAACTCCTTGGCGAACCGGTCCAATTCGGGCTGCAGCGACTCCCGCGGCAGGGTCAGCGCGCCCAGGCCGGTCAGCTTCTGCACCCGCAGGGACAGGCCCCCGTCGACGACCTCGGGTTTGACCACGACGCTGGCCAGCCCGAAAGCGCCCTTGAGCTCGACCGTGCCGTCCTGCGGGTTGGTCTTGAGGTCCGACACCAGGTTGCCCAGGACCGGCACCATGTTCTGCACGGTCTCCTTGATGCCGGCAGCCGGCCAGGTCAGCGTGGCCTGCAGCGAACCGATAGTGCCCTTGGAGTCAGCAGTGCCGTGCAGGTCGACGTCGGAGATGTTGATCTCGGCCGTCATCTGTTTGGCGTCTTTGACCTGGTTGCCGGCGGTGCGGATGGAGATGTTGGTGTAGTTGCCGGTGATGTGCTGCCACAGGAACGGCGGCGTCACCCCGAACGAGGCACTGGCCTTGTCGTTCACCACGCATTCGGTCGCCTTGGCCACCTTGCTGTCGCCGATACGGCGGGCGATCAGCTCGGCGCCGATCAACCCGGCCAGCGCCAGGGCGATCACCGTGACCAGGATCAGAACCAGCGCCAGCGGGTCGCGCAGGATCGACGCCGACCGCGGCGCAGTCTCGATCGCGGTGGTGGGCGCCTCACCGGCGGCCGCCGGCTGTGCGGACGGTGCAACGGGCTCCTGCGGGGGCCGCGGCGCCTGTGGCGGCGCCGCGGGAATCTGGGTGGTGGGTTCCTCGCGAGTGCCCGCCGGCATCTGCCGGGTGGGCGACGCGGAGGGCTCCGGCGGGCGCTGGGGAGCGCTGCCGTGCGGATCGGGCTGGCCGGTGGGGCGAGCCCACGGTGACTCGCCGTGGGGAGGTCCGGACGGGTTGCTCACCCGCGTGATTCTGCCTTACCGACGTGAACGAAGTCGGCGCGATTGCCCAACACGGCCAGCGCGCGACGGGCGGCGGCGACCGCCTCGAGGTCGATGTCGCAGACCAGTAGCTGCGGCGATGCACCGGCAGCGGCCACCACTTCGCCCCACGGCGAGGTGACCAGGCTGTGTCCCACACCGGTGGGTGCGCCCGAGGGATCCGCCGGAACGCCGGGGTCGGCCTGCCCCACCGCGAGCACGTAGCTGGTCGAATCCAACGCGCGGGCGCGGGCCAGCAGTTCCCACTGGGACAGTTTCCCGGGCCCGGAGCCCCAGGAGGCGCAGACCGCGATCAGCTGGGCGCCGCGGTCGGCGAGCTCGGTGTAGAGCGCCGGAAACCGGATGTCGTAGCAGGTCGACAGCCCGACGCCGATCCCGTCGACCTCGATCACCACCGGCTCGGACCCCGGCGCAACCGTGCGCGATTCGGTGAAACCGAAAGCGTCGTACAGGTGGATCTTGTGATAGTGGGCGTCGGTTCCCGGGCCGACGGCCAGCAGCGTGTTGGCCACCCGGCCGTCATCGGCGGGAGTGAACATCCCGGCAACGATGGTGATCCCGGTCCGCGCGGCGACCCCGCGAACCGCCGTCGCCCAGGGCCCGTCGAGCGGTTCGGCGACCGGGCCCAGCGGCACCCCGAACCGGCACATGGTCGCCTCGGGGAACACCACCAACGAGGCCCCCTGCGCCGCCGCCCGCTCGGCGTAGTCGCTCACCAGCGCCAGATTGGCGGCCGGATCGGTGCCGCTGAGTATCTGCGCACAGGCAATCCGCATGGCTCCACCCTAGGGCGTCGGCCCGGCACCGCCCTGCTGCAGCCACGCCACGGTGAACCGCTGCTCGGCGGTCATCAACTCGGCCAGCTGCCCGCCGATGAAACGTTCGATCTTTCCGCCGACCAGCGGGATGTCGACCTGCACCGTCGCAGTCAGCCGCAACTCGCTGCCTCCGGTGGCCGACACCAGGCTCGCGTCGCCGGACAGCTTCGCCGGGGCGCCGACGATCTTGCCGGTCACCTGGGCGCGGGTGCGGCCGTCGCGCACCGGCTGCCATGTCTCGCGCCGCGCCACGTCCAGGTGGCCGTGGTGGAACTGCGCCGCCAACGCGGGCAACTTGTGCCGGTGGATGCTTTGCGTGGTGGCGATCTCGACGCCGCCGTCGGAGCCGACGACCATCGATTCCAGCTTCACCGCATCGGCTCCCGAGTCGGCCAGCCGGGCCCGCCAGTAGCGCTCGTCGGCGAATGCGGCATACACCTGCTCGACGCTTGCCGGGTAGTGCTCGGAGAGCGTGAATGTACGCGGCATAGCTGGTCACGCTACCGTTACCGGCCGTGGGCGGTTCCGAGTTCGCGGGCGCGCGTGTCGCCGAGCAGGTGCCGCTGGCACCGTTGACCACCCTGCGGGTGGGACCGGTCGCCCGCCGGGTCATCACCTGCACCGAGACCGAGCAGATCGTCGCAACGCTGACCGAGCTCGACGCCGCCGGTGACCGCCCGCTGCTGCTGGCGGGGGGCTCCAACGTGCTGATCGCCGACGATCTGGCGGACCTGACCGTTGTCCTGCTGGCCAACGCCGGCATCACCGTCGAGGGCAGTCTGCTGCGAGCCCAAGCCGGCGCGGTCTGGGACGACGTCGTCGCGCGCGCGGTGGCAGCTCAGCTGGGCGGGCTGGAGTGCCTGTCGGGTATCCCGGGCTCGGCCGGTGCCACCCCGGTGCAGAACGTGGGCGCTTACGGGGTGGAGGTCGCCGACCGCCTGACCCGGGTTCTGCTGCTGGACCGGCGCACCGGTCAGGTGCGCTGGACGCCGGCCGGCGAGTTGGAGCTCGGGTACCGCACCAGCGTGCTCAAGCGCTCCCCCGAAGATCGGGCAGCGGTGGTGCTGGAGGTGGAGTTCGAACTGGATCCGACCGGGCGCAGCGCGCCGCTGCGCTACGGCGAGCTGAGCGCCGCACTGCACGCCGCCGACGGCGAGAGCCGAGACCCGGCGGCGGTGCGCGCCGCGGTATTGGCGCTGCGCGCGGCGAAAGGCATGGTGCTCGACGCCGATGATCACGACACCTGGAGTGTCGGTTCGTTTTTCACCAACCCGGTGGTGTCCGGGGATTTCTACCGCAGCCTGGCCGATCGCCTCGGTGGCCCGGTGCCGCATTGGGACGCTCAGGGTGGCGTGAAACTGGCGGCCGGCTGGCTGGTCGAGCGGTCCGGTTTCGGCAAGGGCTACCCGGGTCCGGGTGCGCCCGCGCGGCTGTCGGGCAAGCATGCGTTGGCTCTGACCAACCGGGGCAGTGCCACCTCCGCCGACATCCTGAGCCTGGCCCGCACCGTGCGAGACGGGGTCTATGAGGCGTTCGGCATCACGCTGCACCCCGAGCCGGTGCTCGTGGGGTGCACGCTGTAAGTCCCGGGTGTAATCAGCATCGCAGGTGGTCAGGCCCCCGGGCCGGTATCTTGGGATGCCGTGGACCTGAACCGGCGACACGCATTGGCGGCGCTGGCTGCCGGGGTGCTGGCGCCGGCCGCGCTGGCCGGATGCACAAGCCGGTCCGGTAAGAACGCCGGGAACGCGCCGCCGGCGGAGCCCACCCTGACCTTCGAGCCCGCGCTGGACGACGGCGCGGTGACCGATGTGCTGCCCACCGCCGAGGTCGGCGCCTCGGTCCGCGACGGCTGGTTTCAGCGGGTGACCCTGACCAGCCCGGCCGGGAAGGTGCTGGCCGGAACGTTCAACCGGGAACGCACCCGCTACAGCATCACCGAACCGCTCGGCTACGACTCCGTCTACACCTGGAGCGGGTCGGTGGTGGGCCACGACGGCAAGGCGGTGCCGGTCAGCGGCAGGATCACCACCGTTGCGCCCACCACCGTCATCGACGGGGGCTTTCAGTTAGCCGATGGGCAGACGGTCGGAGTGGCCGCGCCGGTGATCTTGCAGTTCGACGCTCCGATCGCCGACAAGGCAGCCGTCGAGCGGGCACTGACCGTCGTCACCGAGCCCCCGGTGGAGGGCGGTTGGGCCTGGCTTCCCGACGAGGTGCAGGGGGCCCGGGTGCACTGGCGCAGCCGCGACTACCTGCCGACCGGAACCACCGTCCATGTCAGCGCCAAGCTGTACGGCCTCGCGTTCGGCGAGGGCGCCTACGGCGCGCAGGACATGTCCCTGGACTTCTCGATCGGGCGGCGCCAAGTGGTGCGGGCCGAGGTCTCCTCGCACCGCATCCAGGTGATCCGCGACGAGGGCGTGATCATGGATTTCCCCTGCAGCTACGGCCAGGCCGACAAGCCCCGCAACATCACCCGTAACGGCATCCACGTGGTCACCGAGAAGTACGCGGACTTCTACATGTCCAATCCGGCCGCCGGTTACAACAACATCCACGAGCGCTGGGCGGTTCGGATCTCCAACAACGGGGAGTTCATCCACGCCAACCCGGCCAGTGCGGGCGCCCAGGGCAACACCAACGTGACCAACGGCTGTATCAACCTGTCGACCGAGGATGCCGAGCAGTACTTCTACAGCGCCGTCTACGGCGACCCGGTCGAGGTGACCGGCAGCTCGATCCAGCTCTCTTACGCCGACGGGGATATCTGGGACTGGGCCGTGGACTGGGACACCTGGGTTTCGATGTCTGCGTTGTCGGCCGCCGAGCCGGGCCGGCCCACGCTGCCCAGTACGGCGCCGGCCACCCCGACCGACGCGCCGACGCTGTCGGGCACGCCGACGACCACGCGGGCCGCTACTCCGGCACCCGGCGGCTAGCGAGGCTCGACGCAGGAGAGGCGAAGCTGGGCCGCCGCATCAGACCCGGCGGCTAGCGAGGCTCGACGCAGGAGAGGCGAAGCTGGGCCGCCGCATCAGACCCGGCGGCTAGCGAGGCTCGACGCAGGAGAGGCGAAGCTGGGCCGCCGCATCAGACCCGGCGGCTAGCCCGGGTCGCCGACGCCTGGTCGCGCGGGCGGATGACGATCTGATCGAGGTCGACGTGCGGCGGCCGGGAGGCCACGAACCCGATCACCTCGGCGATGTCGGCGGCGCTCAGCGGGGTCAGACCGGAATAGACGGCGTCGGCGCGCTCGCGATCGCCGTCAAAGCGCACCAGGGAGAACTCGGTGTCCACCATGCCGGGCGCGATTTCGGTGAGCCGCACCGGTTTTCCCAGCAGCTCGCCGCGCAGCGTGCGGTGCAGCGCGCTCTGGGCGTGTTTGGCCGAGGTATAGCCGGCGCCGCCGTCGTAGATCTCGAAGGCGGCGATCGAGGTCACGGTGACCACCAGGCCGTCGCCGGAGGCGACGAGGTGGGGCAGCAACGCACGCGTCACGTGCAGGGTGCCCAGCACATTGGTCTCCCACATCCAGCGCCAATGCTCGAGGTCGGCCTGCTCCACCGGAGCCAGGCCTTTGGCGCCGCCGGCGTTGTTGACCAGTACGTTGATCGACCCCGACAGCGAATCGCAGAGGTGTTCGCAGATCTGGGCCAGGGCGGCCACCGCGCCCGGGTCAGTGACATCCGTCACCACCGCGGTGCCGCCGATCTCCTCGGCCAGTGCGGCGATCCGCTCCTCGCGCCGCGCGGCGACGACCACGTGAAAGCCCTGTCCGGCAAGAACTTTCGCGGTTGCCTCGCCGATACCCGAGCTGGCTCCGGTCACCACGGCAATACGACGGTCGCCTGCGAGTGTCTTCATCGCACCAACCTTAGTGACCGTGATAGATTCTCAGCTATGTCTCGCAGTGCCCGCTTTCTGACAGCGGTCTGTCTGGTCGCCCACGGCGCGTGTTGTCGCGCTTGTTGCTGCGCCTGACCTGCTGCGAGTAGCGCTCCTTGGGAGAGTCCGCCGGGTCGAAGGCGCAAACGGCCCTGATTCGGATTTTTCTTTCAGACAAGGACACCCCTCGTGCGCACTACCGTTCTCACCGCTCACCTTCCCAGCCACCGGCCCGCGCGGACCCGCTCTCATCCGCGGGTGCTGGCTCCGGCCCTGCAGTTGGCCGACAGTGCGGGTGCTGAGGTCTTCGCTGCGGTGCGCCAGCATGGCCCGGTCGCCCGAGAGGCCATTGCCGGCGCCACCTCGCTGAGCGTCGCCACGGTCAACCGGCAGGTCAGCGCCCTGCTGGAGGCCGGTCTGCTGCTGGAGCGCGCCGACCTGGCCACCTCCGGTGCCATCGGAAGGCCGCGCCGGCCGGTGGTGGTCAACCACGAGCCGTTCCTCACGCTGGGTCTGCACATCGGGGCCAAGACCACCAGCATCGTGGCCACCGACCTGCTAGGCCGGACTCTCGACGTCGTCGAGACCCCGACGCCCAACAACGGGTCGGCGCGCGCACTGGCCTCGCTGGCCGCCAGCGCCAGCCGGTATCTGACCCGCTGGCAGAAGCGTCGCCCGCTGTGGGTGGGGGTGGCGATCGGTGGCGCGGTCGACGGCGCCACCGGCCACGTCGATCACCCGCGGCTGGGCTGGACCGCCGCGCCGGTGGGACCGGTGCTGGCCGAGGAACTGGGGCTGCCGGTGTCGGTGGCCTCCCATGTCGACGCGATGGCCGGAGCGGAGCTGCTCTTCGGCGGGCGGCGGTCCACGTCGAACAGCACCACCAGCCTCTATGTCTACGCCCGGGAAACGGTCGGCTACGCCCTGGTGATCGGCGGCCGGGTGCACAGCCCGGCCAGCGGCCCCGGCACCATCGCCGGCCTGCCGGCCTTCTCGGAGCTGCTCGGGGGAACAGGGCATCTGGAGACCACCGTCAGCGACGAGGCGGTGCTGGCTGCGGCTCGCCGGCTGCGGCTGCTGCCGGAAGGCAGCGGCGCCGTCTCGGCGGCGGTGACGACGCTGGTGCGCGAGGCGCGCGGCGGCGACGAGCGGGCAGCGGCGCTGCTGTCCGAGCGCGCCCGCGTCCTGGGTGAAGCGGTGGCGATGCTGCGCGACGTACTCAACCCCGACGACCTGGTGGTCGGTGGACAGGGATTCACCGAGTACCCGGAGGGTGTGGCCGAGGTGGAACGGGCGTTTCGGCAGCGCTCGGTGCTGCCGCCGCGCAGCATCCGGGTCACGGCGTTCGGCAACCGGGTGCAGGAGGCCGGCGCGGGCACAGTGGCCCTGGGCGGGCTCTACGCCGATCCGGTCGGCGCGATGCGCCGCTCCCGCGGACCGGTCGCCCGCGTGGTCCCCGAAGTGTCCGCCTGACCGAACCTGTCAAGATGACTGGGTGGGGTACGGGGTTGGAGGCGTCAGATCCGATGTGCACCGGGTAGCGCTGCTGTCGGTCCACACCTCGCCGCTGGCCCAGCCCGGCACCGGCGATGCGGGCGGCATGAACGTCTACGTCCTGCAAAGCGCCCTGCATCTGGCGCGGCGCGGAGTGGCCGTCGAAGTGTTCACCCGGGCCACGTCATCGGCGGACCCGCCGGTGCAGCATGTCGCGCCCGGGGTGCTGGTACGCAACGTGGTGGCCGGGCCGTTCGAGGGCCTGGACAAGAACGACCTGCCTACCCAGCTGTGTGCGTTCGCCGCCGGGGTGCTGCGCGCCGAGGCCGCCCACGAGGCCGGCTATTACGACGTCGTGCATTCGCACTATTGGCTCTCCGGTCAGGTGGGCTGGCTGGCCGCCGACCGCTGGGCGGTCCCGCTGGTGCACACCGCGCACACCCTGGCCGGAGTCAAGAACGCCGCCCTGGCTGCCGGAGACGCCCCCGAGCCACCGCTGCGCGCGGTCGGTGAACAGCAGGTCGTCGACGCCGCGGACCGGCTGATCGTCAACACCGAAGACGAAGCACGCCAACTCGTGGCATTACACGACGCCGACCCGCGCCGCATCGACGTGGCGCACCCGGGGGTGGATCTGGACGTGTTCCGGCCCGGGGACAGGCGGGCGGCCCGACAGGCGCTGGGGTTGCCGGCCGACGAACCGATCGTGGCGTTCGTCGGACGCATTCAGCCGCTCAAGGCGCCCGACATCTTGTTGCGGGCCGCCGCGAAGCTGCCGGGGATGCGGGCGGTGGTGGCCGGCGGCCCCTCGGGGAGCATCGGGCTGGCGGAACCGGGCAGCCTGGTTGGGCTGGCCGCCGAACTGGGTATCGATGACCGGGTGACATTCCTGCCGCCGCAGTCCCGTGACGATCTGGCGAACCTGTTCCGGGCAGCCGACCTGGTGGCGGTGCCCAGTTACTCCGAATCCTTCGGCCTGGTGGCGCTGGAGGCGCAGGCGTGCGGCACACCGGTGGTCGCCGCGAAAGTGGGTGGCTTGCCGGTGGCGGTCCGAGACGGCGTCACCGGCCGACTGGTCGACGGGCACGACATCGATGCCTGGGCGGCCGCGCTCGACGAGCTGCTGCGGCTGGGCAGCGGCCCCCGCGGCTGGGCGATGCGGCGGGAGGCGGTCGAGCACGCGGCGCAATTCTCCTGGGAGCGCACCGTAGACGCCCAGCTGGCCAGCTACTCCCAGGCCATCGAAGACTTCGCATCCGCGCGGGGTGCGCGGATGCGAGTGCTCACCTCGGCGCGACGCGCCCGCCGCTGGCCGATACGGCGGGGAGCGCGCGCGTGAACCGCGACGAAGTCCAGGAGCTCGTCGAGACCACCCTGCGGGCGGCGGAGCTGACCTACACCCCGACCCCGGGCTCGCACGGTGGGCTGCCGGGCCTGGTCGTGGAACTGCCCGGCGAGCGCAAGCTCAAGACCAACACCATCCTCAGCGTGGGAGAGCACTCGGTGCGGGTCGAGGCGTTCGTCTGCCGCAATCCCGACGAGAATCACGCGGGGGTGTACCGGTATCTGCTCAAGCGCAACCGGCGGCTCTACGGGGTTGCCTACACGCTGGACAACGTCGGCGACATCTACCTGGTCGGCCGGATGTCCCTGAGTTCGGTGACCGCCGAGGAGATCGACCGGGTGCTCGGACAGGTGCTCGAAGCCGTCGACTTCGACTTCAACACCCTGCTGGAGCTGGGCTTTGCCACCTCGATCCAGAAGGAATGGGAGTGGCGGGTGTCCACCGGCCAGTCCCTGAAGAACCTGCGGGCGTTCGAGCATTTGATCGAGCCGGGCAGCTGACCGTCAGCCGCGCGGCGGCCCCGCGCCGACGGCCGACTCCAACTCGCTCAGGGCGCGCCCGGTTCGCGACACCATGGTTGCGATATCGGGCATCACATCGCTGTCGGCGACATAGCCGATCCCGATGCGATCGGCATAGGAGCACACCGTGACGTTGAGCGTCTGGCCGTCGAAGACCGCCGACACCGGATAGATCTCTTCGACATGTGCACCGTTCCAGTACATTTCAGCACCCGGACCGGGCACGCTGGACATCGGAAGGTTGTATCCGGTGCTGATCCGCGGGCCGGCCGGTACGAGGGCCTGCACGATTGTCGAGGCGATGCTGGGTGCAGCCAGCGACAGTGATCCCGCGGAGCCATACCGGGCGACGTAGCGCTTTCCGCCGACCATCGACCGGTGCACCCGCCGCAGTCGTTTCAGCGGGTCGGCGAGGTCGGTGCCCATCGGGCATAACCATGCGCCGAAGCGGTTGCCGGCGCCGTTGTTTGCCGGGTCATGGGCGCGGACGCTGATGGGACAGAACGCAACCAGCGATCGCCTCGGCAGGTCGCCGTGATCGCTGAGCCAGTCGCGCAGCGCCCCGCCGACAACCGCGGTGGCGACATCGTGGGCCGTGGTGCCGGTGATCTCCTGCACCGCCCGGATCCGGCTCTTGGCCCAACTGGCGGCGATGACGCCGCGGTGGGGTCCCAGCCGCGTGTTGAATGGTGTGAACGGGGCGCCCACCGCCGGGACGGTGGCGCGGCCGGTGACCATCGCCAGTGCTGCGCACGCCTGGCTTTCGGGGATGCGTGCCAAGGCGGTGATGCCGGAGCCGGCCAGGCCGGCCAGCCGCCGCAGCGGTGCCGACAGGTCCCATCGGGCACCGGCGGTTGCCGGCGGGTGGTCTCGTTCGGCATAGAACGGCGGCATTGCGCGCCGATCAGGATCTGTGCTCAGGGCACTGCCGATCAGCCGCATCCCCGCGACCCCGTCCACCATGACGTGCTGGGCCTTGACGTAGAAGGCGAGTCGGCCGTCGGCGAGCCCGTCGATCAGAAACGCTGCCCACATCGGCCGCGACCGGTCCAGCCTCTGCGCGTGCAGCGTGCCGATCAGCTGCCAGAGTTCGGCGCTGCCGCTGCCGTCCGGCAGGGTGCGTCGCGTGAGGTGGCGCCCCACGTCGAGGTCACGTTCTTCGCGCCAGACCCACAGACCGCCGGTACCCGGGCTCCGGTGCGGAACGCGGCGGAACAGCCGATCGACGACGACCGGTTGGGCCAACGTCTGGTGGTAGAGCCGGTCGGCGAAGTGTTCGCCGGAGTTTCGCGGCGGCGCGAGAATCATCACCGCGCCGATATTGATCGGGTGCAGCAGCGCATCCCCGGTGATCATCGCCGCGTCGAGCAGGCGCATCCCGTTCATGGCTCACCTCGCCCCGACGGCCCGTCGCGCTGCGGGCCGGCGGCGCGGGAATCTCAGGCCACCCCATGACGCTATCGCCGCGGGCAGCGCTGCGGCAGGGTCATTGGCCTCAGCAGCGGTGGGCCAATGGCAGGCAAACCAGCCGCCCGCGGACTCGATCGGACCGAGGCCACCGGTGGGTTGCCCGACGCCGCCCCGGCTTGTCCGGCGGGGCCGCCGTGAGACACTGACGCCCATGTCTGACACTGCCACTCTGGTGCTGCTGCGCCACGGGGAAAGCGAATGGAACGCCAGCAACCAGTTCACCGGCTGGATGGACGTCAACCTGACCGACAAGGGCCGCGCTGAGGCGGTTCGCGCCGGTGAGTTGCTGGTCGAGCACGAGCTGCTGCCGGACGTGCTCTACACCTCGCTGCTGCGACGGGCGATCACCACCGCGAACCTGGCGCTGGACGCCGCGGGCCGGCACTGGATTCCGGTGCACCGCACGTGGCGGCTCAACGAGCGTCACTACGGCGCGCTGCAGGGCCTGGACAAGGCCGCCACCAAGGCCCGCTACGGCGACGATCAGTTCATGACGTGGCGGCGCAGCTACGACACCCCGCCGCCGCCGATCGAGGCCGGCAGCCGGTACAGCCAGGACACCGACCCCCGCTACGCCGACATCGGCGGCGGGCCGCTGACCGAATGCCTGGCCGATGTGGTGGCCCGCTTCCTGCCCTATTTCACCGATGTCGTGATCCCGGACCTGCGGTGCGGCAAGACGGTGCTGATCGCCGCGCACGGCAACTCCTTGCGGGCGCTGGTGAAGTACCTCGACGGCATGTCGGATGAGGCGGTGGTCGGCCTGAACATTCCCACCGGTATCCCGCTGCGCTACGACCTGGACGCCGACCTGCGGCCGAAGGTCGCCGGCGGCGTCTACCTGGACCCCGAGGCGGCGGCCGCCGGTGCCGCGGCGGTGGCCAGTCAGGGCGCCAAGTAGCGGACGTGGGCCGGTCCGGCGTGAATACGGGGTGGAGAACGGGTGAAATCTTCGCGTTGAATTCACGTTCCGCGCACGTCGGAGTCGAACGGCAGTCAACTGAGGGGCGCAGACTGCGTACGATTTGGCCGTGGCTGCGACCTCAGCGCTGACGCTCGCTGCAGCGTCGGCGATTCCTGCGCTCGTTGCGGGGGTGGCCGCCGGCGTATGGCTCACGCCGCGGCTGGCCGAGCGGCGCCGCCGGGCCGCCACCGAACGGTCCGGGATCACCGTCGCGGAGATGTTGCAGCAGATCGTCTCGCATGCCTCGCTGGGGATTGTGGTGGTCGACTCCCACCGTGACGTGGTCTATCTCAACGAGCGCGCCACCCAGCTCGGTGTGGTGCACGGCAGGCTGCTCGACGACGAGGCCTGGGCCGCGGCCCAACGTGCACTGGCCGGGGAGGAAGACGTCGTCTTCGACCTGTCGGTGGCAAAACGGGCGCCCGGTGCCACGCGGGCGGACCTGTCGGCGGTGCGCGGTTACGCGCGGCTGCTATCGCAGGAGGACCGCCGGTTCGCGGTGGTGATCGTCGACGACCAGTCCGAGCAGGCCCGGATGGAAGCCAGCCGCCGCGACTTCGTGGCCAATGTCAGCCATGAACTCAAGACCCCGGTGGGGGCCATGGGCCTGCTCGCCGAGGCGTTGCTGGCCTCGGCCGATGACCCCGAGGCGGTTCGGCCGTTCGCGGAGCGGGTGCTGATGGAGGCGAACCGGCTGGCCAGCATGATCGGTGAACTGATCGAGCTGTCCCGGCTCCAGGGCGCCGACCCGTTGCCGAATCTGGGTGTCGTCGATGTCGACGCGGTGGTCAACGAGGCGATCTCCCGTCACAAGGTGGCCGCCGACAACGCCGAGATCACGATCACCACCGACGCCCCGAGCGGTTTTCGGGTGCTCGGCGACGAACCGCTGCTGGTCACCGCGCTGGCCAACCTGGTGTCCAACGCGATCGCCTACTCACCGCACGGTTCCCCGGTCTCGATCAGCCGGCGCCGCCGGGACGGCTTCATCGAGATCGCCGTGACCGACCGAGGAATCGGCATTGCGCCCAAGGATCAGCTTCGGGTGTTCGAACGGTTCTTCCGCAGCGACAAGGCGCGCTCGCGGGCCACCGGTGGCAGCGGGCTGGGGTTGGCGATCGTCAAACACGTCGCGGCCAACCACAACGGCACCATCACGCTGTGGAGCCAGCCGGGCACCGGATCGACGTTCACCTTGGCGATTCCCGAATGCCAGGGCAGTGTGGACCACGAGTAGAAGGAGTAGTCATGACACGCGCTGTCGACCGCCTCGAGCGCAGCGATGAACAGGAGCACTGCCGATGACACACGTCTTGATCGTCGAGGACGAGGAATCACTGGCCGATCCATTGGCATTCCTGCTGCGTAAAGAGGGGTTTGAGGCAACCGTGGTGGGCGACGGGGCCGCGGCCCTGGCCGAATTCGAGCGGATCGGCGCCGACATCGTGCTGCTGGATCTCATGCTTCCGGGGATGTCGGGTACCGACGTGTGCAAGCAACTGCGTGCGCGTTCCAGCGTCCCGGTGATTATGGTCACGGCCCGTGACAGCGAAATCGACAAGGTCGTGGGCCTGGAACTGGGTGCCGACGACTACGTGACGAAGCCCTATTCGGCCCGCGAACTGATCGCGCGGATCCGTGCGGTGCTGCGCCGCGGCGGCGACGACGAAAGCGGCGTCGGGGAGGGTGTCCTGGAGTCCGGCCCGGTGCGCATGGACGTCGAGCGGCATGTGGTGATGGTCAACGGCCAACAGATCACTTTGCCACTCAAAGAGTTCGACCTGCTCGAATATCTGATGCGCAACACCGGCCGGGTACTGACCCGCGGCCAGTTGATCGACCGGGTCTGGGGCGCTGACTACGTGGGCGACACCAAGACGCTCGATGTCCACGTCAAACGACTTCGGTCCAAGATCGAGGCCGATCCCGCCAACCCGGTGCACCTGGTGACCGTTCGCGGGCTCGGTTACAAGCTAGAGGGCTGAACCAGCACCTATTGCGTCCGCAGGGTCTCCGACTTGCTCAGCGGGGCTCTCGTCGCCGAAGATCACGGGGCTGGACGTCCGGCTTCTTAAGGTAACCTTAATCAAGGTTGGCTATGAAAGCTTTGGGCCCCATCTAGAACCCATCTTCGTCAGGGATACGGGAGACGCGATCGATGAGCGGGCCGGACGACACGGTGCAACCTTTGCGCACGCTGGTGGACTTGCTGACGCAACGCGCGCAGCAGCGCGGCGACCAGCTGGCCTTCTCCTTCTCGCGGGACGGCGACGAGCACGAGGTCAGCCGGATCACCTACCGGGAGCTGGACCGCCGCGCCCGTCAGATCGCGGTGGACCTGCACGCCAACGGCGCCACCGGGGAACGCGTTCTGGTGCTGTGCCCCCCGGGCCTGGACTTCATCGCCAGCTTCTTCGGCTGCCTGTATGCCGGGGCCATCGCGATCCCGGTGCATCCGCCCATGCGCGAGCACCTGCTGCCGCGCGTGGAGTCGATCATCGCCGACGTCGAGCCGGGCTTCGCGCTCACCACCAGCGAGATCGAGCCCAAGATCAAGCCCGCGATCGACGGCCTGCCGGGTGGGCCGGCACTGCGCTGGTCGCTTACCGACAACACTGCCGCGGGCAGCGAAGCCGCCTGGGTGCCGCCGCAGATCGACGGCGAGAGCATCGCGATGCTGCAGTACACCTCCGGGTCGACGAGCGCGCCCAAGGGCGTCGTGCTGACCCACGGGAACCTGGTGCACAACTTAGTGACCATCGCCGAAGCCTGGGGCGCCCGCACCGACATGCAGGCCACCGGTGTGTTCTGGCTGCCGCCGTACCACGACATGGGCCTCATCGGGGGCTTGCTGGAGACGTTGTATGTGGCTGGCAACTCGATCCTGATGCCGCCGACGGCGTTCATCAAGCGGCCGATGCGCTGGCTGGAGGCGATCTCCCGGCATCGCGCCATGATCACCGCCGCGCCGAACTTCGCCTTCGACCTGTGTGTCGAGCTGAGCACACCGCAAGAACGAGCCGCGCTGGACCTGTCGCATTGGACGGTGGCGCTCTGCGGAGCGGAACCGGTGCGCACCGCCACCCTGGACAGCTTCGCGGAGCTGTTCGCACCGGCCGGCTTCCGGGCGGAGTCGTTCTACCCGGTCTACGGGCTGGCGGAGGGCACCCTGCTGGTCTCCGGCGGATCGGACCTGCCGGTGCCGATGGTGCAGCACATCGACCGGGTCGCCCTCGGCGACAACCGGGTGATCGGTGTCGCGCCCGAGGACCCCAACGTGGCGACCATGGTGGGCTGCGGCAAGCCGCGCGGCGGCCAGCGGGTGATCATCGTCGACCCCGAGACCCGCCTGGAATGCGCCGGCGACCGGGTCGGCGAGATCTGGGTGTCGGGCGGCAGCGTCGCGCACGGTTACTGGGGCGCCCCCGAACTGTCCGCGGAGACCTTCGGCGCCACGCTGGCCGATACCGGCGAGGGACCGTTCCTGCGCACCGGTGACCTGGGCTTCCTGCATTTCGGGGAGCTGTTCGTCACCGGTCGCCGCAAGGACCTGATCATCATCCGCGGCACCAACCACTACCCCAACGACATCGAGCTGACCGTTCAGAACACCAACCCGGCGCTGCTGCGCGGTCGGGGCGCGGTGTTCTCGGTCGCTCCGGAGCCGGGTGCGGCGGAGCAGCTGGTCGTGGTCCAGGAGGTGGACCCGAGCAGGATCAGCGGCGATCAGGCCGACGAGGCCATGCGGGCCATCCGCACCGCGGTCACCGAGAACCACTCGGTGCGCACGCACGCCGTCGTGCTGGTCCAGCCGTTGCAGCTGCCCACCACCTCCAGCGGCAAGATCCAGCGCAGCGCGTGCAAGCAGCGGTATCTCGACGGCGAACTGCCCTTGGTGGCGCAATGGCCGTCGGCAGCCGATGCCCAGGCCCAGCCCGCCTCGCAGCCGGCCCCGGCCGCGCAGAGCTCGTCGGACACCCCGGGAGCCGCGGAGATCAGCGCCTGGCTCATCGAGCGGCTGGCCCAAGATCTCGAGTTGCCGGTAGCCGAGATCGACCCCTCCAAGCCCTTCGCCTTCTACGGCCTGGACTCCATCCACGCGGTCCGGCTCTCCAGCGCCCTCGAGAAGTGGTTGGGCTGCGAGCTGGTTCCCACCATCGCCTACGAATACCCGTCGATCGATCTGCTGTCGGCGCATCTGGCACGCATCGCGGCCGAATCCCCGACGGCTCCGGCGGCGGGAGCCGCCGCCGAACGCCCCGACAGGCCGGCGCCCGACGAGCCGATCGCCATCGTGGGCATCGGCTGCCGGTTCCCCGGCGCCGACTGCCCCGAGGGCTTCTGGCGGCTGCTGTCCGGCGGGGTCGACGCCACCAGTGACGTCCCGGCCGACCGGTGGGACGCCGATGCCTTCTACAACCCCGACCCGTCGGTGCCGGGCACCGCGGTCACGCGGCGCGGCGGCTTCCTGGGCCAGGTCGACCAGTTCGACTTCCAGTTCTTCGGGATCTCACCGCGCGAATCGGCGCAGATGGACCCACAGCAGCGACTGCTGCTCGAGGTGGCGTGGGAGGCGCTGGAGGACGCCGGTCAGGTACCGGATCAGCTGGCCGGCAGCCGCACCGGCGTGTTCGTCGGCATCTCCACCAACGACTACGGCTTCCTGCGGCTGGGACAGCCGCAGCTCGTCGACGCCTACACCGGCACCGGCAACGCGCTGAGCATCGCCGCCAACCGGCTGTCCTACACGTTCGACTTCCACGGCCCCAGCATGTCGGTCGACACCGCCTGTTCGTCCTCGCTGGTCGCGGTCGACCTGGCGTGCCGCAGCCTGCGAGACGGCGAATGCACCATGGCGCTGGCCGCCGGAGTGAATGTGATCCTGTCGCCGGCGCTGGCGATCAACTTCAGCAAGGCCCGGGTGATGGCGCCCGACGGCCGCTGCAAGACATTCGACGCCGACGCCGACGGCTATGTCCGCGGCGAGGGTGCCGGGGTGGTCGTGCTCAAACCGCTCAGCCGGGCCCTGCAGGACAACGACCCGGTGTACGCGGTGATCCGCGGCAGTGCCACCAATTCCGACGGCCGGACCAACGGCTTGATCGCACCCAGCGGGCGCGCGCAGGAGGACGTGCTCACCGAGGCGTTCCACCGGGCCGGCCTTCCGGTCAGCGCGGCGCAGTACATCGAGGCGCACGGCACCGGAACGGCGATCGGCGATGCCATCGAGGCCAACGCCCTGGGCACGGTTCTGGCCGAAGGCCGGCCGGCGGGCAGCCGCTGTCTGGTCGGCTCGGTCAAGACCAACATCGGCCACCTGGAGGCGGCGGCCGGCATCGCCGGCCTCATCAAGGTGGCGCTGTCATTGCAGCACCGCGCGATCCCGGCCAGCTTGAACTACACCGAGCCCAACCCGCACATCCTGTTCGACAGCCTGCCGCTGGAGGTGGCGCAGAGCCTGACCCCGTGGCCGGCGGCCAGCCGCGCGGTGGCCGGGGTCAGCTCGTTCGGGTTCGGCGGCACCAACGCCCACGTCGTCTTGACCGAAGCCCCGCAAGCCCGCAGCAGCCACCCCGACGACGGCGGGGCGCCGCGCACCGAGCTGCTGGCCCTGTCCGCACGCTCGCCCGAAGCGCTGACCGCGCTGGTCGGCGAGTACGAGATGGCCCTGTTCTCCGGGGGCCTGGTGGGCGGCAGCGCCCTGACCGACCTCTGCTACACCGCCGGGGCCCGGCGCGGCCACCACGACTACCGGCTCGCGGTGGTCGGTGACACTCCGGCGGCGATATTCGAGTCGCTGTCGGCCTACCGGCTCGGTGAGTCGCGCCCGGGATTGGCGGTGGGGCACTGTGCGCCCAGCCGGCCCGGCCCGGGTGTCACGTTCGTGTTCTCCGGACAGGGCTCGCAGTGGCACGGCATGGCGCTTCGACTGCAGGCGCAAGAGCCGGTGTTCGCCGATGCGCTGGCGGCCTGTGACGACGCGCTGTTCCCGCACCTGGGGCATTCGATCCTCAAGGAGCTGGCCGCCCAGGACGGTCCGCAGGACCGTTGCAAGCTCTCCGACATCGGGATTCTGCAGCCGACCATCTTCGCGATTCAGGTCGCACTGGCGGCGCTGTGGCGGTCGTGGGGTGTCGAGCCGGCGGCTGTGGTGGGGCACAGCCTCGGCGAGGCCGCGGCTGCCCACGTCGCGGGCGCGCTGAGCCTGGATGACGCGGCCCGGGTGATCTGCGCGCGTGCCCGGATGCTGCGCGGCGTCCGCGGGCGCGGGGCGATGATGGTCACCGAAACCACCATGGCCGAGGCGCAGGATCTGATCGCCGGCCACGAGACGGAGGTGGCCGTCGCCGCGAGCAACAGTTACCGGTCGACGGTGCTCGCCGGCGACCGCACGGTGCTCGAACAGTTGATGGCCAAGCTCCAGCAGCGAGACCGGTTCTGCCGGTGGATCGAGGTCGACGTCGCCTCGCACAGTCCGCAGATGGAGGCCCTCGGCGCCGGGCTGCGCGGCAGCCTGGTGAAGCTGAAGCCGACCGCCCCGACCGTGCCGATGTATTCGACGGTCACCGGCGAACTGGTGGGCGACAAACTGCTGGACGCCGACTACTGGGTGGCGAACCTGTGCTCGCCCGTCCGGTTCTCGCCGGCGCTGCGGCGGCTGCTCGAAACCGGGCACAACACGTTCGTCGAGCTCAGCCCGCATCCCATCCTGCTGACGGCGGCCCGCGAAGATGCCGAGCATCTGCATCGCAGCGCCACGCTGCTGCCCTCGATGCGCCGCGACGACGAGGGCCGGGCGACCATGCTCGGTTCCCTGGGCACGCTCTACACCATGGGGCAGCGGGTGGCCTGGGAACAGATCTATCCCTCCGGCAGCCGCTGTGTGCCTGCCCCGACCTACCCCTGGCAGCGGGTGCATTCCTGGCTCAACGCCGGTTCGATCGCGGCGCCGCGGCACAGCGCCGCGGGGGCGCCCGGCGGCGGTGGCTGGCGCGGACCGATCAGGTCGGCGGCGCAGCCCGAAACCGTGCTGGCCGAGGTGGACATCACCGGTCCGGCCGCCCTGTCGGCCGACGGCCTGCGCGAGTTGGCGCTGACCGCGGCTGAAGTCGCCTTCGGCCCCGGCGACCGTTCGGTTGCCGAGCTGAACCTCGGTGCCCCGGGCCAGGGGCCTACGGTGCAGTTCGCGCTGACCGGAGACAGCTTCGAGTGCTACGTCTGCGACCACACCGGAACGCAGTGGTCGCTGCTGGCCACCGGAACCCTGGCCGCCGGGGCGTCGCCCGCGCCGGCCGTCAGCACCGCCCCCGCAGACCCGCGGGCCCGCAGCTACCAGATGCGTTGGCAGCCGGCGTCGTTGGCGACAGACGCCGAACCCCGGCCCCAGGGTGCCGGGAGCTGGCTGATCCTGTCCGACGGTCCGGTCGCCGACATCCTGCGCGACTACCTCGAGGCGCAGTCGCAGTCCTGTGTGCTGGTCGAACCGGTTGTCGGACTCGCCGAGATCGAACGGATCTCCGCCGACAGTTATCGCATCGACCCGGCCCGCCCCGAACACTTCGGGGAGCTGCTGCGCGCCGCGTTCGGCGGTGACCGCCCGCCGTGCCGGGGGGTGGTGCACCTATGGAACGTGCTGGACGCAGCACCGGCCGACACCACCGACGAGTCGCTACAGACGGCGATCACGCTCGGATCGCTGAGCGTCGTCCACCTGATCCAGGCGCTGACGCGCACCGGCTGGCCGGAATCGCCGCGGCTGTGGCTGGTGACCCGCGGGGCGCAGCCGGCGGGGGAGGACGACGGCGAAACGGGGGCGCTGTCGGTAGGCCAGGCACCGGTCTGGGGGCTGGGCCGCAGTATCGACCACGAACACCCCGAGCTGCGGGCCACCGGCGTCGATCTGTCCGCCGCCGGCGGTCCCGAAGAGCTGCGGGGCCTGCTCGGCGAGATCTGGTCGGACAACCCCGAGACAGATGTCGCCCTGCGCGGTCACCGCCGCTATGTCGCCCGGCTGGAGCCCTACATCGCACCGGCGGCACAGACCGGCGAGGTAGCGCCGCGGGACGACGCGACCTACCTGGTCACCGGCGGCCTCGGCGCGGTCGGTCGCACAGTGGCCCGCTGGCTGGTCGAGCGCGGTGCTCGCCACCTGGTTCTGATGGGCCGTAGCGCACCGTCACCGGCCGCGCAGGCGGCCCTGGACGGCCTGCGCGCCGCCGGTGCGCACGTCACGGTCACTCAGGGCGACGTCACCAAGCCGCAGGATGTGGCCGCGGCGCTGGCCGTCATCGCCGACTCGATGCGGCCGCTGCGCGGTGTGGTGCACGCCGCCGGAACTGTCGACGACGCGATTCTGGCGCGCCTGGACGCGGAAAAGCTGCGTTCGGTGACGGCCCCCAAGGTGCAGGGCGCCTGGAACCTGCACACCCTCACCGCCGGCGCGGAGCTCGACTTCTTCGTGATGTTCTCCTCGGCGGCGTCGGTTCTGGGATCACCCGGTGCGGCCAACTATGGCGCCGCGAACGCCTTCCTGGACGCGCTTGCCTGGCAGCGCCGGGCGGCCGGCCAGCCGGCGCTGAGCATCAACTTCGGCCCGTGGGCCGGGCTGGGCATGTTCACCAACTCCGAGCTGCACCGGCACTTCGCCCACTACGGCGTCGAAGGAATGCCGGCGGAACAGTATTTGGCTGCTCTGACGGCGCTGCTGGCAGACGGCGCCACCCAGGCGATGGTGCTCGACATCGACTGGGCGCGGTGGCGCCCCAGCGCGAGGTCGCCGCTGCTGCGCGAACGGCAGGACGCGGGCGCGGCGGGCGGTGCGGAATCCGACAGCGGTCTGTTCGCCGCGGTTGCGGCGGCCGGTCCGCAGGAGCGCCAGCAGCTGCTGGAGACCTACCTGCGCGACCTGGTCGCCGGAAAGCTGGGTCTGGCCCCGACTGGACTGGACGTGAGCGCACCGTTGAACAGTCTCGGGGTGGATTCGCTGATCACGCTGGAATTGCGCATCCAAGTGGAGCGGGAGCTCGGTATCGTCGTTCCGGTTGCCCGGCTGCTGGACGGGCCGAGCGTGGTCAGCCTGTCCAGCTGGCTCGCCGAGCAGCTGGCCGCGGCGCCGGTCCCGGCGGTGGCCGCCGAGACCGCCGTGGCGCCGGGCGCCGCCGAGGTGGCCTCGCCGGAGATGGAGCTGCTGGCGCAGGTCACCGAGCTGTCCGACGAAGCGGTGGATGCGTTGCTGGCCAAGATGATGGCCGACGACGAACAGGTCAAAGACGGAGGCAGCGCGTGACGGACCATCCGGACGTGCCCGCCGACCTCGCCGGCCTCTCCCCGGAGAAAAAGCGTGAGCTGCTGGCCCAGCTGTTGTTGGCCAAGGCCAAGGACGCGGCGTCCGAGCACGAGCTGTCCTACGGGCAGCGCTCGATGTGGTTCATGCACCGCCTGGCGCCGGACAGTGCGGCATACACGGTGGCCTACGCCGGGCGTGTGCACGGCGACCTGGACATGGCGGCCCTGCAGCGCGCCGCGCAGGCACTGGTGGACCGGCACCCGATGCTGCGGACCACCTACACCGAGCGCGACGGCCATCCGGTTGCCCTGGTGCACCCGCGCTGGCCCCTGCGTATCGCCGTCCACCAGACCGGTTCGGACCCGAGTGAAGTCGACAGGTGCGTCCAGACCGAGATCAATCGGCCGTTCGATCTGCGTACCGGCCCGGTGCTGCGACTGACGGTGCTGCAGCGGCCGGACGACCACGTGTTGCTGCTGACCGTGCACCACATCGCCGTCGACTTCTGGTCCATCGACGTGATCCTCGACGAGTTGCGTGCGCTCTACGCCGCCGAACAGGGCGCACAGTCCTCGACTCCGCCGGGGCCACCCGCGGACCGCTACGTCGACTACGCCGCGCAGCAGGCCCGGATGCTGGCCGGGCCTGAGGGCGAGCGGCTGTGGGAGTACTGGCGCGAGACGCTCACCGGCGACCTGCCGACCTTGGCACTGAGCACTGACCGGCCCCGTCCGGCGGTGCAGACCTATGACGGCGCGCTGCACCGATTCAGCATCGACGCCGCGGTCACCGCCGGTGTCAAGCAGTTGGCGCGGACTGCCGGAGTGACGCCCTACATGGCGTTGCTGGCCGCCTATGCGGTGCTGCTGCAGCGCTACAGCGGCCAGGACGATCTGGTGATCGGGTCGCCGTTCGCCTGCCGCGACCGGGCCGGTCTGATGGGCATGGTCGGCTACGTGACCAACCCGCTGCCGCTGCGCGTCGACTTAAGCGACGACCCAAGCTTTTCCGCGCTGCTCGGTCAGGTCAAGGACACCGTGCTCGGCGCCATCGGCCACCAGGAGTACCCGCTGCCGCTACTCGTTGAACGGCTGCGGCCGGTGCGCGACGCCGCACGCACGCCGTTGTTCCAGGTGTCGTTCGCCTGGCAGCAGGTCCGGCTGTTCGACGAGAGCTCTGCCGACGCCCTTTCGCTGGAAACCCTCTACATCGGTCAGGGTGGCTCGCCGTTCGACATCACCATGCAGGTCGGAGAGCAGGGCGACCAGCTGCAGGTGGCGCTGCAATACAACACCGCCCTGTTCGACGCCTCGACCATCGACGCGATGGGGCAGCATTTCTCGCTGCTGTTGTCCGGCCTGGTGGAGCAGGGGGCGGCCGAGGCGCCCCTGTCGCAGCTGTCGCTGCTCACCGATGCCGAGCGCGCCACCCTGCGGGCTTGGAACGACACCGCGGTCGAGTACCCGTCGGCCCCGCCGTGCCTGCACGAGATGGTCGCTGCGGTCGCCGTGCGCACGCCGGATGCCGTAGCGGTCAGCTACGACGGCCGCGACCTCAGCTACGGCGAATTGGATCGGCGGGCCAACGGCCTGGCACATCGGTTGCGGCAGTTCGGGGTCGGAGCCGGGCCGGGACCGGCCGTGGTTCCGGTGCTGCTGGAGCGCTCCGAGGACCTGGTGATCGCCCTGCTCGGGGTACTGAAGGCCGGTGGCGTCTTCCTGCCGTTGGATCCCGCCCAGCCCACCGGCCGGATGGAAGCGATGCTCGCCGACATTCCGGATGCTCCGGTATGTGTGACGCACCGTGCGCATCTGCCGCATGTCCCAACAGCTTTCACCGGAGCTCGGCTGTGCCTGGACCAGCCGTCCACGGCGCCCGCCGAAGAGGCGGCCGCGCCCGAGACGGGCACGACGTCGGCGGACCTGGCCTACCTGATGTACACGTCCGGTTCCACCGGAGCGCCGAAGGGGGCGCTGAACACCCACGCCGGCATCCGCAACCGACTGCTGTGGATGCAGGACGCCTACGCGCTGACCGAACAGGACCGGGTGCTGCACAAGACCCCGATCAACTTCGACCCGTTCGTCTGGGAGATCTTCTGGCCGTTGACGGTCGGCGCCCGCGTGGTGGTTGCCAAACCAGAAGGTCACAAGGACGCCGCCTACCTGGCCCGTACTATCGTCGAGCAGCGCGTCACCACAATGCATTTCGTGCCGTCGATGCTGCGCCGCTTTCTCGCCGAGCCGGAATCGGCCGCCTGTGGCGGCCTGCGCAAGGTGTTCTGCAGCGGCGAGGCGCTCACCGCGGATCTGCGCGACGCGTTCTTCGACGCACTGCCCGCCGAGCTGTACAACCTTTACGGCCCAACCGAGGCCGCCATCGATGTCACCCATTTCCATTGTGTGCGCGGGGATTCCGACCCCATCATTCCGATCGGGCGGCCGATCGCCAACATCGCGATCCATCTGTTGGACGCGGCGGGAAACCCGGTTCCGGTGGGAGTCCCCGGTGAACTGCACATCGGCGGCGTGGGCGTCGCCCGCGGCTACCTGAACAGGCCCGAGGCCACTGCAGCGGCGTTTCGCGCCGACCCATTCGGCGCTCAGCCCGCCGAGGGCAGTCCGCCGCCGCTGCTCTACCGCACCGGCGACCTGGCCCGCTATCGGCGCGACGGCAACATCGAGTACCTGGGCCGGCATGACGACCAGGTGAAGATCAACGGCTTCCGGATCGAGCTCGGCGAGGTGGAGGCCGCGCTGGCGCGCCACCCGGGGATCGCCGAGAACGCTGTGGTGGCCCGCAAAGACGCCGCCGGCAACAACCAGCTGATCGCATACATCGTGCCGGTCGCGGCCGCCCCCGCCACCGCCGAGCTGCGTCGCTTCCTGCTGCAACTGGTGCCGGCGGCGATGGTTCCCGCGGTCTTCCGCACCACCGACCTGCTGCCGTTGTCGGCCAGCGGCAAGGTGGACCGCCGGGCGCTGCTCGCGCGCGACAAAGACCTCGACGCGGCGCCTGCAGAATTCGTCGCCCCGCGCGACCCGACCGAAGAGGCCCTGGCCGCGATCTGGCGCGAGGTGCTCGAGGTGGACCGGGTCGGTGTCACCGACGACTTCTTCGCCCTCGGGGGCGCCTCCACCCAGGCGCTGGAGGTCGCGGTCCGGGTCGGGGAGCTGGGGCTGGAACTGCGGCCCGAGTCGTTGTTCGTCTACGGCACCATTGCCGAGCTGGCCGAGGCATTCGGCCCGATCGGTGGCGCGGGCACGAACACGCCGGCACCTGAGCAGGACCCGGAACCGGCGACCGCCCCGGCCGGTGCCGTCGCCGCTCCCCGGCCCGAACCCGCAGTCGCCGTATCGGCGCCCCAGCAGACACCGGTGCCGGCGCGCAGCCTTCCGGGACGCAACGTGGTGATCGAGAGTCTCGGTGTGTACCTGCCGCCGCGGGCGGTCTCGACCGAACAGGTACTCGCGGACTGCGTCAACGAGGTGAAGATCCCGCTGGAGCGGCTCACCGGCATCAAGAGCCGGCGGATGGCCGGCCAAGACGAATTCTCGATCGACTTGGGCCGCAAGGCGATCGCCGACTGCCTGTCCCGATCAAGCTACGCACCCGAAGAGATCGACCTGGTGATCGCCTGCAACATCTCGCGTTGCGACGGCCCGGAGCACATGTTCACCTTCGAGCCGAGCACCGCTTCGCAGCTGCGCGACCAACTTGGGCTGGCCAACGCCGTCTGCTTCGACATCAACAACGCCTGCGCAGGCATGTTCACCGGCGTCAGCGTGGCCCAGGACTTTCTCAAGACCGGCCTGGTGCGCAACGCCCTGATCGTCAGCGGCGAATACATCAGCCACATCACCGAAACCGCGCAGCAGGAAATCGAAGGGGCGATGGACCCGCGGCTGGCCTGCCTGACGGTGGGCGATGCCGGTGCGGCGGTGGTGCTCGAACTCGGGCCCAACGACCGGGTCGGTTTCCATGAGCTGGACCTGGCCACCTACAGCGAATTCGCGAAGTTGTGCATTGCCAAGGCCACCGACGGCCCGCACGGCGGCGCCATCATGGTCACCGACTCCGTCACCCAGACCGCGATCGCGGTGAAACACTCGGTGCCCTACGTGGCGGCGGTCATGCAGCGGCACGGATGGCGTCCCGAGACTGCCGATCAGCTGCTGATGCATCAGACATCCGAGGCGTCGATCAACGACGCCATCTTGACCATCAACCGGGTGTTCGGCGCCGGTGCGGCAACTCGGGCCAACACCATCTGCAATCTCGCCGAGCGGGGAAATACCGCCACCACGACGCATTTCGTTGCGCTGTATGACTACATCAACGCCGGGCGGATCAACTCCGGTGACAACGTGGTGCTGTCCATAACCGGCTCGGGCCAGACCATCGGCAGCGGTCTCTACACCTTTGACGACCTGCCCGACCGGATGCGCCGCGCCGGTACCGGCCAGTCCGGCCACGGTGCGCGGCCGGGCCGTTCCGCCGGTGGCCGCCGGGAGCTTCCGGCAACCCCGCGGGTGCGGATCGAGGGCATCGGCACCGCCCCGCACGCGGCGGGGACGCCCAGCTCCATCCAATTCGCCGTCGACGCGGCCCGCGCCTGCCTGCAGGACAGCGGCGTCGAGCGGACCGAGGTCGGCCTGGTGATTCACGCCGGCATCTATCGGGATGACTTCCTCAGTGAGCCGGCGGTCGCCACCCTGGTCGCCGGCGAAGTCGGCATCAACGCCGAGCCGGAGTCCGCGGACGCGGCGAAGACTTTCGCGTTCGACGTCCTCAACGGAGCGGTCGGCTTCCTCAACGGCTGCCACATGGCGGCCGGCATGATCGGCGCCGGCCGGACCGCGCACGCCATGGTGCTGGCCTCCGAAGTGGAGAACAACACCCCGGACAGCGGCTACGCGCGCAACGGCATCGCCGAGACCGGCTCGGGGATCATGCTCAGCCCCAGCCCCGGTCCGGAGGGCTTCGGCCGGTTCGTCTTCGGCCACCACCCGGAGCACCGGGCCGCCCTGGTCACCTATACCCAGGAACGCGACGGCCGGACCTGGCTGCGGGTGGACCGCGACCCGAACCTGGCCGCCATCTACGTGAGCTGCCTGCCGGGCACGGTCAAGGAGCTGTTGATGCTGGAGGGTCTGGAGCCCGCGGACATCGCACTGGTGCTCCCGCCCTATCTGCCCGGAGCTGCCCTCGATGAGCTGGCCGCGCACATCGGTGTGGACAGGTCGCGGTTCCTCGATCTGGCGGCGCACGGCCAGACCAGTGACCCGTTCACCTCGACACTGCCCTACCAGATCTCCGAGGCCCGGCAGCGCGGGCTGGTCAAGCCCGGGGACGTGGCGCTGATCATGGCGGTCGGCTCGGGTGTCGAGGTCGGTTGCACGACCTACCGGTTCTGATCCGATGCGCGCATTGGTCACCGGGGGAACCGGTTTCGTCGGCTCGAACCTGGTAGCCGCGCTGCTGCGGCGCGGTATCGAGGTGCGGGTGCTGCGGCGCTCGAGTTCGCCGCTGGCCGCCCTGGCGGGCTTGGACTGCGAAACTCGGGTCGGCGACGTCAACGACGGTGTCGACGCCCTGACCGAGGCGATGGCCGACTGCGATTGGGTGTTCCACACCGCCGCGATCTCGGACTACTGGCGCTACCGAACCCAGACCCGGCTCTACCGCACCAATGTCGATGGCACCCGCGACATGGCGGCCGCCGCTGCGCGGGCCGAGGTGAAGCGATTTGTCTTCACCAGTTCTCTTGCAGCACTGGGCGTCCCGGAGCGCGGCCGCCACCTGGTCGAGTCCGACGAATTCAATATCCGTCCGCGGCAGTTCCCCTACGGGCACAGCAAGCATCTGGCCGAGGCCGAACTGGGCAAGGCCGTCGCCGCCGGTCTGCCCGCGGTGATCGTCAATCCGTCGGTGGTGATCGGGCCCCGCGACGTCCACCGGATCGCCAGCGCGATGCTGGTCCAGGCCCAGCAGGGCCGGCTGTGGTTCGCCGCTCCCGGCGGCACCAACTTCGTCTCGGTCGATGACGTGGTAGCCGGGCATATCGCGGCCGCGGAGCATGGCCAGATCGGCCAGCGGTACATCCTCGGCGGGGAGAACCTGTTGTTCCGTGAGGTTTTCGGTGCCGCCAACGAGCTCTTCGGCCGGCGCCCACCGTCGGTGGTGCTGCCGCGCTGGCTGCTTCCGGTGGCAGCCGCCGGGGTCAGCGTCGCCCGGACCGTCGTGGGTCCGCGGTTGCCGATCGATGCCCGCCAGATGCGCCTGTCCACCGCGGAGATCTACGCCGATGCCACCAAATCCCGCACGGAGCTGGGCGTGCCGTTCACGCCGTTCACGACCGCGCTGCGCGCCGGCTACCAGTGGTACCGCGACAACGGCTATCTGGACTAGCAGCTAGCCGGGCCGCCCTCCGCGTTCGACGGCTGATGCGTGGCCACCCTGGGCATATTGGCATGCCGCCTGCAACTGGTATGGACGCGAGGTTATAAAGTTCCGACACAGTCGACTTATCGGGAAAGGGGTCTCAGCTGTGTGCCCGGGGTGTAAATCGGTGGAGCCGTTGCCGTGAGTTCACGGCGCGCATACCCGTGGCCTGCGGCGAAGCCCGAGAGCAGCACCACGGATCGACGGCCGCGGGGCATGCAGCCGGCCGAGCTGGCGCAGGCCGCCATGACCGCGGCGCTGATGGCCGGCATCGCGATCGTCTCGATCGTCCTGCCGGGTGCGGTGGTGTTGGCATGGATGGGTGCGGTGCCCATGGGAGTGCTGAGCTACCGGCACCGTCTGCGCGCCGCGGGTGCGGCGTTTGCCGTCAGTTGTCTGATCAGTTTCATGATCGCCGGTTTCGGGGCCATGGTGGCGGCGGGGACAGCGGCCTACATGGGCGTGATCACCGGCCGGGTCAGGCGCTACGGCCGCGGTGTGCCGACGCTGTTGGCCGTCGCAGCCGGGTGGGGCGTCGTGATGTCCGGAATCACCTTGGGGTTCTTCGCGGCAATGGCCCAGATGCGTGAGGTGCTCTTGAACACCTTGGCCGCCAACGCCGGTGGGCTCGCGGCGCTGCTGCACAACGTCCCCGTGCTCGGCGGGGCCGCCGCGAGTCTGGATTCCGCCATGGCGGGGTGGCGGGCGCACTGGGTCGTGTTCCTCGGAATCTCGGTCTGGCTCATCGTCATCTTCGGCACGTCCTTCGGCTGGCGGGTGCTCGCCCCCGTCCTGCGCCGACTCGAGGCGGTCACGGACCTCTCGCCGGCGAACCTGCTGCCGTTTGCCCCCGACGAGGGCGCCCCCGGCCCGCTGCCGGTCGTCTTGACCGATGTCGGCTACCGGTACCCGGGCGCCGAACACGATGCCTTGGCCCCGATCAGCATGCGCGTCGATGTCGGCGCCCATGTCGCGGTCACCGGTGCCAACGGCTCGGGGAAATCCACCCTGATGCGCATCCTGGCAGGCCTGCCGCCGACCACCGGGACCGTCGAACGACCCGCCGGCGTCGGCCTCGGCCGCTCCGGCGGTACCGCGCTGGTCTTCCAGCACCCGGAGAGTCAGGTGTTGGGTATGCGGGTCCGCGACGACGTCGTGTGGGGCCTGACAGCCGACCGGGACGTCGACGTCGAGAGCCTGCTCGAGGAAGTGGGCTTGGGCGGCATGGGCGCTCGCGACACCACCGGGCTGTCGGGCGGGGAACTGCAGCGGCTCGCGGTGGCCTCGGCGCTCGCCCGCGAGCCGGCGCTGCTGATCGCCGACGAGGTGACGACCATGGTCGACCAAGCCGGCCGGCAGCGGTTGCTGAGTGTCCTGGACGGTCTGACCGGGCACCACCGTCTGGGGCTGGTGCACATCACCCATTACCCGGCCGAAGCCGGCACCGCCGACCAGGTGGTCGCCATCGGCAACGGCGAGCGCGAAGCCGCCCGCATCGAGCCACAACCCGGCCCCGCCCCCGAACGCGGCAGGGAGACGATTCTCGACGTCCGCGATGTGTCATTCGACTACGCCGCAGGCACGCCGTGGTCCACGCCAGTCCTGCGCAACGTCTCGTTCCGGGTGGCCGCCGGCGACGGCGTCCTGCTCTACGGCGCCAACGGCTCGGGCAAGTCCACGTTGGCCTGGATCATGGCGGGGCTGCTGGAACCGTCGTCGGGCAGCTGCCTGCTCGACGGACGCCCTGCCGCCGAACAGGTGGGTGCGGTCGCGTTGTGTTTCCAGGCCGCGCGGCTGCAACTGCTGCGCGGCCATGCCGGTGCGGCGGTGGCCGCGCTGGCGGGGTGGGCGGTCACCGACACCGAGCGCATCCACCGTGCACTGGCCTCGGTCGGCCTGGATGCCGCGCTGGCCGACATGCTGATCGATCGGCTCAGCGGAGGACAGTTGCGCCGGCTCGCGCTGGCCGGACTGCTGGCACGTTCCCCGCGCCTGCTCATCCTCGACGAACCGCTGGCCGGTCTGGACGTCGACGCCCAGTCCGATCTCATCGACCTGCTCGTCGGGATCCGCAACCAAGGGCAGGCCATCGTGGTGATCTCGCACGACACTGACAGCATGGCGCGACTGTGTCCCCGCACCCTGTGTCTGGAACCCGCAACCCCGGCGAGCGCCCGAACGGAGCAGCCGTGAGCCGCCGGCCGCTGATGCTGATGCGCCCCGTGCCCGGGACCTCGCCGATTCATGCGCTGTGGGCCGGTACGAAACTTATTGCTGTACTGGCGATATCGGCACTCCTGACGATCAAGCCGACATGGCCGGTCATCGGTTTGGTGGTGCTTCTGGTAGGGATCACCGCCGCCCTGGCCGGCATCTCGCCGCGCTGCATCCCGTCGATACCCCGCGGGATATGGGGGATCCTCGCCGTGGGCAGCCTACTGACGATCGCCAACGGCGGCGGCCCGCAGATCACGCTCGGGTCCCACGCCGTCGGGGTGGGCGGGTTCCTGGACTTCATGCGCATCACGGCTCTGGGGGTGGCCCTGCTCAGCCTCGGCGCGGTGACCTCGTGGACGACGCATGTGGCCGATATCGCCCCGGCGGTCGCGCTGATCTTGCGGCCGCTGCGCATCGTGCGGCTGCCCGTCGAGGACTGGGCGGTCACGGCGTCGCTGGCCTTTCGGATGTTTCCGATGCTGGCCGAAGAATTCCGGCTGCTCTCGGCGGCGCGCCGTCTGCAGCCGCCGCAACCGCAGAAGCTGTCGCGCCGCGCCGAACTGGTCAATCTGTCCACCGCCGCCATGGTTGTCTCGCTGCGCCGCGCAACGGAGATGGGTGAGGCCATCACCGCGCGCGGCGGCGTCGGCCGCATCGCGGCCCAACCGCAGCCGCCCGGATGGCGTGATGCGCTCGCGGTGACGGTGCTCGCCGGGACGCTAGCGCTCGCTGTGCTGCTCGGCTGAGCGCACCGCTGCCGCCGACGGCATACCGTCGTAGAGTCCGGCCTGCGACAGCAGCGATTCGGTGGGTGGACGACGCTGCGCCCAGGGCGCAACCGACTCGATCTCCGCGGCCAGCGAAACCAGAGTGGCTTCGTCGTTGGCCCGCGCCACCAGATGCACCGCTTCGGGCAGGCCGTCGGACGAGATCCCGGTCGGAATCGACATGGCGGGCTGACCGCTGTAGCACTGGGGAAAGGTGAACGGGATGAACTTGAGCATCCGCAGCATGGCGCGGGTCGGTCCGAGGCCCTCGAAATAGCCCACCCGCACCGGGGGAATCGCCAGCACTGGGGTCATCAGAAGGTCGACGTCGGCGATCGGGCGCTGCGAGCGGGCGGTGATCCGGGGTTCGGCCGAGACGGCCCAGCGGGCCAGCCAATCCGGAACCAGCCTGCTGGTCCGGGCCTCGGCCTGCATACGCCGTTCCAGCAGTTCGGTTTTCGGTAGTCGTTCGACTTCGTGGGCGAAGCCGTTCATGAAGAGGGCAAGCACCGCGGCGATACCCGTCACCGGATAGACGGGATCGCGCTCGATGACCTCATGGCCCAGCGACCGCAACAGCTCCGCGGTCGCGAGAACCGGGCGGCGGACCTCGTCACTGACCGCCACCGGGACCACCGGCTTGAACGACATCGCGATCCGCAAGCGGCGCGGCGGCGTCAGCAGCGCCTCGGTCAGCGGCGGTGCCGGCGGCGGCGAAGCGATCTCGTCGTCGGGTTCGGGGCCGGTCATCGCGTCGTGCAGCAAGGCCGCGTCGATGACGCTGCGAGCCAGCGGCCCGATGTGGTTGAGGCCGTGGAACCGGTAGGCCCGTTCCGGCGACTCCTTGGTGCTGATGCGGCCGCGCTGGCCCTTCAGCCCGACCAGCCCGCAGCACGCGGCCGGAATGCGAACCGAGCCGCCGCTGTCACTGCCGGTGGCGCCGGGCACCATCCCCGCGGCGACGGCGGCCGCCGAACCGCCGCTGGAGCCTCCCGGGGTGCGGTAGAGATCCCACGGGTTGCGGGTCACCCCCCAGGTCGCCGATTCGCTCACCGGGTAGGCGCCGAACTCCGACAGGTGGGTTTTGCCGATGATCACCGCGCCGGCAGAACGCAGCCGGCGCACCGCGGCGCTGTCGGTGCTGGCGGGGCCGACGTCAATCCCGGTGCCGCACATCGACGAAACGCCCGCAACATCGGTGTCGTCTTTGATCGCGATCGGTACGCCGGCCAGCGGCAGCGCTTCCCCGGCAGCCAGTCGCTGCTCCACGCGTGCGGCTTCGGCCATCGCCCGGTCACCCAACACGGTGCGGAACACATTCAAAACGGGGTCCAGGCTGGCGATCCGGTCCAGATACAGCGCCACCAACTCGCGCGGCGAGACCTCGCGCGCACGCACCAACTGCGCCAAACGCGCGACGCCTGCGAAAACCAACTCCTCATCGTGCGCGGCAGACATCATGGCGTCCTTTCCCCCGCGGACAACAATACCCAGAACGCGGGGGCTCAACCGTGCGTCGGTGTTGGCGACACACGAAAGAACTGCTGAGGGTTAACTCCCCGTTGCGGGCTCGATGTTGTGGTTGAGGGTGAACCGGTTGTCCGGGTCCAGCCGCGCCTTGAGTTCGGCCAGGCGCCGGTAGCCGGCATCGCCGAATGTGGCGCGGATGCGGTCCTGCCCCTCGTCGCCGACGAAGTTCAGGTAGGCGCTTGCCGGACCCAGCGGACGCAGGATCTCGAAGGCCTGTCCGGCCCACGCCGTGCACCGTGCGCTGTCGGCGGGATCGGTCCAGGTCGCCATCAGGTGAATGATGTAGGGGTGCTCGCGGGCGACCACGGCCGTCGACTCCGGCGGAACCCGGCTGGCGTAACCGCCGAGCCGAATCAGGTGCAGCCGGGTCTGCGCCGAGGGACGCGACCGCCCCAGCAGCGCGATCCGCCGGATCGCCTCGTCGGTGAGCTCGGTGACGAACAGCGACTTCCAGTAGTTCAGCCAGCCGTACGGCGCGGTGTAGTCCAGGGCCTGTTGCCAGGTCGAATAATCCAGCTGGTGCTGGACTGCCAGCACCGGTTTGGCCGCCACGCCGCGGACATTGAGCAGCGCGCTCAGGTCCTCGCTGCCGACCACGTCGGTCCGTGTCGAGCAGCCCAGAACATTGACCAGTGACTGGCCCGTGGTCAGATCGGTCGAGAAGTCCAGAATCGACGCCAGGTGGTCGCCGGCGTTGTCCATCTGGGCGCGGAAGTGCTTGAGTGCGGCCTCCGCGTCGGTGTCGGGGTAGGACTGCACGCCGGCGGTCACACCATTCACCGGGTGCAACCGCAGCACGAATTGCGCGACGACACCGAAGTTCCCGCCCCCGCCGCGCAGACCCCACAGCACGTCGGCGTTCTCGGTCTCGCTGACCGAGAGCACCTCGCCCGACGCCAGCACCACGGTGGCGCCGATCAGGTTGTCGCAGGTCATGCCGTGGGCACGCGAGAGCCACCCGATCCCGCCGCCGAGCGAGAACCCGCCGACGCCCGTCGTCGAGACCACCCCGCCCGGGCAGGCCAGCCCGTGCCGGCTGGTCACCGGGTCGACGTCGCCCCAGGTGGCACCGGCATCGACGTAGGCGATCCGCGCCTCGGGGTCCACCCGCACCCCGCGCATCAGCGTCAGATCGATGACGATGCCGCCGTCGGTGGCCGAGTGGCCGGCGACGCTGTGACCACCGCTTCGCACCGCGATCTCGGCGCCGGAGGCCACGGCGTAGCGGACCGCGGCGACGATGTCGTCCTGGGTGCGGCACTGCAGCACCACCTGCGGCCGCTTGTCGATCAGCCCGTTGAAGACCTGGCGCACCTCGTCGTAGCGGGCGTCACCGGGGTAGACGGCGTCGCCGGCGAAGCCGGGGATGGTGGGGGCGGTGACTGTCATTGCATCCTTAACTGGTCAGCGCGGCGAACTCACTCGTCGCGGAGCTCGGTCGCCGGGGTGGACCGCGTGCTCTTCCAAGCGGGAATGATCGCCGCGAAGACCGCGGCGACGGTGGCCAGTACGGCGTAGATCACCGCATCGGTCCAGGGGAATACCAGGGGAGTGACCAGGCCGACGTTGACGACGGCCGCCCGCCGCACCGCCTCGGAGATGGCGATCGAGAGCACCGCGCCGAACAGACCGCCCGCCGCACCGGCGACGACCGCCTCGATGGTGGTGATGCTGAACACCCGAACCCGGGTGGCGCCCAGCGCCTGGATCAGCGCCACTTCCCGTCGGCGCCGGATGCCGACCAGCAGCAGCGTCGACAGCACCGAGATGAAGGCGATCGCCAGCAGGCCGTACTTGAGGGTGTTCAGCGGCGTCAGGTAGCGGCCGATGGAGGCGGCGATGTCGGCGGCATAACCGTCGGTGTCGACCGCGGTCACCGGTTGGTCGAACTCCGCGGCTCTGATGGTGTCGATGACTTGGGCGGCGGTGAAGCCGGCCGCCGGGGTGGCGAAGACCAGGCCGGCGGGCTGGGGGCCGTAGATCTGTTCGGCGACGGAGTAGGGCATGTAGATGCGCCGGCCGCCGTACTCGGGAGTGGCCACGATGGTGCCGATGCTCATAGCCTGAGCGTCAAGTCCACTGCCGAATACAAGAGTGTCACCGATGTGGAGATTCTTCTCCCGCGCCAGAACGCTGCCGAGGACGACCTGATTGGCTTTCTGACTGTCCTCCGGGGATTGTCCGGCGAGCAATCCGAACGGAAATGTCGGCCGGTCCTGGGCCTGAATATGCGCCAGCGAGCCGTCTTTGAGGCTGATCTCGATTTCAGCCATGCGTTCGATCTTTTCCACCCCGGTCAGCGAGCTCAGTTTGTTGACCGTCTGGGGCGCGAATCGGGCGTCGATCGGCCCGTAGTCGGCGAACTGCGTCGTGGTGATGGCGATGCGGCCGTCCGCCTGCGAGGTCGCCACCTTGGTGGCCCCGATGTGGATCGCCACCAGGAATCCTGACAGCAGGATTGCGACCACCACGGGCACTGCGATGGCTCCTGAGATGGCCGCGGTGCGGGACCGGTCCGAGCGCAGGGCATTGAGCGCGATGGTCAACGTCGCTCCGTGCGACCGGTCCGGTTTCGGCCGCAGGCTGGTGATCGCCTGCGCGCTCAGGTATGCGGTGGCCAGCAGCAGGCCGATGAGCGCGACGACCGCGCCGGCGTCGGCGATGACGGCCTGCCAGGCCACCAGCGCGCCGGACAGCGTCGCCAGCCGTGCCGCGATCACCCCGGTGAGGCCGATCGCCAGCAGCAGCAGCGCCTTGAACCAGATCTTGCGCTGAGTGGTCTGTTCCTGTGCCGCCCGTCCGGACAACTCGGCCGCGATGGGGGTGTTGGACGCCGAGACCGCGGGGCCGATCGCGGCCCCGACCGCCAGGAAGAGGCCGGCCAGCACGCCGACGATCAGGATGGCCGGCTTGAGGATCACCGGGACGGTGACGCCGACAAAACGTTCGGTCAGTTCACTGGCGCTGGCCACGATGGGTTCGGAGATCACGATCCCGGTCAGCACACCCATCGCCGAGCCCACGGCTCCCAACAGGGCGGCCTCACTGAGGAAGCCGGTCATGATCGACGCCGGTGAGGCGCCCAGCGCAGAGGCGATTGCGATCTCGCGGCGCCGCTCCTCGACCGAGAGCCGGGTGATCTGGGTGATCAGGATGACTCCGACGCCGATCGAGATCAGGGCGAAGATACCCAGCAGCGGCAGCAGAACGTCATTGACGTTGTAGCCCCGCGCGGGCTCGCTGCGGGGCTGCACGCTGTAGGTGGGACCGAGGGTGGTCTTCAACCGCTGCTGGACCTCGCCGGCATCGGCGTCTTTGTCCAGGGTCACGTACAGCATGTCCACCCGGTCGCCGCGGGCGAACTGCACCTTCGCCATGCTCAGCGGCAGCACCGCGACCAGGCCGTTGTTGACCTCGTCGAGGTCGGACACCCGCTGGAACTTCTCCAGCGACAACTGCCCGACGTCGGTGACCAGGGCCGCGGAGTCGTCCAGGGCGTCCCCCAGCGACTTCGAGATCGCCGGCGGCGGCTCCTGCTGTCCGGCCTGGCAGACCTTGGGGTCGACGATCCACTGCGCCGAGCAGTCCACGCCCAGACCCAGGCCGAAACTGTCCTTGCCGTCGGTGCGGATCATCGTCACGCCGCGGATGACGGGCACCACGGCCGCCACCCCGGGCACGGCCCGGGAGTCTTCGACGACGGCGGGACTGATGCCGCCGCGGGTGGCCGCACCGATCACCCGCAGGGGTGCGGGACCGGCGATCTGATAGCCGACGTCCTCGACGGCCTTGGAGACGCTGGTGACCTCGATCATGACGGCCACCACGACGGCGACGCCGCCGCCGAGCGAGAATGCGGCCAGCGCCGCCCGGAATGCGTGTTTACGAACAGCGCGGAAGTTGATTATCCGGAGCAGTCCGAATGTCGCGGCTAATGTTCCGCGAGCCATGTCACATTATTTGCCGCGTGAACCATTCCGCTGTCGGTCTCGATTTCACCGTCGAGTAAGGAAACGAGACGCGGAGCGTCGTCAGCTATTTTTCGATCGTGAGTCACCAGAACAATTGTCTGGCCGGCTGCATTCAGGTTGTACAAGGCGTCGATAACGCGTTGCCCATTTACGGTGTCCAGGTTGCCGGTCGGCTCATCGGCGAGAATCACGTCGGGTTTCATGAAAAGTGCCCGCGCGACCGCAACCCGCTGTTGCTCGCCGCCGGACAATTCCGACGGGACGCGCTTGGACTTGGTCGCCAGGCCGACCTGCTCGAGCAGGCTCATCGCATGGGCGTGCTGCGAACGGCCCGATTTGCCCGCCAACAGGCCCGGGAGCATCACGTTCTCGACCACCGACAGTCCCGCCAGAAGATTGAAGGCTTGGAAGACGTAACCGAGCGTCTGGCATCGCACGGCGGCCAATTGCCGGCGCGAGAGCTGTGAGACGCACTGGCCGTTGATCAGGACGTCACCGCTGGTGGGCGTGTCCAGCAGCCCCAGAATGCTCAACAAGGTGGACTTGCCCGAGCCGGACGGCCCGACCATGGCGACGAATTCTCCGCGCGTTATCTGGATATCGATGTTGCGCAAAATCGGCGTCGCGGTATCGCCCTGACCGAACTGTTTGTTGAGTTTGCGCGCTTCGAGGACCACGGGAGGCCTGAGAACGGCCGACGGCGTGTGTCCGTTCCGGGCGAGCTCCATATCCATGGTGTGCATCTCGGTCCTGATCATGAATCTCCGGCGGGCTCGTAACACTACGATGATGCCCGCGTTGGGCGCGTTTTCTCAATTCGTTACGCACTCCGCGAAGTTGGTGCGCTACGCGGCGCTGCGGCTGATCATAGGCGACGCAGGTCGCTGCCGAAAATCGTTCGGCGCGCGACCGCGGTGCCCACCCGCGGCTGAGCGGGAACCCGCTGCCCGTCGCGCTCAGCTGGGCCGCGCGGCCCGGGTGGCGGGGTGAATGGCCACTAGGCCCAGTTCGTTGCGCCGCTGGCAGATCGCCGCCAATTCGGCGTAGGCCGTGGCGCCCAGCAGCTCGGTCAGCTCGGGCGCCAGGCTCTGCCAGACCTGGCGGGTGCCGATGTGGGTCGCCGGGTCGCCGGTGCAGTACCAGTTCAGGTCCTCGCCGCCAGGACCCCACCCGCGCCGGTCGAACTCGGTGATCGTGGTCTTGAGGATCTCGCTGTCGTCGGGGCGGGTGACCCATTCCTGGCTGCGGCGGATCGGCAGCTGCCAGCAGACCTCGGGCTTCATCGTCAGGGGCTCCACGCCCAACCGGACGGCCTTGATGTGCAGGGCACAGCCCGCTCCGGCGGCGAAGCCGGGCCGGTTCAGGAAGATGCAGGCACCCTTGACCGTCCGGGTGCGCAGCTGCTCCTCGCCGTCGTTCTCGTCGTATTCCAGATAGCCCTTGCGGCCCAGGCCCTTGTCGCGCAGCTGCCAGTCGGCATCGGTGAGCTTGGCCACGGCGTCATCGAGGTTGGCCCGGTCGTCGTCGTCGCACAGGAACGCGCCGTGCGAGCAGCACCCGTCGTCGGGGCGGCCGGCCAGGATGCCCCGGCAGGCGGGGGTCCCGAAGACGCAGGTCCAGCGGGACAGCAGCCAGGTCAGGTCGGCGGCGATCAGGTGCTCGGGGTTGTCGGGGTCGTAGAACTCCACCCACTCGCGGGGGAAGTCCAGGCCGACCTCCCCGGGGTGGGAGCGAGGCTGCTCGGGGGTCACGAAACTCCACGCTAGACCAGAAATTCACGTTGCCTCACATCGTCTGGGCCGCGCACCACTAAGTTGGTTGGGTGCGATTAGGGGTGCTCGACGTCGGCAGCAACACCGTCCACCTGCTGGTGGTCGATGCCCACCGTGGTGGCCACCCGACGCCCATGAGCTCCACCAAGGCCACGTTGCGCCTGGCTGAGGCGACGGACAGCTCCGGCAAGATCACCCGGCGCGGTGCCGACAAGCTGGTCTCCACGGTCAGCGAATTCGCCACGATCGCAGCGAGTTCGGGTTGTGCGGAGCTGGTGGCGTTCGCCACCTCCGCGGTGCGCGACGCGTCCAATTCCGAGGACGTGCTGGCCCGGGTGCGGGCTGAGGCCGGGGTGGAACTGCAGGTACTGGCCGGCGAGGACGAGTCCCGGCTGACGTTCCTGGCGGTGCGGCGCTGGTTCGGCTGGAGCGCCGGGCGGATCAACAACCTCGACATCGGCGGCGGTTCCCTGGAGATGTCCAGCGGTGTCGACGAGGAGCCGGACGTGGCGCTGTCGCTGCCGTTGGGTGCCGGACGGCTCACCCGGGAGTGGCTGACCGAGGACCCCCCCGGCCGGCGCCGGGTGGCGATGCTGCGCGACTGGCTGGACACGGAGCTGGCGCCCGCGGCCGCAGCCGTGCTGGACGCCGGTCCGCCCGATCTGGCGGTAGCCAGCTCCAAGACATTTCGTTCGCTGGCGCGGCTCACCGGCGCCGCTCCCTCGGCGGCCGGGCCGCGGGTACGGCGCACATTGACCGCCACCGGCCTTAGGCAGCTCATATCATTTATCTCTAGGATGACCACGGCTGATCGGGCCGAATTGGAAGGGGTGAGCGCCGAGCGGGCGCCACAGATCGTGGCAGGCGCGCTGGTGGCGGAAGCGAGCATGCGAGCGCTGTCGATCGAAACAGTGGAGATTTGCCCGTGGGCGCTGCGGGAAGGCTTGATCCTGCGCCGACTCGACAGTGAAGCCGACGGCGTCACTCTCTTCGGATCCCCTTCGATGGGGCTGGCCCGCCAGGGAGGGGACCGATGACTGGACCCAAGCCCGACCCACGCGACGTCGAGACGCGGCCGATCTCGGTTGCCGAACTGCTCGCCAAGAACGGCACCATCGGTTCGCCGCCGGTGTCCGGACGGCGCCGCCGCAGGCGCGGCAACGCCGACGCCGTCACGGTGGCGGAGCTGACCGGCGAGATCCCGATCATCCGGGACACGGCCCCACCCGAGACCGAGGCCGGCCCGCCGGCCGCCGCCGACGGCGCGCCGAGCGGTGCGCTGCCCCTCGGCCCGGCACCCGGCTTCGTCGAGGACGACCGACCCCCGACCGGTCCGCGGCCGGCGCAGCGGGCCGAACCCGCCCGGCGGCCGGTGGCCGAGCCGCGCTGGCCCAAGTCGCCGCCACAGCTGCCGCAGGAGTCCGGCCGTCCCGAGCAGAGCGAGTATCCCCGGCCGCTGCGCCGGCGGGACCCCGTAGCCGCACCGGACGGTCCGCCGGCCGAGATTCGGCCGACGGGCTCGGGCGCCGAGGGGATGCGGCCCGACCCGGTCGACACCTACACCGACATCGCCGTCGACGTGATGGACGCCGACGTCCGCGACGCGGGCCTGCCGAGCGGGGACTCCGCATTCGTCCGGTCGTTTTTGACCAAGGGCGGCTCCGCCGGCCGCGCGGTGCAACCTGCCCGGGAAGACGAGGGCGCCGACGAAGCCACGGTGGCCGCGCAGGCCGCCGCGGGCGAGGAGGCGGCCGAGGACTACGCAGGGCGGCCTGGCCTGGTGGGCGCCGCGCTGGTGGTGCTGCAGTCGATCCTGGCGGTGGCCTTCGGTGGCGGCCTGTTCATCGCTTTCGACCAGCTGTGGCAGTGGAACAGCATCGTGGCCCTGGTGCTCACCGTCCTGGTCACTTTGGGCCTGGTGGCGGCGGTGCAGGTGGTCCGCAAGACCTCCGACATCGTCAGCACTTTGATCGCTGTCGCGGTCGGTTTGTTGGTCACACTGGGGCCGCTGGCACTGCACGCCAATTAGCCGGTCAGTATTAAGCCGTGCGCCCTGCCATCAAAGTCGGATTGTCGACCGCATCGGTCTACCCGCTGCGGACTGAGGCAGCCTTCGAATACGCGGCCCGGCTCGGCTACGACGGCGTCGAACTGATGGTGTGGGGCGAGTCGGTCAGCCAGGACGTCGGAGCCGTCCGGCGACTGTCCCGCAAGTATGGGGTGCCCGTGCTGTCGGTGCACGCGCCGTGCCTGTTGATCTCCCAACGGGTTTGGGGCCCGAACCCGATTCCCAAGCTGGAACGCAGCGTTCGGGCCGCCGAAGAGCTCGACGCCCAAACGGTTGTGGTGCATCCGCCGTTTCGCTGGCAGCGGCGCTACGCCGAGGGCTTCAGCGATCAGGTCGCGGAATTGGAGTCCGGCAGCGGCGTGGCGATAGCGGTGGAGAACATGTTCCCCTTCCGGGCCGACCGCTTCTTCGGCGCCGACCAGTCCCGCGAGCGGATGCGGCGCCGTGGCGGCGGACCCGGAGCGGGTATCTCGGCATTCGCGCCGTCCCACGACCCCCTCGACGGAAACCACGCGCACTTCACCCTGGACCTCTCCCACACCGCAACCGCAGGAGCCGACGGGTTGGAGATGGCCCAACGGATGGGTTCCGGTCTGACGCATCTGCACCTGTGCGACGGCACCGGCCTGCCGGCCGATGAGCATCTGGTGCCCGGACGCGGCGACCAGCCAGTCGCCGAAGTGTGCCAACTGTTGGCCGCCAGCGACTTCACCGGCCACGTGGTGCTGGAGGTGACGACCTCGCAGGCACGCTCGCCGCAGGAGCGCGAGGCGCTGCTGACCGAGTCGCTGCAGTTCGCCCGGACGCATCTGCTGCGCTGAGCAACACCAGACGTTCGCCGAGAACCCAGGGAGGCCCCGCGTGACCTCGTCCACGCTGTTCACCGACGCCATGGCCTTGGAGCCGATAGCCGGTCACCACGGCGACGATGTCGCAGTGTTCGCCGGTGCGCTCAACGAACACTGGACCATCGGCCCCAAGGTGCACGGCGGAGCGATGCTGGCGTTGTGCGCCAAGGCCGCGCGCACCGCGCACGGCGGGGGACTGCAGCCCGTTGCGGTGTCCGCCAGCTATCTGTGGGCCCCCGACCCCGGTCCGATGCAGTTGGTGGCGACGATCCGCAAGCGCGGCCGCCGCGTCAGCCTCGTCGACGTCGAACTCAACCAGGGGGAGCGCACCGCGGTGCGCGCGGTCATCACACTCAGCGAGCCGGAGCACGAGGCGCCGCCGCTGCTGTCGTTCAACCCGGTGGTGCCGCTGATGACACCGGAGCCGCCGCCCGGGCTGCAGCCGATCGGTCCCGGGCACCCGATGGAGCACATCGTGCACCTGGCCCACGGCTGCGACATCCGCCCGGCGCTGACCACGCTCGGCCCACGCTCCGACGGGGGCCCGCCGGTGATCGAGATGTGGGTGCGGCCTAAGGGCACCGCGCCCGATGTGCTGTTCGCACTGCTGTGCGGGGACGTGTCGGCGCCGGTGACCTACGCCGTCAATCGCACCGGCTGGGCGCCCACCGTGCAGCTCACCGCCTACCTGCGGGCGGTCCCGGCCGACGGGTGGCTGCGGGTGATCTGCAGCTGCGTGCAGATCGGTCAGGACTGGTTCGACGAGGACCACACCGTCGTCGACTGCAAGGGCCGAATCGTGGTGCAGTCGCGTCAGCTGGCGATGGTTCCCGCGCGGTAGCTCCGCCGCGCCGGGCTCCGCCGCGCTTGCGATCGCCCGGTGTTGTTGCGGGCGACCCGCCGCGCTCGGCTCCGCCGCGCTTGCGATCGCCCGGTGTTGTTGCGGGCGACCCGCCGCGCTCGGCTCCGCCGCGCTTGCGATCGCCCGGTGTTGTTGCGGGCGACCCGCCGCGCTCGGCTCCGCCGCGCTTGCGATCGCCCGGTCTGACATGCTGTCGCCATGGCCAGAATCGCGATCATCGGTGGCGGAAACATGGGCGAGGCAATGCTTGCGGGTCTGCTGGCCGCCGGACGTCCGGTCAAGGACCTGGTGGTCGCCGAACGGTACGGCGACCGGGCCCGGCAGCTGGCGGAGAAGTACTCGGTGTTGGTGACCTCGGTCGCCGACGCGGTGGAGAACGCCGCCATCGTGATCGTCGCGGTGAAGCCGCAGGACGTCGACTCGGTGGTCGAGGAGTACGCCAAGAACGTCACCGCCGCGTCCGGGGACAGCGCCGAGCAGGTGCTGGTCACCGTTGTGGCCGGTCTCACCACGGGATACGTGGAATCCAAGCTGCCTGCGGGCGCCGCGGTGGTGCGGGTGATGCCCAACACCCCGGTGAAGGTCGGTGTCGGGGCCAGTGCGCTGGCCAGGGGACGGTTCCCCACCAACGAACAAGTCAAAGAGGTGGCCGCCCTGTTCGAGTGCGTGGGGACGGTGGCGATCGTTCCGGAAGATCAGATGGATGCGGTGACCGCGGTGTCGGGTTCGGGGCCGGCCTACTTCTTCTTGATGGTCGAGGCGCTGGTCGACGCCGGAGTCGCGGCCGGGCTGAGCCGGCAGGCGGCCACCGATCTGGCCGTGCAGACGATGGCGGGAAGCGCGCAGATGCTGCTGGAGGAGCGCGGTGCCGACGAGGGGCAACCGAGGACCGGAATGGACACCGCCCCGGCTTACCTGAGAGCGATGGTGACTTCACCGGGCGGGACCACTGCGGCGGCGCTGCGCGAGCTGGAGGCCGGTGGCCTGCGGACCGCGGTCGATAGGGCGGTTCAAGCCGCAAAAACACGCTCTGAGCAGCTAAGAATTACATCAGAGTAATTCACTTATTTTTCACATATTGGCTCTCACTAGTCGCAGGAACCCCATCCGTCCCGCTATTCTCCTCTTGTCTGTGCGTGTTGGTGCAGCGGTGGGGAAGCCGCTGGGACTGCACGTGCCTGATTGAAATGGGTAACGATGACGTCTGCGAACGGGCCTTCGGCACGTGACTCGGCTGGCAGGGCGGCACGCGATGCCGGTTCTGCGGAGTCGGGTCGAACACAGTTCCTCACCGTGGCCGAGGTGGCCGCGTTGATGCGGGTCAGCAAGATGACGGTGTACCGCCTGGTGCACAACGGCGAGCTGCCCGCGGTACGGGTGGGACGGTCTTTCCGGGTGCACGCCAAGGCGGTGCACGACCTGCTGGAGACCTCCTTCTTCGACGCGGGCTAGCACCGGTCGACACGTAAGCGCCCCCCGGGCGTCGCCGTGCGGCGACGCCCGGGGTCGGCTGTCTTGGTGGCCGCGGTCGGGGTGCGGTTTTCCGGTCCGGGCCTGCCTACGGGTAAAGTAACCGGGTCGATCAAGTTCAGCAGCGCCAACACGGCGGCGCGGGCAGAAGCAGATAGCGGAGTTCATGGGTTCAGTCATTAAGAAGCGGCGCAAGCGCATGTCGAAGAAGAAGCACCGCAAGCTGCTTCGCCGTACTCGCGTCCAGCGCAGAAAACTCGGTAAGTAGCCCGTTCAGGCCCGTCTCGGCCGCAGCAGGAGGTGCCGATCGCCGGTATTGCTTTTGCGGCGTGGCCGTTAGGCTGACGGGGTGGACGAGGCCGGAACCCCCAGCGACGGCACGCGCAGCGACACCAGGCAATACCCCAAGGTTGTGTTGGTGACCGGCGCGTGCCGGTTTCTGGGTGGATTTCTCACCGCACGGCTCACGCAGAACCCATTGATCAACCGGGTGATCGCGGTGGATGCGGTCATGCCCAGCAAGGACATGCTGCGCCGGATGGGGCGCGCTGAGTTCGTCCGCGCTGACATCCGTAATCCCTTTATCGCCAAGGTGATCCGAAACAGCGACGTCGACACCGTCGTGCACGCCGCGGCGGCGTCGTACGTGCCGAGGTCCGGTGGTGGAGCGGCGCTCAAAGAGCTCAACGTGATGGGCGCGATGCAGTTGTTCGCCGCCTGCCAGAAGGCGCCTTCGGTCCGGCGGGTGGTGCTCAAGTCGACCTCGGAGGTCTACGGGTCGTGTTCGCGTGACCCGGTGATGTTCTCCGAGGACACCCTGAGCCGTCGACCGCCGACTCAGGGGTTCCCCCGCGACAGCGTCGACATCGAGGGCTACGCCCGCGGGCTGGGCCGACGGCGGCCCGACATCGCCGTCACGATCCTGCGGATGGCCAACATGATCGGTCCGGCCATGGACACCGCGTTGTCGCGTTACCTTGCCGGCCCACTGGTTCCGATGGTGGTCGGCCGCGACGCACGCCTGCAGTTGCTGCACGAGCAGGACGCCCTGGGCGCGCTGGAGCGGGCCACCACGGCGGGCAAGGCCGGCACCTTCAACGTCGGGGCCGACGGCATCATCATGATGTCGCAGGCGATCCGCCGGACGGGCCGCGTCCCGGTTCCGCTGCCCGGTGCCGGACTGTGGGTCATGGATTCGCTGCGCCGGGCCAACAATTACAGCGAGATCAACCGGGAGCAGTTGGATTATCTGAGCTTCGGCCGGGTGATGGACACGACTAGAATGCGAACCGAACTCGGGTACAGCACCAAGTGGACCACCGCCGAGGCGTTCGATGACTACGTGCGGGGCCGCGGACTGAACCCGATCGTCGACCCCAAGTGGGTCCGTTCGGTGGAGCGCCGAACAATAAGCGCAGCGCAGCGCCTGGGGGATATCGGCTTGAGCAGGGCGCGGGGAGGTTAGCCATGGCTGATGATGTGAAAGCGAAAGTCATTCCGCTGCATAAGCGTTCGAGTTCGGTGCGCCGGCACCCTTCGGCGCTGGCCGCGGAGAACGCCTCGGCCGGCCAGGTTGCCGCGGTGGTGCGCGAGCTCGACGAGCGGCGCGCGGCCGGAGCCTCCGGTGCCGCCGCGCCCACTCCCAACGAGTTCGCCCGCCGGGTGGCCGCGGTCGCGGGATTTCTGCGGGAGCGGATCACGGGGGACTACCAGGTCGACGAGTTCGGCTTCGACCCGCACTTCAACGAGGCAGTCATGCTGCCGGTGCTGCGGTTTTTCTTCAACGACTGGTTCCGGGTCGAGGTCAGCGGTGTGGAGAACCTGCCGGTCGACGGGCCCGCACTGTTGGTGGCCAACCACGCCGGGGTGTTGCCGATGGATGCGCTGATGCTCTCGGTGGCGGTGCACGACCATCACCCCGACCACCGGAATCTGCGAATGCTCGCCGCCGACCTGGTGTTCGACCTGCCGATGGTCGGCCCGACCGCCCGCAAGGCCGGCCACACCATGGCCTGCACCGCCGATGCGAACCGGTTGCTGGAGTCCGGCGAGCTGACCGCGGTCTTTCCGGAGGGTTACAAGGGCCTGGGAAAACGCTTCCAAGATCGCTACAAGCTGCAGCGGTTCGGCCGCGGCGGGTTCGTCTCCGCAGCGCTGCGCACCAAGGCGCCCATCGTGCCGTGCTCGATCGTCGGCTCCGAGGAGATCTACCCGATGATCGGCGACGTCAAGCTGTTGGCGCGGCTGCTCGGCGTGCCCTATTTCCCCATCACGCCGCTGTTTCCGCTGGCCGGCCCGGCCGGGTTGGTGCCGATGCCGTCCAAGTGGCACATCGCCTTCGGCGAGCCGATCCCGACCAGCCACTACGAGGCCGGTGCCGCCGACGACCCGATGGTCACCTTCGATCTGACCGATCAGGTGCGCGAGACCATCCAGCAGACGCTGTACCGGCTTCTCGCCGGCCGCCGCAACATGTTCTTCGGCTAGACCGGCTGCCAGCGACTACTTCTTGCCCAGGGCCCGATCGCGCATCGCCTCAAGGGCCGCGATGGTGGCCGCCTCGGTCTCGGGGTCCTGGTTGACCGATTCGCCGAGCATGGTGACCACGCTGGTCACCACCGGTTCGCCGTTGGCATCGGTGATCTCGCTGCGGACCTCGCTGACCACCGTGCCGTGGGACTCGATCACCGAGTCCAGGTAGGTGTCGAAGAACAGCTTGTCCCCGGCCACGATCGGCCGGTGGAAGGTGAACTTCTGGTCGCGGTGCAGCACCCGGGAAATGTTGATCGGGATGTCGAACTTGTCGAAGATCTCCAGCTGCACCTGACGTCCGGCGACCGCCAGGAACGTCAGCGATGCCACCAGGCCGGGATGCCCGGCCTCGGCCGCGGCGGCCTCGTCGAAATGGGCCGGGTGCTCGTCTTTGACCGAGCGGGCGAACTCCCGGATCTTCTCCCGGCCGACCTCGAAATAGTCCGGGAATCGGTAGTGCGTACCGATGACTCCCTGCGATTCGGTGTGTACTGACATGCCGGTTTACCCCTCCGCTCGCCGTGGTGCTCGGCGGCGGAAGTTTATCAGCGAGCAGCTCAGCCGCGCTCGTTCCGGTGCGCCACGGTGTTTGATTCGGTCGACCGGTCCTCGCGCGCTTCGCAAGCTCAGCCGCGCTCGTTCCGGTGCGCCACGGCTGCCGCCAGGGCCCCGCCGACGGCCCCCAGCGCCAGCGCCGAGGGCACGCCGATGCGCGCCGCCCGGCGGGCGGTGCGAAAGTCGCGGATCTCCCACCCTCGTTTGCGGGCCATCTCGCGCAACGCCGCATCGGGGTTGATCGCCACCGCCGTGCCCACCAGCGAGAGCATCGGCACGTCGTTGAAGCTGTCGGAGTAGGCCGTGCACCGCCGCAGGTTGAGCCCCTCCCGGATCGCCAGCGACCGCACCGCGTGCGCCTTGCCCGGACCGTGCAGGATTTCGCCGACCAGCCGGCCGGTGAACACCCCGTCCACCGACTCGGCGACGGTGCCCAGCGCGCCGGTCAGGCCGAGCCGGCGGGCGATGGTCTCGGCCAGCTCATAGGGGGTCGCGGTGACCAGCCAGACCTGCTGGCCGGCGTCGAGGTGCATCTGCGCCAGCTCCCGGGTGCCCGGCCAGATCTTGTCGGCGATGATCTCGTCGTAGATCTGCTCACCCAGATCGACCAGCTCCGACACCGGTCGCCCTTCGATGAACGCCAGGGCTTTGCGCCGGCCTGCCGCGACGTCGTCGCTGTTCTCCTTGCCGGTGAGCTGGAACTTCGCCTGGGCGTAGACGATGCCGACGACATCGCGGTAGGTGAAGTAATTGCGGGCGGCCAGACCACGTCCGAAGTGCACCATCGAGGAGCCCTGAACCAGGGTGTTGTCCACGTCGAAGAACGCCGCGGCGGTCAGGTCGACCGGTGGTGGTGTGCCGGTGTCGGCCATACCGGCAAGCGCCCGTTCCGCGCTGGCGTCGTAGGGCAGCGATGTCACCTCGGTTGCGGATTCGTGTTCGGGGCCCGGTGTCGTCATCACCTGACTCCTTCCGCAGCTGCAAGGGCCGGTGCTCCGGCCGTTCTCAACCCTATCCGGCCCCACCGCCGATGACCCGCAGGTGATCGCGCAGATCCCCTTTGAGATCGAACATCGAGTAGTCCCGGAAACTGAACCGCCAGACGCCGTCAACGCGCTCGAAGCTGTCGTGGTAGCGGCCGGCGGCGATCACCTGCAGCGCGACATCGTCGGTCTGCTGCAGCACGGTGTAGTAGGAGCGGCAGGTCGCGGTCCCGGTGACTTCGTCGATGTCGAGGATCGGGTTGGTGATCACGTGTTTGGTGCGCGGCGTGCCGTCGGCGTGGATCACCACGAGCCCGCGCCACAGCCCCAGGATTCCGGCGCTGTCCATGACGACGGTGCCCTGCGGGTCGGCGTTGATCCGGGCGTGGGCGAAGAGTCCCGCGGCGCCCTCCAGGTCGCCGGAGTCCATCAGCTCCGCATAGCGGTAGAGCAGGTTCGTGATCGACACGGCGCTGGAAGTCATGGCTCGCCCTTGTCCGCCCGAGGGTCCCGAGATGAGATGGTGCCGGCCGGTGGCCGGTCACACCGTAATCAATTCGCGGCGCCCCGTAGCGGCAATCCGGCCAACCCGGTGGCCGCAGATCAGGCCGGGGCTGCTGCTGCGACACTGAGACCATGGCCCGCCACCAGGTACAGCTGCTGACCCGCGAGGGCTGCCCGGTCTGCGTGCAGGTACACGCCCAGCTGACGCGGCTGGCCGACGAACTCGGATTCGACCTGCAGGCCGTCGACGTCGATGCCGCCGCGGCGGCCGGCGACACCGGTCTGCGGGCGGAGTTCGGCGACCGGCTGCCGGTGGTGCTGCTCGACGGAAACGAGCACAGCTACTGGGAAGTCGACGAGCCGCGTTTGCGCGCCGATTTGGCCGAATTTGGTAGGCCAGCACTTTAGCCTCTACCGTGGAGTGAAGTTTGTTCACTGGTGACAGCAAGGAGCGGACCAGGTGATATTGCCGTGAGCGTCCTGCTCTTCGGGGTCTCGCACCGCAGCGCCCCCGTCTCAGTACTCGAGCAGCTCAGCACCGCTGAATCCGACCAGGTCAAGATCGTCGAGCGAGTGCTGCAGTCACCGCTCGTCACCGAGGCGATGATTCTGTCGACCTGCAACCGGGTCGAGGTGTATGCCGTCGTCGAGGCGTTCCACGCCGGGTTGTCGGCGATCGGTCAGGTGCTCTCCGACCACTCCGGCATGCCGATGGCCGACCTGACCAAGTTCGCCTACGTGCGCTACAGCGAGGCAGCCGTCGAGCACCTGTTCACGGTGGCCAGCGGCCTGGACTCCGCCGTTGTCGGCGAGCAGCAGGTGCTGGGCCAGGTGCGCCGTGCCTACGCCTCCGCCGAGGCCAACGGCAGTGTCGGCCGGGTGCTGCACGAACTGGCGCAACGGGCGCTGTCGGTGGGCAAGCGGGTGCACTCCGAGACCGGCATCGACGCCGCCGGCGCCTCGGTGGTGTCGGTGGCCCTGAACATCGCGGCCAAACAGCTGGGCGACGACGCACTGCGGGGCCGCACGGCGGTGGTGATCGGCGCCGGTTCCATGGGCGCGCTCTCGGCGGCGCACCTGGTGCGTGCCGGCATCGAACACATCCACGTGGTCAACCGCTCGCTGCCGCGCGCGCAGCGACTGGCCCGCAAAGTCCGCGACACCGGTGTGACGGCCGACGCCGTCGCCCTGGACCGGATGGCCCCCGCACTGGCCGTCGCCGACATCGTGGTGAGCTCCACCGGAGCGGTCAGCCCCGTGGTGTCGTTGGCCGATGTGCACCATGCGCTGGCCGGCGGCAACCGCGACGAGCTGACCCAGCCGATGGTGATCTGCGACCTGGGAATGCCACGCGATGTCGACGCCGCGGTCGCCGGGCTGCCCGGGGTGCGGGTCATCGACATGGACCGGATTCAGCGCGAGCCCTCGGCACAGGTTGCGACTTCCGACACCGAGGCCGCGCGCGGCATCGTGGCCCGCGAGGTGGCCACCTATCTGGCCGGCCAGCGGATGGCCGAGGTCACCCCGACCGTGACCGCGCTGCGCCAGCGTGCCGCTGACGTGGTCACCGCCGAGTTGCTACGGCTGGACCACCGGCTGCCGGACCTGCAGGCCGCCCAGCGCGAGGAGGTGGCGCGCACCGTGCGCCGCGTCGTCGACAAGCTGCTGCATGCCCCCACCGTGCGGGTGAAACAACTCGCCAGTTCGCCCGGCGGCGATAGCTACGCCGAGGCGCTGCGCGAATTGTTCGAACTCGACCCGACCGCGGTGGACGCGGTTGCCACCGCCGGCGAGTTGCCCATGATCCCGGGTGGGCTCGATGTCGGCGCCGAAACCGGGTCGGCCGGGTAGACGTTTTGGATCCAGTAATCCGCATCGGCACCCGGGGCAGCCTGTTGGCCACCACCCAGGCCGGGACCATCCGCGACGCCCTGGTGGCCGCCGGGCATCCCGCCGAACTGGTCGTGATCAGCACCGCCGGTGACGTCACTTCGGGACCCATCGCCAACATCGGGGTGGGCGTGTTCACCGCCGAGCTGCGTGAGGCCATCCTCGACGGCAGGGTCGACGCCGCCGTGCACTCACACAAGGATCTCCCGACCGCTGCTGACCCGCGGTTCCTGATCGCTGCCATACCGCGTCGTGAGGACCCTCGAGACGCTCTGGTGGCACGCGACGGACTGGTGCTGGGAGAGTTGCCGGCGGGTGCCGTCGTGGGCACTTCGTCGCCCCGGCGGGCCGCACAGCTTAGAGCACTGGGTCTCGGTTTGGAAATTCGCCCCCTACGAGGCAACCTAGATAGCAGGTTGAACAGGGTAAGCAGCGGCGCACTCGACGCCATCGTGGTAGCCCGGGCGGGTCTGGCCCGGCTGGGACGCCTCGATGCCGTCACCGAGACGTTGGAGCCGGTACAGATGTTGCCGGCTCCGGCCCAAGGGGCACTGGCGGTGGAGTGCCGCGCCGGTGATTCCGCACTGGCGGCGCTGCTGGCGGAGTTGGATGACGCCGACACCCGCACGGCGGTCACCGCCGAGCGGACCCTGCTCGCTGAACTGGAGGCGGGTTGTTCCGCACCGGTGGGCGCGATCGCCGAAGTGGTCGAGTCCATCGATGAGGACGGCCGGGTCTTCGAAGAGCTGTCGCTGCGCGGTTGCGTGGCGGCGCTGGACGGATCCGACGTGATCCGCGCCTCCGGCATCGGCAGTCCAGACCGTGCCCGGGAACTGGGCGTGTCGGTCGCGGCGGAACTGTTCGAGTTGGGGGCGCGCGAGCTGATGTCGGAAGCTCGGTGAAACGGTGCGTGGGAAGTGACTGGGAGTAACGAATGGCTCGCCAAGTGAGCGTGCGAGGGCAGAAGCCCAAGCCGGGCCGCATTGTGTTCGTCGGCTCGGGTCCGGGCGATCCGGGCCTGCTGACGACGCGGGCGCGGACGGCGCTGACGAACGCCGCGCTGGTGTTCGTCGACCCCGACGTGCCCGAGGCGGTGCTGGCGCTGGTCGGCACGGACCTGCCGCCCGTCGCAGGTCCGGTGCCCCCGGCCCCGGATAAGGCCGACGACGCGGCCGGCGACGACGCCGCCGAGGCCGTCGACGAGGCCGCTACCGTTCCGGGCGGGCCGGACATCCGGCCGGCGCTGGGCGAGCCGGCCGAGGTGGCCAAGACGCTGACCGCGGAGGCCCGCTCGGGCGCCGACGTGGTGCGACTGGTGGCCGGGGACCCGCTGTCGATCGACGCGGTGATCACCGAGGTCAGCGCGGTCGCCCGGACCAATATCGCGTTCGAGATCGTGCCGGGCCTGCCTGCGACCAGCGCAGTGCCCACCTACGCGGGCCTGCCGCTCGGTTCGTCGCACACGGTGGCCGACGTCCGCGACCCGGAGGTGGACTGGGCCGCGCTGGCCGCGGCCCCGGGTCCGCTGATCTTGCAGGCCACCACCTCGCACCTGCCCGAGGCAGCCCGCACTCTGATCGAGTACGGACTGTCCGACGGCACACCGTGCGTCGTCACCACCTCGGGCACCACCTGCGCGCAGCGCTCGGTCGAGTCCAGCCTCGGTGGTCTGACGGAGGCTTCGGCGCTGGCCAGCATCGATCCGGTCATCCTGCCCAACGGCCAGGAGACCTCGGCCGGGCCGCTGGTGGTGACCATCGGCAAGACCGTCAACAACCGGGCCAAGCTGAACTGGTGGGAGAGCCGCGCGCTGTATGGCTGGACCGTCCTGGTGCCGCGCACCAAGGACCAGGCGGGCGAGATGAGCGACCGGCTGGTCGGGCACGGCGCCTCGCCGATCGAGGTCCCGACCATCGCCGTGGAGCCCCCGCGGAGCCCGGCCCAGATGGAGCGCGCCGTCAAGGGTTTGGTGGACGGCCGCTACCAGTGGGTGGTGTTCACCTCGACCAATGCGGTGCGCGCCGTGTGGGAGAAGTTCGCCGAGTTCGGTCTGGACGCTCGCGCGTTCTCCGGGGTGAAGATCGCCTGTGTCGGCGAGGCCACCGCGGAGCGCGTCCGGGCCTTCGGGATCAGCCCTGAGCTGGTGCCGTCCGGCGAGCAGTCCTCGCTGGGCCTGCTCGACGAGTTCCCGCCCTACGACGACGTCTTCGACCCGGTGAACCGGGTGCTGTTGCCGCGTGCCGACATCGCCACCGAGACGCTGGCCGAAGGCCTGCGCGAACGCGGCTGGGAGATCGAGGACGTCACCGCCTACCGCACGGTGCGGGCCGCTCCGCCGCCGGCGAACATCCGCGAGATGATCAAGACCGGTGGGTTCGACGCGGTGTGCTTCACGTCGAGTTCGACGGTGCGCAACCTGGTCGGCATCGCCGGCAAGCCGCACGCTCGCACCCTGGTGGCCTGCATCGGCCCCAAGACCGCCGAGACGGCGGCCGAGTTCGGGCTGCGGGTGGACGTGCAGCCCGAGACCGCGGCGGTGGGACCACTGGTCGACGCACTGGCCGAGCACGCCGCCCGGCTGCGGGCCGAGGGTGCGTTGCCCCCGCCGCGTAAGAAGAGCCGCAGGCGCTAGCGGTGACGGCGAGCGGGGCACGATGACTGCATTTCCTCGCCAACGCCCGCGCCGGCTGCGCTCCACCGCGGCGCTGCGCCGACTGGTGGCCGAGACCTCGCTGGAGCCCAGGCATCTGGTGCTGCCGATGTTCGTCGCCGACGGCATCGACGAACCGCGGGAAATCGGTTCCATGCCCGGGGTGTACCAGCACACCCGCGACTCGCTGCGCGCCGCGGCCGCCCAGGCGGTGGCGGCCGGGGTCGGCGGGCTGATGCTGTTCGGGGTTCCGGCGGCGGCCGACAAAGACAGCACGGGATCGGCCGGTGTTGCCGCCGACGGCGTGCTCAACCGCGCGCTGCGCGATCTGGCCGCTGACCTCGGCGATGCCACCGTGTTGATGGCCGACACCTGCCTGGATGAGTTCACCGATCACGGGCACTGCGGCGTGCTCGACGAACGGGGCCGGGTCGACAACGACGCCACTTTGGAATGTTATGTCGAACTTGCTGTGGCGCAAGCAGATTCGGGAGCTCACGTAGTCAGCCCGAGCGGCATGATGGATGGCCAGGTAGCCGCGATCCGGGATGGGCTGGATGCCGCCGGGTACGGCGATGTGGTGATCTTGGCCTACGCCGCGAAGTTCGCGTCGGCGTTCTACGGCCCGTTCCGTGAGGCAGTGGCCTCCACCCTGGCCGGTGACCGGCGCACCTACCAGCAGGAACCCGGCAATGCCCGCGAGGCGCTGCGCGAAGTCACGCTCGACCTCGCCGAGGGAGCCGACATCGTGATGGTCAAGCCCGCCATGGGGTACCTGGACGTGATAGCGGCCACCGCCGCCATGTCCTCGGTTCCGGTCGCCGCCTACCAGGTCTCCGGCGAGTACGCGATGATCGCGGCGGCTGCCGCCAACGGCTGGGTCGACGGGCGTTCGGCGGCGCTGGAATCCCTGATCGGTATCCGGCGTGCCGGGGCCGACATCGTGCTGACGTACTGGGCGGCCGAAGCGGCCGGTTGGCTGGCGTGACGGCCCCGCCCGAGGGCACCCGCCCCCCGGCCGAGGGCGCGCCCCCCCGCCCCGCCGATGTCGACACCGCGTTCTGGCTGTGGCTGGTCGCCCTGCCGCTGATGACGTGCGAATACGTGGTGAACATGCTGACCGGCCCGCAGATCGCGGGCCCCGAGATCGTCTATCCGGTCGCGGGGCTCACCGCGGTCGTGGTGATGGTCGTGGTCGCGACGTTTCTGATGTTGATGCGTTCGGGCTACCGGTGGGCGCGCACCGTGCTGACCGGCGGAGGAATCGGCGCCATGGCGTACGGGCTCAGCGGGCTCACCGACGCCGACGCACGGCCGTCGGTCGCCGTCCTGGCTGCAATCACCGGAATCGTCGGATCGGTGCTGATAGCCGCGGGCACGTTCCTGGTGCACCGCGCGGAGGCCAACGCCTACTTCGTCCGGTAGTTACCCGGCCGCCGACGTCACGACGACCTCGACGGTGCCGGCACCGTCGGCGGCGATGACCAGCACCGGTGCGCCGGGTGCCGAGACCACGTGCCCGCCGGTGACACTGACCTGGTAGCCGTCGGGGTACTGAATGGTCGGCACCGCGATCTCGGTCTGGGCGCCGGCAGCGAAGTGTCCTGCGCCGCTGGCCATCTGGGTGGAGTAGCTGAGCTGGAAAACGCCGGCGCCGTACGACCAGGAGATCGGGGTGCCGGCAACGACCTGCGCGTAGGGCACCGCCGACGCCTCCAGCCTGGCCCAGTCGACGTTGTCGCCGACCGGCGGCTTGCTGGGGTCATAGACCAGCGCCGCCCAGGGGCCGCTGCCGGTGAGGCTGGGCGTGCCGTTGTAGGCCCACTGCGACCAGCCCCACATCCGCTGGTCGGCGTTGTTCATCACCCGCATGATTTCGTCGGCGCCGTTCGCCGACCCGTACTCGGTGATCAATCCCGGCACCTCGTACCTGCTGGTGTAGGCCTCGCCGTTGGCGGCCAGCAGGTCGATGTAGTCCGGGCACAGCGGCGAGAGGGCCGCGCTCACGCTGGTCAGCATGCAGTAGTCGTGGAATGCGAAGACGCCGTGGGGGTCGTCCACCTCGCGCAGCTGCGTCGGAACCGCCTCGTTGAACAGGGTGTTGGGCTCGTAGATCATCGGTGTGGTCGGGTCGACGGACCGGATCGCCGCGCTGACCTGGTTGTAGAACGGAGTCAGCTGTTGAGCTTCGAAGTAGGAATTGCCGAATATCGTTGACAGCCATGTCGACCCGGGCCACGGTTCGTTGATGATCTCGTAGCCGGCGATGTTGGGGTCGTCCTTGAAGTAGTCCGCGACGGCCTGTGTCATGCGCGCGTAGTGGTTGAGCAGCCCCACCCCGTCGGGGCCTTTGGTGTTGGACCAGAACGCATCCCAGGCGTGGTTCTGGGCGGGGTTCAGCGGGTAGTTGAGCCCGAAGCCGATGTCGGGGTTGGGCAGTCCGCCGGTCTGGGTGGCCCACTCCGGCGCGCCCTCGCCGCGGAAGACCGGGCTGAAGTCGTCCTGGTGGAAGTCGATGATGCTGACGATGCCGTATCTGCCCAGGATCTGCACGGTCGTCTGGATCGAGGCCAGGTAGTTGTAGTCGATGACACCGGGCTCCGGCTCCACTCCCGCCCAGATGACGCCCAAACGCACCGAGTTGAAGCCGTTGGCCGCCAGGAACGCCGCGTCGTCCTCGTCGAATCCGCCGGCGGCCGGCTCGTAGGGCGGAATCTTGTAGACCTCGTTGAAACCGTGCATGACCAGCACCCGGCCGTCGGCGCCGGTGATCCAGGTCCCGGTGGTGCTGATGCCGGCGACGGCGGCAGGGGCACCGTCGAGCGTGCCGAAGTGGCCGTGATCGCCGTGGGCGCCGACCAGCAGGCCGGCGTTGCCGCCCGCGCCGCCGAGGGCGGGCAGGTCGCCGGGGCCGCTGTAGACGCCGTTGCCGGCATCCCCGCCGAGGCCGCCGATGCCGATCAGCCAGCCGCCGTTGCCGCCGTCCCCGCCGTTACCGCCGAGGCCGCCGTCTGCGCCGTCGCCGCCGTCACCGCCATTGCCGATCATGCCGGCGTTGCCGCCGGCGCCTCCCGTCCCGCCGGAACCGGTGTTGTCCCAACCGTCCCCACCGTCGCCGAACAGCCAGCCGCCATGGCCGCCGTTGGGTGCGGCGGCGGTACCGTCCACGCCGTCGCCGATCAGGGGGCGACCGGTGAGCAGGAGGGTGGGCTGGTTGACCAGGCTGAGCAGTAGTTGGCCGAGGTCGCTGTTGACCACGTCTTCCAGGCCGTCGTGGATCGGGGTGTAGAGGTACTGCAACAGCCAGGTGTTGGGATCGACGGCCGGTCCGGCCAGGGCTTCGCCGCTGAACGCGTTCAGAGCGGCATCCCAGTGGTCGGGGCTCAGGAAGGTTTCCCAGGCGTCCGGCGAGAACACCGCATCCCAGTCCGGCGCACCGGTCGTGGCGTCCAGAAACGGTTCCAGGATCTGGTCGGTCATCGGGTCGAAGAAGTCAGCGTGGGCTCCGGGCGCAGCGGCCAGCGGCCCCATCCCGAACGTCAGCACCGCCCCGGTGGAGGCGGCGAGACCGACGACTCGGGTGTGCATGGCGGGCTCTGCTGCAGTGCGGTAGCGGCGCATCATCCGAACCCTCTCCAAGGCAGGGACAAACCTGTGCAAAGCATGTATGCAGGCCAAAATCTAACTCGACCTACTTGCGCGTAAGGTAAGGATCGCCGAAAATCCCGCCACCCCGCGGCCCTGTGCACCGCGTTTGGGCGTCGCGTTAGGCTGACCCGACATGTCTGATTCCCAGCCGCAGCCCGCACCGCTGTTCTTCGAGAGCGGTGCCAGCTGGTACTGGGTGCTCTTCGGTCCGATCTCCGCGGGCCTGCTGTTGGTGATCCAGCACTCCAGCGGCTTCGGTTTCCAGCCGCTGGTCCCGGCGATCCTGCTGGTGCTCGTCTCGCTGATGCTCGCCATCCAGGTGAAAGCCGCACGCATCCACACCTCGGTCGAACTCACCGAGGACACGCTGCGCCAAGGCACCGAGACCATTCGGGTGGCCGACATCGTCGCGCTCTATCCCGAGGCCGAACGGCCCACCGGTTGGGGCAAGCAGGTGCTGCAGAAGTGGCAGGAATCCCGCGCGCTCGGGGAGCTGAGCGGTGTTCCCCGACGCCGGGTGGGGATCGGCCTGCGGCTGCGCGGCCGGCGCACCGTGCAGGCCTGGGCGCGCGACCACCGCCGACTGCGTGCGGCTCTGGGAGAGCTGATCCCCGAGACCGTCCCGCCGGGCGGGCCCGCTGAGACCGACGTCGACGACGGATCGTCGTGGTGAGAACCGGCCCGCTCATCCGGTCCCTGGTCGAACTGGCCCTGGCGGCCGCCGCGGCGGTGGGCTGCGCGGCCAGTTGGCTGCAGGTGCGCTACCCGGTGGTGGTCGCCCCGGTCATCGACGGCGAACCGGCCACCGTCTCGATCGGCTACCACCCTCCGATGCTGCTGCTGGCATGGGTGTTGGCGACGACGGCGGGGGTACTGGCGGTGGTGGGCGCCGCGCGGTTGCGTCGCGCCCGCCGCACCGCCCGGGGTCAATACCCCACGGGGGTATCATCGGCGGCGTGATCACCACCGACCTCGAGCTGCGGGGAATGACGTGTGCGTCGTGCGCGGCGCGGGTGGAGCGCGCTTTGAACGCCCTGGACGGGGTGGCGGCCACGGTCAACTTCGCGGTCGAGCGAGCCCATATCGAACACCAGCCCCATGTCTCGCCCGCCGACCTGGTGAACACCGTCGAAGCGACCGGATACCAGGCCGCCGTGCTCGGCTCGGCCGGCGAACACCATGGCGGGCACGCCGACGTATCCGCCGGCCAACTGCGCACCCGGCTGATCGTCTCGGCCCTGCTGGCCGCGCCCGTGGTGGCGCTGTCGATGGTGATGGCCTGGCAGTTCAGCGGTTGGCAGTGGGTCGCCCTCGCGCTGACCACCCCGATCGTGTTCTGGGGCGGTTATCCGTTCCATCGTGCCGCTGCGCGCACCGCCGTGCACCGTGCCGCCACCATGGACACCCTGGTCTCGCTGGGCACCTGCGCCGCCTATCTGTGGTCGGTGGTGGCGGTGTGCACGGGGGCGGGCCACGTGTACTTCGAAGTGGCCGCCGTGGTCACGGTATTTCTGCTGGCCGGCCGGTTTGCCGAGTCGCACGCCAAACGGTCGGCGGGCGCAGCGCTGCGCGAACTGCTGGAGCTCGGCGCCAAAGACGCCACGGTCATGAGCGCGGACGGGTCCACCGAGACCCGGGTGCCGATCGCCGACCTTCGGGTCGGTGACGTCATCGTCGTGCGGCCGGGGGAGCGAGTCGCCGCCGACGGCGTCGTCGTCGACGGGGCCAGCGCCCTGGACACCGCGGCGATGACCGGCGAACCGCTGCCGGTGGACGTCGCCGTCGGCGATTCGGTGCTGGGTGGTTCGCTCAACACCACCGGGCGGGTGTTGGTTCGGGCCGCCAAAGTCGGCGCCGACACCCAGCTGGCGCGGATGGCCACCATGGTCGCCGACGCCCAGGCCGGCAAGGCCTCGGTCCAGCGACTTGCCGATCGGGTCTCGGCGGTGTTTGTGCCCGCAGTGCTGGGTATCGCCGCGCTCACGCTGGCCGGCTGGCTGCTGACCGGCGCGTCCGCCGCGGCGGCGTTCACCGCGGCGGTGGCCGTGCTCATCATCGCCTGCCCGTGCGCGCTCGGGTTGGCCACGCCGACCGCCATCCTGGTCGGCACCGGCCGTGGTGCGCAGCTGGGCATCCTGATCAAGAACCCGCAGGTGCTCGAGACCGTCAAGGACATCGACACCGTCGTGCTGGACAAGACCGGCACCGTTACCAGCGGCGTGATGTCCGTCGGCGGCCTCGCGGCCGAACCGGGCGAGGACCCGGACACGGTGCTGGCCCGAGCCGCCGCCGTCGAGGCGGCGTCCGAGCATCCGATCGCCACGGCCATCGTCGCCGGGGCCAAGGCCGCCGGCCTGCAGATCGCCCCGGTGACCGATTTCGTCAGCCGGCCCGGCCACGGTGTGACCGGGGTCGTCGACGGCCTGCGGGTCGAGGTCGCGCGGGCGGCCGCCGCGGACGAGACCGGGACCGCGGTGGAGGTCTGCTGGGAAGGGCAGGTGCGCGGGACGATCACCGTGACCGACACGGTTCGGCCCACGAGCGCGGCCGCGGTGGCGCAGCTCAAAGCCCTGGGCATCACCCCGATCCTGCTCACCGGCGACGGTGCGGCGGCGGCCCGCAGGGTGGCCGGGCAGGTCGGTATCGACTCCGGCAACGTCATCGCCGACGTGTTGCCCGCGGACAAGGCTGCCGAGGTCAAGCGCCTGCAGGCCGACGGTCGGCGGGTGGCCATGGTCGGTGACGGCGTCAACGATTCGGTGGCGCTGGCCACCGCCGATATCGGGATGGCGATGGGCACCGGTACGGACGCCGCCATCGAGGCCGGTGATGTCACCCTGGTGCGCGGCGACCTCGGCACGGTGCCCACCGCGCTTCGGCTGTCGGCGCGCACCCTGCGCATCATCCGGCAGAACCTCGGCTGGGCGTTCGGCTACAACGTGGCGGCCATCCCGCTCGCGGCGGCCGGGTTGCTCAACCCGATGATCGCGGGCGCGGCGATGGCCGCCTCATCGGTCCTGGTGGTCGCCAACAGCCTGCGGCTTCGTCGTTTCGCGCGATAAGGCCGGGAACGCCGGCCGGGGTGTTGCGTGTGTCGGGCCGGAGTCAGGAGTCCAGCCAGCTCAACTGCGCCGGCAGCTGGCTGCGCCAGTAGGACACATCGTGGCCGCCGGGCGAAAAGCCCCCGGCCGGCGGCGGATTCAGGTGGGCGACGAAACTCTTGGTCGCGTAGGCGAAGCTGTCCCCGGTACCGCAGTCCACCCGCAGCGGGATCGGCGCCAACCGCGGCACCAGGTTGAACACCGAGTTGGTCCGCCAGTCATCGACACTGTCGAATGCACCGGCGGGCGCGCCGAAATACGTCATATAGATCGCCGGGCTGATGGCGCAGATGCCGGCGGTGCGTGCCGGGCCCAGACGGGTGCCCAGCAGCAGTGCGCCGTAGCCGCCCATCGACCAGCCCATGAACGCGACGCGGGAGGTGTCGATGCCCTTTTCGGTCAGCATCGGGATCAGCTCGTGCAGCACCATGGCGCCGGAGTCCTCGCCGGAGCTGTGCGGCCGCCAATAGGAGTTGCCGCCGTCGACGGCCACCACCGCGAACGGGGGCCGGCCGGCCGCGGCCAGCCTCGCCAGCTCCTCCTCCACACCCAGATCCATCACCCATGCGGCATCGCCGTCCTTGCAGTGCAGGGCGATCACCGGCCGCAGGGGAGCGGTCTGCCCCGGCGGGCGGGCGATGATCCAGTTGGTCTCGACGCCACCACGAGCCGCCGACACAAACGACCCGGATTCCCATGTGGGGTAACTGTTACCGGTGGCCCGGGAGGCGGCCGGGCGCCGAAGCGCACCCGCTCCGAACAGGCCCGCAGCCCCCACCGCGCCGACCCCAAGGCGCAAAGCAGCCCGGCGGGTCACATCAGCCATGGGCAGCATCATCGCGCGGCGGCCCCGGGCGGATCAGCTCGGCGCACCACCCTTGATCAGGTTGATGCCGGTTCGTTAGGAACGTCCGGGTTCGGGTTGCGGCCGAAGCGCTCGCGGAACGCCTCCACGGTGTAACCGACCAGGGTCGCTTCCCGGGGTGCCCGGACCGCAGCCGAGCGCGGAATCCGCACCAGGGGCCCGAGCGGACCGGTGAAGTGGCCGGACTTGCCGATCTTGAGCGGGCCGCCGCCGGGGTCGCCAGGATGCGGGGCGATCTCCACCTCCCCGTCGGTGACCACGTAGATCAGGTCCTCGACGGTGCCCTGTTCCAGCAGAACCGAGCCGGGCCCAAGCCGGACCGGGGCCTGCGGGGACGGCTCGGGCATACCGGACGGGGACAGCTCGACGACGATGTCGGCCAGGGGCACGATCCGGGTGTCGTGGGTGGCCACCACCACGACGCGGTCACCGGCGGCCAGCAGCCGCAGCAGTTGCACCACCTCGCCGGCCCGGGCGTAATCCAATTGCGCGGTGGGCTCGTCGGCCAGGATCAAGGGCGGATCCAGGGCCAGCGCGCGGGCCACCGCCACCCGCTGCTGCTGGCCGCCGCTGAGCTGCCCGGGCCGGTGATGCGTCCGGTCGGCCAGGCCGACCCGGGTCAGCAGGTCGCGGCCGCGCTCCTGAGCCGACCATTGTGTCCAGCCGGCCGCCCACATCGGGACCATCACGTTCTCCAGCGCCGTCAGGCTCGGCACCAGATTGAACGCCTGGAAGACGATTCCGACGGTGCGCCGGCGGTAAGCAGTGAGGTCGCGCCTGCGCAGTGCGGTGACGTCGGTGGCGCCGAAGCGGATCTGGCCGGCGGTGGGGCTCAAGATGCCGCCCAGGCAGGACAGCAGGGTGGTCTTGCCGCAGCCGCTGGGGCCCAGCACCACCACCAGCGAACCGGCCGGGACATCCAGGCTCAAGCCGTGAATCGGACGGACCGGGTCCCCGCCGCGGGTGGCGTACTCGATCACCAGATCGCGGATCCGCAAGTCCCCCATGGGCTAGGGCCCCCCGAACGCCAGCACCGGGTCCACCGCCACCGCATGCCGCAAGCCGGCCAGGCTGGCGAGCAGACCGATGCCCACCGCGGTCACCATCAGCAGGGCGAACGACGACGGCGTCACCGCGACCAGCATCGGGAACAGCGGGCCGACGGACACCGCGAGCACGCCGCCGAGGACGGCCGCGCTCACCGCGACCACCACCGCCTGCAGCGCCAGGCCCGCCAGCACCATCCAGGTGGTGACGCCCAGCGCCTTGAACACCGCGAAGTCGCGGGTGCGCTCCAGGGCCGACAGGTAGACCAGCGAGCCGACGATCAGTGCGGCCACGGCCCACAACAAGATCGACATGTAGGACAGGGCCATCTGCGCACCCGCCAGCGGGCGGACCATGTCGTCGACGGCGGCGGTCCGGTCCACGACGCGGTAGCCCGTCGGCACGTGCGCCGGGTTTCCCCGCACGCCGATCGCGGAGGCCACCGGTTGACCCGAATACATCAGCCGCTGGGCGCCGGCCACGGTCAGGAAGCCGTTGGGCTGGCCGGCCAGCGTCGTCGACTTCTCCACCAGCCCGACGATCCGTAGCTTCTCCGCGCCGAGCTCGATCTCATCGCCGAGGGAGCGCCGCAACGTTGTCGACATCGCGATCTCGTCGGGTGCGGCCGGAACCCGCCCGGCGCTCAGTGGCGGCATCGCGTCGCGGGGCACGCCGTAGATGTTCACGTTCAGCGGCGACCGGCCGTCCTGCACGATGGTGTTGCCGTAGACCACGGGCAACGCCGCCTGCACGCCGGAGATCCGGGCGACGTTCCCGGGCTCGTTCTGGGGGAACCGGGACGAGCCCATGAACGGTCCCACCGCGGCCGTCTGGATCAGGTAGGCGTCGATTCCCAGTGAATCGACCACATGTTCGGCCTCGACCCGGAAACCGTGGGTCAAACCGGCCAGCACCAGGGTCAGGGCGAAGACCAGCGCGGTGCCCACGACGGCCACGATGAACCTGCGTAATCGCCATTGCAGATCGCGAAGAGCGGTGATTAACAGCCGCACGCGCGCATGTTATCGCAGCGTGCGGCGCCTATCGTGGACGGCGGCCCGCCCGAGGGGTTGCGGCAAATCCGGAATGGTGGGTTAACCGCCGGGTTTTGGGCTACAAATACACTCACGCCAGCTTCATGGGCCCGGCGTACGCCGCACGGAGGGGGTCGGTGATGGACTACGCTGCGCTGCCACCGGAGATCAACTCACTGCGTATCTATACCGGGCCGGGATCTGCGCCGATGCGCGCGGCCGCCGCCGCCTGGGGTGCGGTGTCGGCCGAGCTGCACGCGGCCGCCGCATCCTATGAATCGGTGATCGCCGAGCTGACCGCCCAGGCCTGGCGGGGGCCGTCCGCGACGGCACTGGCACGGGCCGCCGACCTCTACGTCGCCTGGCTGGCCGCAACCGCGGCGCAGATCGACCAGACGACGGCGCAGGCGAACGCGGCGGCGGCGGCCTACGAGGCGGCGCACAGCGCCACGGTCCCGCCCTCGGTGGTGGCGGCCAACCGGGCCCAGTTGCTGCTGCTGATCGCCACCAACGTGCTGGGCACCAATACCGCGGCGATCGCTGCCAACGAGGCCGAGTACGGCGAGATGTGGGCCCAGGACGCAGCCGCGATGTACGCCTACGCCGCGGCGTCCGCGGCCGCCACCGGGCTCGCGCCGTTCGAGGAGCCGCCGCGGACCAGCAATCCCGCCGGGCCCGCCGGCCAGGACGCCGCCGCGGCGAGTGCCGAAGCCACGTCGTCGTCGCTGGATGTGCAGTCGCTGCTGGGGCAGCTGGCCTCGGGGATCTTCGGGTCGCCGCAGAGTGCCGCCGCGCAGGTCGGGACGGCGGCCGTGGTCGGGCCCGCCCAGGGGATCGAGGACATCTTCACGCTGCCCAGCCTCTCCGACATCTTCGGTCTCAACGCGCTGTCGGCGGTTGCCCTGGCGCTGTCCGCCGGTGCCTGGTCCTCGGCCAGCGCCAGCACCCGCGAAATCCTCGCCGAGCAGGATCAGCTGGAGCTGGTGGAGTACGAGATCCTCAACGCGATCGACCTGTTCTCGCCGTTGACCCCGTCGCGGCCGGCGGTTCCCGGTGTCGGGCTGTCGGCGGCGATGGGAGAGGCGTTCAGTGCCGGGAATCTTTCGGTGCCGGTCAATTGGGCGGCCAACGCCCCGGAGATCCGCACGCTGTCCTACACCAAGCCGCTGGTCGGGCCCGGCGTCGGCGCTGCGCCGGCGGCATCGCTGGCCGGCGCCGGCACGGCGTTCAGCCAGATGGCGCTGGCGGGCATGGGCGGCAGCGCCCTGGCCGGTTCGGTCAGTCGGGGCCGCGGCGGCACCGACGCGCCGGCGCGGGTCCAGACGCCGCAGCGGGCCGCCGCAGATGCCGGGGCCGGCGCCGCAACCGGAGATGGCGACGGCGTCCCGGCGCCGACGAAGATGGGTATCGCCGCCGAGATCCGCGAATTCGCCGAATTGCGCGACCGCGGCCTGATCAGCAACGACGAGTACAACGAACAGAAGATGCGCCTGCTGGGCCAGTGACCCGGCGCGGTGTCAGGCGCGGGTCAGCAACAACGTGTACGGGACCCCGGCGCGCCCGAGCAACTGACGCCACGGGGGCTTCAGCCGCCCGACCGCCTCCTCGGTCGACACCACCCGGGGATTGGTCACCGCGAACGTCTTTCCGCCGACCTTGACCCGCCCGCCGCCGGCGGCTTCCAGGTTCTTCACCCAGTCGCGGCGGGTGCCGTACGGCAGCAACACCGCGACGCCGTCGTCGGTGTGAAACATCGAGACCGGGGTGCGGTAGGCGGTGCCGGAACGCCGGCCGGTGTGCTCGACGAGCGACCACATCGGCACCCACCCGCAAAACGGCCGGAACAGCGGGTTCGTCACCACCCTGTTGAAGCGGGCGCGCCGGTCGGAGAAGCGCACCATCTAGCCCTGCCTGGTGAGCAGCACCGCCTGCTCGAACGGCAACCGGGCGAAGACGTTGCGGGTGCGGGGGCTGACATGCTCGGCCGCCTCGGCCCTGCTCACCACCCGGGGATTGGTCACCTCGAACGTCTTACCGCGGCGGCGCATCCGGCCGCCGCCGGCGGCCATGATGTTCTTCAGCCAGTCGCGGTCCGGGCCGTAGGTCAGCAGAACGGCCACGCCGTCATCGGTGCTGAACACGCTCAGCGGGGTCCGGTAGGGCTTGCCGGAGCGCCGGCCGACGTGCTCGAGGATGCCGAACGTAGGAGCCCAGCCGGCCCACATTCGCTGGATGGGGTTGGTGACGTACCGGTTGAACCGGGCCAGCCGCTGCGGTAGTTGCATGAGAGTCATCAAACCCCGTGGTCGTGGCCCCACTCAAGACCCAGTCGCAGTGACTGACTCCTACACCCCGTAGTCGACCGGGCCGGATCGGCTGGGACACTGGGCGTCGTGGGTAATGCGGAAGGTGCCACGGCAGTATCGGAACGGTTGTTCGCCGAGGCCTGCGCGGTGATCCCCGGCGGGGTGAACTCGCCCGCTCGGGCGTTCGCCGCGGTGGGGGGCACGCCGCGCTTCATCACCGAGGCGCACGGCTGCTGGCTGACCGACGCCGACGGCCACCGCTATGTCGACCTGGTCTGTTCGTGGGGACCGATGATCCTGGGCCACGCCCACCCCGCGGTGGTCGAGGCGGTCCGCGCCGCGGCCGGCGCCGGCCTGTCCTTCGGGGCGCCGACCCGAACCGAAACCGAGCTGGCGGCCGAGATCATCGCCCGGGTGCCCGCGGTGCACAAGGTCCGGCTGGTCAACTCCGGCACCGAAGCCACCATGAGCGCCCTGCGGCTGGCCCGCGGCTTCACCGGCCGGGCCAAGGTCATCAAGTTCTCCGGCTGCTACCACGGCCACGTCGATGCCCTGCTCGCCGACGCCGGATCGGGGGTGGCCACCCTGGCCCTGCCGTCGTCGCCGGGGGTCACCGGCGCCACCGCCGCCGACACCATCGTGCTGCCCTACAACGATGTCGACGCCGTCCGCGGGGCCTTCGCCGAGTTCGGCGACCAGATCGCCGCCGTCATCACCGAAGCCAGCCCCGGCAACATGGGCGTCGTGCCGCCGGCGCCCGGCTTCAACGCCGAACTGCGCGCGATCACCGCCGAACACGGCGCCCTGCTGATCATCGACGAGGTGATGACGGGTTTCCGGGTGAGCGCCGGTGGCTGGTACGGCCTGGACCCCGTGGACGCCGACCTGTTCACCTTCGGCAAGGTGATCAGCGGCGGCCTGCCGGCTGCGGCCTTCGGCGGCCGGGCCGACGTGATGGACCGGCTGGCGCCGCTGGGGCCGGTCTATCAGGCCGGGACCCTGTCGGGTAACCCGGTGGCCACCGCCGCGGGCCTGGCCACCCTGCGCGCCGCCGACGACGATGTCTACGCCGCGCTGGACAAGAACGCCGACCGGCTGACGGTGCTGCTGGCCGACGCGCTGACAGCCGCCGGGGTGCCGCACCAGATTCCGCGCGCGGGAAACATGTTCAGCGTGTTCTTCGCCGACGAACCGGTCACCGACTTCGCCGCCGCCCGGGCCAGCCAGACCTGGCGCTTCCCGGCGTTCTTCCACTCGCTGCTGGACGCCGGCGTCTACCCGCCGTGCAGTGCCTTCGAGGCATGGTTCGTCTCGGCGGCCCTCACCGAGGAGGCGTTCGACCGGATCGCCACCGCATTGCCCGCCGCGGCCCGTGCCGCGGCCACCACCACGGAGCCCAACCACTGATGGCCGAAGAAACCCGCGTCCACCTGATCCGCCACGGCGAGGTGCACAATCCCGACGGCATTCTCTACGGCCGGCTGCCCGGTTTCCGGCTGTCCGACACCGGCCGCGCCCAGGCCGTGGCCGCCGCCGAACTGCTGGCCGGCCGCGACATCGTCGCCGTGATCGCCTCGCCGCTGCAGCGCGCCCAGGAGACGGCCGCCCCGATCGCCGCCCGGCACAACCTGACGATCGACACCGACCATGACCTGATCGAGTCGGCCAACATCTTCGAGGGCAAGCGGGTTTCGCCCGGCGACGGCGCCTGGCGCAACCCCCGGTTCTGGTGGCACCTGCGCGACCCGTTCACCCCGTCGTGGGGCGAGCCCTACGGCCAGATCGCCGCCCGCATGGCCGCCGCGGTGGACAAGGCGCGGGCCCGCGCCGCCGGCCACGAGGCGGTGTGCGTCAGCCATCAGCTGCCGGTCTGGACCGCCCGTCAACACCTCACCGGCAACCGGCTCTGGCACGACCCGCGCCGCCGGCAGTGCGACGTGGGGTCGGTGACCACGCTGATCTACGCCGGTGATCGTCTCGTCGACGTCGATTACCAGGTCCCGGCCGGCGGCTGACGATGCGGGCGGTGCTGATCGTCGGGACGGTGCTGGCCGCCCTGATCTCGGGGTGTTCAGTCGGCGACGACGCCGTCACACACGGCGGCACCTTCGAATTCGTCTCCCCCGGGGGCAAGACCGACATCGTCTACGACCCGCCGGAAACCCGCGGCCGGCCCGGTCCGATCTCCGGGCCCGACCTGATGGACACCGGCCGCACCCTCAGCGTGGCCGACTTTCCCGGGCAGGTCGTCGTCGTCAACGTCTGGGGCCAGTGGTGCGGGCCCTGCCGTTCCGAGGTCAGCCAGCTGCAACAGGTTTACGACGCCACCCGCGCCCAGGGCGTTGCGTTCCTGGGCATCGACGTCCGCGACCCCGACCCGCAGGCGCCCCGCGACTTCATCGCCGATCGCCGGGTGACGTACCCGTCGATCTACGACCCGGCCATGCGCACCATGATCGCGTTCGGCGGACGCTATCCCTCCTCGGTGATCCCGGCGACCATGGTGCTCGACCGGGCGCACCGGGTGGCGGCGGTGTTCCTGCGCGAAGTCCTTGCCGAAGACCTGCAGCCCGTCGTGCAGCGGTTGGCCGCCGAGGCGGCGCCGTGAGCGGCTTCACCGCCACCGTCACCTCCGGTCCGTTGCTGCTGGCCGTCGCGGTGTCGACCCTGGCCGGGCTGGTGTCGTTCGCCTCGCCGTGCGTGGTGCCGCTGGTGCCCGGCTACCTGTCCTACCTGGCGGCGGTGGTCGGCGTCGAAGAAAGGCCCGACCTGCCCGATACCGGTGCAGCCCCTCCCGGCGCCCGGTGGCGCGTCGCGGGTTCGGCGGCGCTGTTCGTCGCCGGATTCACCGCGGTCTTTCTGCTCGGCTCGGTGGCCGTGCTGGGCATGACCAGCACGCTGATCACCAACCAGGTGCTGCTGCAGCGGGTCGGCGGCGTGGTGACGATTCTGATGGGGTTGGTGTTCGTCGGGTTCGTGCCGGCGCTGCAACGCCCCCTTCGCTTCACCCCTGCGCAGCTGTCGACCGTGGTCGGGGCACCGCTTCTGGGTGCGGTGTTCGCGCTCGGCTGGACACCCTGCCTGGGGCCGACCCTGACCGGCGTGATCGCAGTGGCCTCCACCACCGACGGCGCCGGGGTGGCCCGGGGAGTGCTGCTGGTGATCGCCTACTGCCTGGGGCTGGGGGTGCCGTTCGTGGCGCTGGCCTTCGGGTCGGCCAGCGCAGTGGCCGGGCTGGGCTGGCTGCGCCGGCACACCCGGTCCATTCAGGTGCTCGGCGGCGTGCTGCTGATCGCGGTGGGCCTGGCTCTGCTCACCGGCGTGTGGGATCACTTCGTCGCCGTGATCCGAGACGGCTTGGTCTCCGACGTCAGGCTTCCCATCTGATGGCCGCACCCACCACCGCCCCGGCCCGTCGGGGACCGATCGCGCGGCTGGCCGCCCGGGTCCGCAACACCTGGCGGGCGCTGACCTCGATGGGCACCGCGCTGGTGCTGCTGGTGCTGCTGGCGCTGGCCGCGATCCCGGGGGCACTGCTGCCACAACGCAGCCTCAACGCCGCCAAGGTCGACGAGTACTTGGCGCTGCACCCGGTACTGGGGCCCTGGCTCGACCGGCTGGAGGCGTTCGACGTCTTCTCCAGCTTCTGGTTCACCGCCATCTACGTCCTGCTGTGCGTGTCGCTGATCGGCTGTCTGACGCCCCGGACCCTCGAGCACCTGCGCAGCCTGCGCGCCGTACCGGTCGCCGCGCCGCGCAACCTGGCCCGGCTGCCCAAGCACGCCCAGACGCACCTGGCCGGCGACCCCGAACAGCTCGGCGCCCAGATGGCGGACGCGCTGCGCGGCTGGCGCCGGGTGATCCGTTCGGAGCAGGGCACCGTCGAAGTGTCGGCGGAAAAGGGCTACCTGCGCGAGTTCGGCAACCTGGTCTTCCATTTCGCGTTGCTGGGGCTGCTGGGCGCCGTTGCGGTGGGCCGGCTGTTCGGCTACGAGGGCAACGTGATGGTGATCGCCGACGGCGGGCCGGGTTTCTGCTCGGCCTCGCCCGCCGCGTTCGACTCGTTCCGCGCCGGGGCCACCGTGGACGGCACCAAACTGCATCCGTTGTGTGTGCGGGTCAACGACTTCACCGCCGACTACCTGCCCACCGGGCTGGCCACGTCCTTCACCGCGCACATCGACTACCAGGCCGGCGAGGACTTGACCACCGGGCAGTGGCGGCCCTACCGGCTGGAGGTCAACCACCCGCTGCGGGTCGGCGGTGTGCGCGCCTACCTGCAGGGGCACGGTTACGCACCCACCTTCACGGTGGTCTTCCCGGACGGGCAGACCCGGACCCAGACGGTGCAGTTCCGCCCGGACAACCCGCTGACCCTGTTGTCGTCGGGCGCGGTCCGGATCGACCCGCCGGCCGGGACCTATCCCGACGCCGCCGAGCGGCGGAAACACCAGATCGGCATCCAGGGGCTGTTCGCGCCGACCGAACAACTCGACAACCGGCTGCTGTCATCGGCATTCCCCGCGATGAACGACCCCGCGGTCGCGATCGACGTCTACCGCGGGGACACCGGGCTCGACACCGGCCGGCCGCAGAGCCTGTTCAGTCTGGATTCCCGGCTGATCGACCAGGGCCGGCTGACCAAGGTGGCCCGGTCCAATCTCAAGGCCGGTGAAGAGATCCGTCTCGACGACGGCACCCGGGTGCGTTTCGACGGCGCGCTGCCGTTCGTCAACATCCAGATCTCGCATGACCCGGCGGAGATCTGGGTGCTGGTGTTCGCCATGACGATGATGGCCGGCCTGGTGATCTCCCTGGTGGTGCGCCGCCGGCGGATCTGGATCCGGATCACGCCGGTGGGACCGAGTGGGCAGCCCGGTACGGTGAACGTCGAGGTGGGCGGGCTCGCTCGCACCGACAACTCCGGCTGGGGTGACGAGTTCGAGCGGTTGAGCACCCGGCTGTTCGGCAAGGAGACGTAGGTGAATACGAGTCATATCGACATCGGGCTGGCGCGCTACTCCGACTGGGCGTTCACCTCGGCGATGATCGTGCTGGTCATGGCGCTGCTGCTGCTGGCCGTCGAGCTGGCCTACAGCCGGGCACGCACCCCGGCCGAGGCCGAGCTGGTCGCGGCCGGCGGGGTGCGCACCGACAGTGCCACGCCGGGGCTGGTGGTTCCCGCGCAGCGCCGGCCCCTGGGCGAGCGGGTGGGCCGCGCCGGCCTGGCCCTGGTCTACCTGGGCATCGCCCTGCTGCTGGCCTGCATCGTGTTCCGCGGCGCCGCCACGCTGCGCCCGCCGTGGGGCAACATGTACGAGTTCATCAACCTGACCTGCTTCTCCGGGTTGGTGGCTTCCGCCGTCGCGCTGCGCCGGCCGCAACACCGCAGCCTGTGGGTGTTCGTGCTGCTGCCGGTGCTGATCCTGCTCACGGTCTCCGGGCGCTGGCTCTACGCCACGGCGGCGCCGGTCATGCCGGCCCTGCAGTCGTACTGGCTGCCGATCCACGTCTCGGTGGTCAGCATCGGATCCGGAGTGTTCCTGGTGGCCGGGGTGGCCAGCATTCTGTTTCTGATCCGCTCCTCGCGGCTCAGCGACCCCGAAACGCCCGGTGCCCTGGCGCGCATGGTGCGCCGGCTGCCCGATGCGCAGACCCTGGACCGCATCGCCTACCGGACCACCATTTTCGCGTTCCCGGTGTTCGGCTTCGGCGTGATTTTCGGCGCGATCTGGGCGGAGGGGGCGTGGGGCCGCTACTGGGGCTGGGACCCCAAGGAGACCGTCTCCTTCATCGCGTGGGTGGTCTACGCCGCCTACCTGCACGCGCGGTCCACCGCCGGGTGGCGCGACTACAAGGCGGCGTGGATCAACGTGGTGGGCTTCGCGGCGATGATCTTCAACCTGTTTTTCGTCAACCTCGTGACCGTCGGCCTGCACTCCTACGCCGGAGTCGGCTAATAAAGCTGTCAGTTTCCTTTATGACGGCTGCGCTACCCTGCGGTTATCGGCGTCCATCGACGTCCCAGCCACGCTGACAGGGGAGAATCACGTGTCCGACCACGCATCCGGTGATACCACTGCGAGCCACGACGTGACCGACCATCCGACCACCCAGTTCCGGCCGTACCAGCACGTCGGCGAGGCAGCTGACCGCCCCGCCGCCGGAACGGATTCCGGGGCCACCGGGTCGATCGACCAGCGTGCCGAGGCACCGGAGACCCGTTCCTTCGGGGGCTTCCGCACCGAGCGGCGGTTCTCCGAACCGGTCGACCCGTGGCCGCCGACCCCCGCGGAGGGCCGCGGCCGGCAACAGTCGTGGAACCCCAACGCCTCCACCACCTGGATTCCACAGCCGATGGAGAACCCCGCTCCCGTCTTCTACGGCGGCAGCCCCGGCGGTGCGGCCCATGCCCCCCAGCGTCCCGCCGAGTCCATCGCGCCGTTCTCGGACCTGTCCACCACGTCGTTGTTGCGGCAGGTCAAGCCGCCGCCGACCTCAGGCTGGCGGCGCCTGCTCTATGTGCTGTCCGGTCAGCTCATCAATGTCGGCGAGAGCCCCCGAACCATCCGGTTCAACGACTTGGTGTCGCAGGTGAACCGGCCGCTGCAGGGCTGTCACCGGATCGCGGTGCTGTCCCTGAAGGGCGGCGTCGGCAAGACCACCATCACCGCGACCCTGGGCTCGACGTTCGCCTCCATCCGAGGCGACCGGGTGGTCGCCGTGGACGCCAATCCCGACCGCGGCACGCTGAACCAGAAGGTGCCGATGGAGACGCCGGCCACGGTGCGGCACCTGTTGCGCGACGCCGACGGCATCCAGCGCTACAGCGACGTGCGCAGCTACACCAACCAGGGGCCCAGCCGCCTCGAGGTGCTGGCCTCCGACAGTGACCCGGCGGTCTCGGAGGCCTTCAGCGGCGAGGATTACGCCAGCACATTGCAGGTACTGGAGCGGTTCTACAGCCTGGTCCTGACCGACTGCGGCACCGGTCTGATGCACTCCGCCATGTCGGCGGTGCTCGCCAAGGCCGACACCCTGATCGTGGTCAGTTCCGGTTCGGTCGATGGTGCCCGCAGTGCCTCGGCGACGCTGGACTGGCTCGACGCGCACGGCCACGAGGACCTGGTGCGTAACTCGATCGCGGTCATCAACGCGGTGCGGCCCCGCTCCGGCAAGGTCGACATGCAGAAAGTGGTCGACCACTTCTCCCGCCGCTGCCGCGCGGTGCGGTTGGTGCCGTTCGACCCGCACTTGGAAGAGGGCGCGGAGATCGACCTATCGCGGCTGAAGCGGGAGACCCGCGAGGCACTGGTCGAACTGGCCGCCGTCGTCGCCGAGGCGTTCCCGGGCGACGACCGGTTCAACCAGCACTTCGTCTGATCGGACGGTTGCGGCCCGGGTGCAGCTCTAGGGCTGGTTGTCGCCGTGGCTGATGCGCCACAGGAATTCTGGATCGTCGTCGGGACCGATCACGCGCGTCTTCGGCCGGCTGCGAGCCGTACGCAGGCCGAGGTAGATCAGCGTTCCCAGGGTCAGGACGAGGAGCAGGTAGAGCACTCGCGACACCTCCTGGCGCCGAATATACCTTTAGCGGCCAACGAACCGGTCCGGCCCGTCAGTACCCTTGATGATCGTGGAGACAGGTCGGGCCCGGGCGGGCCGTGCGGTACTCGATGTGGCGCTGTACACCGTGGCACGGTTGGCGCTGGTAGTCGTACTGACTGCGGTGATCTACGGGCTGGGCCGGCTGATCGGGCTCAGCGACTTCCCGCCGATCATCGCGGCGATGCTGGCGCTGATCGTCGCGCTGCCGTTGGGGATGTGGCTTTTCACGCCGCTGCGCAGACGGGCGACTCAGAGCCTGTCGGTGGCCGGGGATCGCCGGCGCCAGGAGCGAGCGGAACTGCAGGCCCGGCTGCGCGGGGACACCGAGCCCGGCGGCGAGTAGGACAACGCGATCGCAGACCCAGGTGACTGTGCCCCGGGTCTAGAAATGAATCACCCCGCGGATGTTCTTTCCGGCGCGCAGATCCTGCATGGCCTCGTTGATCTGGTCGAGCTTGTAGCGCTGGGTGATCAACTCGTCGAGCTTGAGGGTCCCGGCTTCGTACATCGACAGTAAGCGCGGCATCGCCTCACGCGGATTCATCTCCCCGTACAGCACGCCCTTGAGGGTCTTGCAGGAGCTCACCATGTCCGGCAGGACCAGCGGCACCATCATGTCGGAGACCTTGGCCATCCCGGTCAGCACGCACGTTCCGCCTTTGCGCAGCAGCATCATGGCGATCATCACCAGCTCCGTCGGTACCACGCCCGGGCACAGCACCACCCGATCCGCCATCACGCCCCAGGTCAGCTCCTTGACCAGCTCGAGAGCGGCCGCGGCGTCGGGAGCGGTGTGGGTGGCGCCGAAGCTCGGCGCGATCTCGCGTTTGAACTCGTTCGGATCCACGGCGATCACATGCTTGGCACCGGCGGCCTTGGCGCCCTGCACGGCATTCATGCCGATTCCGCCCACTCCCACCACGACCACGGTGTCGCCGACCTCGGTGCCCGCCGCGACCGAACCCGAGCCGAAACCGGTTGTCACACCGCAGGACACCAGCGATGCCGCCTCCAGCGGGATCCAGTCGTTGATCCTGACCAGTGAGCGTTCGGACGCAACGACGTACTCAGCGAACGTGCCGACCTGCATCATGGCCATCAGGTCCTCGCCGCCCAGATGGCGGCGCCGGGTGTGGTCGGTGGTCATGTCTTTGCTGTAGATGTCGGCGCCGACATCGCACAGGTAGGTCTGGCCCACCACACAGAACCGGCAGCTGCCGCATGCTGGAAAAAATGAGATGGCCACATGGTCGCCGGGCTTGAGCGTGGTGACACCCGGTCCCACTTCTTCGACCACTCCGGAGCCCTCGTGTCCGCCGAGCATCGGGAACCATTCGGGAACCGGCACCCCGGCGGCCCGCATCATCTCCTCCATGTCGGGGCTGGGCACGCTGTCGCCGGAGTAGAAGTGTTCGTCGGAGTGGCAGATGCCCGCATAGGCCATCTTCACCAGCACCTCACCCGCTTTGGGCGGGTCGAGTTCGATTTCGGTGACTTCCCAGTCGATTCCGATGCCCCGCAGGACCGCCGCCGCGCACTTCACGGTGCCGGCCAACCGACGGTCTTGGTCTCGGTGAAGATCTCCAGACCCTCGAGGCCGCACTGGCGTCCGACCCCCGATTGCTTGTAGCCGCCGAACGGGGCATCGGCCCCGTACCACAGGCCACCGTTGATCCCCAGGGTGCCGGTGCGGATCCGGCCGGCTACGGCCTTGGCGCGCTCCAGATCATTGGCGAACAGCACGCCGGACAGGCCGTAGATGGAATCGTTGGCGATGCGCACCGCCTCGTCGTCGTCGGCGAAACCGATCACTGACAGGACCGGCCCGAAGATCTCTTCCTGCGCAATGGTCATCGAGTTGTCGACGTCGGCGAATATCGTTGGTTCGACGAAGAATCCCCTGGGGGTGTCCTTGGGGATGCCGCCGCCGGTGACCAGGCGCGCGCCCTCGTCCTTGCCCTTCTGGATATAGCCCAGCACGCGTTCCTGCTGCCGTCGGGAGACCTGCGGCCCCTGCAGCACCGACGGGTCGGTTGGGTCCCCGTACCTGTTGCGCTCCATGGCGACCTTCACGATCTCCACGGCCTCGGCGTAACGGGAGTGGGGCACCAACAGCCGGGTGGGCATCGCGCAGCCCTGGCCGGCATGCATGGAGATGAAGGCGCTGCCGCCGACCGCTGCGCTGATGTCGCCGTCGTCTTCGAGGATCAGATACACCGACTTGCCGCCGAGCTCGAGGAAGGTCGGCTTGATGGTCTGGGCGGCGGCGGTCATGATGCGGCGGCCGGTGGCGGTGGAACCGGTGAAAGCGACCATGTCCACCAGCGGAGACGTCGACAGCACCTCGCCGACCAGATGATCGGATGAGGTCACGATATTGATGACGCCGGGGGGGATATCGGTCTGTTCGGCAATGATCCTGCCGATGCGGGTGGCGTTCCACGGCGTATCCGGCGCCGGCTTGAGCACCATGGTGTTGCCCATAGCCAGAATCGGACCGATCTTGTTGAGAATGATTTCGACGGGGAAGTTCCACGGCGTGATGACCCCGACCACCCCGACGGGCTCTTTCCACACCTCGCGGCGGGCAGGGGCCCCGATGCCGAAAGCATCTTTGTCGGGAAGGGAACGCTTCCAGGGGAATTGGCCGATCATGTCGGCCGGCCAGGTGAGCGCCTCCTTCAGCGGCACGTCGAGCTGGGGCCCGTAGGTGCTCAGCAGCGGACAACCGGCTTCCGCGATCAGTTCGGCACGGACCTCCTCGCGTTCGGCTTCCAGTGCCGCCTGCAGTTGCCGTAGCCCGGTGGCCCGCAACTCGCCGTTGCGCGACCAGTCCGTGTTGTCGAAGGCGTGCCGCGCGGCGGCCACGGCCCGCTCCATATCTGCGCGGGTGCCGTCGGCGGTGCTGCCCAGGACCTCCTCGGTCGCCGGGTTGATGTTGTCGAAGGTACGTCCGGTCTCGGAATCGACGAGCTTGCCGTCAATGAGCATGCGGGATTCGTGAGCCATGTGGTTGCTGTCCTTTACCACTGTCGAAGTTCCTTGACCGCCGCCGATGGCCGGGGCGCAAGCGTCAGATAGGGGATGAAACTGCTGTTGCCGCAGACCAGTACGGAGTGCACGACATCGGCCAGGTGACCGGCGTCGACGAGGCCGCCCTGCATCTCGCCTCGCTCCATCCACAGTCGGATCGCCTTCTCGAAGTCGGCGGGGTCCCAGTTCTTGTTGAATTCGGTCTGCGAATCGCCCTGACCGCCGAAACTGTCGCCGACTGCGAGCCGGGTGAAACCGATGTTGGGATGTTCGATGCGCCATGCCTCGACGAGTTTGTCGAGCGCGGCCTTCGTGACGGCGTATGCCCCGAGCAGGGGCCACGGATTGGTGTAGGACGCACTCAGCGATGACAGGTAAACCGCCGATCCGCCCGAAGCTGCCAGGTGCGGCGCGGCCGCGGCCGTGGCCAGCGATGCGCCGGTGACGTTGGTCGCAAACAGTTGAGCCCACTGCCCGGCATCAAGTTCGGCAAGCGGTGCCAGGATGCCCATCCCGGTGGTGTAGACGATGGCGTCCAGGCCGCCGAATGTTGCGGCCACCTCCGACATCGCAGCCCGGCACGAGTCGGAGTCGGTGACATCGCAGACCACGCCGATCGCCCCGTTGCCCGCCTCGTCGGCCGCTTTGGTCAGCCGCTCGCGGCGACGCGCGAGAAAGGCGACCCGCGCTCCCTTTCCGGCCAGACCCATGCCGATACAACGGCCCAGGCCGGCGGAGGCGCCCACCACGGCCACCCGCAGCGAACCGTTTTGGTCAGACATTCGGCTTCTCCCCCAGTGGAGGCGTCCGATGGTCGGCCTGGTCGATCATGAGCCTCCTCCGTTTGTCGAGAACGAAATTATCACGCAACAGAAACCTCCACTCGTCAAATCTGATAATTTCAATTTTCACGATGGTGCAAGTGATCGCCACGATGCGATATTGCCTAGGGCAACAACGTATTTCGATCGCGTGAGCGGAAGCTCAACAGGAGTCGGTTGAACGCCCCGGCGGCCCGCTTGCGGGCGGTGTCCGGCTGGACGGCATGGGCCACGAGCAGGGCTGCTTCCTCCAGCGCCGATACGAGCATGTGAGTCAGTTCGGTGACCGGCTGATCATCGATGATGCCCTCGGCGATGGCGTCGCGGACGGCCTCCTCGATCAAGGCGATGCTGTTGCCCTGCTGGATGGCGCGCAGCGTCTCCCAGCCCAGCACAACGGGGCCGTCGAGCAACATGATGCGCTGAACTTCGGGCTCGAGCGCCGCGTCGAGGAAGCCGTGCAGTCCGGTGCTGAGCCGCTCCCACGGGTCGCTGCCCGGCGGCGGCGATGCCAACGAGCGCAGCGTGAGGTCGCGTTCGACTTCCTCGAACACCGCCCGAAACAGCTCCGACTTATCCCTGAAGTGGTGATAGAAGGCGCCCCGGGTCCCTGCGCCGGACCGGCTGACCAAATCGCCGATGCTGGTGTTGAAGAAGCCCTGTTCCACGAACAGGACGCGACCGGCATCGACGAGGTCGCGCCGGGTCTGATCACCGCGTTCGCGGCGTTCCTCGTCAGTGCCTCCGCGCTTGGCCACGCCTGCGATCCTATCAACATTCATAATGTATGTTGCCGATATGGCTGACGACGAAGTTCGGGCATACGGTTCGATCGCTCCGCTGAAGGTGGGCCTGCTCAACGACTATCCGACGCGCGGCGATACCGACGACGACACCTTCGCCGCCCTGTCGCTGGTGATGGAGGAGGCGCACGCGACAGGCCTGATCGATCGCCCGGTCGAGATCGTCCGGCGCGACGTGGTGGGGCTGCCCAACGGAACTTACCGCGTTGTCGAGCAGGCCTTCGATGAGCTTGTCGCCGACGGTTGTCTTGCCATCTTCGGGCCTTGGGTGTCGGATAACGTGGTTCCGCTTCGTCCCCATGTCGACGCAACGGCGCGTACCCCGATCATCACGCTGTCCGGCTCGGAAGGCGCGCTCGGCAAGTGGTGTTTCGCGCTGAACAACGGCTCGATGGCAGAGGAGCCGGTGATGCTGGCAGCGGTGATGATCGGAGACGGCCGCTCGCGGATCGCCATCGCCTATGAATCCTCGCTGATCGGAAAGGAGTACCTCGCAGCCTCCGAGAAGGCTTACAGCGCAGCCGGTCTCACGATCACCACGACCGTGGCGATTCCGCAGGTGGAGGCCGAGAAGGGGGCTGCGGTCGAGCGGTTGCGTGCCACGGACCCCGACGCGCTGGTGCATGTGGGTTTCGGCCACGGGCTCTGGGGTTTCTCCGACGCACTGTTGAGCGCCGGCTGGGATCCGCCGCGCTACACGACCACCGCCTTCGAGATGGCGCATATCAACGCCGAATGGATGCAGCAGCTGCGTGGCTGGATCGGTCTGGACAGCTACGACGAGCGCAATACGGTCGGCCAGCGGTTTCTGGACAGGTTCGAGGCCAAATTTGGTCGCCGACCGGGACATTCGATGCCGGGGTTGGCGCATGACGCGGCGACGGTGATAGCTCGCGGCCTGTCGGCGGCTCGCCCGCTGACCGGCGAGGGCGTGCGAACCGGCATCGAGCAGGTGAAGCTGATTCCGGCGGCCAGTGGCGCGCCGGGGACCTTCTTGCGCTTCGGTCGGTATATCCGCCAGGGCTGGCTTGGTTCGGACTATCTGGTGGCACGCCGAGTGGTGCCCGACGGCAGCGCGCACGTCTTTCACGCCGTACCCAGCGAGAACATCGCCCGCGCGGTGGGCGCCGGCTCAACCTAACCGGATGGCTCCGAACACCGGCGCGGTCACGACACCCGGGGGGTGGGCGAGCACGTAGGGGATGGCGCGTACGGCGCTCATCGCGATCATGAGATGCCCGGGCATCGTGGTCGCCGGGCCGGGTCGGCTCGGCGGTTGATGCGGCGGTTGCCCGGCCCCGACGTCGAGTTGCAGCGAGAAGCTGGGATCTCCGCTGACCTCCGCCCGGATCAGCGGAGCCTTCTCGCCCGGTTTCAGCGGACTCAAGCCCCATTGCGGCAGATCCCGCGTCAGCACCCATTCCTCGTGGATGGCCAGCAGCGCCCGGCCCGACCAATGTCCGACCCAGGAAAAGCGCTGTCCGACAACGGTCCCTGCTTCGATGGTCCCGGCCTTGACCTCGATGTCATGCGGCAGTGTCGCGGCGTCGACTGACACGTCGATCCTGTCGAGCTCGATGCCCAGGACATCCGCGGTGGCATTCAGTGCCTGCCGGTAAGCGAGGTCGAGTTTGCCGATGATGGGCGAGTCGATGCTGACGTCGGCGGGGGGACGTCCCATGCCCATCAGGTCGATCAGCATCGGGCGACTGTCCACGCCGGAGACGTCGGTGGCTTCGTAGAGGTCGATTCTGTCGACGGTCTTGCTCAGCCCGGTCAGGGTTGCCACGAGCCGTTCGAACATGAAACCGGGATTCTCGCCGGCGGCGTGGAAACGGGTCCCGCCGGTGCGGCAGGCTGCGACGAAAGCGGCCTCGGTCTCCGCCCCGTAGGTGGGCAGGTGGTTATACGACGTGGTGGTGATGACGTTGATTCCCGCGGCCAGCAGCCGGCAGATGTCCTCGGCGTTGGTCTCCACCGCGTGGGCCTTGCTGGCGGTATGTATCACCACGTCGGGGCGCAGCGCCGTGATCCGATCCTTGTCGCGGGTGGCGGGGACGCCCGTCGACGGCGGCAGACCGCAGAGTTCGCCTGCGTCCGCACCATCCTTTGCCGGGTCGTAGACCAACACGCCGGCCAGTTGCAGCCGGGGATTCTCGATGATCTCCCGCAATGCCGCACGACCGACTGCCCCGGTCGCCCACTGAACAACTCGCGGTGTCAATCGATCACTCCTGGTTGTGCATTCGAGATCCGCCGATGCCTGGTGGCGATCAACATACATCATGTAGTTTGGCAACCGACAGTATGAATGTTGACCCTGTTGCAGCAACGGTGGGGAGTCGTCACGTGGTCCAGCGGGCAACGGTGGAGGAACTTGAACAGGGTGTGCGCGACGCGCAGCGCAGATTCAACGAAGGAATGGGAGCAGACGGTGACGCGTCGCCCTACCCCCTTCTCACGACGTTGCGAGCACAGGCAGCGGTGCATCCCGGCTGGCCCGAGATGGGCATGGCCGGTAAGGACACCGACGGTCCGCAGACCTTCACGGCCTACTCCTTCGATGCGGTGAAAGCGGTCTTCACTGACAATCTGACCTTCAGCACGCGTTGCTATGAGAACGTGGTGCGGCCGCTGCAGGGGCCGACGATCCTGGAAATGCAGGAGCCCGAACACGCGACCTACCGCAAGCTGCACGAGTTCGCCTTCGCGAGGTCGTCGATGAAGAGATGGGACAGCGAGCTCGTCGGGCCGCTGGTCGACCGCACCATCGCCGCGTTCAAGGCCGACGGACAGGCCGACCTCGTCGACGCCGTCTTTTCGCCGATCCCGGTACGGGTGATCGCGGCACTGCTGGGGCTTCCCGAATCCGACGTGCTGTGGTTTCACCGGCTGGCGATCGACATTCTGGGTTTCCGCGGCGATATGAACACCGCCATGAACGCCTCGGCGGAGCTGCGGGAGTACTTCGTGGGCATTCTCGCCGACAAGCGGCGCAAGCCGGGCGACGACATGGTCTCGATCCTGGCCGCTGCGGAAGTCAACGGCGTCACCATGTCCGATGAGCAGATCTATGGGTTCATGCGGAATCTGCTGCCGGCCGGGGCTGAGACCACGTCCCGGTCCACCGCCTCCCTGGCGCTGGCACTGCTGACGCATCCCGATCAGTTCGAGGCGGTGCGTGCGGATCGGGGCCTGCTTCCCCAGGCCATCGAGGAGGGGATTCGCTGGGAGACGCCGTTGCTGAACTTCATGCGGGAAGTCGCCCGCGACACCGAGCTGGCCGGGGTCCGCATTCCGCAGGGGTCGACGATGATGCTCAGTCTCGGCAGTGCCAACCACGACGAGACGCGGTGGGATGAACCGGAGGCGTTCAACATCTTCCGGGAACGCAAGTCGCACCTCGGTTTCGCCCACGGTGCACACGTGTGCCTGGGCATGCATCTGGCCCGGTTGGAAACCACCAAGATCTTCAACGCCCTCTTCGACGAACTGCCCGGGTTGCGGCTGGATCCGGGAGCGCCGGCGCCTTACATCTCGGGCACCATGTTCCGCTCGCCACCCCGGCTCGACGTCATCTGGAATTGAGGGAGTCGCGTATGGCACGGGTGATCCAGTGGGCGACCGGCGTGACCGGCATGATGGCGTTACGTCACGTTGTCCAACGGCCGGACTTGGAGCTGGTGGGGGTCCGCGTCTACGACCCGGCCAAATCCGGTGTTGACGCCGGCGAACTGTGCGGGCTACCGCTGGCCGGGGTCACTGCCACCGACGACCGGGACGCGGTCATCAATGCCGACGCCGACATCGTGCTCTACATGGGAAAAGTCGAAACTGACACCCCGGGTTGCTTCCGCGACGTCTGTGACCTGCTCGCTTCCGGCAAGAACGTGATCGCCACGGGCAGTAGATTCATCCACCCGCGCTCGCTGGATGCCGGCCTGGCGGACGGTATCGAGTCCGCTTGCCGCGCCGGCTCCTCGTCGTTCCTCGGGCTGGGACTGTATCCCGGGTTCATCGGCGAATCGCTGACGCCGATCCTGGCGAGGCTGAGTGCGCGCACCACCCACATCGGGGTGCGTGAGGTCTTGAACTACTCGACCTATGCCAGCCATGACCTGATCTTCAACGCCATGGGTTTCGGTCACCATCCGGAGGACACGACGCCGTTGCTGTCGAACCCGGAGTACGCCGCGAGCGCCTGGATCGGCAGCGCGACCGTGCTGACCCAGGCCTTGGGGCTTGAGATCAAGGGGTTCAAGGGATATCGGGAGGTCATTACCACGCCTCGGGCGCTGACCGTGGCCGCCGGCCACATTCCGGAGGGCACCGTGGCAGCGATGCGCTTCGGGGTGAACGTCGATTGCGGCGAACTGACCCTGTCTGTCGAACACCTGACCCGGATGGCCGATGATTTGGCGCCGGACTGGCCGGCTGACATCGGCTACGAGGTGACCTTTACCGGAGAACCCGACATGCGACTGCACTTTGTGGTCGGCTCCGAGGGACAGGACCATGCCGAGCAGGGCTGCCTGGCGACCGCCATGCACGCCATCAACACGATCCCGGCGGTGCTCGCCGCGGAGCCCGGGCTTTACGACCTGTCGACCATCACGCGGCATTCCCGCACCGGCGGTTGAGGCGCACTGATAATGTCAGTTCTCGTTGAACGTAAAGAACTACTCTCGCAGGTGTGAGGTCGAAGGGATGTCGCTGATGGAGGACGCGCTGGGGTATGCAGGACAGTCCGTTGTCGTAACCGGTGCGGCATCGGGCATGGGGGAGGCCACCGCGCGCATCCTCTCCGATCTCGGCGCCGAAGTCACCGCGCTGGACATCAAGCCCACCAGCGTCAAGGTTGCCCGCTCTCTCACGATCGACCTTCGCGACCGGGCGAGCATCGAAGATGCCGCAGCATCCATCGATGGCCCCATCGACGGTCTGTTCAGCTGCGCCGGGCTGCCTGGCCCGCCGTTCAGCGAATGGGACACCATCATGGTCAATTTCGTCGGGGCACGGCATCTAGCCGAACAGTTGGTGCCCAAGATGTCGCAGGGATCGGCGATCAGTGTGATCTCCTCATCTGCCGCGATCGGATGGCAGAACCACATCAAGACCATCACCGGGTTACTCGAGACCGACGGGTTCGATGCCGCCGTGGAGTGGTTGAGCGCGAATGAGAGTAAATGGTCGTGGAGCGGTTACGCCTATTCCAAGTACGTCATCGATGCGTGGGTGGGCTGGTGGTACCCGGAGCTCGGACGAAAGGGCATCCGCATCAACTGCATCAACCCCGGCCCCACCGAGACTGCGATGATGCCGGTGTTTCAGGACTCTTTCGGTAAGAAGACGCTCGACGACGCTATCGGGCCGGTCGGGCGTTACGCCCGGGCCGAGGAACAGGCCTGGCCGTTGGTGTGCCTCGGCAGCCGCAGACTCAGCTACGTCGGCGGTACCGTGCTGTGGACCGACGGAGGATGGAACGGCGCGGTCACGATGGACCGCCACAGTGCCGAATGGACGGACACCGCCGCCGATCAGATGGCCAAAAAGAGCTGAGGCGGGCGCCCTCAGATGAAATCCGATCCGCCGTCGACATTGACCGTCGCGCCCGTCACGTAGCCGTTCCGGCGAGACGCGAGATAGGCCGTCACCGACGCGATCTCCTCGGGGCTGCCGGCACGTCCCAGATCGCAGGGGTGTCCGTAGGTCTGCTCGACCCAGCGCATGACGTCGTATGGGTCTGAGGAGTCGAAGCCGGCAGCGCCCAGCACGTTGCGCAGCTGCTCGGTGAAGCTCGCCGTCACGATGGTGCCCGGACACACGCAGTTGACCAGGATGCCCTCCGGTCCAAGGCTCTTCGAGAGGTTCTTGGTAACGCTCGACAGGGCCGCTTTGGTGGCCGTATAGGCCACCAAAGCGGGACTCTGCCGCTGGATGGAGTGGGCCGACAGCGTGACGATGCGGCCCCACTCGGCGGCACGCAACAACGGCAATGCGGCGCGGACCGACCGGACGGCCGACATCGTTCCCAAGTCGAAGGCCGCATGCCAGGCATCATCATCGAGCTCATCGAACGCGCCGGCATCAGGACCGATGGTGTGTACCAGGACGTTGAGCGCTCCCCACGCCTCTCGAACCGAGTCGAAGCCCGCCGCTATGGCTTCGGCATCGGACATGTCGACGCTGATCGGCAGGACTTCCGGCGCGCCGGCGGCCCGGATGCGTTCGGCCGCCGCGTTCAAACCGTCGCGCCCGCGTGCCATGACGGCCACCGAGGCGCCTTCGGCTGCCAGGACCTCGGCAATCGCCAGGCCCATGCCCTTGCTGCCGCCGGTGACCACCGCCGTCGACCCTGTAAAGCCGAGATCCATAACTGCACTCCCTAATTCGGTCTTGGCATCCGCGGCGCGAGGTGGACGATCTCGGTGACCACCGAGGGATTCGCCCGAGCTACCGCGATCAGCGACAGCATCGCATTGGCGACATCGGCCACCGCGGACATCCGGGCGGGAATCTGGCCTTCTTGCGCCCAGGCGCCGTAGAGGTCTGCCAGCATGTCGCGGTCGGCCCCGCGCAGAATCTCGGTGCCCTCGGTGGGACCCACGCTGACCCGGATGACAGGTAGCTCCGGGTGCTCGGCACGCCAGGAGCGCAGAATCTCGTCCAGGGCGGCCTTGCTGGCATGGTAGGCCGACACCCCGGCTCGTGGGCGGCCCACCTCGTGGCTGGATGCGATCAGTGCGACGGCGTCGTCGCTGAGATGCGGCAGGGCCGACCGCAGCAGGTGCGATGCACCGACTGCATTGACGGCGTACGCGTGCATCCAGGTGGTGACATCGGTGTCGTCGATCAGTGCGAACGGCACTACGGCACTGGTGAAGACCACCGCGTCGATGCGGCCGAACGCGGTGGCCACCTGGTCGACCACGCGCTCGATGTCGCGGGGGTTGGATACGTCGAGCTCGTGTGCGGTCCCGTCCAACTCGCGGGCGAGTTCACCGAGCACCTCGACCCGCCGGGCGGCCAAGGCCACCGTCGCGCCCCGCAGGTGGGCCGCGCGGGCAAGTGCCCGCCCGATCCCCGATGACGCTCCGACGATCAACATGCGGATGCCGGCGATGTTGGAATGGGGATCGCTCATGTGCGTCCTTCTCTGCTCGCGACGTGGTCGATGAGGTTCGCCGGTTCTTCAGGCGATGTCATGGGCTTGGATCTGCCTTGCGTGCCAGCATTTCCCGGATCTGTGTGGCCAGCTCCTGTCGCTTCACCTTGCCGCTCGCGGTGAACGGCAGCTGGTGCTTCTCGGTGACCCAGACGAATCTGGGTACCTTGTAAGCGGACAGCCGGGTACGCAGGTCTGCGCGTAGCGTCTCGGAGTCGAGCGCGGCCCCGTCGCGTGGCACCACGGCCGCGGTCACGATGACTCCCTGGTCCTCGTCTTCGACACCGACCACGTAAGCCTCAAGTACACCCGCGCAGTCTCCCAACGCGAGCTCCACTTCCGAGGGGGTGACGTTCGTGCCCCCGCCGGTCTTGATGAGTTCGCCGAGGCGGCCCGAAAACGTGATCCACCCGTCGGGAAAACGGACTCCGCAGTCGCCGGTTCGGTAGTAGCCGTCGGGGGTGAAGACCTCATCACGTTCCCTTTTGTGCAGGCGTTGCATGAGCGAACGTCCCCGTACCCAGATCTCCCCGGCGACGCCGAACGGCTGCTGCGCACCCGTTTCCGGGTCGACGATGATGTGCTCCAGGCCGTCGAGTGTCCACCCACCCGTACCGGTGCGCTCGGGGGGCTGCGGGCTGTAGGAGTCCACACCGATGTGGCTACCGCACAACTCGGTCATGCCCAGTGCGTTCGGACCTGGCGGCCGTCGCTCCGGTGGCACCATGGCCGGCATGCTCGTGCGGATCACCGAACTGATGTCCCGGTTGTTGAAATCGGGATGCGTGGCCATGCTCGTGCCCTGCTGAGGCCACCCCAGGGTGATCGTCGCCCGGTGATGCTCTATCAGCTCCAGGGCCTCGCCGGGGTCGAACGCCGGTTGGGTCACCAGGGTCGCGCCGTGATGGATCACCGCGTTCAGCCCGATGATCAACCCCCCGATCCAGAAGAACGGCATCGAGGTGAACATCACGGCGTCGGTGGTCACACCGTAGGAGAAGGTCAGGTTGTAGGAGTGGCGTACCACCACGCCCTGGGTGTGCACGGGAGCTTTGGGCTCACCGGTGCTGCCCGAGGTGTAGATGATCAAGGCCTCATCGGCAGGGGTCACGCAGGACTCGACTGCTGTCAGCAGTTCGGCGTCGACATCGCCGCAGTCGTCCTCGGAAAGGCTCGTCGCCCAGGGTCTGTCGGCCTCGTGCCAGATCGCCACCGTGCGTAGGTACGGAGCCGACAGCACCTGGATCCGGCCCGGTGTCTGCACCCGGGACAGTCCCGGTAGCGCCTCTTCGAGGAGCCGACAGAAATTCTGCTTACGAAAAGACGGCCAAGCAACGATGGTGCGCAGATCGGCATGGCGGATGGTCCAGGACAGTTCCGACGCCTTATAGAACGTGTTCAACGGTACGGCGACGGCGCCGATCCGGGTGACCGCGAACCAGGTGATCGCCCATTCCACACTGTTGGGCATCAGCAATCCGACGTGGTCGCCTTTGCCCACCCCCATCGACAGCAGGCGCAGCGCCAGGCGCGCGGACCGCCGCTCAAGGTCGTCGTAGCTCAGCACGTCCCCGTCGGCGATCAGGAAAGGCTTGTCCCCGAACCTGGCGGCCGCGGATCGCACCATGGCGGGAACGACCGGGGTGATCGAAGGGAACGGCATGAGCGCCAACAATACCGAAAATGAGAATGAATACTCTCAATCCAGTCATTCCCTGTCTGCCGGTGACCGTCGCCGGACCGCTGCACGGCGACCGGCTCGACGGTACGCACGGAGGTGGCGTGGTCTTCGCGGTGCTTTGATTAGTGAGCTGATCGGATCGTCCGTCGGGTATCGTTCTCAAAATCAAGAATTCGCGTTTCCATAGCTGCACCGCCGCCCTTGCGCCGGCAAAGCCGCACGAACAGTGGAGGGTTTGATGTCTCCCGACAAGGTGCTCAAGGGAGTACGGGTACTAGAAGTTGCGGCCTGGACCTTCGTCCCGTCCGCCGGTGCGGTGCTCGCGGAATGGGGCGCCGAGGTCATCAAGGTAGAACCCCGCGACGGCGGTGACCCCCAGCGCGGCCTGGTGACCATGGGCATCGTCGATGAGGGCGGGGGTTCGGTCAACTACATGATCGAGATTCCCAACCGTGGCAAGAAGTCCATCGGCGTCGATTTGGCCACGCCGGCTGGACGGCAGGTGGTTCACGAACTCGCCCGGACCTGCGATGTCTTTCTGACCAGCTACCTGCCGCAACGCCGCAAGAAGTTCGGGATCGACGTCGAGGACATCCGGGCCGTCAACCCCGGGATCGTCTACGTCCGGGGTTCGGGGCATGGACCCAAGGGGCCGGATGCCGACAAGCCCGGCTATGACGGTGTTTCCTACTGGGCGCGCGGCGGTATTGCGGCCATGCTGACCGAGGGGGCCGACGAGCTGGTGCGATCGCGCCCTGCCTTCGGCGACCTGCTGGGCGGCATGGCCATCGCTGGCGGTGTGGCCGCCGCGCTCTATAAGAAGGCCACCACCGGTGAAGGGTCCGTCGTCGATGTCTCCCTGCTGGGCCTTGCCGCATGGAACCTCAGCCCGGATGTCGCGGTCGGCCAGCTTCACGGCGGCACCTCGATCCCCAACTACAGTCATGCCGATGCGCCGAATCCCCTGGTGGGCACCTACCGCACCAAGGATGGCCGGTATGTGCAGCTGATGATGCTGCAACTCGACAAGTACTACGCGGAGGCCATGCGTGCGGTGGGTCTTGGGGAGTTGGTCGACGATCCGCGATTCCGCGATCCCGCTTCGCGATATGCGAACCGGGTGGAGCTGATTGCGCTGCTGGATCAGGCATTCGCCGAACGCACACTGGCCGAATGGCGCGACACGCTGGCGGTGCTGTCGGGTGCGTGGGGCATCGTGCAGACGCCCGGCGAGCTCTACGAAGACCCTGCGGTGACCGCCAACGGATACGTCGCGCAGACCACCACGATGAGTGGGGTCGGCTACGCGCTGCCCACCAACCCCGTTCAGTTCGACGAACAACCGGTGGTTCCAACGGGCGCTCCGGAACACGGCCAGCACACCGAAGAGGTTTTGATGGACGCCGGAATGACGTGGGAGACCATCGAGAAGTACAAGGAAAGCGGTGCCATCCTGTGAAACCCGTCGAGTTCGACCCGTTCTCCGAAGAGTTCTTCAACGGCGCGTATGACACCTACCGCCGGCTGCGGGATGAGGCACCGGTCTACTACAACGCCGAATGGGATTTCTGGGCGCTGTCGCGGTATGAGGACGTTGCGGCCGCATCGAGAGACCACGAGACGTATTCGTCGGCCAAGGGGGTGACGCTCGACATGGCCAAGGCGCATGATGACGCCATCCCGGTGCCGAGGGTCATCATCTCCATGGACCCGCCCGATCATACGAAAATGCGCAAGCTGGTCAGCAATGCGTTCACCCCGCGCGCCATTGCGTCGTTAGAGGACATGGTGCGGGAGAAGATCTACGAGCGCATCGAACAGGTGGATGCGGACTCGTTCGACGTCGTAGCCGACTTCTCGACCCTGTTTCCCAACGATGTCATCACCACCATGCTGGGAGTGCCCAAAGAGGATCGTACGCAGATCCGCGAGTGGCTGGATCTGCTGGTGGAGCGACGAGTAGGTGAAATCGCCGTCCCCCCCGAAGGTTTCGAGGCGTCGGTGAAGACGTGGATCTACTACCTCAAACTGATCCAAAGCCGCAGGGCGCAGCCCCACGACGATATGATCAGCCGCCTGATCGAGACCGAGATCGAGACCGAGGACGGTTCGCGGGAGCGTCTCACCGACGTCGATATCGCCGGGTTCGCAACGATGTTGGGTGGAGCGGGCGCCGAGACCGTGACCAAGCTGGTGGGAAACGCGATGGTGGCCTTCGCCGATTTCCCGGAGCAGTGGCAGGAGTTGCAGAACGACCGCAGCAAGATCCCGGCAGCGATCGAGGAGTTGCTGCGCTATGAACCCCCGTCGCAGTATCAGGTCAGGACCACCACCCGTGAGGTCACGCTGTACGGTCAGACCATTCCAGCCGACAGCACCATGGTACTGATCACGGGAGCGGCAACTCGAGATGAGCGGAAGTTTCCCGACCCGGACCGGCTCGACATCGACCGGGAGCGCATGATGGGATTCAATCTGTCGTTCGGCTACGGCGTGCACAGCTGTCTGGGCGCAGCCCTGGCTCGAATGGAGAGCCGTATCGCGCTGAACGCACTGCTGGACCTTTTGCCCGCCTACGAAGTGGACCGCCCCGGCCTTCGGCGTGTTGCCATGTCGAATGTCAGCGGGTGGTCCAATGTGCCGGTGCGGCGCACCGGTTGAGACCGGCGGCTACCGGCGTGACCCGGCGGCGAGTCCTTGAACGATAAACGGACGGACGAACTCGGCGACGGCGGTGTCATCTCGCAGATCGACTCGCAGTGAGGGAGTGGTGAACAACGAGAACAACATCCGCGCGAGCCATTCACCGGCCGCCGCGACGTCAAGGTCCTTGCGTACCTCACCGGTGTGCCGCGCTGCCGACAGATAGGGAGCGATGAACTCGGCGCATTCCTGCAGCAGCTTGGCAGCGTTCTTGGTCAGCATGAGGTCGACTTCTTCTTGGTCGAAGTACACCTCGGGCTCGACGGCCCGACGGCCCTGGCAGACGAAAACGGCCGCCCGGACCAGCTTGCCTTCCAGGGTGCTGCCGCCGTGACGGTCGATCGCCGTGGCCATGTTGCGGTAGAACCGTTGCGACGCCGCTTCGGCACAGGCCGCGACGACGGACTGCTTGTCTTTGAAGTATTCGTAGAAAGTGCTGCGGGAGATGTCGGCGCCCCGTGCGATGTCGACGATGGTCGTCTTCGCCAGCCCGCGGGTGCGGAAGCAGGCGAAGGCCGCCCAAATGATGGCGGTTCTGGTGTCTGCGGCCGCCGCTTGCGTCATCTGGGGAAGTTTAGTGGTCCGCCGCCAGGATCAGGCCGCTGGTGGGGACGCCGGTGCCCGAGGTGACCAAGACGTGTTCGACATCGTCGACCTGGTTGTAGGAGGTTCCGCGGAGCTGCCGGACGCCCTCGGTGATGCCGTTCATTCCGTGGATGTAGGCCTCACCGAGCAGGCCGCCGTTGGTGTTGATGGGCAGGCGCCCCCCGATCGAGAGTTCGTCGACGTCGACGAAGTCCTTCGCCTCACCCCGGCCGCAGAAGCCGAGTTCCTCCAGCTGGGTGAAGACAAACGGCGTGAAATGGTCGTAGAGGAATGCTGTGGAGATGTCCTCGGGTTTGAGTCCGGAGTTGGCCCACAGTCTGCGGCCCACGACGCCCATCTCGGGCAGGCCGGTGATGTCGTCGCGGTAGTAGCTTGTCATCACCTCGCCGTCGTAGGCGGCGCCCTGGGCGGCCGCGGTGATGACCGCCGGCGGGTGGGGCAGGTCGCGTGCACGCTCCACGCTGGTCACCACCATCGCCACCCCGCCGTCGCTCTCCTGGCAGCAGTCGAGCAGTCGAACCACCGGCTCGATGATCCAGCGGGACTGCTGGTGCTCCTCGATGGTGATCGGTTTGCCGTAGAACCAGGCATCCGGGTTGTTTGCCGCGTGCTTGCGGTCGATCACCGAAATCTTGCCGAAGTCGGCATTGGTCACGCCGTAGGTCGACATGTATCGCTGGGCGTGCAGAGATACCCAGGCAGCCGGCGTCATGAAGCCGAACGGGGCGTAGGGCGCCATCCACAGCGGGGTGACACCGGGTTGTCTTCCGGCACCGCCGAATCGGAAGCCGGAGCGTTCGTTGAAGGCGCGGTAGCACACCACCGCTTCGGCCGCCCCCGTCGCGACGGCCATCGCGGCCTGCATCACGGTGCCCGCGGCCGCACCGCCGCCGTGCGGGACCCGGGTGAAGAACGTCAGGTTCTCGATGCCGACGTTACGGGCGACTTCGATCTCCTCGTTCTCGTCGACGGTGAAGGTCACCATGCCGTCGATGTCGGACGGGCGCAGCCCGGCATCGGCGATCGCGGCCTTGACCGCTTCGCAGGCCAGTTGCATCTCGGTACGGCCGGACTCCTTGGAGAATTCGGTCTGACCGATACCTGCCAGGGCCGCCTTTCCGCCGATTCCGCTCATTCGCCCACACCCGTGAGCAGGCTGAGCACAGCGGTACCGGAGACGTGATCGCCCAGACGGTTGGTCCCCTTGAGCGACACCTCGATCAGGCCTTCGCCGTCGCCGGCAGACTTGCCGGTGACCGTCCCGGTGAAATGCAAGGTGTCGTTGGGAAACGTGGGTACGCCGAGGCGAATCGACAACTTCTTGACCATCGCCTCGGGGCCGGCCCAGTCGTGCAGGAACTTCACGCACAACCCGTTGGTGGTGAGGATATTCAGAAAGATGTCCGGGGAACCCTGGCGAGTGGCGAACTCGCGATCGTGATGCACCGGCATGTAGTCGCGCGAGGCGATCGCGCCCGCGACGATCAGCGTGGCGGTGACGGGCACGTCCAACGGGGTGATCTCGTCGCCGACGTGAATGGCATCGAACGCCAAGGTGGTGTGCCGGGTCGCAGTGGAGTTCATCAGTGTCCTTCCAGGTACGCGTTGCCGAGTCGGGCCAGTTGGTGGGAGGCGGAGCCCAGTGCGAGCTCGATGTGCTTAGCCCACAAGAAGTAGCGGGACAGCGGATAAGTGACGTCGATGCCCATACCGCCGTGTACCTGCTGGGCAGTGCCCAGCACGCGTGCGCCGGCTTCGGCCGCCCAGAACTTGGCGATCGACGCTTCCCGGTCGGCCGGGCGGCCCTCGGCGATCAGCCAGGCCGCGTGCCACGTGGTCCAGCGGATGGCCTCGGTGTCGATGAATGCGTCGGCCATGCGCTGCTGAACCGCCTGGAAGGAGCCGATGGGCCGGCCGAACTGCTCCCGCTGGCCGGTGTAGGTCGCTGCCAGTCGAAGAGCCCGTTCGCAGACACCGGTCTGTATCGCGGACATGGCGACCAGCGCCCGGGTGTACAGCGAAGTTACGAGGCTCGGGTCGGCCGATCCCAGACGCCGGCCGATCGCGCCCTCGAAGGACAGGTCGGCGTATGGCTCGCCGTGAGTGGTCTCCGCAGGCCTGACCTCGACAGCTGCCGCGTCTGACTCCACGATGAACAGGCCCGGCCCGTCATCGGCGACGGCCGACACGATGATCGCGTCGGCGAGTTGACCGGCCGGTACCAGGTCCTTGGAGCCGTCGATCCGCCAGGCGTCGCCGTCGCGCCGGGCTGTTGTCGAGCGCGGCTTGTCGGCAGCTGAATTGCCCGGTTCGGTCAGCGCCGCTGTGAGTATGGTCCGGCCGGCGACGACCTCGGGCAGATACTGCTGCTGGAGATCGGTGTCACCGTGGCGCGCTATGGTGTCGGCGCCCAAGGCGAGGGTGGAGTAGACGGGCACCGGCGCGACGCTTCTGCCGACCTCGGACAGCAGAATCCCCAGCTCGAGAAAGCTGCCGCCGCTGCCGCCGAAGGCTTCCGGCAGGCTGATGCCCAGCAGATCCGATGATGCCAGTTCGCTCCAGAGCGCGGGGTCGTAGCGGACCTCGCCGGATTCGACGTCGGTGAGCCGCTCCGGTGTGGCGTGGTGTTCGAAGAGTTGACGGGCCACCTTGGCGACGGACTCTTGATCGTCGGTGAAAGAGAAGTCCATGTGTGTGTCCAGCCTCGGGTCAGAGTGCCGGTCGGAATTGGTGCAGTACCAATTCGTCTCCGCTTGGCAGGGCTTCGAAGGTCTCGTAGAAGACCTGAACGGGCATGCCCACTGTGATGTCGCCGGGCTCGATGTCACACAGGTTCGAGACGATACGCACGCCCTCGTCCAATTCGATCAGGGCGACGACGTAGGGGTACTTCAGGAACGGCAAGGGCGGATACTGCGGCATCACAAAGCTGTAAACCGTTCCCCTGCCGGTGGATACCACGTAGTCCCAGTGCAATGACTGGCACTTGCCGCACATCGGGCGCGGCGGCACCCGAAGGGCTTTGCAGTCGGTGCACTGCTGTATCCGCAGCTCGTGATCCTTGAGGCCTTGCCAGAAGAACTCGGTGTCGGGGCTGATCGAGGGCGCAAGTCTGTGGGCCATGGTCAGCCGTCTTTCTTGAAGCGCAGCGTGCGGAACCGCTGGCGTCCGAGGACCTCGCCGCCTTGAGTCCGGTAAGTGGTGACCCAGGTGACGAAAAATCCGGTGCCCATCCCCGTCTTCTTCTCATCGGAGATGCTCTCGAACACCGTTTCGGCCGTAATGTCGTCACCGACGCGGGGGTAGCGTTCGATCTCGAATTCGGAGTTGGTGGCGACGATTCCGGTATAGCCGGCGTCGGCCAGGCATTGCAGTGGATTCTCGCCGATCTCGATCGGCACGCCCCCACGTTCGTGGATGCCCTCGAGCTTGGGTGGCGCCATGGTCCACGACTGCAGCATCACCGGAGGGGACACGATACCGCCGTAGCGCGAATTCGTCGCGAACTCCTCATCGAGGTACGCCGGGTTGAAGTCGCTCAATGCGTATGCCCAGTGCCGAATCATGGCCGCATTGACCGGATCCGGTGCCTGGACCGGTTGTCCCGAGCTGATCGGTTGCCCGACGAGTGCGTCAAGACGCTGGCGCAGGTCGTCTTTCGTCATTTCTGTCACGTCAAACCCTTCCTTCAGGAGGCTCGCGTATCGCGGGGAGCCCGGGGCATGAGCAAGCCCGCCATGGCGATGATGTCGCGCTGGATCTCGTTGGCGCCGCCACCGAACGTGTTGATGACCGCCAGGCGGTAGGCACTTTCCAGTTCGCCCTGCAGCGGAGCGGTGGAACCCTTGCGGAGGCCGGCTTGGCCGACGATGTCAAGCAGCTCGCGAGCGACCTGTTGTGTCAGTTCGGTTCCGAAGACTTTCGTGGCGGATGCCTCGCCCATGCCGAGCGCTCCGGTGCTCAGCGTGGTGTTCACCCGCAGGTTCATCAACCGATACGCCGCCACCTGCGCCTCGACCCGTGCCAAAGCCTGCCGGACCCAGGGCTGGTCGATCACCAGTCCGTCATCGAGCGGCGTCGACTCGGCCCAGCTGAGTGTCTTGCGGAACAGCGGTTCCAAAGCGCCGAGGTTCCCGAGTGCGGCCCTTTCCAGGTTCAGCTGGTTGGTGACGAGTTTCCAGCCCTCGTTCTCCCCGAGCACGATGGAATCCGCCGGTACCCGAACATCGTCATAGAAGGTGTAGTAGGTAGAGACCCCCGGCATGGTGTGCAGCGGTTTCCAGGAGAAACCGGGACTGTCGGTCGGGACGATGAACAGCGTAATGCCCTTGTGCTTCTTCGCGTCCGGATCGGTACGAGCCGCCAGCCAGATGTAGTCGGCGAACTCGGCACCGCTGGTGAACATCTTGGAGCCGTTGATCACGAACTCGTCGCCGTCGCGCACCGCGCTCGTCCGCAGGGAAGCCAGGTCGCTGCCGGCGCCGGGCTCGGAGTATCCGACTGCGAAATCGACTTCGCCCTTCAGGATCGCCGGCAGGAACCGGCTCTTCTGCTGCTCGGTTCCGAACTGAATCAGTGTCGGCCCCACAGTGTTCAGCGTGATCATCGGAAGCGGAGCATGGACCCGCCGAGCTTCCTCGTCGAAGATGTACTGCTCCAGAGCCGTCAGGCCGTGGCCGCCGTATTCGGTGGGCCAGGCCACGCCGAGCAGGCCGGCTTGCCCGAGCGCGCGGCGGCACTCGGTTACTGCCGGACCACCCTCCAGGCGTCCGGCCATGGCGGCCCGTCGTTCCGGGGTCATTACCGCTTCAAGGCGTGCTCGGTAGTCCCGGCGCAACTCTTCCTGCGCAGGCGTGTAGTCGAATTCCATCAGGATCCCGCGCTCATTCGAACCGGCATCCGCTTGACGCCCGGAACCATGGTGGCCCGCAGCCGAGTCACGTCGCCGGTCAGTTCAATCGTCGGATAGGCGCCCAGCAACACCTCGAACATCACCCTCGCTTCGAGGCGTGCCAATTGCGCTCCCAGGCATGCGTGTTCACCTGCACCGAAGGCGATGTGCGGGTTCGGCCGGCGGGTGATGTCGAAGGTCTCGCTGTCGGTGCCGAAGACCTCCTCGTCGCGGTTCGCCGACCCGTACAGCATGACCACGATGTCGCCGGCCGCGATCTGCTGTCCACGAATCTCGATGTCCTCGGTGGCCCGGCGCGCCATGTGGGTGACCGGGCTGGTGTACCTGAGCATCTCTTCGACGGCGTCCGGCAGCAACGAGGGGTCCCGTCGCAGCAGTGCGAACTGGTCCGGGTGGTCGATCAGGGCTTTGGTGCCCAGAGCGAGCAGGTTGCGGGTGGTTTCGTTACCGGCCACCAGCAGCAGGAACGAGAAATTGAGCAGGTCCTCGTCGGACAACCGCTCACCGTCGACCTCGGCCGCGGCGAGGATCGAGAGCAGATCCTCTCCGCTGACCTCTCCGCTGCGGCGATCCGCGATCAGCTTGGTGAAGTAGTTGAACAGCTCGGCCAGTGCCTGCAGGGAATCCATTTCGATGTCCGGGTCTGCGGTCCCGACGGCGGCATCCGACCACGTGCGAAATTGCTCCCAGTCCTCCGGTGGCGCCCCGAGCATCTCGGCGATCATCCGGGTCGGTAACGGTGCGGCGATCTCTTCGGCGAACTCGTACTCGCGGGTGGAATCGATACCGTCGACGATGCCCTTGACGAGGCTGCGGATCTTCGGCTCGAGCAGCGTGACCTGCCTGCGGGTGAAGCCGGCGTTGATGAGATTGCGGAGCTGGCGGTGCCGCGGCGGGTCGGTGAAGATCAGGTTGCCCTCCTGAACCGGCTCCGGCTGTTCGGGGTCGGGGATGGTGATGCCCTTGGTCGAGGTGAACAGGCCCGGATTCCCGGAGACGAAGCGCACGTCTTCGTACTTGCACAGCGCCCAGAAGTCGGTGACGTCGTTCCACACCACCGGCGTGCCGGCGCGAAGTTCACGGTAGGCGGGATAGGGGTCGCCGGCGTAGAAGTCCGGCGAATGCAGGGGATGGGTGGTGGTGGGGCGACTGGCGTGCTTCGTGGCCAATTCAGGTGCCCTTCCTTGACATAAAGCAGGCGGACAGTCATCCTTCAACTGTCGGGTTACGGGTCAGTCTTACCAGTAGGACTGCCGCCGCGTCAATCGGCAAAATAGCTTGTAGTAAGCCATTATCCAGGCCGATTGGAGCCGAGGGGCGTCGTGCAAAGAATGGGCAAATGTCGGATTCGTATCGACATATGCCCGCTGAATGTCTAGAGGGGCTGGGTGGTGGGATGGCCGATTCGCAGGCGCTGATCGACGGGCACTACATCGACGGGCACTACATCGACGGGCAGTGGGTCGATCCCGATATCGGCCGCTATGACGTCATCAACCCGGCGACCGAGCAGGTGGTGGCTTCAGCGCCGAACGCGAGCGTCGACCTCGTCGCGAAGGCCGTCGGAGCGGCGCGCAGCGCGTTCGACTCCGGCGTATGGTCGCAGGCCGCACCCGCCGAGCGAGCTGACTGCATCCAGCAGCTCAGTACGGCGCTGCTGGCCCACGCTGACGAGATCTATGCGTTGGCGCAGGCCGAATGGGGCTGCACGGCAAACGAACGACTCATCCATGTCGAAGGTCCCGCTGTCATGGTGGGCAATGCCGCAACGTTGGCACGCGAGCCGGCAGAGGCACCGCTTGAGGCCTGGGGCGCTTCCGGAAAGACCCTGCTGCGGTACGAGCCCCTGGGAGTCGTATCGATTCTGACGCCGTGGAACTTCCCGCACACGCTCAACGCGATGAAGGTGGGCGCTGCGCTGGCGGCCGGGAATACGATCGTGCTCAAACCGTCGCCGCTGACGCCGCTGGCCGCGTTGACGCTGGCGCGGCTGATCGACGAAGAGACCGATATCCCGCCCGGTGTGGTCAACGTTGTGACCCCGGACAGCGTCGAGGCGAGCGCGGCGCTGACCCAGGACCCCCGTGTCGACCTGGTCAGTTTCACCGGAAGCTCCGCGGTGGGACGCGCGGTGATGGCTGCCGCCGCGCCGACGATGAAACGCGTGCTGCTGGAATGCGGCGGCAAGTCGGCCGCCATTCTCACCGACGATGTCGAGGTCACCGACGAATTATTGGAACGACTGCTCTTCGACTGCTGCACCCTGCATGCCGGCCAGGCCTGCATCCTCAACAGCCGGTTGCTGCTTCCCGCGTCCCTGCACGACGATGTCCTCGGTCGGCTGGCTGAACTGGCGCGCGGCGTCGTGGTCGGGGATCCGACCGATGCCGGTGTCACCATGGGTCCGCTGATCAGCGCCCAACACCGGGACCGGGTGGCGGGGTTCGTCGCCCGAGCAGAATCCGATGGCGCGACCGTGGTCACCGGTGGCCGTCGCCCGAAGGAACTGTCTGCCGGTTTCTACTTCGAACCGACCATCCTCGCCGATGCGACGGCTGCTTCCCACATCGCCCAGGAGGAGGTTTTCGGACCGGTGCTGACGGTCCTGCGTTACCGCGACGACGACGAGGCTGTCGCCATTGCCAACAATTCGCAGTACGGACTCGGCGGGGCGGTATGGGCAGCCGACGTGGAGCGGGCCGTCGATATCGCGCGCCGCCTCAGGACGGGGCAGGTGTCGATAAACGGCACGATTGCCGGTGACGCGCCGTTCGGTGGATTCGGACAGAGCGGGATCGGTCGCGAAGGCGGTGTCCTGGGACTTCGTTCTTATATGGAGCCGAAAGTGATCGGTAGACCCGCATGACCGGGGCGCTGTCAGGACTGCGAGTCGTCGAGATCGGCGGGCAGATCGCGGGTCCCTACTGCACCAAGCTGCTGGCCGATCTCGGCGCTGAGGTCCACAAGATCGAGCCGCCGACCGGAGACCCCCTGCGGACCTGGGGTACCGGCGGTGGGTTGTTCGCGTATCTGAATGCCGGCAAGCACAGTACGACTGTGCGTCCGGAGGATTCGGCGGATCTCGAGGCGGCCCAAGCGCTGATTGCCGGCGCTGATGTGTTGGTCGAGAGCCTGGCGCCCGGAACCCTCGACGCATGGGGTCTGGGCGGCGCGGTCCTGCAACGCCTGAATCCAGGTCTGGTGGTCGTGCGCATCTCGGGATTCGGACAGCAGGGGCCACTGCGCGGTCGGGTGACGACGCCGCTGACCATGCAGGCATCCGCGGGGTGGGTCACCGACAGGCAGCCCGGGCGACCGCCGGTGCAGGCCGGCATTCGTATCCCGGAATACATCGCGGGGAGCTACGCGGCGATGGCAGCGCTGACGGCCGTTCGCATCGCGGCGGGCGGTGTCGACCACCCCGTCGAGGTCGACGTGTCGATGTTCGAATGTCTGCTCTCGACGCTGCCCTACCCCATGTTGTTGGCCGAGCGTCTCATGAAGATCGGGCTACCCGGGAACGCCAAAGGCGCACCGATGCTGGGCATCGTGAAGGCCGCCGACGGTTGGGTCGGCATCAACTGTCTGACCGGGCAGCACTGGCTTGATGTGTGTGCCATGGTCGGGCTGCCGGAGTTCGCCGAACACCAGATCGCCATCATGGTCGGTGGACCCGAGCGAGCAGAGTTCTTCGCCAAGGTGCAACCGTGGCTTGACGCCATGACGGTCGCCGACATCGTCGAGTTGAGCCAGGCGATGCGCATTCCGGCGGCGCCCATCACCGACGGCGCAACGATTGTCAGCTGCCCGCAGTATTCCGAGCGGGGATTCTTCATCGCGGGAAGCGGTCTCGGCAGCACCTTTACCCGCCCCGGAGCGCCCTTCCGGTTGTCCAAGACCCCGGCCCAAAGGCCGGGGGAGGTGCCGGTACCGTCGCCGACCCCCACGGGGTGGTCGTCCACCGCCGGTGCGGGATTCGCGCCGGCAGCGCAGGCCGCGCAACCGTTTCAGGGGCTGAAGGTCTTCGATCTCAGTACCTTCTGGGCTGGTGCCTACCTCACCTGCTACCTGGGTGCGTTCGGTGCCGATGTCGTCAAGGTCGAGTCGATCCAGCGGCCCGACGGGCACCGTTATTCGGGCTCGTTGCTCCGCGACGGCGACGACTGGTACGAGCGCGGCCCGCTCTGGCAGGGTACGAACCTCAACAAGCGGGACATCACTCTGGACCTCTCGTCGGAGGCGGGACGCGAACTCGCGCTGCGGATGGCCGCCGAGGCTGACGTGGTGGTGGAGAACTACTCGCCGCGTGTCGTCGAGCAGTTCGGTCTGGACTACGACTCCCTGGCGGAGGCGAACCCCGGGGTGATCATGGTGCGGATGCCCGGTTTCGGACTGGCCGGGCCGTGGCGCGACTACGTCGGTTGGGCATTGAACATCGAACAACTGTCCGGGATGTCGGCGTCGACCGGATACCCGGATGGTCCGCCGTGCAACCTGCAGGGCCCGGCCGATCCGATCGCAGGCGTCCACGCCGCGGTGGCGCTGCAGGCGGCGCTCGAACACCGGAATCGGACCGGTGAGGGCCAACTCATCGAGGTGGCGCAGATCGAGGTCGGCGCCGCGGTGGCCGCCGAGCCCGTCATCGAGTACTCCCTGACCGGTCAGCTTCCCGAACGTGAGGGCAATCGTCACCGCGAGTACGTTCAGGGCGTCTATCCGACGGCGGGCGCCGATGACTGGATCGCGCTTTCGATACGCGATGACACGGATTGGGCCGCGTTCGCCGAGGCCGCCGGGCAACCTGCCCTCGTCGACGATGCGCGGTTCGCCACAGCTCAGGCGCGGCGGACGAACCATGACGCGTTCGATGCCGTTGTGGCGGAGTGGACCGGTGGGTGTGACGCGGCGGCAGCGGTGGCGGAACTGAGCAGCCGCGGGGTGCCCGCCGAACGGGTGCTGACACCCGAGCGCATGTATGACGTCGAGCAGCTGGATGCCCGGGGGTTCTACCAGGAGCTGCGCCATCCGATCACAGGCGACCATCGCTATCCCGGTTGGCCCTTCCAGATGTCGCCGGGGCCTCGCCGGCACCACCGCTCGGCACCGCCCACCCTCGGCCAGCACAATGCCGAGGTGCTGTCGGAGCTGGGCCTGACCGCGGAGCAGATCGATGCGCTGCGCGCCGGCGAGGTGATCGGGGAGCGCCTTCGGGAACGATAGCGCCGCCGGCCGGGAGCGCATCGAAGTCGCTGACACGTTCGGCGCACGATGTGAGAATAGTCATTTACAGTATCTGAAAGGATCACTTCACTGTCGCGGAGGGGCGGTCGATGGCCATGACCAACGGTCCGGGGAGCCTACTGCGCGCAGGCGTGGGGCTTGCCACGGTCGTTGCCATCGGTTCGGTCATTTGGTTTGCCGCACAACTGTTCAACGGGGCCCTGTTCGACAATTCGGTACCGGTCACCGTCATCGCCGACCGAGCCGGGCTGATGATGAATCCGGCGGCAAAGGTCAAGATGCGCGACGTCGAGGTCGGCAGGGTCGCCTCGATCGAGGAAGGCGACCACGGCACTGCGATCATTCGTCTGGCCATGGATCCGGCCAGCCTGAAGCGCATTCCGGCCAACGTGTCGGTCGACATATCGGCGACAACGGTTTTCGGATCCAAATATGTGCAGCTGACATCCCCGCAGACCGCCGCCGTGGGCACCTTGCGAGCCGGTGAGGTCATCGCCGCCGACCGGGTCACCGTGGAGGTCAACACCGTCTTCCAGCAGCTCAACGAGGTGGTCTCGGCGGTGCAACCCGAAAAGTTGAACACCGTGGTCACCGCGTTGGCCGCCGGCTTGGCCGGTCGCGGCCAACAGTTGGGTGCCACCATCGCCGATGCCGACGGGCTGCTGAACCGGCTGCGACCCAGCCTGCCCAGCCTTCGCCACGACCTGGCCGCGACACCGTCAGTGGTGAGCACGTTTGCTGATGTGACGCCCGATCTGATGACGACACTGCGGAATTCGAGTCGGCTCAGTGCCCTGGTCGTCGATCAGCAGGCGAATCTGGAGCGCTCCCTGCTCAGCCTGGTCGGCTTGGCCGACGCCGGCAACGATGTCATCGGAGGTAACCGGGGCGCCCTGTCCGATACCCTGCGCCTGCTGGTACCGACCACTGATCTGCTGAACCGTTACAACCCGGCTCTGTACTGCCTGCTGAGCGGACTGATCCCGTTGGTCAAGGCCCCACCGCTGCGCCTGCCCGGCGCAGAGGTCAGTACCGGCTTCACCTGGGGAGTCGAACGCTACCGCTACCCACAGGATCTACCGAAGGTGGCGGCCACCGGCGGACCGCAGTGCGCGGGGTTGCCCGTTGCGTTCGAGAAGCGCCCGCCCTATGTGGTTGCCGATACCGGCGCCAACCCGTACCGCTACGGCAACCCCGGCATCGTGCTCAACGCCGATGGACTCAAACAAGTGCTGTTCGGACCGACCGACGGACCGCCCCGCAACAGCATGCAGATCGGCCATCCGGGATGAACGGTGCCAGAAGAACGCTCGTCAAGTTCAGTGCGTTCGCTGTGGTGATGTTCCTGGTGACGGTCGGTCTGGTGGTGGTGTTCAGCGAGTACCGCGGCGGCCGGGCCAACGCCTATTCCGCGACATTTGCCGACACCTCGGGGTTGAAGTCCGGGGATTCGGTGCGCGCGGCGGGCCTGCGGGTGGGGACGGTGACCGGCGTTTCTCTCAAGCCGGACAAGACCGTGGTGGTCGACTTCGACGCGGAACCGTCGGTCGTCCTGACCCTCGGAAGCCGGGTGGCCGTGCGCTATCTGAACCTGGTGGGCGACCGATACCTGGAGTTGGTCGATGCGCCCGGCTCCACCGCAGTCCTTCCGGCGGGCAGCCGCATACCGATCGACCAGACGGCGCCTGCTCTCGATCTCGATGTGCTGCTGGGGGGCCTCAAACCGGTGATCCAGGGGCTCAATCCGGCAGACGTCAACACGCTCACGGCGTCTCTGGTGCAGATCATGCAGGGGCAGGGACCCACGATGGAGTCGCTGTTCTCCAAGACATCGTCGTTCACCAACACTTTGGCAGACAACCAGCAGGTGCTCGAGCAGTTGATCGACAACCTCAACACAGCGATGGCCTCGATGTCACGTGACGGTGAGCATTTCGCCGGCGCCATTCGGCGGCTGGATCGACTGGTCGGCGAACTGGCACAGGAACGCGAGCCGATCGGCGCCGCGATCGATGCACTGAGCGCCGGAACCACGTCACTCGCCCAGCTGCTCACGCATGCACGCCCCCCGCTGACCGCGACGATCGCTGAGTTGGGCCGGCTGGCTCCCAACCTCGAGGGCGGCAACGACGATCTCGAAGCCGCCCTGATGAAGGCGCCCGACAACTATCGCAAGCTCGCCCGGATCGGGGCATACGGCAGCTTCCTGAACTACTACCTGTGCGGCATCCAGATCCGGGTCAGCGATCTGCAGGGGCGAACCGCGGTGTTCCCGTGGATCAAGCAGGAAACCGGAAGGTGTGCCGAGGCGCCATGATCAGATACCGCGGTGCACATCTGGCGCGGGGCGGCTTCCTCGGGTCCGTGGTCATCCTGCTGGTCATTGCCGTGGGCATGCGCCCGGAACTCTTCACCGAATGGGCCACATCTGCTCGCTACCAGGCGGAATTCCTCGAGGCGGGAGGGCTCAGCGTCGGCAACAAGGTGACGGTTTCGGGAATCAAGGTCGGATCGGTCACCGAGGTCTCCTTGGTGCGTGGCCGGGCGATGGTGGACTTCACCGTCGAGCGCAAGGTGGTGCTGGGATCGGAGACCACCGCCCACATCCGAACCGGGACCCTGCTCGGTGAGCGAATCCTCACGCTCGAGTCCGCCGGTCCCGGGGTGCTCGCTCCCCGAGCGGTGATTCCGGCCGCACGGACGGCATCACCTTATGCACTGTCGGAGGCCGTCGGTGAATTGACGGCCAACACCGCCGGAACCAGCTTCGACACGCTGAACCGATCACTGGACACGCTTGCCGACACCATCAACGAGATCGCTCCCCAACTCGGTCCCACGTTCGACGGACTGACCCGCCTGTCGCGATCTCTCAACAGCCGCAATCAGCAGGTGAGCGCCCTGCTGGACTCCACCCGGAAGGTCGTCGGAACCCTCGCCGATCACAGCAGCCAGGTCAACCAACTGATCCTCAACTCCAACGATCTCCTGGCGATTCTGGTGCCGCGGCGGCAGGCCATCGTCACTCTGCTTCATGCGACCTCCGCGCTGTCCCGGGAACTGTCGGCGCTGATTGCCGACAACGAGCAGGAGCTGGCACCGATGCTGGCGAAGCTGAACTCCGTAACGGCGGTGCTGGAGAGGAATCGGGACAACTTGGCCGAGGCTCTTCCCGGTCTCACCAAATACCTGTCCACGCTGAGCGAGATCGTGTCCAACGGCCCGTATTACACCGCGTACGTGCCGAACCTGATTCCGGGACAGTTCACCCAGGCATTCCTGGACTACATGTTCGGCTTCCGGCGGGGCGTCAACGCCGGCCAGCCTCCCGACAACGCCGGACCGCGAGCGGAGCTGCCCCTGCCGTACAACGGAATTCCGGAGCGGCCGTGATGACACTGAGAAACGCGCCACGGCGGGTGGTTGCGGTGGCGGCGATGATTCTGGTCGCGGTGCTGCTCGTCGGGACCGGCTTGGTCATCCGCGGGACCGTGTTCACACCCAAGACGTTCAGCGCGGCGTTCACCAAGGCCACCGGAATCTACCCGGGCGACCAGGTGCGGGTGGCCGGAGTGAAGGTCGGCTTGATCAAGTCCATCCAAGCCGAGGGTGATCGGGTTGTGCTCACCTTCACGGTCGCCCGTGACGTGCCGATTCCCGCTGAAGCATCGGCCATCATCGTGGCCCCGAACCTGATCTCGGCACGGTATGTGCAGCTGACTCCGGCCTATGTGGACAGCGGGCCCACCATGCCCGACGGGGCGGTTATTCCCCTGGAGCGCACGGGTATTCCCGTGGAGTGGGATGAGGTCAAGGAGCAGCTCAACCGGCTGGCCACCGAGCTCGGCGCCGGCGACGGTGTCTCGGGCACATCGCTGTCGCGATTGGTCGACAGCACGGCCGCCGCGTTCGCCGGCAACGGTGACAAGTTCAGGGAGACGCTGCGTCAGTTGGCTGGGACCGGCCGTATCCTCGCCGAGGGCAGCGGGGATCTGGTCGAGACGATCAAGAACCTCGCCACCTTCATCGGCGCCCTGCGCGACAGCAACACCCAGATCGTGCAGTTCCAGGATCGGCTGGCAACGCTGACAAGCGTCATCGACGGCAGCAGATCCGACCTTGATGCGGCGTTGGCCGACGTCTCCGGGATCGTCGAGGATGTGCGACGTTTCGTCGCCGGCACGCGTGCCGGTGCCGGCGAGCAGATCCAGCGACTGGCCACTGTCACCCAAGTGCTCGTCGACGGGCAGCGCAACCTCGAGCAGCTCCTCCATGTCAGTCCGACCGCGATAGCCAACACGCTCAACTTCTTCGATCCCCGGGACGGCGGGATCGTGGGCACCTTCGCGTTCGCCAACTTCGCCAATCCGCTGAAGTTCATCTGCGGGGCGATCGGTGCGATAGAGAACGTCACGGCGGCGGAGTCGGCGAAGCTGTGCGCTCAGTACCTCGGACCGGCGCTGAACGCCATGGACTTCAACTATCTGCCGTTCGGTGTCAACCCCTTCTTGGCTGCGGTGCCGCCGGCGCAGGATTACATCTACAGCGATCCCGAACTGGCCCCGGGGGGATCGGGGCCATCCCCGGGACCGCCGGAGACGCCACCGGCGGTGTCGGCCTACACCGGTGCCGACAACGATGTCCCCCCGCCGGCGGGGTACGTTCCGCTGCCCGGTCCGAGCAACCTGCCCGAGCTGCTGTTGCCTGGACAGCCCAACGACGAGGGTGCGGGCCGATGAGGCTGGCGCAGATCATCAATCGGGTGACCGCGCTGGCCTGCTGCGTAGCTGTGGCGACGGTCGGCTGCGGATTCCGGGGGATCAACTCCCTGCCCTTGCCCGGTACTGTCGGCACCGGGCCGACGGCACTGCTCTATCACCTTCAGGTCGCCAACATCGGCACTCTGGAGTCCAATTCGCCGGTCATGGTCGAGAACGTGGTGGTAGGCAGTGTTCGTCAGATGAGGTTCAACAACTGGCATGTCGATGTCGACGTGACGGTTCGTCCGGGGACCCGGGTTCCCGCCAATGCGGTTGCCACCGTCGGTCAGACAAGCCTGCTCGGCTCCATGCATGTGGCCCTGGACCCGCCGCTGGGGTCGGCTCCGGAGGGGATCCTGGAACCGAACTCGACGATTCCGCTGTCGGCGACCTCGTCCTACCCTTCCACCGAGCGGACACTCGCATCGCTGTCGGCACTGGTCAACGGGGGCGGCCTCGGGCAGATCGGCGACATCGTGCACGGCGTCAACACCGCATTGTCAGGACGTGAGCCCCAAGTCAGAGAACTGTTGGAACGCCTGGAGGAGTTCGTCGACCTGTTCGATCAGCAGCGCGGTGATGTCATCGAATCCGTCCAGGCACTTGATCGGCTGTCCGGCCAGCTGGCCACCCAGCGCGAGGTGATGTCGTCGGCCCTGCGCAGTCTTCCGGCGGCGCTGGACGTGTTGATACAACAGCGGCCCACGTTCACCTCGGCACTGGAAAAGTTGGGCCGGCTGGGGGATACGGCGCGCACTCTGGTCGACGAATCTCAAGCGGACCTGGTCGCCGATCTGGAGAAGCTCGCACCGACGCTGAAGGCCCTCGCCGATGTCGGACCTGAGATCGCGGCCGTACTCGGCTATCTGCCCACCGCCCCGTTCAGCCAGAACATCGTCGACCGGGGAGTTCGAGGCGATTTCATGAATCTTTTCGTCATCCTCGATTTCACGACGGCGCGGCTGAAGCGAACTCTGCTGGCCGGCACGCGCTTCGAGGACCAGAACGCGCAACTCGTGCCGGCTCCCGGTGATATCGGCTACGACGCGTATTACACCCGCAACCCCTTGGGCGCCCCTATCTCCCCGCCGCCGGCCACCTGGGAGGAAGCGCTGAAGATTCAGCCACCACCCCAACCGGGCGGTGGTGGCTGATGTTCACCCGCCTTGTTCGGCTCCAGTTGATCATCTTTGCCATTGCCGCGGTCGTGGGTATCACGGTCATGGCTTTCGGCTATCTGCGCCTTCCGGTCCTTCTGGGGATAGGGCGCATCACCGTCACCCTCGAACTGCCCTCCGGCGGCGGGCTTTACGAATTCGGCAATGTGACATATCGGGGAGTGCAGGTCGGGGTCGTCGTGGACGTCGCACTGACCCCCTCCGGGGCCGAAGCCACCCTCTCGCTGGAAACCAGCCCGCGGATACCCGCCGATCTGATCGCGGAGGTGCACAGCCTGTCGGCCGTGGGCGAGCAGTATGTGGATCTGTTGCCGCGCGGGTCGGGGCCACCGTACTTGGAGAACGGCTCGGTGATCTCGATGCGCAACAGCACAGTCCCGCAGCCCGTTGGCCCCATGCTCGACAACGCCAGCGCTCTTCTGAAGAGCCTGCCCAAAGACAAGATCACCGCGTTGCTCGACGAGTCGGCCAAGGGGCTCGCCGATGCCGGGTACGACCTCGGATCGCTGTTCGATTCGGCCGCTGTCATCTCGCGTGCCTCCCACAGCGTGACAGAGCAGATCCGTTCACTGATCGAGGACAGCGCGCCACTGCTGGACGGGGCAGCGCAGTCGTCCGATGCAACCAGGGTCTGGGCACGTGCAATGGCCGGTGTCACCGACCAGGTCGTCGCCGACGAACCGCATGTGCGCACTCTCCTCGCGCAGGGGCCGGCAACACTTGACGAGGTTTCGCGGCTGCTGGAGGACGTCAAGCCGACGCTGCCGGTGTTATTGGCCAACCTGGCCAGCCTCGGCCAGGTCGCAGTCACCTACAATCCTTCGTTGGAACAACTTTTGGTGCTTGTTCCCCCGTTTTTCGGGGGAATGGGCGCGTTGTCGCACATCGCAAACGCGACGGGATATCCGCTGGGCGACTTCCGGGTGGGGCTCAATGATCCGCCGCCGTGCACGGTGGGCTTCCTGCCGCCGTCGCAGTGGCGCTCACCGGCCGACACGACCACCATTGATACGCCGGACGGGTTGTACTGCAAGCTGCCCCAGGATTCACCGATTCTGGTTCGGGGCCTGCGCAATCTGCCGTGTATGGCGCACCCCGGTAAGCGTGCTCCGACCGTGGAGATCTGTGACAGCGACAAACCGTTCCAACCCATCGCGATGCGCCAGCACGCTCTGGGCCCGTACCCGTTCGACCCCAATCTGCTCGCCCAGGGCATCCCGGCTGACAGCCGGGTCGACGAGGGGGACCGACTTTACGCGCCGGTCGAGGGAACTCCACTGCCGCCGGGTGCGCGTCCCAGCTCGGCGCACACCACCGGTGATGACGGCCCGCGGATCGCCGTGGCCACCTACGATCCGCAGACAGGTCGCTACCTGGGTCCCGATGGTGTTGCCCGCAGCCAAGCGGATCTGAAAGTGTCCACCGCAGAGCAGAGTTGGCAGGACCTTGTCCTGCGTGATGAGTGAGCCATGCGCAGATTCGCCCTGACAACGGCCGGACTGGCGGCGCTGGTGGTGATGGGTCCGCCGGCGCAGGCCGACCCGAACAAGTACGCAGTCAACGGCCGGTTCACGGTGATCTCGGACGGGCAGTGGGCCAAGACGAATGACCGGTACGCCGACGAGTTGACCGTGACGAGCACCTGGACGATCACGACGAGTTGCAGCACGGTGCTCGAGTGCTCCGGCCGGGTGAGCAGTGATCAGGGCTGGACGGCGGACGTGAGCTACACCAAGCCGATGTGGTACGTCACACGCCGGATTGAGAACTGGATGACCTGCCCGGACGGTACGTCGGTCGATGGACAGCAGACGTTCAAGTTCTTCGTCGACCAGTATGCCTTGCCGCTTCTCCGCGGCTGGGACAACACCGTCGGCCCCAGCGGAGCGTGCGGAGTCAACAAGGTGCTCAATATCGAGATGCCGTTGAAGCTGGTCCCGTTGGATTAGTCGACCATCAGCGCGATGGTGTCCACCACGCATGCAGGCCGGTCCGACCCGTCCACCTCTACCGACACCCGCACCGTGGCCTTGGCGCCCTTCTTGTCCCGCTCCACCCCGATCAGTTCCGCGCCGCCCCGGATACGTGAGTCAACCGGCACCGGCGCGGGAAACCGGAGCTTGTCCACGCCGTAATTCATCTGCATCGACAGCCCCGTCACCTGGTAGATCTGCTTGACCAGGATCGGGATCAGCGCCAGGGTCAGGTATCCGTGGGCGATGGTGCGCCCGTACGGTCCGGAGGCAGCGCGCTCGGGATCGACGTGTATCCACTGGTGGTCACCGGTGGCGGCGGCGAACAGGTCGATCTGCTCCTGCGTGATGGTGTGCCAGCCGCTGTAGCCGAGGTGCTCGCCGACATGGGCTTGCAGGTCGGCGACCCCCTGGTAGATCGTTGGCTCGGTCGCAGACTGGGTCACACCGCAACCTTGTTGAGGCGCAGCTGTTTGAGCGCGTTTCCGCCCATGATCTTCGCCTTGGCAGTGTCGGACAGGCCCTCCAGCCGATCGACGAAGCTCAAGGGCTCACCGATGCCCTCCGGGTGCGGATAGTCGGAGCCGAACATCACGTGGTCTTCGCCCATGATTTCCACAATGCCCTCGATGTCGTCTTCCAGGAACGGGTGAATGTAGATGTTGCGCTTGAAGACCTCTACCGGATGCTCGTCGAACTCTTTGGGCATCACGCGGTAGGCCTTCTCCAATTGGCGGAGCAGATTGCGCACCCACCCACTGCCGTTCTCCACGACCAGGACCCGCAGATCGGGGAATCTGGTCAGCGCGCCGTGGCAGATCAGTGCCGCCAGCGTGTCCTCGATGGCGCGGAATCCCATCACCACCTCGCGCAGGGCGCTGGTCTTGAAGGACAGGTACTCGTTGCCGCCCTCCCATTCCATCAGGTGTTTCTGATATCCGCTGTCGGAGGCGTGCAGCGTCACCGGCATATCTGCCTTGACGACCTCCTCCCAGAACGGGTCGAACTCGGGCAGGCCCATGGAGCGCGAACCCCCGAACCGGCTGGGCACCGGCGCGGGACGCACCAGGAACGTCTTCATGCCGCGCTCGAGGCAGTAGTGGAACTCGCGAATGGCTTCCTCGACGATGGGCAGGCAGATCACCGGGGTCGCAAAGATACGGTCCTGATAGTTGAAGGTCCAGTGCTCGTGCATCCATTCGTTGAGCGCGTGGATGATCGCATGAGTCAGGATTACGTCATCGGTGGTGCGCTCTTCGATGAGGCTCGCCAGGGTCGGATACATCACGCACTGGTCGATGCCCAGTTCGTCCATCAACTCCAGGCGCGGGGCCGGGTACTGATAGGCGGGGATCACATCCATTGGCTCGCCGATGAACTGACGGAAGTCCAGCCCCTCAGGGTTGTTGCCGAGGAAGTAGTCTTCGGCGCTGCCGGGGCGGGCAACCCGTGCGAACGTCGGGTTGGGGATCATGTGGCTGATGTGGTCCTTGACCACCAGCTTGGGACGCCCGTTCACCTCGACATAGCCGACCTTGCCCCGGTGTTCGGCGGGAAGGTACTTGAGCAGCGCATCCTCTGTCTCGTACATGTGGTTGTCGATGTCGAACACCGGGTAGGGAAGCGAGCGGGCAGGCATGAGGCTGAATCCTCCTCGGACCAGTGATAATTATCATTTACTCTCAGCGGAAACGACGTTATCACTCTGACTGCCCAACATCCACATCCTGGCCGAATCAGCCCTCCGACCAGGCAGTCATCACGTCTTCGGTGCAGGTCACGGTCGCCAGCAGCGCCAGGGTGTTATCGATGACCGCCTCGGCGTATTCGCTGGGGTAGCCCGCGACCGCGTCGCGGGGGAGTACGAATTGATAGCTTCGGTTCACGGCGTCCATCACAAAGTTGGTTATCGCCACATTCACCGAAACGCCGACGCCGACAATGGTTGTGATGCCCATGTTGCGTAACACGGAGTCGAGGTCGGTGCCCGTCATGGGGCTGAGACCGTGGGTGCGGGTGAGCACCAGATCGGACTCGTGTGGGCCGAGCCCCGGCAGCAGTGACGCCCCGGCGCTGCCGGGGGTCAGGTCCGCGCCGAAAGAACTTCCGGCTGCGAACAGTCGGGCATTCGAATTGGACCCGCGACCGTCGGTCCGGCGCTGGATCAGGCAATGTACGACGGCGACGCCCGCTGCGCGGGCCGCCGGCAGCAGCTTGGTGATGTTCGGGATCGCCTCTTGCTCCGCCTCCCGGGCCAGCATCGGCAATCCGGCCTGGGGGCCGATCACACCGCCCTGGCACTCCTGGGTGACCAGGGCGGTGGTGCTCGGCGAGATGAGGTCACGAAGGCTGGGTCGAGGCATGAGAACACACGTTATCGTCTGAGCCAGGGCGTTTTCTAGAGGAGAGTCGATGCACCAGTGGGAACTGTTGGTCCGGGAGTCGGTGCGGCAGACACTGGCTGACTACACAGCGGCGACGGATCGTTTCGATCTGCATGCCCTCGCCGCGTGTTTCGCGCTCGAGGGCGTATTGGAGTTCACCGGTGCAGACGAGCCGCTTGTCGGGCCCCCGGCGATCGAGGCCGGCCTGGCCGCAGCGATGAGCCCGCGCGATGCGGCGCGCCGGACCCCGACATTTGTGCGACATCACGTATCCAGCATCAGATTCGGACTCGTCAACGCCGGGCGGGCCGAGGTGAGCAGCTACTTCGCGGTGCACACCGACATCGGGCTGGACCACTGGGGCAGGTACCGCGACGTGTTGGTACCCGAGAACGGCGTTTGGTTGTTCGCCCAGCGCCGGATCTCGGTGGACGCCTTCGCCGCGAACAGTCTGATGGCGGTGTGAGCAGGTATTCACGCGCTGACGAATTCCTTGGCGAAGGTCTGCGCGCGCTCGACGTATTCGTCGCGGTCATCGCCGGAGGGTGCGACGGTCAGCCACGTGACGCCGGCAGCGGCCAGGCGGTCGATCAGGTCGTGTCGTTCATCGGCAGACCGGTCCTCGTCCAGCATGTTTCCCGCCGAGAAGCAGATGTCCAAGGGGGCGCTACGGCCTACCTCGGCGGCGTAACCTCTGGCCCATGCGATCGCCGATTCCAGTTCCTCCACGGTGGAGATCTCGGCGGTACGAGACGCGGTGGCATAGCCGAAGGTGTTGAACGGCGCCCACCCCTGGCCCCGGTTGATCGCACGCCGAACCGCAGGCTTGCTGTTGCCGCCGATCCATACCGGTGGCCGGGTCGCCTCCGGGCGTAGCCGCACCCCGCGGGCGGCAAAGGACGTGCCGACGTAAGCGACGTCGTCACCGCTGAGTACCTGATCCAGCACGTCCAGCGCCTCATCGAGCAGTGCGCCGCGTTGGTCGAAGTCCACACCGAGCGCCCGGAACTCGGGTTTCAGATAGCCGGCCGCCGTGCCGAGGATGAGTCGGCCGCCGGACAGTACCTGGAGGCTGTGGATGGATTTGGCGCCGAGAAAGGGATTGCGGTACCCGGCGATGTAGACATTGGTGAGCAGCCGCAACGATGTCGTCGCGGCGGCCGCGAACGACAGGGCGACGAAGGGGTCCAGCGCGTGGTGCCCGCCGTGGTCAAGCCATTTGGCATCCGGGGCGGGGTGGTCGGTGACATGCACCGCCGCATATCCCGCGGCCTCGGCAAGGCGTGCGATATCGGCGATGGCCGAAGCGGTGATGAACTCATCCGTGCGATCGACGCGCTGGGTCGGCAGCTCCAGCGAAAAGGAAATCGTCAAGGGTGTCCTCCTGTCAGGCGGGTGTTGTGGTGACCAGTTCGCCGAGCCGTAGCGCGTGATGGTCGGGGTCGCCGAACATCAGCGAACTGGACTTGGCTCGCCGTACATAGAGATGCGCGTCGTGTTCCCAGGTGAAGCCCAGGCCGCCGTGGACTCGCATATTGTCGAGTGCCACCTGAGTAAACGTTTCGGAGGCAGTCAGTTTCGCCACCGATGCGGCAACGGCGAGTTCGTCCGGATCGGTCAACGCCGCCGCGTGCGCGACAGCTGAACGGGCGCCCTCGACGAGCACCAGCATGTCGGCGCACCGGTGTTTGACGGCCTGGAAGCTGCCGATCGGGCGACCGAATTGAATCCGGTCTTTGGCGTACCCGACGGCGGTGTCCAGGCAGCGCGCCGCACCACCGAGCTGCTCGGCCGCCAGCAGCATCGTGGCGACGTCGGCGACCAGGGCCAGTCCGGGCCCGGCGGCGCCGGGACGGCCGACCGGTCGGGCAGGTGCGCCGTCGAAGTGGAGGTGGCCGATCCGGCGGGTGCGGTCCAGTCCGGCAAGAGGGCGGCGGAACAGACCTTCCGCGCGTCCGTCGACGGCGAACAACGAGGTACCGGCCTCGCAGTCGGCGGCGACCAGCACGACGTCAGCGGTATGGCCGTCGAGAACCATCGGAGCATCGCCGTAAACGGTGTAGCCCACGCGGTCGTCTCCGCGGGCGGTCACTGCGATTGCCGACTCATCCCACGGGCCGAGTCGACCGTTGAGGACCAAGGTCGCGGTGGCCGAACCATCGGCGAGGGGTGGGACGAACTCGGCGATGGCGTCGTCGTCGGCGCTGCCGAGGATGGCGGGGATGGCCAGTGCCACCGTGGCGAAGAACGGCGCGCACAACAGGGCCGCGCCCATCTCCTCGAACACCACGGCCAGTTCGGCGTTGCCGGCGCCGGCGCCACCGAACCGCTCGGGGACCGCTATCCCGTGCAGCCCCAGCTCGGAGGCCATCCGGTGCCACGCGGTCGCGTCATAGCCGGTGTCGCTGTCGATCAAGCTTCTGACTGCGGCGCTGTCGGAAGTGGCGGCCAGGAACCCGCGGACGGCCTGCCGTAGTTCATCCTGCGCTGCGGTCATGGCCTCCCTCACTGTGGACAACCTCGATATAGGCATGGCCGGTTAAGGATAGTATCCTTTCTTAAAACAGAGAATAGTGATTCTCTTGAAGGGAGACGGCCGGTGACGGCGCAACTCGACTACGGGATCTTCGACTGCGATACCCATTGCTATGAAACACGCGATGCGTTTACGCGCTACTTGCCCACGGAGTTTCGCGACCGGGCCATCGCGCCGGTACGGGGCGCCGACGGCAAGGAGAGCATTCTCGCCGGGCACCGGATCGCCACCTTCAACAGTGAGGCGGGATTGGGATTCGATCTGGCCTACCGGCCGGGCTCGCTCAAAGAGATGCTCAAACAGATGGGCTCGGGAAACCCCGATGAGACCTACGAGCCGCAGCCCATGCAGCCGGAATGGCTGGAACGGGAACCGCGGCTGCGGGTGATGGCGGAGCAGAACGTCGAGCGCGCGGTCATCTTCCCGGCGGGTATGGCCTTGGCGGCCGAACACTATGTGGACGACACCGCTGCGCTCTATGCCAATATCCGCTCCTTCAACCGCTGGTTCGATGAGACCTGGGGCTTCAACCATCAGGACAAGATCTACGCCACCGCACTGCTTTCGCTGCGCGACCTTGATTCGGCTATCGCCGAGACAGAGGCGATCATCGAGCAGGGGGTCAAGCTGGTGTTGCTGCCGACCGGCCCGGCCTACGGACGCTCACCGGGGGATCCGTACTTCGACCCGATCTACGCTCGGCTTCAGGAGGCGGGCGCCACCCTGGTCTTCCATATCCAGCCGTTCTGGTATTTCACCGCGATCTCGCCCGCCTGGGGGCACACCGCCGACCCGGCGGCCTGGCACATGTCGGCCTGGCAGTGGATGAACGTCTACGGTCAGCGGCCCATCGAGGACACGTTGTCGGCACTGATCTTCGACAACCTCTTCGGGCGCTTTCCCGGGCTCAACGTTCTGGTCGCCGAGCACGGAGCGGAATGGGTGCCCCAGTTCCTGATCCACATGGACAAGAGCCGGGGCATGGGACGCAACGGACCGTGGATCGGTGGCAAGCTCACCGAGCGTCCCTCGGAGATATTCCGCCGTCATGTGGGCGTCGTGCCCTATCCCGAGGATGACATCCCCGCCATCGTCGACCGGCTCGGTTACGACGAATGCCTGCTGATGGGGTCGGACTACCCCCATGCCGAGGGCCTGGCCGAACCGGCCGACTTCGTCAAGCTGCTCGACCCGCTCGACGATGCGGCCAAGCGGCGGATCATGCGGGACAACGCCGACGCGCTGCTGCGCCGGAGCTAGCCTGCGGTGCCGACCGACGACGAACTCGGGGTCGACCTCGATTTCCTTCGTGCCTCCGCGCGCGCCTTCCTGGCCGAACGCGGCGAGAAGGACTCCGTCGAGGAGCTGGCCCGGATGGACTGGACCGGCCTGCTCGTCGACGAGGCCCACGGCGGCGTGGGTTGGCGTCCCGTGGAGGCAGCCGTCGTCGCCGAGGAAATCGGTCGTGCCGGCGACCGCAGCGCGTGGTTGGGCAGCGTGGTGGCCGCAGCCGCACTCGCCACGGCTCCCGACGCCGTCCGGCGGCGCCTGCTACCCGGTGTGCTCGACGGATCCGTCACCGCCGCGGTGGCGCTGCGGACCGCAGGGGCCGGGGCGGTCCGAGTGGCCCGGGTGGACCGCAGCGAGATCCTGATGCTCTTGGCCGACGAGGGGATCGAACTCATCGACGATCTCGATGCGCTGCCGCGATACGACGACGCGGATCTGCTCGACGTGCATCGGCCCGTGCACCGGGTGGACGTCAGCGCTGCCTCGAAACGCGATATCGGTACGGCCGGGCGGTCCGCGGCGCTGCGCGGGGTGGCCCGGCTGCTCGTCAGTGCCGACTCCATCGGTGCGCTCGCGGCCACTTTCGACCGCCTGGTCAGCTATCTGAACGACCGGACCGCCTTCGGCGCGCGCATCGCCAGCTTTCAGGCCGTACAGCACCGTCTGGTGGATCTGCTGGTGCTTCAAGTCAAATCCCGCGCGATCGTCATGAAGGCCATGCGGGCGGTGGCCGTGAACGATCCGCGCGCCGCAGTGCTGACCGCGGCCGCCCATGCCTTCGTGACTGCCAACACGACCGCCGCGGTCGATGAATGCATGCAGCTGTCCGGCGGGATCGGCTTCACCTGGGAGTACCCGCTGCACCATGAGCTGCGCCGGGTCTTCGGCAACGCGCAGCTGTTCGGCACCGCCCGATCGAGCCACCGCGAACTGGGGGAGGTGGCGGGCTGGTGACCACCACGGCTGTTCGGCCCAGCGCTGAGTCATTGGCGGCGTTTCGTTCTGCGGTAAGGAAATTCATCGCCCAAAACGCGCCCGACGTGCGCGCCCGAGAAGGGCACCGAGCGCCGGTCGATGCTGCCCAGGAAGCGCTGCTGCGCAGCTGGTTCGCGGCCCTGTTCGACGCCGGATTCGTGGGTGCGGACTGGCCCGTGGAATACGGGGGCCGGGCCGATTTCCACCCCCTGCACGATCGCATCGTCAGCGAGGAGATTCTGCGCGCCCGGGCGCCGCGGCCCGTCGACCAGGTCAATCTCGCCGCACACGTACTACTGCATTACGGATCGCCGGAACAGAAGCAGACACTGCTGCCCCCCATCCGCAGCAGTGAGCACGTCTGGTGCCAGCTGTTGAGCGAGCCCGATGCGGGTAGCGATATCGCCGCCGTGCGGTGCCGCGGAGCGCAGCAGGCCGACGGCAGCTGGGAACTGCACGGCCAGAAGACCTGGATCACCGACGGGCACTGGGCGGATATGGGTCTGGCGCTGGTCCGCACCGATCCGTCGTCATCGCGTCACCACGGACTGTCGGTCTTTGCGGTCCCCCTCACCGCGGCCGGTGTCGAGGTGCGCCCTATTCGCACAGTCGGTGACGCCATCGAGGTGAACGAGGTCTTCCTCAACGGGGTCAGACTGTCGGCCGACAGTGTGGTCGGGGAGCCGGGCCAGGGCTGGTCGATCATCATGACCGGTCTGGACTTCGAACGGTTCGGCATCGGCGGTAACGTCATCTTGCTCGAACTGCTCATCGATGACCTGATCATGCTGGCCAAAGCCGGCACAGTGGGAGGTGTTCCCGCTCTGCAATGCGCCGACATTCGTCACAGATTGTCCGAACTCGCCGTCGAGGTCGAGGTGGCAAAAGCGTTCATCGATGATCACGTGGAGCGCATGATCGTCGGTGCCGACGAGGTCGGAGACGGTTCGATCGCCAAGCTGAGCTTCGCTGAGACCTATCATCGGGTATCTGCTTACGGCGCTGAGTTGGCGGCTGCCACCGAACTCGACCCATCGAGCGATTCGGCCGCCCACGGCGCCAAACAACGTCTGCGCGAATGTTGGCTGTGGTCAAGGGCGTACACCATATCCGGTGGTAGCTCGGAGATCATGCGCAATATTCTCGCCAAGCGCCGGCTGATGTTGCCGAGCCGGTGACAACGTTTTGGGGCCTGGTGGAGACCGCGGCCAGCCGGCATCCCGACCGGGTAGTGCTGATCGATGATTACGGTCGCAGCCTGACCAACGCGCAGCTGCGCGCCGCGGCACTGGGCACGGCCGCCGCCCTCACGCAGCGCGGGGTGTCCGCCGAAACCGTCGTGTCCTGGCAGTTGCCGACCACCCTGGAGACGATGGTCGTGATGGTGGCGCTGGCCCGGTTGGGTGCTGTTCAGAACCCCGTGCTGCCGATCTGGCGTTCCAGCGAGTTGGGTTTCGTGACTGCGCAGCTCGGTACCGAGGTGTTGATCATCCCCGGGGTGTGGCGGGGTTTCGACCACCGGGCACTGGCCGGTGAACTCAGCCGAGAACGGAACATGTCCGTGGTGGTCATCGACCACGAGATGCCGCTCACCGCCGGCCTGAGACTACCGGCGGGAGATCCGGCGGTACTCGGGCCGCCACCGCATTCGGCGGAATGCCCTCGCTGGGTCTATTACTCTTCGGGAACAACCGCCGCTCCCAAGGGCATTCGGCATTGTGATCGCTCGGTCATCGCCGGGGCGGCCGGCGTGATCAAGATGGTGGGCGCGTCCAGCGGAGATGTCAACCCGATCGCTTTCCCGATCTCGCACATCGGCGGTGCCGCGATGTTGGCCGCCGCTCTGTTGACCGGTATGCGGCTGGTCCTGTTCGACGTCTTCGACCCGACCGACACTCCCCGGGCGATGGCCGCCCACGGGGCGACCCTGCTGGGATCGGCCACCCCCTTCTTTGCGGCATTCATCGCCGCCCAGCGGGCGAACGGATCCGAGCCGCTGTTCGATCGACTCCGCGGGTGTGTCGGAGGGGGTGCGCCGATCACCGCCGAGCTCGGCCAGCGGGTGCGGCAGACTCTCGCGGTGGCCGGAGTGGCCAACGCCTGGGGTTTGACCGAGTTCCCGGTGGCCACATCACCGCCTCCGGACGGCGACGCCTACACCCTCGACCACACCGTCGGCAGACCCGTACCGGGCGTCGCGGTACGGGTGGTCGATGATGCCGAGCGCGAGGTGGGTGTGGGTGATGAAGGGGAGTTGCGGCTGAAAGGTCCGCAGTGCTTCCTGGGCTATGTCGACGCTGAGCTGGACGCGGACGCTTTCGACGGTGACGGCTGGTTCCGCAGCGGTGATCGGGGGCGTATCGACATCCACGGCAACGTGATCGTGACCGGCCGGATCAAGGACACGATCATCCGCAATGCGGAGAACATCTCCACGCTGGAGGTCGAGGGAGTGCTTGCCACTCATCCCGCGGTGGCCGATGTCGCTGTGATCGGGGTGCCCGACCCGCGGACCGGGGAACGGGTCTGTGCTGTCGTCGTCGCACAGGCGGCCGGGCCGGTGACGCTGGACTCGCTGGTAGCGCACTGCCGGCAGCGCGGACTGAGCGCCCACAAGGCGCCCGAGCGTCTCGAACTGGTGGAAGCGCTACCGCGCAACCTCACCGGCAAGGTCCTCAAAACCGAACTGCGTGAGCGGTTCGGGCGATCAGCAGGAGATCCGGGTCCACGCAGGGAGAAAACATCATTCGAGACATCAGAGACCTCGTAGACGACCGGGTTGCCTACGCCGCCGAACTGCAGCGGCGCTGGGGTGGCCTATTGAGCTATCGCTACATCGGCCGAAATCATGGGTCGATGAACGTCGGCCCCTCCGACGACACCGTCGCCCTACGTTCCGATATGCGTGACGAAACCGGAGCGATTCTGTTGTGCGTCTTCGGCATCGCCTCGCCCGAGGGCGGTGTTGTCTCAGATCTGGAAGCAGTCCCCAACCCGGTGGTGCACTCGTGCCAGGTTCTGGACACCGCTGCGGGCGTGACCCGCTTCGAGGTGCGCACCGAAGACTTGAAACGCGGTCGCAGCATGGCCTACAGCCGATCGCTGATCGTCGATGCCGACGAACCGGCCCGCCTGCTGGCGGTCACCGAAGGCCAGGGAGTGATCATCGGTACCCCGCCTGACGGTCTGCAGAAGATGAAGGTGGAGCCGATCGAGGTGGTCGACTCGCCGGATCTGCCGCCCTTGTGGCAGGTGTTCGGCGGCAGCCAGGTCGATGCGTGCACCTGGGTTCTGCCCGAACTTTCGGTCGAGATCGCCTCGCCGGATGCCGCGTTGCATGTGGGTCCTCAGTTCGTGCTGACTGAGACCGCGGCCCGCAGCTGCGTCGCCGATTCGGTGCGAACCGATGCATTCTTCGGCGTCTCTTCGCACACCATGTTCCTCGCCAGGGCTAAGGTCGGTCCGTTCCGCTTCGTGGCCGAATCTCTTCCCGGAGTGGACGGCACTGTTGCGGCACGCACGCGGGTCTACGACGACGGTGCTGACGGAAAGCTGGTCACCGTGGCGACACACGTGTTCAGACGGGTCTGAGGGTATGACGGGCGTTTGCCGTCACTTATGAGGAGGCTGCCGTGGCAATAACTGTGGTTCACGCCGGGACAGGATTGACCGGCCGCGAAGCTCTTCGCGGCGTGCTCGATGACCCGGACCTGGACCTGATCGGGCTACTCGTGTCTGCTCGGGACAAGGTCGGCAGAGACGCGGGCAGCTTCTGCGGACGCGGTGACACCGGTGTCTTGGCGCACGCCGATTTCGACGCCGTCCTTCGCCAGCGGCCGGACTGCGTCACGTACTGCTCGACGGCTGTGGGTCGCGAAGAAGCGGCATATGACCAGATCGCTCGGCTGTTGCAGGCGGGCATCAACGTCGTGACCATCTCGACCATCCCGATGGTCTACCCGCCCGCAGCGCCGAGTCAGTGGCGCTCATTGCTCGAATCGGCTTGCAAGCAAGGCGGTTCGACGTTCTACGCATCGGGATGTGAACCGGGGATCATCAGCATGCATCTGCCGGTCGCGCTACTGGCGGGCGCCGGTCGGATCGACAGCTACAGAATGGATGAGTACGCGGTCGGGATGGACGAGGTTTACCCGATTTGGGATGTGCTGCACGAGTCCATGGGCTTCGGAAAGCCGGACGGACACGTGCCGGCACGTATCGCGTCGGGCAAGGTCCACCACGACTGGGAACCGGTGGTGCGTTATATCGCCGATGTGCTCGGCCTGCGACTGGATTCCGTGGACCTCGAATGGGAGACATTACTGGCCCCCGACGATCTGAAGACCGCACTCGGGACGATCGGCAAGGGGACCATCTGTGGTCACCGCTGGAAGTTGGCGGGCATGGTCGACGGCCGGCCGCTGGTCTCCATCCAGTACTTCGCGACCGTGTCGTCGACACCGTGGCCCGATTCGTGGCCCAAGCCCGAGGGTGGCGCGGGAATGGTGCACCGCATCGTCGGGCGTCCCAGTCTGCGATTGCAGGTGAGCTTCGAGGAAGGGCCGGACGAGGACGCGAATCCGTCTCTGGTCTTCACCGGGCAGGCAATCGTCAACGCGATTCCACATGTCGTCGAAAGCCCGCCCGGACTGCTGGAACCGGTCCTGGGACGATCGGTTGCCACGCGAGGGTCGCGGACGGCTGTCAGGACATGACTGCGGCCCGGTTATCCCGCCGGGGAAGCTGTCGGATCACTCGTGATCGCCGGGCAGCAGGTTGCGTTTGACCACCTTGCCGACCTCGTTGCGCGGAAGCTGATCGACGAACACGATGCGCGCGGGCACCCGGTAGGGGGTCAGTCGTGCGCGGCACCAGGCATCCAGATCCTGCACGGTCACTGTGTCGTCAAGACGAACCACGAACGCCCACGGCACCTCACCGACACGCTCGTCGGGGACGCCGACGACGGCGGCCTCCTGCACCCCCGCCGCGGACAGCAGAACATCCTCCACGGTGCCCGGGAACACCTTCAACCCGCCGCGGTTGATCATGTCCGACACTCTGCCGTCGAGCCAGAGGAATCCGTCGTCGTCGAACCAGCCGAGATCGCCGGTGCGAAACCAGCCGTCGGCGGTGAGCCGGTCCCAAAACGCCGGGTCGATTTTGCGGGCCTTCGTCGTCGGAGTGCGCACCAGCACTTCGTCATCGGCGATCATGACATCGATCCCCGGCAACGGGCGCCCGACGGACCCCAGTTTGGTCTCACCCCATTCGCGGGCGTCAGCGGCTGACCAGCCGACCACCTCGCCGCCGAGTTCGGTCTGACCGTAGGAGTTGAGCACCACGACCCCGAACTTGTCGCGGAAGGCCGCGGCGTGGATCGGAGACAACGGGGCGGTGACCGATCGCACGATCGTCAGTGGTGACAGGTCGGTCACCGTCGTCTCGTGCAGCACCATGGTCAACGCGGCCGGCGGCAGCACGGTGGAGCGCAACCGGTGTCGCTTGACCAGCATGGCGAAATCTCGTGGTGTGAAGCGCTCCATCAGCACCACACCGGAGCCTGCGCGGAACGCGAACAGCACCTGGTAGATACCCGCCCACAACGACAGCGACAGGGGTACCAGATTCGGCATCGGCGCCCGTTTGGCCCTGGGGGCGTTCGAATTTCCCCGAAGTTTGCTCAGCAGGCGGTCGATGAGATCGAGCACCGTGGCGTGCCGCAGCGGCACCGGCTTCGGCTTCCCGGTGGTGCCCGAGGTGAACTGCAGCAGTGCGACGTCGGCGTCGTATTGCCGGGGGTCGTTCGGGCCGGCGCCGTCGGCAGACAGCTGCCAGGCCGGCCCGTTGTCGGTGATCACCGGCAGTCCGCAAGCGGCGAAGCGATGCGCCGACTCCGCTGTGGTGACCACGGCGACCGGCCGCAGGGTAGCCAGCTGCTCGGCAAGTTCTGCGTCGGCCGCCCGCGGATTGAGCGGGGTATAGACGCCGCCGGCGAGCCAGGTGCCGAAAAGCGCCGCGACGGTGATGGCGTCGTTGGGCAGCATCGCCGCCACCACCTGCCCGGTCTGCAATCCTGCGGCAGTCAGCAGGTCGCCGAGCAACTGGGCTCCGCCGATCAGTTGTTCGCGGCTGACGTCGTGATCGACGGTATGCACAGCGATGGGCGGCAGACCGTCGAGCAGCTGCGCCAGGCTCATGAATCCGGCTCCAACGGAAGCCATTGCGGGGAGCGTTTGTCGGCGAAGGCGCGCGGGCCCTCGTCTTGGTCGGGGTGACCCCACATCGATGTCAGGTGTTTGGCGCCTTCCCGGCACGCGTCGGTCAACCCGTACTCCAGGGCGCCCCACAGTGCGCGCTTGGTGGCGCGCATCGCCGCCGGCGAGTTTTGGGCGATCTTCTCCGCGAGTTCCTGGGCGACGTCGCGCAGCTTCTCCGGTGGATCGACGACCTGGCTGATCATGCCGAGTTGGTGGGCGCGCTGCGCGGTGAGTCGCTCGTGGCTGCCGACCAGCGCCATCCGCAGCACGGCCTCGGCGGGCATCTTGCGCATCAGCGCGATGGTCTCCAGCGCGCTGACCTGACCGATCGAGACATGGGGATCGACGAAAGTCGCATCGGCGGAGGCGATGACGATGTCGGCGTCGGCGACCCAGTGCAGGCCGCCACCTGCGCACACGCCGTTGACCGCGGTGATGACCGGCTTGCCGACGTTGCAATGCCAGGCGGTGAGCCCGAGGTCGAGGGAGGACATCGTCTCCCCGAACTGCTCGGCTGTCCCTTCGTCGAGTTCCTCGACGTCGGTGCCCACCTGGAACGCGCGGCCGTTGCCGGTGTGCACGATGACCCGGACGCTGGTGTCAGCGTCGAGTTCAGCCCATGCCCTGCGGAACTCCTGGCGCATGAGCAGGTCATAGGCGTTGAGTCGCTCGGGACGGTTGTTGATGATCCAACCGACCGGTCCGCGACGCTCTACGATCAGCCGCTGGTAAGTCATGACACCTCCGAAGAACCCATGCGCCGGATCGCCTCTGCCGCTTCGCGGCGGGCTTGAGTCAGTCCGACTTCCAACGACCGCCACAGCGCCTGCTTGGTCACTCGCATCGCAGTCGGGCAGTTGGTCGCGATCGCTGCGGCCAACGTGCCCGCCGCGGTGCGCAGCCGGTCTTGCGCGACGACCTCCGATACGATGCCCAGTTCGTAGGCGCGTTGTGCGGAGATACGTTCGCCTCGACCGCTCAACGCCATTCGGGTTATCCCCTCCATCGGCGATTTGCGCAACAGGGTGATCGCTTCGTAGGCGACGGCCTGCCCGACGGAAACGTGTGGGTCGACGAAGGAGGCGCACTCGGCGGCGATCACGATATCGGCGTCGGCGACCAGATGCAGCCCGCCGCCGGCGCACACGCCGTTCACCGCGGCGATCACCGGTTTCCAGACATCGCAGTGCCAAGACGAGATCTTCAGCTCGGCGTCCCGGGTCCGCCGGGAGTGCTTGCGCATGGCGTCCCTGTCGCGCGCCACCTGTACGACGTCCATGCCGGTGCAGAACGCCTTTCCGTTGGCGGTGTTGACGATCACCCGAACGTCGGGGTCGGCCTCGAGGTCAGCCCAGGCGTGTTCGAGCTCGTCGAGCATCAGCGCATCAAAGGCGTTGCCGGCCTCCGGGCGGTTCAGGATGAGCCAGCCGATGCCGCCGCTCTTCTGCACAATCAGCCGTTCGTAGTCGGTCACGATCGCGGAATGTCCTTCCACGGCTTTCCCTTCCAGGGATCGGGCTCCTTGGGCAGTCCGAGCACCCGTTCGCCGAGGATGTTCTTGTTGATATCGGTGGTGCCGCCCTCGGTGCCGTTGGCCAGACTGCGCATCCAGCCCTGGACGTCCCGCGGCAGCGCGTCGTCGTCATCGGAGCGGGGCCAGGCGATCGAAGCGGTGCCGGCCAGGTCGACGATGAGATCCTGAATCTGCTGGTTGAGCGTGGCCTGGTGGACCTTTCCGATAGACGACGCGGCGCCGGGTGACTGGCCGGCCGCCAGCGCCTGCCGTACCCGGGCGTTGGTCCAGCCGCGTACCTGTTCCTGCGCCCATAGACGCATCACCTTGGTGCGGATGACGGGATCGGCCCAGCGGCCGGTCTCCTGCGCCAATGCGATCAACCGCTGCGCGCTGGAACCGCCGAGCCGGCCCATGCCGCCGGAGCCCGATCCCGAAACCATCTGGCGCTCGACCGACAGCGTCGATGCGCTGACCCGCCAGCCGTCGTTGAGGTCGCCCACCCGGTGCGCATCAGGAACCCGCGCGCCGTCTAGGAACACCTCGTTGAACTCGCGCTCACCGGTGATCTGACGCAACGGGCGCACGTCGACACCGGATTGGTGCATATCGAGCAGAAAGTAGGTGATGCCCCGATGTTTTGGCAGTTCGGGATCGGTGCGCGCCAGCAAGATCCCGAAATCGGCCTCATCGGCCCAGGTCGTCCAGACCTTCTGACCGGTGATCACCCATTCGTCGCCGTCGCGTACCGCGCGAGTGGCCAGTGAAGCCAGGTCCGAGCGGCACCGGGCTCGCTGAACAGCTGGCACCACTTCTCCTCGTTCCGCACGATGGGGGGCAGGAACCGCAAGCGCTGCTGTTCGGTCCCGTGACTGAACAGAGCCGCCGCCGTGTTGTTGAGGCCCAACGGGTTCAGGCGCGTCAACCGCAGTGGGGCGAGCGCGGTTTCGATGGCGCGCGCCACGTCGCCGGAGACCCCCAGCCCACCGTGCTCCGGCTGCCAGCCCGGCACGACCAGGCCGGATGAGGCGAAGGTGGGATACCACCGCCGGTAGGCGTCCGCGGTGCGGACGGTGCGCAGTGCCCGCGGACCTTCGGCCGCCGCGGCGCGCCAGTGTTCAGGCACCTCGGCCCGTATCCATTGCTCAACTGTGGCTACCGCTTGTTCTGCGGTGCTCGAGGCGTCGATCGGCAGTGTCATCGACCCTGAAACTCCGCTTCCCGCTTCTCCCGGAAGGCCGCCAGGCCCGCTTTGAAGTCGTCACTGCGGGTCGCCAGTTCCAGAGCCATGGCTTCGTTGTGGAGGTGCCGGTCGAGGTCCAGTCCGTTCCCGCTCTGTAGCAGCCATTTGGTGAGGCCCAGCGCGACCGTCGGCCCGGTCGCGATCCGGTTCGTGAACTCGTCGGCAGCGGCAGCCAGATCGGTTGGGGCGTGGGCCTCGTGGATGATCTCCCATGCTGCGGCCTGAGCACCGGAGAGCTCCTCGCCGAGCATCAGTAGTCGGCGGGTGCGCACCATCCCGATCAGGCGGGGCAGCAGCCATGCGGCGCCGCTGTCCGGACTCAGACCGCGGGCCATGAACGGTTCCCAGAATTTCGTGTCGTCGGCGGCCAGGCAGAAGTCGGATGCCAGGGCGATATGGAACCCGAGTCCGGCAGCCCAGCCGTGCACCACCGAGACGATCGGCACCTGCGTCTCGAGCATCAGCGGGATGAGCCGGTTGGCCTTATTCGGCAGTCTGCGCTGGGTGGCGCCGACGCGCGGTTTGCGTGCAAAAGGTGCGGTCGTTGTGATCAGGTCCGACCCCGCGCAGAAGTCCGGCCCGTTGGCGTCGATGCGGATGACGCGCACCTCTTCGTCGGTACCGGCTGCCGCGACGTGGGCCACCAGGGCGTCGAGGACTACATCGTCGATCGCGTTGCGCCGCTCGGCACGGTCGAGGGTCAGGCGCAACTCGTGGCCCCGGTGTTCTACCACGAGGCCCGGGACGCCGGCGTAGGTCATCAGCGGCTCAATCCTGCGCGAACCGCGCCGACACCGCGGTCAGCAGTTGGGTGAGGTCGGTTGCTCCGCCGGGCGGATCGGGTAGCCGGACCGGACCTCGTTCACGGCTGGGCAGCAGGACGGTGGCATGGCCCGGCGCGGTGATTTCGCCTCGGTGGTTGGTGGCCGCCAATTCCAATTCGACGGCCGGCCGGTCCCCCTCGGCGAGGAACTTGCGCACCACGGTCCCTGAGATGGTGTGCAGGTCGCCGACGTAGTTGAACAGCCGGAACTCGCAGTCCAATTTCCACAGCCAGGCGTCATCGCCCATCCAATCGGTGCACAGATGGATGAGCCACGTCTCGCGCATCCGGCCATAGTCGAACGTGGTCGGGTTTCCGGCGCCGCGGGCAGCATCGGGGTCCCAGTGGACGCGCTGCGCAACATCGGGCACACCTTGCTCATTGGGCGTGTAGAACCGGGGAATTCGCTGCCGGTTGCGCCATGCCAGCCGTAGCGGTCGCACACCGTACATACCGGTGCCCATGCCGACGTGCCAGCAGACCATGTCGGTGACGGTCAGTGGCCCCTTGGTCAGCGGCCCGACGGCGTCACCCTCCCGGACGTCTTCCCACCATCGCGGCTCGGACCCGCGCGGGGCCTCCTCGGGTACCGCGCGTCGATCTCGGTGATCTCCTCCGGTGTCCAGGTCTTGAGCTCGACCCCCTGGTATTTCTTGCGACCGCGGGCCTTGCTGCGTTCGGTGCGGATCATGTTGCGGTACTGGCCTCCGAGGATGGTTCCCTCGTCGTCGCGGAAGACCTGCGCCGTCCACTCGTGGACGGCGCGCTCGGCGAAATCGCTGGTCTTGTCGAGTGCTGCCACCAGGGCGTTGCGCCGATAGACGCGATGTCCTGCTCGCAGCGGCGCCCACCATTCCCGCGACGATGACGCGTAGAAGGCGTGTACACCCGCAGCGGGTCGCCCTTGGTGAGCGCGCGGTCCGCCTCGGACAGCTCGGTGACTTCGTCCTCTCCGATCACGGTGTCACCGCCTATCAGCGGCGGCGGCGCGATCGGTTCGCCCCAAACCGATTTGGACGCATAGTCGGGATCGCACCACAGTGGATTTCCGTCGCCGTAGCTCTCCGCGGCATGGCGAAAGGCGTCTTCGTTGGGACGCCGGTAGTGCGGTGGCTGCGGGTTGGGGACGGCGATGCCGATGGTGGCCCGCAGCCGTTCCAGCGCCTCATCGGTGATTTGGCCGGTGCCGGTCATCGCGCAACCTCCTCATGGCGCATGCACTTGGTCGAGACCAAAGTGAGAATTAAGATACCCGAAAACGGAAAGCGACGTTAACGTAGGGCGGGTTTGGATGCCGGAAGAACCGATCGGGATCAATTACGACGTGGGGTCCGACAATGTGGGCCGCATCGTCATAGACCGCCCAGACGTCGGAAACTCTTTGTCGCCATTGGCTCGAGATGCGCTCGCCGACGTCCTGATCAGTGCACACGCAGACCCCGGAGTTCGAGCGGTACTCTTGGCGTCAACGGGTTCGCGGCACTTCTGTACCGGTGCGGGCTTGGCATCGGCACCAGCCGATACGTCCAGGCAGCTTCCCCCCGACCGGCGTCCGGGTGATATTGCGCGCCAACTGGCGCACGGCTGGCAACGGTTGGTGGGCGCTGTCCTCGACTGTGACAAACCGGTTGTGGCGGCATTCAGCGGAACAGCGTTAGGTGGCGGTGCCAGTCTGGTGCTGGCGTGCGATCTGGTGGTGATGGGGCAGCAGTCGGCGTTGGTCGAGGGATTCGTGCATCGCGGGATCGTGCCCGACTCCGGGGCCGTGCACCTGCTGACCAGGATCGTCGGCCTGCGTAAGGCCACCGAACTGCTGATGTTGGGTCAGCCGGTGGATGCCGAGGAGTGTTTGCGGCTGGGTCTGGTGAACCGCGTAGTGCCCGCCGACGAGGTGCACCAGGCCGCGGACGCCCTGGCGGTACAGCTGGCGGCGGGGCCGTCGGTGATGCTTGCCCTGACCAAGCGCCTGCTCGCGGTTTCGGCGGAGTCGCCGCGGGAGCGTGGGTTCGAGCAGGAGGCATGGGCGGCCGAACTGAACTCCCGCACAGCTGATCTGCACGAAGGTCTGCAGTCCTTCGCCGAGCGCCGGTCGCCGCGGTTCCGCGGGCGCTGAGCGTGCCTTCAGCCGGCGGCGGGCCCGCCCCGGATGGTGAACGACGAGCTGTCGTCGATCTGGTCGATCGCGGCGGCCACGCCTTCGGCGGTCAGGGCGGGGTCCTCGATTCCTTTCGTCACGCCGATGAACACCCGAGACACCTTGCCGGCGCCGACCGAATAGATATGGGCCGTGCGCTCACAGCTGCGGTGCGCCAGATACACCACCACCGGGGTGACCAACTCCGGGTCCATCGCCTTGGCCGCCTCGCCCATGATGTCCTCGGTCATCCGGGTCCGCGCGATGGGCGCGATGGCGTTGACGGTGATGCCGTTGCGTGCCCCCTCGATCGCCAGCACATGCATCATTCCGACCAGGCCCATCTTGGCGGCCCCATAGTTGGTCTGTCCGAAGTTGCCGAAAAGACCGGTGCCCGAAGTGGTATGCACTATCCGGCCGTAGTTCTGCTCCCGCATGATCGGCCACACTGCGCGGGTCACGTTGAACGCGCCGGTGAGATGTACGGCAATCACTGCGCCGAACTGGTCGGCTGTCATGTTCTTGAAGGCGGCGTCGCGCAGAATCCCGGCATTGTTGACCAGGATGTCGACGCGCCCGTAAGCCTCCAGTGCCGCCGTGACGATGGCCTCACCACCCGCCTCGGTGGCCACCGAATCGGCGTTCGCTATGGCTGTTCCCCCCTCCGCGGTGATCTCGTCCACAACGCGCTGGGCCACCGACTCGGAGGCGCCGCTGCCGTCGACTGCGCTGCCGAGGTCGTTCACCACAACCCGGGCCCCGCGGCGCGCCAGTTCGATCGCGTGGCAGCGGCCGAGCCCTCCGCCGGCACCGGTGACGATGGCTACCTGGTTGTCGAATGCAAGTGTCATGGGTGAGAGGTTACATTCGCAGTATCGAGAATTATTGTTTGCATCGGAGGATCTCATGACGTGCCCGACCGGTCTTCTGGGCAATGCGGGGCCGCGCGCCGCCGGACTGCGGCGCGCTATCGGGCCGCCGGGCATTGGTCGCAGCAGTCGCTGGACCTTGTACACGACACTGCGGCAAGGCATCCCGAGAGGATCGCATTGATCGATCGGGGCGAACAGATCAGCTTTGCTGAACTGGACGGCCGCATCGACAGGATATGCCGGGAGCTGACCGGGGCTGGCGCGGCGCCGGGGAGTGCGGTTGTCGTGGTGGCCGGCAACGACGTCGACTCGGTGGCCGCCGTGCACGCGGTTCAGCGTTGTGATGCCGTCGTGCTGCTGGTGCCACGCAGCGCCGGCGCTGCGCAGATCGCTCAGATCATTGATCGCACCGGGGCATCGTTCGGTTTGGCGCCGAACTGGCCGACGGCGGCCGAAGAGCTGGCCACGAGGTGCAGGTGGATCGCGAGCTCAGAGGGTGACTCGTTCAGGGCACCGGCACCGCATCGGCCCCACCGGCCCGCCGATGAACCGTCGTTTGTGCTGTACACCTCGGGGACCACCGCCGAGCCCAAGGGGGTGGTGCACTCGCTGAGCACCCTGCACAAGGCGTCCGCCAACTACATCGCCGCCGCCGGACTGGGGCCGGCGGACCGGATCTTCCTGATCAGCCCGCTGGCGTCTGTCACCGGTGTGGTGCAGGCCTTGTTCATCGGTCCCATGCTTGCGGCGCCGATCGTGCTGGAGGACCGTTGGGATCCCGCGGGGACGTGCGACTTCCTATTGTCCAGCGGGGCGACGTGGTACGGCGGACCCGACCGCCTGCTGGACCGGCTGCTCGACGAGGCGGTGGCACGGGAAAGTCCGGTGCCGCTGCGTGCGGTATATCTTGGCGGCACCATGCTCGACCCACGGATCGTCGAACGCGTCGAGGATGACTTCGGCATCGTCGTGATGCGAGCGTATGGATCCTCGGAGGTCCCGGTCAGCACCTCCGGGCAGCGGACGGACGCCCGGCAGGTGCGACATGCCGACGACGGAGTGCCGCTGGCCGATGTCGAGGTGCGACTGGGTTCGAGCGGGGATTCGGCGGAGTGTTGCATCCGTGGTCCGCACACCTTTCTGGGTTATACCGATCCCGCCGCCGACGACAACGCCTTCGACGGAGAGTGGTTCCGCACCGGCGACGTCGCCGAGGTCGACGGCGGACGGGTCCGCATCGTGGGGCGGATCAAGGACATCGTGATCCGCAACGGGATGAAGATTCCCGCTGCCGAGGTCGAGCAGGCGGTGGCCGCGATAGCCGGTGTCGGCGAATGCGCGGCGTACTCGGTTCCCGATGCGACCACCGGAGAGCGATTGGCCCTGGCTCTGGTGCTCGACGGCGACGCGGAGTTGTCGCTGGCAGAGTTGACTGCGGCGCTGGTGTCGGCCGGACTGCCCAAGTACAAGCTGCCCGAGGAATTGGTGTTCTGGGATCAGCCGCTGCCGGTCAATGCCAACGGCAAGGTGGCGCGCAACAGGTTGCACGAGCATGCGGCCGGTCGGCCACGGGTGGTGGCCGACCGCCTGGTCGCAGCAGATTGATCGCCAGACGTCAGTCGGAACCGCTGACGTTGACGGTGGCCTCTTTGATCTGGGCCTGCCAGTCCGACGACTGGCTACTGTGGTCCCGTTTGGACAGCGCCTGAATCGAGACATCGTGGCCCTCGGCGGCCTTGCGCAGACTTCCGACGGTGGCCTGCTCGCGGGTGATGTGGGTGAACGGGTCCCAGTGATACCAGCGCATGGCGTTCTCGTGGGTCATCTTGTTGATGTCGGCGTCGGGTACGTCGAACTGCTTGAGCACCGCATCGAGTTCCTCGGGGGCGCTGGGCCACATGGAGTCCGAGTGCGGGTAGTCGGCCTCCCAGCAGATGTTGTCGACGCCGATCTTGTTGCGCAGTTCCACCCCGACCGGGTCGGAGATGAAGCAGGTCAGAAAATGGTCGCGGAAGAACTCCGAGGGTTTCTGCTGACCGAAGTCCTGACCGGTCCACGTCGAGTGCATCTCGTAGGTGCGGTCGACACGGTCGAGGAAATACGGGATCCACCCGGTGCCGCCCTCGGACAGCGCGATCTTGAGGTCCGGGTAGGCCTTGACCGGCTTGGACCACAGCAGATCCGCGGCGGCCTGCACGATGTTCATCGGCTGCAGGGTGATCATCACATCCATCGGAGCGTCCGGTGCGGTGATGGCCAGTCGACCCGAGGAGCCGATGTGCACATTGAGCACGGTATCGGTGTCGACCAGCGCATCCCACATGGGTTTCCAGTGCTCCAGGTCGTGGAAACTCGGGTAGCCCATCGCCGCCGGGTTCTCGGTGAAGGTCATCGAGTGCACGCCGCGGGCGGCGTTGCGGCGAATCTCCTTGGCGCATGCTGCGGGATCCCAGATCACGGGCAGCGTCATCGGGATGAACCGGGCCGGATAGGCGCCACACCACTCCTCGACGTGCCAGTCGTTGTAGGCCTGGATGAGTGCCAGGGAGAAGTCGTGGTCCTCGGTGGCGAACAGCCGCCCGGCGAAGCCCGGGAAGGAGGGAAAGCACATCGAACCCAGGATGCCGCCGGCGTTCATGTCCATGACGCGTTCGTCGACGTTGTAACAGCCGGGCCGGATCTCATCGAGTGCCTGCGGCTCGAGTCCGTACTCCTCCTTGGGCCGGCCGGCAACGGCGTTGAGCGCCACGTTCGGGATGGTGACGTCGCGGAACTGCCACCGGTCGCTGCCGTCTGCGTCGTGCACCAGTCGCGGAGCGTCGTGCTGGTACTTCTTGGGCAGGTGGTTGGCAAACATGTCGGGCGGTTCGACGATGTGATCGTCGACGCTGACCAGGATCATGTCGTCTTTGTTCACTTCATTTCCTCTCGCGTGCCGGCGTGAAAATCGGGATGGCGAAGCCGTCTTCGCCGTGGCGAAAGTCGAGAATGAGCTCCAGCCCGGCATCGAGCTGCTCGACGGTGCAGTTTTCGATGTTGGTCATCAGGCGTGGCCCCTCGGCCAGGTCCACCATGGCGACCACATACGGAGTGCGCGCGTCGAAAGGAGCGGCGTTCTGGTGGACGACGGTCCAGGTATAGAGCGTTGCGCGGCCACATGCCGGGTTGGGCGATACGTCTTCGCTCCAGCAGTGTGGGCAGAACGACCTGTGATGCAGCGAGTTTCGGCCACAATCCCGGCACGCGTTGACCAGCAGCCTGCCGTTCTGGATGGCCGACCACCATGCCGCGCTGTCCACGTCGATGGTGGGTCGATCGGGGCTCGTCATCACTGCCTCCCCAGGATCATCGTGGCACTGTGACTGAAGAAGCCGCCGGTAGCGTGTACGCAGGCGAGCTCGGCATCCTCGACCTGGCGTTCGCCGCACTCACCGCGAAGCTGCCGCACCGCTTCGACCATGAGGAACATGCCGCGCATTCCCGGGTGGCAGGCGGCCAGCCCGCCGCCGTCGGTGTTGGTGGGCAGCGCGCCACCGGGCCGCAATGCCCCCGAACCGATGAATGCGCCTCCCTCGCCCTTGGCGCAGAAGCCGAGGTCTTCGACGGTGAACAGCACAGTGGCGGTGAAGGAGTCGTAGAGCTGGCACACATCGATATCGGCGGGACGCACACCGGCCTGGGCGAAGGCGGCCGGTCCGGACAGGGCACCGGCCGACGTGGTGAAGTCATCCCAGGCGCTCATGCTGACGTGCGAGGCGGCGTCGGCGGAACCGAGTACCCAGACCGGCTCCTTGGCGCAGTTGCGGGCCACGGCTTCACTGGCCAGCACCACCGCGCCGCCACCGTCGGTGCGCAGGCAGACGTGTTTGGCGGTGAAGGGATCGGCCAGCATGGGCGCGGCCGCCACGTCGTCTACGGTGATGCGTTCCCGGTCGAAGGCGTTCTCGTTGCCGGCCGCCCACTCGTGCGCGGCGACCGCGACCTCGGCCAGTTGCTCGGCAGTGGTGCCGAACTCGATCATGTGCCTGCGGGCGGCCATGGCGTACTTGGCGATCAGCGTGGCGCCATAGGGAGCCTCGTACTGCATGGCACCTCCGGCACCCATCGCCGCAGCCGAGGCTCGGGTTCGCCGTTTGACGTCCGAGCGGGCGGTGGAGCCGTAGGTGAGCAGGATGACGTCGACCTCGCCCGCCGCGATGGCGGCGACCGCATGTCGGGCCATCACCTCCCACGAGGAGCCGCCCACATTGGTGGCATCGACCCAGCGCGGCCCCAGGCCGAGGTACTCGCTGACCTCGATCGGTGGCAGCAGCGTCCCGTGGCCGCCGAAACCCTCGATATCGTCCTTGGACAGGCCGGCGTCGGCAATAGCACGGCGTGCGGCCTGGGCCATCAGCCCCATCGCGGTCATATCGGGCACCCGCCCGCAGTCGGAGAGTCCCGCTCCCACGATGGCAACGCGCTTGGACGGCATAGCACATGGTAACCACACCGGTAACGGCGTTTACCGAACACCGTCAATAGTGATTCTCATTCCGCTAACGTCAGCATGATGCGGAACAACCTCAGGGCGGAGTTGCGCGGCGACCGGTTGGTGCTGTGTCTGGCCCTGCTGAACTCTCGGACGCCCGAGGTGCCGGCGATCGCTGCCGCCTGCGGTTACGACGCGATCTACGTCGACCTTGAGCACACCTCGACGTCGTTGGAGACGGCAGCGCTGATGTGTGTGGGCGCCGTCGGTGCGGGCATCGCGGGCCTGGTCCGAGTGCCCTCACAGGACCCCGGGGTGATCGCGCGAGTTCTCGATGGTGGCGCAGTGGGAGTTATTGTTCCACATGTCAATTCGGCAGACGAGGCGGCCGCGGTGGTGGCTGCGGCCAGGTTCCCTCCGGTCGGGCGGCGGTCGATCTCCGGCCCCAGTGTGGTGAGCGGATATCGTCCCCTCGAACCGTCCGGACTCACCGCCGAGCTGGAGCGCCAGACGGTCGTGGCCGTCATGATCGAAACCGTGCAAGCCGTAGCGGATTGTGACCTGATTGCCGCGGTCCCCGGTGTCGACATGATCCTGCTGGGCCCGAGTGACCTGACCGCCGAGATGGGAATCCACGGCGATTACGAGAATGATGATTTCCATTCTGCGGTACGCTCTGTTGCAGCGGCTTGTCGTAGACACGGCGTGGCGCTGGGAATCGCCGGTATCAAGTCGGTTGAACTGCTGGAACGGTTTGTGGGCCTGGGCCTGCGATTCATTTCGGCGGGGACCGATGTCGGGATGATGACCGAGGCGGCCGGCTCCCGCGCGCTGGCGCTCCGTGCTTTGTCGACGGGTCGCTGACAAGCGCACAGGCCGCGCACGACGACAGGAGCCCGGGATGCCCACCGCGATACACACCGCACAGGTCAGCGACTCGATGGCGTGGACCGGCGCTGACTTCACCAGCAAAGAGGAACTCTGCTTCGACCTGTCCGCCCGCAATGTGGCGGCGCTGGAGTCGATCCTGGTGCGGACAGCGGCAAGGGACCGAGACGACATCACCTTCGACGACGTGCGCCATCCCGACCTCGATGACGACCTCGCGAGGCTGTATCGCGACCTGATGTTCGGCAAGGGCTTGGCGTGCGTCCGCGGATTCCCGGTCGAGCAGCACTCCGTGGAGGATCTGGAGCGGATCTACTGGGCGTTCTGCTGGCATCTGGGATATCCGGTGTCCAACAACTCCTTCGGTGACCGTCTGGTTCGGGTCCAGGAGGAGATCCTGCCCAACGGTGTACAACCGGCCCGGGGCACCAAGTCCAGCGCGGAGCTGGCGATGCACAACGATGCCGCCGACATTCTGTCGCTGCTGTGTGTGTATCCGGCGCTGTCCGGTGGTGAGAGCCAGTTCGCCAGCGGCCCCGCGGCGCACAATCGGATCCTGGCGGAGCGACCTGACCTGCTGCCGGTTCTTTACCAGGGGTTCCCGCACCATCGTCGCAGCGAGCAGCCCGATGACCAGCCCGATGTCACGCCGTACGACGTGCCGGTGTTCTCGCAGGTCGACGGCCGGGTCTGCATCAACTTCACGTACAGCAGCATCCTGCCCGCGATGAAGACCCTGGGCCGCGAGTTCACGCCCGAACAGAATGAGGCCATTGAGTTGCTCCGGCGGGTACTCGTCGAGCAACAGGTCGAGTTCCGGCTCGAATCGGGGGAGGCCGCGGTGGCCAATAACTTTGCGATGTGCCACTCACGCTCCGATTTCGTCAGCAGCACGGACCCGAAGAAGGCGCGCTGCTTCCTGCGAGCCTGGATGGAGGTGCCGCGCGAGGACCGCCGACTGCCGCTCGGCCGCGAGTACTTCCACATGGAGAACAAGGACATGCGGCTCGGGTACGACGTAGTGCCGGGCCGGGACGGCTCCATAGCGCGCAACGACTACAAGAATGTTGACGCCGAGCTGGCCGACATGTTCAAGGCCGCCCAGGTGAAGCCCAAGCCAAGCCGGTGAGCAGGACGTACCCGCGGCTGGCATACGAGCGGTGGACCGACCCGTCGCCGGCGACGTGCTGGAGACCGCCGACATCGATGTCGTCAGGCTGGATCTGTCGGCGCCGGCCGAACGCAACTGGTCGGTACTGGAGTCGGCGCACGGCTACCAGGTGGCCACCCGTACCGACACCGCGTCACTACCCGGCGCCTCGCAGTATCTGGCCGGGGCCGAGCTGATCGCACGGTGCGAGAACCTGTTGGCGGTCTGTTCTGCCGGGGCCGGTTACGACGTGATCGATGTGCAGGCCTGCACGCGTGCCGGTGTGGCGGTGTGCAACAACTCGGGGCCCGGCGCGGAGGCGGTGGCCGAACACGCGCTCGGGTTCATGCTCGATCTGGCGAAGAAGATCACCGTCTCAGACCGCGCCCTGCGCGCGGGACCGGTGGAGAACCGGCTGACCCTGCGCGGAACTCAGCTGCTCGGCAAGACTCTCGGGGTCATCGGCCTCGGGGCGATCGGCTCTCGACTCGTGGAACTCTGCGCTCCGTTCGGGATGAACGTGCTCGCCTACGATCCGTATCTGGACGAGGCCAGAGCAGCAGAACTCGGGGTGGTCGGGGTCGCGCTTGCCGAGCTGATGCGATGCTCGGACTTCGTCCAGGTCACCTGTCCGCTGACGGCCGAGACCGAGGGACTTCTCGGGCGCGCGGTTTGCCGCGATGAAATCGACGGCGTACTTCATCACCACCGCGCGCGGGCCGGTCCACGACGAGCACGCGCTGCTGGACGCCTTGCGCAGCGGCGCGATAGCAGGGGCCGGCCTCGATGTGTTCCATACCGAACCGCCCCGGCCTGATGATCCGCTGCTGCAGATGGACAATGTCGTGGCGACCCCCCACACCGCCGGAATCACCGTCGAGGCGGCACGCGATATCGCGGTCGCCACCGCGACCCAGTGGAAGGCGATCTTTGCCGGCCAGCTGCCGCCCCGGCTGCTCAATCCCGATGTGTGGCCGCGCTACTGCGAGCGGTTCAACGACGTGTTCGGTTTCCGTCCACACGCCGAATCTGACCCGGCGGATTTCGACTCAACGCGAAGGTGAGGACTGTGGGATACCAGACGATCGAGTTCGAGGTGCGCGGGCACACGGCATGTGTGACCCTCAATCGACCCGAGGTGCTCAACGCCATCAACGACGAGATGATCGCCGAGCTGGCCGAGGTGTACGCCGAGGTCGAGACGTCATCGGACATCTGGACCCTGATCATCACCGGCGCGGGCCGGGCGCTGTGTGTGGGCGCCGATGTCAACAAGGCCGCCGACCACGACATGGAAAACGCCGCGGGAATCGACAACCAAGGCGAACCCATCCTGAGCTCGCTGCGGCAGTGGGATGCCCCGCAGGAGGCGACACCGCCCTGGCTGCAGATGACCAAACCGATTATCTGTGCGGTCAACGGAATCGCGTGCGGTGCAGGTATGGATCTGGTCACCACGGCGGACATCACCATCGCCGCGGAGAGCGCATCCTTGATGGACCCGCATGTGAGTATCGGCGTGGCGTCGGGGCGGGAAGCCGTACGACTGGCCCGGATCCTGCCGCTTCCGGTGGCGATGCGGCTGGTGCTCATGGGGCGTCATGAGCGGCTCAGTGCCCAGCGGGCCTACGATCTGGGCATCTTCACCGAGGTGGTGCCAGACGCCGCGTTGTTGGACCGGTCCTGGGAGATCGCCGAGATCGTCAACGCGAATGCGCCGCTGGCCGTGCGCGGATCACGGATGGCGGTGCGCAACGGCCTGACGCTGCCGATTCACGAGGCGGAGTTGCTGGCCGAGAACTACCGCATGAAGGTGGCACTGACCAAGGATGCGATCGAGGGACCGCGAGCGTTCTTGGAGAAGCGCACGCCGCAGTGGCAGGCGCGCTAGATCGTCGCGCTTTTCGCGCTTGAAGCCTCGCCCGTTCTCCTACGCCAAGCCGAAGAAATTCTTCGCGTTGGTGGACAATACCTTTCGCTTGGTTTCCTCATCGAGACCTTCGGTCGCCTTGTTGGCGACCTCGGTGCTGTGTGGCCAGTTGGTGTCGTTGTGCGGGTAGTCGGTCTCGAACATCAGCTGATCGGGCCCGATGAGGTCGAGGATGCGAAACGCCACCGGATCGCCGAAGGTCGAGAACCACACCCGGCCGGGTATCTGGCTGCTCGGCGGCGCGGTGAGCAACGGGTGGATACCGCCCCATCCCCGACGGTCTTCCCACACCTCGTCGACGCGTTGTAGGTAATAGGGGATCCAACCGGCCTGTGCCTCGGCGAACGCCAGCTTGAGCTGGGGAAACTGCATCAGCTTGGCCGAGAACAGCCAGTCCACCAGTGCGATCGTGCAGTTGACCGCCATGAGCGCACTGGTGACCACGTGCGGGGCGTCGGGCGACGACTTGGTCAGTGATGAGCTCGACCCGATGTGCATCATGATGCCGACGTTGTTGCGTTCGCAGGCGGCGAAGAACGGGTCCCAGTAGCCGCTGTGGATCGACGGCAGATCGAGGCGTGCGGGGAGCTCGGAGAAGCAGACGGCGGGCATGCCTTTGGCCGCAACCCGCTCCACTTCTTTGGCGGCCAGCTCTGCGTCCCACAGCGGGATGATTCCGAGTGGAATCAGCCGACCGTTCGACCCCGCGCCCCACTCGTCGATCTGGAAGTCGTTGTAGGCCTGGACGCAGAGCAGGGACAGGTCTTTGTCCTTGCCGTAGAGGAATCGTTGCCCGCAGAACCGGACGAGCGTGTTGGGGAAGCACGCCGAGGCCTCGATCCCAGCGATATCCATGTCGGCGAGACGGTCCGCGACGCGGTAGCAGCCGGGGCGCATCTCGTCGTAGGTGATCGGGTCGGTGGTGAGTTCGTCGATCTCGTAGCCGGCCGCCGCGCTGATGAGCGGGATCGGGATGAGGGCGTCTTCGTAATGCCAGATGTCGGCTTCGCGGCCGCCCGCGTCGTCAATGAACGCGACGTCGGAGGTGACACTGGGGTCCATACGTCCGCGGTGCCTGACGATTCGCGGCCCGACGTCCCGGTAGCGCGCGGGCAGCCTGCTGGTCCACAGGTCGGCCGGCTCGACGAGGTGGTCGTCCGGCGAGACGATCGGAATATCTGCAGAGCTGATTGAACTCAACGCCGTACTCCTTCGCCACGCCCGACAGCAAGTATTTGTTAAAAACGAGAATGCGCGTTTCCACGATAGCGTATCGGTACCGCGCCCGGTGCTGGGATGGCGGGGCGCGGCCGGCGAAAATCAACATGCTCGTGTAGGTAGACGGACAATTTCGCCGGCGATCCCGTATCCTTCGAGGCATCATGAACGCGAAGAAAGCACTCGGCGGCGCGCCGCCGAGTTGGAGATTGTCGAAGCCGAACTGGACAGCCCCGGCACGACCTGGCAACAGCGAACCATCGACCGGCGACTCAGTGCTGCGCGGGCACGCGCCCTTGCGCGGAGTTCGCGATTCCTGGCCACGGCTCTCGAGCTCATCGAAGAGTCCGGGCGAGCCGACTTCACCATCCAGACGCTGATCGATCGCTCCAGCCTGAGTCTGCGGGCTTTCTACCAGCACTTTGCGGGCAAGGAAGAGCTGCTGCTCGCGCTCTACGAAGACGTCACCAGTCAGTTCACCGAAAGTATCCGCCAGGAGGTCGCGGCCGCGGACGGGCCGATGGAGCAACTCGAAGCGTTCTGCCGCGGATTCCTCTCCCGTGCTGAATCCTCGGAGAAGTCCGGCGGTCGGGTCATGACCATCTACAACCTCAGCCTGGAGATCGAACGTCCCACCGACTTTGCGAAGATCTGGGAGCCGCATCAGAAGCTTCTCACCAAGATCGTGACGGCCTGTTCGCGTGCCGGTCTGGTTCGCAGGGATCTGACGCCCGCGCAGCTGACCACACTGTTGAACTCGACTCTGACCGCACTCGCGCAGATCGGCGTGTTCCAGCTCGGCACCAAGGGTGCCGAGCTCACCGAAGATCAGTTGTGGGCCTGGTGTAAGCAGGCGATCTCGCCGCCGGCGGACGAGAAGCCGGCGCCAGTGCGGGCTTCGCGCCCGTCGCGCGCGCGCACGGCCCGTAAGTAGCGCAGGCTAACGGGGTAGACCCAGGCCGTGTTGCGCAATGATCGATCGTTGAACTTCGCTGGTGCCGGCGTAGATCGTGGTACCGAGGGCGAACCGGAGTAGCTGTTCGAACCTGCCCCGCTCGGGGGAGGTCGGGTCCAGATAGGCCCGGGCCCCGTCAGGGCCACCAGTTCGACGATGTCCTGACTCGCACGCTCCAGGGCTTCGGTGCTGAAGACCTTGACATCGGGCCTTCGGCGACCGGTTGTCTGCCCTGCTCGCTGAGCCATACACAGCGTCGCTGCAGCAACGTGGCGACTTCGGTCTCCATTGCGACTCTGGCGATTCGGCGTCGCACATCGGGCCGGCTCATCGGTACCGCGCCACCGTCGGGTGGGGTCGCCTGCGCCCACTGCTCGGCGTGGTGCAGAAGACGGGCGATGTGCGGCCCCCAGCCCGAGGCGTGCTCGTACTCCAGCGAGAGCCGCAGCACCTGCCAGCCGCCGTCGATCTCGCCGATACGCCACTGGTCGCCGATACGCACGTCGCTGTAGAAGGTGACGTTGGTGCGCTCCCCGACAGCGTCCAGACCGCCTGCGCCTCGAACCCGGGGCTGTCTCGCGGTACCAGGAACATGGTTAGTCCCTTGTGCTTCGGCTTGTCCGGACTGGTCCTGGCGAGCAGGAACACGTAGTCGGCGATGTGACCGTTGGTGGTGAACATCTTCGATCCGTTGATGATCCAGTCTCGCCTTCGCGCACAGCGCGGGTCGCCGCTGCGACGTCCGAGCCGCACTCGGGTTCGGTGAATCCCAGCGCGATGGTGATATCGCCGCATGGCGTCGGCAACGATCCTCCCGCATCGCGGGGGTGCCGGCGGTTTGAATGATCTTCGCCACCATGCGGGTTTCTCGGACAGGTATACCGGTGCGTCGAAGCGCATCATCTGTCCACATCCCACCATTGAGTCCACCTCGCTCGGGACGCCAGCAGTCCGCAAGATTCTGTACCGCGCCAATTTCCAGTCGATACTGAGAAATGACAGCACGACTCCGCCCGCCAAACACAGGGCGAACACCCAGAACATCAGATCGCTCAGCATCATCCGCCCAGTCCCCACGTAGCTATCTTGTCCCCGAGCAACCCGCCCCCAGCCGCGCCGAGAAGGCCCGCAATTACGCTGCCCTCCGGCCCAATTAGCGAACCCCAAACTACCCCTGCGGCGAATCCGCCAACCGCACCGCCGAGATTGCGTCCGCTTGGCCCATTCTTCGTAAGCCGGAGCTCCCTGCCAGATGTCATCGGCGGTTACTAAGAGGTCGAGCCCGAAACCGGCAATGCCCTGCGGCCCAGCGTCTTAAGGGCATCGACGTCTGCCGCAGACCACGTCGGAGCGTTGCCCCAATGCCTACCCTGGGGCAGGGCATTCGCCTGCGAACTGAGTCCGCTGCCCAAACCACCTACTCCGGTGGAGATTTCAGACCCCGCTTCGTGGATCAGCTGTCGGGGCGACTTGCCGCTTCGCACCTCTTCGAGTGCTTGGCTGATCCCTGCCGGGGACACCCCCGCCGATTTCAACTGGTCGGCGAAGCCTCCCAGGACCAATTCCCGAGCCTGCAACTCACACCGATCGAGCATCTGGGTTGCTTGATCGGGTGTCGAGGTGGCCGGTCTGAATAGGCCCGCCCGGATTCGAGGAAACGCTGAAACTGCAGTCTGGCTTGGGCGCGGGTACGCGCGTCGCCGAGCACCGGATCGGTTGGCAGGGGCCGATGAACTGCGAATTCCGCAAGTCATCCAGACGTTCCTGGGCCAGTCGGCGCGCCGCCGGGTCTGCGGTGGGATCATCGGCAATCGCCTGATCGCGTTGCCGCACCGCATCTGATGGATCTGGTGTGAGCGGAGCCGGCGTCTGCGGTTTCGTGCCGGCACCGGTTGAGTCATGGGCGCCGTCTTCGCCGAAGGCGAAGTAGTGCAGAACCTGTTGTTGCGGTGGTCAGGTCGCGGGCGATCTGGTCTTCGTTGGTGACCAGGTTGGCCACGCGGGACTTGATGAAACTTCCATGATCGGCCGCGGCCTGCTCGCGTTGAGCCTGCTCGGCGGTGGAGCTGTAGTAGGGCCACGTATCGGTGACGGCGTAGTCGTCGCCGACGCGGAATTCATCGCGTTCGGCGGCGGCGACGGCGTAGAGCACCTCGGCTTTGTTGTTGTGTTGGGTCTGCGCCGCGGGTGGCGGTAGTGGCGGCGTTGCGCAGCGCGTCGGCTGGACCGTGGACTTTGACCAGATCTGCGGCGGATCGGCGCTGAAAGCCTTCGGCGCCGGCGCCGTCCAGGGCGTGCCGCCGGGCCTGGTCGCAGCGTCGCGGACTTCGGTGAACGCGGCTTCCCAGGAGTCGGCGAGGTTGGTCCAGGCGGTGGCGTTGGCGATCAGGTGATCCCAGGTGGCGTCTTCGACTTCGGTCAGTGTCGGTAGCCCGGACATCGCGGCCTACCTGCCGGTTCCGAGCGCGCCGGCGCCGGCGTCGACGCCGGAGTGCGGGGCCAAGGGTGGGGGGCCGCCTGCTCGCTGGGCGACCGCGGTCAGGGCGGCTGCGGCGTTGTTGTCCGTCGCCTCGTATTCGTCGGCGGTGGTGGTGAGCTTTGTCGCGTTGGCTGTCAGCCGGGCGCGCATCGCCGCTGCGGCCGTGCGGCGCCAGTGTTGGTGGTGTTGCATGCTGCACTGCTGGTCTGCCATGCGGACGCTGGAAGTGTTGGTAACTGCGGTGCGACCTGGCCCGCCAGCATCGCGCAGCGTTGCGCCAGTTGGCGCAGGTCGGCTGGGACGACCCGCAGGACGGGGCTGGTCACCCGCCAAGCGTATAAGTGAATCCGAATTTGCGGAATTCAGTCGCCGAACGAGCTGAGTCAAAAAGATGGCATTTTGTGTGGTGCCCCCGGCAGGATTCGAACCTGCGGCCTTCTGCTCCGGAGGCAGACGCTCTATCCCCTGAGCTACGGGGGCGCTCGCGTAATGCGGCGCCATGTGGGCTTTGACAGAGTAGCGCATGAATGCCCCGAGCCGAGAACCGGACGGATTCGGGGCCTGACCACGACAGACCATAGGATGGGGCCTCGTGACCCCCCGATCTGGCCGAATTGCTCAAAACCACCGCTGCCGCGGTGCTGGCCAGCACGACCTGGACACCGCCGCGCTGCCCGCGACGGTGACGGTCGAGCGGCCGCGCAACCCCGAACACGGTGACTACGCCACCAACCTGGCCCTTCAGCTGGGCAAGAAGGTGGGCGCCAACCCGCGTGAGCTGGCCGGCTGGCTGGCGCAGGCGCTGGAGCAGGCCGACGGGATCGCCGCGGCCGAGGTCGCCGGCCCGGGGTTTGTGAACCTGCGCATCGAGGCCTCGGCGCAGGGCGCCGTGGTGGCCAACATCGTCGCCGCGGGCGCCGACTACGGCCATTCCGCGAGTTCGCCGACCTCAACGTCAACCTCGAGTTCGTCTCGGCCAACCCCACCGGCCCCATCCACATCGGCGGCACCCGCTGGGCCGCGGTCGGTGACGCGCTGGGCCGCTGCTGAGCACCAGGGCGCCGCGGTGACCCGCGAGTACTACTTCAACGATCACGGCGCCCAGATCGACCGGTTCGCCAACTCGCTGATCGCCGCGGCCAGGGCGAGCCCGCCCCGAGGACGGCTACGCCGGCGCCTACATCACTGATATCGCGGCTCAAATCCAGGCCCAGGCCCCGGACGCGCTGAACAGCCCGGATGCCCAGGAGACGTTCCGCGCGATCGGCGTCGACCTGATGTTCACCCACATCAAGGCCTCGCTGCACGAGTTCGGCACCGACTTCGACGTGTTCACCCACGAAGACTCGATGCACACCTCCGGGCGGGTCGAAGGCCATCGCGCGGCTGCGCACAGAAGGCAACATCTACGAAAGGACGGTGCCACCTGGCTGCGCACCAGTTCCTACGGCGACGACAAAGACCGCGTCGTGATCAAGAGCGACGGCAAGCCCGCCTACATCGCCGGGGACCTGGCCTACTACCTGGACAAGCGCGAACGCGGCTTCAACCTGTGCATCTACATGCTCGGCGCCGACCACCACGGCTACATCGCCCGGCTCAAGGCGGCTGCGGCGGCCTTCGGCGACGACCCGGCAACGGTCGAGGTGCTCATCGGACAGATGGTCAACCTGGTGCGCGACGGCCAGCCGGTCAAGATGAGCAAGCGCGCCGGCACGGTGATCACCCTGGACGACCTGGTCGAGGCCATCGGCGTGGACGCCGCGCGCTACAGCCTGACCCGCTCCTCGGTGGACACGCCCATCGACATCGACCTTCAGCTGTGGTCCTCGGCGAGCAACGAAAACCCGGTCTACTACGTGCAATACGCGCACGCCCGGCTCTGCGCGCTGGCCCGCAACGCCGCCGAACTGGGCCTGGTCCCGAGCACCGCCAACCTCGGACTGCTGAACCACGACAAGGAAGGCGCGCTGATCCGCAACCTGGGCGAGTTCCCCCGGGTGTTGGAAACCGCTGCCGCGCTGCGTGAGCCGCACCGGGTGTGCCGGTACCTCGAAGACCTCGCCGGCGACTACCACCGTTTCTACGACAGCTGCCGGGTGCTGCCGCAGGGCGACGAAGAACCCACGGATCTGCACGTCGCGCGCCTGGCGCTGTGTCAGGCCACCCGCCAGGTGATCGCCAACGGGCTGGGCATCCTGGGCGTGAGCGCACCGGGCGGATGTGAACGTCCACCCGCCGGCCCCCGCCACGCCGAAGCGATCCAGCCCGACGGCCTGCCGCCGCGGCCGCAGAGCCCGCAGCAACTGCTGGAGCTGGCGCCGAACGTCTGGCCCCGCACCGTTCGCGACGACGACGGCGTGACGCGGATCGCCGGTGTGAAACTGACCGACCTGGCCGCCGAGTACGGCACCCGCTGTTCGT